>NZ_PGLR01000079.1 GCF_002803095.1 Pseudomonas sp. ZH-FAD | reverse complement strand
CGCTCGAATTCAGGAAATTCAGGGCAACAACCGGTTAAAAACGCTCAAATAGTGGGCAATTCGCTTTGTCTTTGTCGCGCTCTGTCCATTTATGAATTCAAGTCCGACAGGCTGCTAGAGCAGTGATACGAGCATCATGAGCGCGTATCAGCAGGCCACCCCATTCGTCCGGGGACGCCTGATGCAGATTTCGCAAGAGGGCTTTGTCGGGCTCTAGGTACTCTGCTCCGTATAGCTGAAAGTCCGGGTCCGCAACCAAGTTGGCGCCTGACGCCCCAGACACTTCGAGTAGAGCCAAACAGAGTTCGGGCAGGTTTTGCAGCTGAGCAACCCGTGACTTGATCAAAGATGGATCGATCCCCAGTCGAGCAGCGGTTGATCGATCCACTACCCCAAGCGGGCTTACGAACGGAATTCTGTTGAGGTTTACACGCACAACTGGCTTGTCGGACTCACCAGCCTCAGACCTGATGAACTTTGATACTGACTCGCCAGCGTCCTCGATCAGGTCGGATAGATCGCATTGAAGATCAACCATGTAAACGATGTTGCGATACTGGGGGTCAGTACCCAGCGCAAGAAAGACGCCGAACTGGTTGGGCGCCATCAGCTGTTCGTGGCAAATGAAGACAGGTTTCAGGATTGAGAGGCTTTCGACTTGTCCATCAACCAGCCCACAAAGCGAGGCGATCTGGCGTGGGGATGAGTGTGCGATAGCGTGCGCGAACATCCCCGGATTAGCGCCCGATAATGAACCGGCGAATTCCTTCACGCTCTCAGCTCTGGCCGCATTCCCATACTTGCAGAAGACGTAATTGCGACGGCGGCGCTCATTCCACTGCGAAGGGAGCTTATGAGGGTCGGTGTCTGGCCGAAGCAGAGACAAGGCTCGACTTACAGTCAGCAAGTCCAGGTAGTAGGCGCCCGGTGGGAGTTCGGTGTTGGGTAGCGTGCTGAGGCACCTGTACATAGCAAAGCGTATGTAGTTGTCGAGCGACGAAGTATTACCCAGCCCGACATGAAGCGTGGCCGGGCTTTCGAACAACGATTGCGCCTTTCTCGACCACTCGTATTCAGTCTCCCCCTCCCCCAGGTCTTGGTCGTAACAGTCCAGTTGCTCTATAGCTTGTGGGCTGAATGACACGTCTTGCCTCAACCTGATTCGGGTTGAGTAGCGACGAACATCGGATGCTGTACAGGCCAGCGAATCAAACGCAACAAGCTGACCGAGCGCAGGCGTACCAATGTACTGGGCGTCATAGAAGTGGATGATGGGTTGCATGCCAATAGGCTCAGTCGTTACAACGAACCAACACTATCCAGCAACACCCCTATACGCCGCCACCCAACATGCAAGCAAAGGTAGCTAGTTCGGGTTACTACCCTGGTGCTGGTCGTTAGAATTGAGTGGACAGAAAGCCCGGCCAACAGCCTTATGAACAACGACACCCATGTTGCCTTTGCGCTCCACAGCGGGGTCGTCCATTTATGCCTGGATACTCGTCGCTCTCGCAAATCGCCGGTTCAAGCTCTTTGCCGAGAGGTGACTATCAGTGCGCCTCGCGCACCAGTTGACCCTGCGGACCTCGGAAATATCCAGAACTTCATCATCTGCAAAGGCTGCGAAGCTCGGTTCAACCTCATGGGGTATCGGCAGTTCTATAGCCCGAAGCCAATCTCCGAGCGGCGCCACCCAAATCAGCTGCCGCTGTTCTGAGATTGCGCATAGCGCGGGTCCTGGACCCCGCTGAATGCGCCAGCATCGAGTACCGGGAAATTTTTAACCGATTTGCGCACGCCCTCCCCCCAGCGATTAAGAGCCTCGATCTGCTTTGAGGTCAGGCGCCAGTATTCATGCAGGCTGCTCAGCAATCGCTCCAGGAACTCTCTGCGCTCGGGTTTTGTGTTCTCGATTGCCACCCTCAGCCAATAGGCCGCACCAATACAAAGCTCAACATTCCGGTGAGAGAAGATGGTGTTCGCCTTCTTCGACTTCGCCAACAACCGCTCAACGTACAATCTGGCGTCGCTCTCAAGGCCTGCCTCCGAATCCAGTTGCCTGTGAAATTCGCGTAGCGTCTGGGTGGCATTCCCGGCGAAGCCCTGCATGTGCTCAACCCTGAGACGCAGGTAGTCTGCTACCTCGTCTGGCTTATTCTTACTAACCGGGCGCGGGCGGGCAGGCTCAGGGCGTTGCATGTCATCGTCAGGGTCGTTGCCACCCCCACCACGCACAGGCGCTTCACCTCGAACCACTAATAGCATTGCCATTCTGGAAAGGTCGAGAATGGGCTCAGAGGGCGCACCGACATGTGTTTTGGCACAGGACGGTCCAGCAAATGCCTCGACGCCTGAGTCATCGCGAAGGACGATCAGGCGTCCACTTCGGAGGGGTCTGTTGCAAAAAACACAGTGGACTTGGCCTAGTTCGTTTCGATCAATCCTGGCGTAGGTCCACTTGCTCATGCGACTACTCCTTCACGGTGAGTAACAACGTAGTTTTCCCATCCACGACCAGCACTTTGGGCTTACCCGCCACAAGCACCGATGTGTCAGAAAAGGCAGCATTCTCGATGACCGGCTGCATGTTTACGCCACAACCCAGTTGCTCCTTGCTCTCGATCCCCTTGAGGTTCGAAACCTGCCCCACGACCTCAACCTTGTAGCTGTCGGGGTCTTCGCTTTCTACACGGCGCAGAGTCATCACCATGCCGGTGCGGTACTCAGCCTCGCGGCAAATCTCTTTGCCACGGGCCTTGTCCTTGATAGCAACTGTGTAACGGCCAGCGTCTCGAAGATCGAGTGTCTGGCGATCATCCGTCAGCGGATAGCTGAATTTCAGGGGTTCGTTGCCCCCCTCCGAAACGGCAACTTCCAGGCTGGCGGCGTTAGCCGTACCTGCCACGAAGCTCAGAATAAGTGCTTGTAAGCGCATTACTGCTCCTGTGCTCGATTTATAGTGCTTGCGAAGGCAGCGGCAAGAATCCGCCCGACATGGAGGTCTTTCCAGCGCGGATCAGGAGCCCCCTTCGATTGGACCTTCAAGGCGGCTAGGTCGATAACCTCAAGGCCTAAAGACTCACCGCAGGCTGGGAGTCCAAAGCCTTCCGACAGGGCCTTGAAAAGAAGAGCCGGCTGCCCTTCTGGGTATGACGGTTCAGCAAACGTGAAAAAGCTCTCGTAGCGAGTGACCATATCGGCCAGCAGATCATGAACCATGGGCGCTGGAAGCTCGATATAGAGGCGTTGCTGGTTGAGCTTGATCACGCAGGCATTCATTTGGGGAGGACTCGAATTTCGGCGGTGTGTTGGATTTTGTTGCCGAACGAGACTTTAACCGGCTGATCTTCCAGCCCCATGGCAAACGGAATCACAACACGGTCAAGGTAAACGGGTGGATTGACCGATGACTGTAGGTCGGAATCGAGCACATACATGTGGTCAATCCCGATGCAGGCTACAAAATCAGACCCTTGAACTGCGGTTCGAGAAACACGGAGATAGAAGCCCTCGGGGAACTCGAAAAGCTCACCCTGCTGGACCAGTCCGTTCGACTCAGTGCCAAGCATAAAGGTCTTCTGACGCTGGAAGTCTCTCGCCAATACGCGAGAGCCCAGGCCTTGCGGCACATCAAGGGAATAGCGATTGAAGTTGTACCCGTCATCGCCCTCACGATCAGCCTCGATTTCTACGCTGACCTTGAATGTGTCTCGGCCCATCGGGGGAAGTCCAGTGGGCTGATACACCTCCCCTTCTCGCCATTTCGGCTCGCAGGCGAGAGCATCGCTGGAGTAGTGCTTTTCGGTAACGACAACAGTCCCAGAGTGGGCTTTGGAGTCGTAGGTGTACGAGGAAATATTCGGCTCAGGCGGCGCAGAGGCACAGCCTCCCAGCAGAGCCGCAGCGAGAGCGGTGAAGGTGATTTTTTGCATGTGGTCGTGCCTATCCTGCCCTGCTCAACCCCAGGCTCCGCAGTGCGCTCTCCATGGTAGCGCCAGTGACCGGGGCACTTATGGTTGCAAGCGCACCGCTTTCACTCCCGCTCGCGAGGATTGGACCCTTCCAAACCCGCAAAATCGGGACAGATGACTTCGGACCTGGAATGCTGCGTATGAGGTTGATTAGAGCGTGAGCTGACGTGTTCTCCATGAACCCGTCTTCCAACAACAGAAGACATGACATGGGGTGCTGGATGCAACTCAATAGGGGGGCAGTTTCTCTCACCGCAAGGGTCTGATAGCCAGACTGATTCAACAACAACGTGTAGTGGAATGCTGACTTGGCCTCCCGAGTAGCAACTACAGCGATCATACCCAACTCCTTTATTGCATCCAGGCGAAGGCGCCGGCCTGAGCATAACGAGTAAGTCAGTCGAGTTGGCATGCACACCAGAGGAATATCCCCTCAAATACAGGAGTGAACGGGAGGGGTATGGAAGAATTGAACTCGCAGTCTGGCCTGGACAGCTGGCCAGTCCCTGTAAAAGTCTTTGAGGGTGCGGAGAAGTTGGTACGGCTGACTGGCCTTCCGCAAGAACTCAAACAAAAGGCATGGCGTGAAATTCGCTCGAACAACCCGCCGTTAGCCGCTCTGCTCAAAGAGCAGGCCTTGCAAGACCTAGTGGAGTTCTTCGACGCGGATATTTTTGTTGAGGCTGAGCATGCGCCCTCACTGCCAGTAGAACAGCTGAGAGGGCGCAGGCCGGAATGATCAGACTGTCATCGCCTTGGCACCAAACTGCCGCTTGAGCTGCTTGAATAGCTCCATTTTCTGCGGAGCCGGGAGCGCTTCCGCTGGTCCGTCGCTGACCTCATAGAGAGGGCTCGGGTCGAGCGGGCAATGCTCATGTTGACTTAGCGACTGCTCAGCCTTCAATTGTCCATCGACAGACAGAAGATCATCGACTTCACCTCCAGCCCGCCCATAGGCGTTCACCAGGGTTTCCAAGCATGTATCCGCGTCAGGCCCTTGTTGGCTCGGGTTTTTGGCCAGCAAGGTGAGCATTTTGGTGTAGGCCTCCTGAATTTGATCAGCGGTAGGCTCATGCTCTTTCAGCCAAGCCCTGACTCGTTCGGTATATGTTGGGCTGTCATCACACATAGAAAATTCTCAGGCTGCTTCTAGGAGCTGGCATTCCACAACAGCAAATGCAGTGTCATCGCCAATGCCTGATTGATGTTTTTAATTCAGAGCAAGCGATTGATTAGTATCGCTGATATATCCGCGCATGCGCGGGAAATCGATAGGTTTCCGACCTATCTTCGCCCAATAAAGCGCAGCCAGTCGCGAAGACGGCTGAATAGACGCGACAGCTCGCAACTCTTTGAAATTCGTGAATATTTAACCTTGAATGCGCCCAAAAAGGCTGCATAGGCACGCTCCTACGTGAAATCTGAGATTTCCACAGGAGGTAGCCCTGCAAGATTTCACATAGGAGCGCGTGAGCCGGTAAAGCTATTGCAACATGAATAGCGATCATCTATTGGGCATTGCTTATCGATCCGCCAGATCAATCCGCGCATGCGCGGATAATGCCAGCGCCATTTTTCACTCAGTAGATGCCAGTTGCAGCTTGAAGAACGCGAAACTGGCAATCGGACACCGACCGATCACTATCAAGCAGTTCACGAAGCTGTCGGGACACGCCTGGGTTGTCCGAGACTGCCTTGGTAATCTCAGAAAGCTTGATGTATTGATCTGCCCCGATTTCCTCATGGGCGCAAACATGCAGCCCTTCCACAGTGATCTGACCGAACTGATTGCCCAGGCTCACCACGTTGAACCGGCTTGCATCCTTTCGACTTTCCTGGAGCAAAGCCGGAAGCCCAGCCTTGAATTTTTCAACGACAGCCCATTTATCACGGTAGTCCCAGTCAACATTACCGATTGCGGCAATAGCAACCGACCCTACGACACTAAATGCCGCCAGGACTATCAATGCCTTACGATTCATAACGATTCCATGGGATAGGGAGCAACTGCATTGCCTTGGGTGGAAAGTACAGGGGCGCAGATATTAGCGTGAAAGCGAATCTGCTCTTGGAGAAATGGCCTTGCACCGCAACTTCTACGCTATCGCGCTGTGCGCTCTCATCGCCGGCTGCACAAGCAGCTGGATTGCCGATCCGAGCCCGGCAACACGAAATCTGGTTAATGATCTGCGCCTGGACGGGTTCGAATGCAATGCACGCCTCTCTACTATAGAGTGCATACAGAAAGAGCCCGTGCGACAAAAGCAGCCCTCGAAGTGCGACTCATCTAAGGGGTGCGTGGAGCAACCTGATCTATTGCTCTACAACCGCTACCACATCGAACAGCAAGACACCGGCATTCCGACCGTGCATCACGATGTAGTGCAGCAAGTTGAAAGCAAGCTGCTGGGTGGAGAGAAGGGCGCTCAGCAGTGAGTTGAATGTCTGCCATCTATCCTCGCAGGCTGAGTCGCCATCAGCCTGCGGGGTCAATCACAAGGCTTTCTGCCTCGCTCCAGTGATCCGGGGAAACACTTCCGGTAATCATCGCGTAGCGCATTCCTATCGTTGGCCTGCCAGCCTTCAACAGATACGCAGCAGCTCCAGCGCACATCTTTTCAGCCTCGTAGATGCGACGCTTATCGACCTGGAATTCGTCATCGTCAACCAATTCCTCGTCAGCCTCTTTTGCCTCTGTATTCAATGTCTTATGGCAGAGGAACGACTGCGAGTCATCCTTAATCAGTCCAGCGATAATGGCATCAAGCCTGCCACCCCGAAGATCGATGCCACCAGTCTTTCGGAATGGGCAGTTTGCGCAGGGGCGCTTCAAGCGATAGAAGCTGCGGAATGGGTCAATGTCATTGCACATACGCGTGCCTCGAAAAATCAGCGGCTGCGTTTTTCCGCGCATGCGCGGAAAAACCAACAAGTGAGCCAGATGCTCGCCAGCTTACATCAGTGGATGGAAACAAGCCCAAGAGGGCTTCCAGTAGCACGCTCGACAACCTCAATGCCAATCCCATACGCCGAGGAATCAACCTCGACCAGGAAGACCTCGAACTCATGCAGGTGATCGGCAGCATACAGAGCAATGCCTTTCTTTAACTCGCACTCATAGGACACTGTGGGCGCCAGAGGGTGGGTAAACGTGATCATTTGTCAGTCCAAAAATACCAGTGCAATAAGTGCAAATTTAACCCAGCGAGGGGGTGTGCCATTTTCCCAGCGAGAAAGAGTCGGCCTGGATATGCAAAGCTTCTCAGCCAGATCGTCTTGGTGAAAGCCGAGGCGGTTACGTGCATCGGCCAAGCATGGCCCGGTCATGTCAATGAATAGGTGCGGAAACACTTTAAAGGCCCTCAGCCCACGGCACATCAGAGGGCAAAATGAGGGGCCAGCTCCTGTCTCCCAGCTGCGAATCGTGTTTCGCGAAACGCTCAGCAGCTCACCCAGTTGCTCCTGCGAAAGGCCTAGCGATTTCCGAACCACTCGCAACTCACCGCCAGATGGGGCGCTCCTGCGAGCCATTAGCGCAGCCCATGAACTACGCGCATAAAGTGCGCTGCCAAAGACGTACACCCCTTTTCGAGCCGTGTATCGGCAGGGGCGCCGGCAGACTCCAGCACACGGCAAAGCTGGATTGCGATATGACCAGGGTCTGATTTGGCTTGGTCAGGAAAATTCAGCTGATCGACCATGACCGAGCCCCTGACAACCTCCCCGCCAAGCTTGATCATTAGATCGCAGAGCCCGTTCTCCACAACGCACTTGTGCAGGAACTCGGGTCCCGCTTGAACCATACGCTCGTTCCGGCCAAATGCTGCTCCGCGCTGGGCTGCTATTACCAAGAGGCGTTGCTGTACGTATGTGGCCCCCCCCTGCCGGTAGCCTTGGAATAGGCGCGTAGCGGTAGCCGTGCTTCTTTAGCCCTGACACACCGTCCTCAGCAGAGAAAAGCTCGTAATGGCCAGTCTGAATGGCGTGATCGATGACGTTCTTCCAGTTGGTAAAGCCAAGACCAAACACCCAGTCATCAACCGAGCGCTGAGACAGCGACAGTGCTGCCGATCCTTGGATTGCCTTGCCGGCTGCTACCACGCCGTCATCAACAGCGTTCACATCAAACTCCGCAGGGGCGGTTTCGAGAAAGGAAAGTTGAAGTTCGCTCATAGTCGAGGCTCCTGTAGTGATGGGAGCCATAGTCAGCTATGAGCGAGCGTGTCAGCGCGTAAGGCAGGGGAGGGAGGGAAAATCGTGGCGCCCCAAGCTGGGCGCCGAGGACAGAAGCGGGTCAACCCTCTCTGTCAGTCAAGTAGTCCAGGAAATCGAAAGCCTTGAGAGAATCTTCGTGGGCGGTGGGATTGGAGTAGGCCAACATGAAGTTGATGATGATCTTGTACAGCAGCTCAGCGGTCGGGTGGTTGTGCTTGACGGAAGCCAAGCAGAATTCAGCCAAAACCTCGCTGGGTAGCTTGGTCAGAAAGTCATTGCCTAACAGGGCAGCTATTTCCTGGCTGCAAAACGAGAAAACCGCATCTGCATCACGGTCACATGAATCATTGGCGGACGAGTCTATCTCCAACTTCTTTTCATGCAGTTGGACGGGTTGAAGGATAGGTGTCTGAGGGGGATTGCCCATGTTGGGAACTCTTTAATCGAAAAATCTCGACAGCCGAGCCCAACATGAATACTGAAAGGTCACTCAGGAAGTTGGGCTCGGTGCCAAGCGGAAATGGCCCGAAGCTGGTGGTCGTCCAAGCACTGTAGCGCATTGCGCGCTGACTTTCCCTGAAGAAGTTCGGGGCGGCACAGCGCCATACCAATCATACAGTCCAGTCGCTCATCGCCGGACCTGTAGCCTGCCGACAATTCAGCGTCCTGGATTAGCTGCAAGCAGCCAACATAAGTCTTGGCGGAGCGCGCAGCTTCTGCGTCAACAGCCAGCGCTTCGAGCGTCCATAACCACTCGCCTGATGAAAGATTTGCTGGCGTCCTGATCGCAACACGGTGCATGTGAGTGATCACGCCACACACGATGAACATCAGGTACATGTGGGGTTCTTGCGAATACTTCGGAACGTTTGTGATCGTGAAACTGCCCGTGTAGTCGGGGGAAATCCACCTTGTACCTACAACTCGGTCCTTCTTGATCAGCAGTCCTCGGGCATCCACCTCGAAGGTGCAATTCGTATCTGCGATGACTTCGTAGGGTTCGAGTGGGGCACCAGCGGGCAAAAATGGCGGGGCCTGCACGAAGATGAGCGAGGTTGGCCTTGTGATCATAGACCTCACCCAAGGTGCTTGGTGATCACAGCCGCAATGGCGTCCTTCACCGGGGGTTTGACGATGTAGTCGTTGGCGCCGGCTGCACTCGCCAAGGCCATATCGAACATCCCATCCTTGGAAGACAGCATGACGATAGGCGTAGACTTGAACTGCACATTCGCCCGGATCAAGCGTGCGGTTTCCAGGCCATTCATGCGAGGCATTTCAACGTCGATGAACAAAATCTCTGGCTGGAAGCTGATCATATGGCTAATGCCGTTGAAGCCGTCAGTGCAGCACATAACCTCATGGCCAAGCTCTCGAAGGTAGCCCTCGGTAGTTGTCCGAATTGTCTTCGAGTCATCAATCACCATGACTCGATGCTGTTTTGAATCCATGACTATCTCCTGAATCTGCTTGAGAGCCTACTGAGTCGCACCAGAAAGCCCAGTGGAATCCTGCCCTGATACCTGATAGTGCAGGTCGGCGATGCACTGATCGAGGCGTCCAGGTGCCTTGGTATCGCTAATGGTTCGTACACCCCGGATGAGCGCTATCTCCTTCCTGGCCTCGTCGCTGCCAAGCATTTGAGCGACAGATAGCCAGCAGTAAGCAGTGAATTCTGGTTCCGGGCTTTGAATCGCACCGATCAGGACCTTCTGTGCGTACTGATACATCGCCGAGGCATCCCCGCGCATCGCGCTTGCTTTCAGTTGATCGTTACGGAGGGCGGGAGCGGGGCCTGGGGCTTCTATCGAATGACCGCTTGCTTCCAGGCCGACTTCATTCCCAAAGATTTTGCCGAGTGCGACGGTAGCCTCGCTGTCCCCTCGGACTGACGCATCCCTTAGATACTCCATTCCAAGTGAGGGATCATTCAGATGAGGCCTCTGGAGGTTCATCAGCAAGAGCCCGTATTCGCGGGCTGCTCGGGGGCTGCTCTTGCTGGCCAACTCCAGCAGCTTTCGACCATAAGACTCATCTGCCGGGACGCCTTGGCCGCGCAGATAGAGCATGCCTAACACTCTGGTTGCTTCCGCGTACCCCGCGCTGTGCGAGAGATTGATGAAGTGAAGCGCCTGATCCATATCGTGCGGTAGGGTGCCATCGAGGTACATCCTCGCGAGGACATAGAAAGCTTCCGAACTCCCTGAGTATCCCGCCTGACTCAAAAGCTCTGCTTTACCCTCGTAGTCACCCATGGTCCCGAGACGATTTGCCTCCGCGATCATGTCCTGTATGTGGGGGTTGGCCTGTACAGAGCCGCCCTGCGTCTCAATGGCTCGATCTTGGCCGGCAGGTATGGCAATGGCTACCGCTCCAACCATTTCGCCCTCTGACGAAGCGCTGGAGGGCTTCTGGATGGGGGTTGTGGTGGTGACTTGGGTTGATACAGGCGAAATAGCGATACCGGCAGAAAGGGGCTGCCGCTGCTCAAGCTCGTCGAAGGGGTTGGAGGCGTTGTCGTAGTTGTTTGTCGCCGCACAGCCGCCGAGCAAAAATGACAGCGGCACTGCGAGCATAAAGGTGGGGGAGCGGGAAACCATTACAGAGCCCTTAGACAATTCATCACCCAGAATTGCCGTCTCCCGCTCTCAGATCAACCGAACTCCTTTCACTTCCTACGGCGACTGCGCAGGAACTCTGAAACCTCCCTCTCAAGAGAATCCTCAAGCCTTGGTTCGGCGGTTGTAGGTGCTATTGAAGTTGTGGGCTCAGTTGTATTTACCTGACCTGCTTTCAGTCGTTCCAGCTCCAGGTCAAACGCATCCGGCTTGCGCTTACGAGGCCTGGCTCTGCCTTTAGAAGGTAGCGGCTGACTCGCATAGAGGGTGTGTATCGAGTTATCTAGGAGCAGCGCGTGCTCGCATTTTTCAGCGAGCAGCTTGCTTAATTCTTCTTTGGTCGGGTGTTTCGAAAACAAAGATCGGGCCTCCGATTGCAAATTTCGCAATATCCCTTAACGGTGGGGTGTGGCCGTGAGCGCTCTCTAGCGCTCACTCACAAGCAACACCATTGTCTGATGCCAGCCTTCGAGCATTTCTACATACAGATCAACCCCGCCGAGCGTGTAGCGGGAGAGCATATAGCCCTTACTGTGGATCGATTGAAGATTGCTCAGCTTGTCGGCCCAGCAGACAGTGCCGTAGTCGCCAGTGGAGTGGCGATACAGAAGGTCTTGGAGCTGTTGCAGGCTGTATCGTCCCTCTTGCATCAGGGCATTGGTAGCGCCGCTCATGACAGTGCGCCCCAGCTCGATGGGGAATACCCCTGCATGGGCCATCTTGCCATGCAGATTCGTGAAATCGTCCTTTGCTTTCAGTTCTTCCGCTTGCTCAGCGGCCTCATCGATCATGGCTTGCCTACTTTCCTTGAACTCCTGGATTGCCGCATCGCTAAGCTCACTCCGGGGCACAAGACACGCCTGCATGTGCTCATAGTTGAAAGTGACGAAGACCTGTTCGGTTTCCAGCTGACGAAGTAACTGCGCCTTGCGCTGCGTCACAGGCGTTGGATCATCGTCGGTTCCAACGCGAGTAACGAAGTCTGTGAGCAGTTCATCAAGCGTATCTGCTTCTAGAAGCGTATGGGGAATTAGCATGCTGCACCTCCTGTAAATGCTTCCCCAATCATCCGTCGAGCAGGGATGTGTCACAGCTTCGAGCAGTGGCTTGCGAACGAAAATACCAAGTCCCTATGTTGGGATGTGGGAATGTCGTAGCCGTAAAACACTGCGGAACCAACCGGCAGCCATGCAAAACCAATCGAGGTGGCGCTGCCGATAGCTCCAGCAGTACCGGCTGTCACACTGAACCGCGTGGTCAAAAAACCATCCTCAATAGCTGTAGCGCCAACTAGGGTCTTGGGGTCTATGCCCACAAAGCCGGCGTCAAGCCGGAGAGCGATGTGCTTCGTCTCGGCCAGAATCTTGCTGGTATTCAGGTCCGCATCGTACTGAGCTGTAACTTGAAGACCACCCCCCCTGGAGCAGGCGATCAGCATTCGGCCAGTGCCGTTCCAGGTCTTTTGCTCACCCTGGAGGAACACTTCTCCGCCGCGTCCGACTATCACCCAGGTGGCAGGATGCGAGCCATTGTTTACGAGATTTAATGCGACCGCTTCCTCCACAGGAAGCTTCTGGAGTACAGCCCCAGCGCCGACCATGCGCTGAAACAGCTTGGGTGACACATCCATCTTGATCAGGTAGCCGGTAATCGCAGCTGAAAGAACCTGCCCGAGGGCAAGGTCTTGTGGCCCGGATTGCCGAGAGAAGAAACGGTGGATACCGAAATAAGCTGTGCTGTCGGCGAAGCGATACACGCCGCCAGCGAAAACCAAAAGACAAGCACTCTGGCAGGAGCCAGGGACTGGCTTGCCCTGAGCGTGACCTCGCTTGCCAATAGCTGTGTTAAAGCCCAGCTTGCGAATGAACTCGCCCAGCTCCAGGCCGGCTTGAAGATCGCCACCAACGCTGTTGATGTAGATCGTGGCTCGCTCTATCTGGTTGGCGCCCAATGCTGTGGCAAGTTGGCGCGGGAGCGCAGGGGTGATCTCTCCGTCGATGTAGATTTCGGCGGGAGCCGACCGACCATCTGGATGCTTAAAGGTCACGGCCTGGATCGAAGGCTCTGCCGCAGAAACGAATGACGTAAACGCCGTTGCGAATATGAAAGATGAGAGAACGCGCTTTAGATTCAAGACTTGGCCCCATGAATGTGCTTGGCCAAGGGTATGAGTTGAGGCTGCCGCTCTGCCACTCAACTCTGAGCAGTCTTCCACTAAGGAGGAATATCCGAGCTAGCGTGGCTTGGCTCGACGCTCAGGTAACTCGCTGATACCCCCTGACTGCAATCGGAGGTACTGCACAGGGTTGGGCATTGGCACTGGGAGGTCTTGGGGTACAGGGCAATCAAGAATATTGCATATGCGGAGGACTAGAGCCTTGTACGCAGAGGCATACCCAAGCTTCTTGCCGATGTACTTAGTCACGGTGGGGCGACCGGGAGAAGACCACCTCCAGCTTGCTCTGCAAGGACCAGAGCTTGAGACAACGAGACTGATACCCGGAACGAAGCGCGAAGCCGACTTCGAGCTTACTCGGCCTGAGAGTATTCCAAGCTCCGCCTCTTTCTTATCTCTCCAGCGCTGGGCCATAGCCATTGCCATCGCCTCATTCACCAATGGAGTGATTCTGAAAACCTCGGAGTGGGTCTGTCGGTTTACACCACGCCCTTGCTGGATCATCGCCCGGTAGCCAACCAGGCTCCCGTCATCCTTGATGGGGAAAATCCTTCGCTTGGCATAGGTGTCAGCGGTCTTCCAGCGACCAACCCCGAGAAAGGGGAGGTCGGGCGCAACGTCCACCTGAACATCGCCTTGTGGGCCGAATTGGCGCGCCTTGTGCGGATTCCACGCCATTCGGACACTCAGCCCACGCTGATCCGGACACCTGTTCCACGCTCATTCGGACAGGCAGTCGGAGCGCAGCGACGCAGGGCTGGCATTGTTAGTCCGGGTT
>NZ_PGLR01000078.1 GCF_002803095.1 Pseudomonas sp. ZH-FAD | reverse complement strand
GTCGACCGGCGCGCATTCTACACGCCAGATCCAGCTTTGCAAGCCCTTCAGTCAACTTAACTTATTGATTAACAAGAAGTTTTTGAAGAGCTTCATCGCTGAAGTGGCGCGCATTCTACATGAGCACGGCGAGCTGTAAACCCCTGACATGCAAATAATTGCGTAAATCGGATCAATCCCCCCACCTCTATATATAGAGGCTCAGATCACCCCTGCCTCGCGCAGCTCGGCGACCTGCGTTTCACTCATGCCCAACAATCTCTGCAGCAGGTCTTCGGTGTGCTGGCCCAGCAGTGGCGGAGCCGAACGATAGGCCACCGGCGTCGCAGACAGGCGCAGAGGACTGGCGACCTGCGGCGTACTGCTGCCCAGGGCATTAGGCAGGTCGAGACGCAAACCTCGCGCCTGTACCTGAGGGTCGGCGAACACCTGCTGCAGATCGTTGATCGGCCCACAGGGCACGCCGGCCTTTTCCAGCTGCTCGATCCACTGCGCGGTGGTCTTGAATACCGTGGCCTGGCGCAGCAGCGGGATCAGCTCGGCACGATGGGCAACCCGGGCCTTGTTAGTGACAAAGCGCGCGTCATCGGCAAGGTTCGCAATACCCGCCACTTCGCAGAACTTACGGAACTGCCCATCGTTACCCACCGCAAGGATGAAGTTGCCATCGGCACTGGGGAAATCCTGGTAGGGCACGATATTGGGATGGGCATTGCCCAGGCGCTTGGGTGATACACCTGTCGCCAGGTAGTTCATCGCCTGATTGGCCAGGCAGGCGACCTGCACATCAAGCAAGGCCACATCTATATGCTGACCCACACCGGATTGCTCACGCTGATTCAGCGCGGCCAGCACACCCACAGTCGCGTAGAGACCAGTGAGGATATCGGTCAGGGCCACGCCGACCTTCATCGGGCCGGCACCCTCCTCACCTTCCGGGCGCCCAGTCAGGCTCATCAGCCCCCCGAGGCCCTGGATCATGAAGTCATAGCCGGCACGCTTGGCATAGGGGCCGCTCTGACCGAAGCCGGTGATGGAGCAGTAGATCAGACGCGGGTTGATCGCCCTCAGCGACTCGTAATCAAGGCCATAAGCCGCCAGGCCGCCTACCTTGAAATTCTCCAGCAGCACATCGCACTGCGCGACCAACTCACGCACCAGACGCTGGCCTTCGGGCTGGGTGAAATCCAGGGTCAGCGACTGCTTGTTGCGGTTGGCGCTCTGGAAGTAGGCCGCCTCACGCGAATCATTACCCTCGGCATCCTTTATATAAGGAGGCCCCCAATGCCGGGTGTCGTCGCCCGAGCCCGGACGCTCGACCTTGATTACCTCTGCACCGAGGTCACCGAATATTTGTCCGGCCCAAGGGCCAGCCAGCACGCGGGATAGATCAAGCACGCGGATATGGGACAGTGCACCGGACATGAGCTTCTCCGTAGGGTGCGCCACGCGCACCATGGATCAGTGAGAGGCGCGAGCCTTCAGAAGAACGCCTGAATGCCGGTCTGCGCACGACCGAGGATCAGCGCATGCACGTCATGGGTGCCCTCGTAGGTATTGACCACTTCAAGGTTGACCAGGTGACGGGCAATGCCGAACTCGTCGCTGATGCCGTTACCGCCGAGCATATCGCGCGCCATGCGGGCGATATCCAGCGCCTTGCCGCAGCTGTTGCGCTTCATGATCGAGGTGATTTCCACCGCTGCCGTGCCTTCGTCCTTCATTCGTCCGAGGCGCAGGCAGCCTTGTAGAGCCAAGGTGATCTCGGTCTGCATGTCGGCCAGCTTCTTCTGGATCAGCTGATTGGCGGCCAGCGGCCGGCCGAACTGGTGGCGATCCAGCACGTACTGGCGCGCGGTGTGCCAGCAGAACTCGGCGGCGCCCAGTGCGCCCCAGCTGATGCCGTAACGGGCGGAGTTCAGGCAGGTGAACGGGCCGCGCAGGCCGCGTACATCCGGGAAGGCGTTCTCTTCGGGGCAGAACACGTTGTCCATGACTATCTCGCCGGTGATCGAAGCGCGCAGACCGACCTTGCCGTGGATAGCCGGAGCAGACAGCCCTTCCCAGCCTTTCTCCAGCACGAAGCCACGGATCTCGCCAGCATCGTCCTTGGCCCAGACCACGAAGACATCGGCGATCGGACTGTTGGTGATCCACATCTTGCTACCGCTCAGGCGGTAGCCACCGTCGACTTTCTTGGCGCGCGTGACCATGGAGCCGGGATCGGAGCCGTGGTTCGGCTCGGTCAGGCCGAAGCAACCGATATACTCGCCACGTGCGAGCTTAGGCAGATACTTCTGCTTGGTCGCTTCATTACCGAACTCGTTGATCGGCACCATCACCAGCGAGGACTGCACACTCATCATCGAGCGGTAGCCGGAATCGATGCGCTCCACTTCACGGGCGATCAGGCCGTAGCACACGTAGTTCAGGCCACTGCCGCCATAGGCTTCGGGAATGGTCGCACCCAACAAGCCGGTTTCGCCCATTTCGCGGAAGATCTTCGGATCGGTCTGCTCGTGACGGAAGGCCTCCAGCACGCGAGGCGCCAGCTTGTCGTCAGCGAACTGCTGGGCGCTATCACGCACCATGCGCTCTTCTTCGGTCAGTTGCTGATCGAGCAGCAGTGGGTCGATCCAGTTGAAGCTTGCCTTGGCCATTGCGAGAAACCTCGAAGCGGGGAAGTGAGCGGGCGGCCCAGCCGCCCCTGAATGGCTTTGATCCTAGGCCGACCTCGAGCAGAGGACAAACGCAGAATTTGCACAGACCTGTGCTTTTTTCTCACTCCGAGATAGCTTATTCATCTAAATCTATCGCCTACGAGTGAGGCTTTTGCATACATGCGTCGCAAGATACCCAGCACCGCTGCCCTGGTCGCCTTCGAATCCGCCGCTCGCCACCAAAGCTTCACCAAGGCCGCCGACGAGCTGAACCTGACGCAGAGCGCGATCTGCAGGCAAATCGGCGGGCTGGAGAGCTTTCTCAATGTCGAACTGTTTCGCCGCTCCCGGCGCGGCGTGGTGCTGACCGAAGCGGGCGTCGCCTACAGCCGCAAGGTGGCAGCGCAACTCGATGCAGTAGAGCGCGACACCCTGGCACTGATGGGCAACCAGGGCACCACCAGCATAGAACTGGCAGTGGTACCGACCTTTGGCACCCAGTGGCTGTTGCCACGTTTACGTGCCTTTCAGCAGCTGCACCCGGAGGTGACGGTGCACCTGACCAACCGCACCCGCCCCTTCCTGTTCGCCGACACTCACTTCGATGCCGCCATTTATTATGGCGACGCCGAATGGTCGGGCACCGAAGCTCATTTCCTGATGCACGAACATCTGCTGCCGGTATGCAGCCCGGCGCTGCTGGGCGATGCACCAATCGACGCCGAACGCATCGCCAACTTGCCGCTGCTGCAACAGACCACACGCCCCTATGCCTGGCGGCAATGGTTCGCCGCCCAAGGCATGAATGTGGCCCGCGACATGACAGGCCCGCGACTTGAACTGTTTTCCATGCTGGCGCAGGCCGCTCAACATGAAATGGGCATCGCTCTGATCCCACCCTTTCTGATCCAGCGCGAACTGGAAGAGGGCAGCCTGGTGATTGCCCTCGACCGTGCCGTACCAAACAACGACCGCGCCTATTATCTGATGGTGCCGGAACGCAAGGCCGAGTCAGCGGCACTGAAGGCCTTTCGAGACTGGCTCCTGACCCAGGCCGATGCCTACCGAGGCGCATGATCACCGCCGGAGCAAGATCGCTTTCAGCCCGCAGAGAATAGTTACGCCCAGGGACAGAACCCGTAGCGAGCAAGCGGTCACACTACATATGCCTTCCCAGAAAAAGTGCACAACGACCACTGCTTTCGGGCTATAGCACTATTCTGAACGGGTTGTTCGTTACTCTCCACACTCCTCCCGATTCGACCAGCGGTCATCCAGCGCGTGACTGCCTATACTGCCCTGCAAGCTGCGCAGAATCTGCTGTCGGCCCGAATCTACGTGGGCTGCACACAGTATAAAAATCCCTCATAGACCCATTACTTGTAGTAATGCATTTTTTTTACTCCATAACTTCTTGTAAGGGTTTGCGTTCGATTGCACAATCGCCGCGCTCGCCACCTCCGGCGGGTTATGTGCTGATCCCCAATCGCCGGCGCGCCAGCGCAGTGCTCCGGTTCACAAAAAAGATCACGCAGGAGATTAGACGTGCACATCGGTGTTCCTCTCGAAACCCATGCCGGGGAGACGCGGGTTGCCGCGACCCCAGAGACCATCAAGAAGCTGGTCGGCCAAGGTCATCAGGTGACCGTCCAGGCCGGCGCCGGCATCAGCGCCAGCATTCCAGACAGCGCTTACGAGGCTGCTGGCGCGGCCATTGGCAACGACGCTGCCGCGTTTGGCGCAGACCTCGTGCTCAAGGTGGTCGCACCGACCGACGCCGAGCTCGCTCATATGAGAGCCGGAGCCGTGTTGGTTGGCATGCTCAACCCGTTCTGCAACGAGACCATCGCGCGCATGAATGCTCGCGGCGTCACTGCCTTCGCCCTGGAGGCCGCACCGCGCACCTCCCGCGCGCAAAGCCTGGACGTACTGAGCTCGCAGGCCAATATCGCCGGCTACAAGGCCGTGCTGCTGGCAGCCCATCACTATCCACGTTTCATGCCGATGCTGATGACTGCTGCCGGCACCGTTAAGGCTGCGCGTATTTTGATTCTCGGTGCCGGTGTTGCCGGTCTGCAGGCCATCGCCACGGCCAAGCGCCTGGGCGCGGTGATCGAGGCCTCCGATGTGCGTCCGGCAGTCAAGGAGCAGATCGAGTCTCTCGGCGCCAAGTTCGTCGACGTGCCTTTCGAGACCGATGAAGAGCGTGAATGCGCCCAAGGCGTGGGCGGCTATGCCCGACCGATGCCGCAGTCCTGGATGGAGCGTCAGGCCAAGGCCGTGCACGAGCGCGCCAAACAGGCCGATATTGTTATTACCACGGCACTGATCCCCGGTCGCAAGGCGCCAACGCTGCTGCATGAGGCAACGGTCGCCGAAATGAAGCCGGGCTCCGTGGTCATCGACCTCGCAGCAGCCCAGGGCGGCAACTGCCCGCTGACCGAAGCCGACAAGGTAGTGGTCAAGCACGGTGTGACCCTGGTCGGCCACACCAACCTGGCGGCACTGGTGCCGGCAGACGCTTCCGCCCTGTACGCACGCAACCTGCTGGACTTCCTCAAGCTGGTGATCGACAAGGAAGGCCAGTTCCAGCTCAACCTCGAAGACGACATCGTCGCGGCCTGCCTGATGTGCAATGCCGGCGAAGTCGTGCGCAACAACGGCTAAGGAGTAGGGACATGGATCTGATTTCCGACGGCATCTACAACCTGATCATCTTCGTGCTGGCCATCTATATCGGCTACCACGTGGTGTGGAACGTCACCCCGGCCCTGCATACCCCGTTGATGGCCGTGACCAACGCCATCTCGGCGATCGTGATCGTCGGCGCCATGCTGGCTGCCGCGCTTACCGTCACCCCGCTGGGCAAGACCATGGGCACCCTGGCCGTGGCCCTGGCTGCGGTCAACGTGTTCGGCGGCTTCCTGGTAACCCGGCGCATGCTGGAAATGTTCAAGAAGAAGGCCCCGAAGGCCCAGGTGGAGAAGTAATCGATGAGCATGAACCTGATCACTGTTCTCTACCTCGTCGCCTCGGTGTGCTTCATCCAGGCGCTCAAGGGCCTGTCGCACCCGACTTCGTCGCGACGCGGCAATGTCTTCGGCATGGTCGGCATGGGCATCGCCATCGTCACCACGGTCGGCCTGATCCACAAGCTGGGCAGCGAACTGGCCCTACAGGGCCTGGGCTTCGTCATCGCCGGCCTGCTGGTCGGCGGCAGCATCGGCACGGTCATGGCCAAGCGCGTGGAAATGACCAAGATGCCTGAGCTGGTCGCCTTCATGCACAGCATGATCGGTCTGGCAGCGGTATGTATCGCCATTGCCGCGGTGGCCGAACCACAGTCCCTGGGCATCGTCGCCGGCATGGCCGACCCGATCCCGGCAGGTAACCGCCTGGAACTGTTCCTCGGCGCAGCCATCGGCGCCATCACCTTTTCCGGGTCGGTGATTGCCTTCGGCAAACTGTCGGGCAAGTACAAGTTCCGTCTGTTCCAGGGCGCGCCGGTGGTCTTCAAGGGCCAGCACCTGCTCAACCTGGCCGTCGGGCTGGCCATTCTCGGCCTCGGCCTGGTCTACACCTTCACCGGCGACATCACCTCGTTCGCCATCCTGGTGGCGTTGGCGTTCGTCATCGGCGTGCTGATCATCATCCCGATCGGCGGCGCCGACATGCCGGTGGTGGTGTCGATGCTCAACAGCTACTCGGGCTGGGCGGCGGCCGGTATCGGCTTCTCGCTGAACAACTCGATGCTGATCGTCGCCGGCTCCCTGGTCGGCTCTTCGGGCGCCATCCTCTCGTACATCATGTGCAAGGCGATGAACCGTTCGTTCTTCAACGTCATCCTTGGTGGCTTCGGCGCCGATGCAGATGCCGGTGCAGCCAGCGGCAGCCAGGAGCAACGCAGCGTGAAGTCGGGATCAAGCGACGACGCCGCCTTCCTGCTGACCAACGCCGACACCGTGGTCATCGTGCCCGGTTACGGCCTGGCCGTGGCACGTGCCCAGCATGCACTGATGGAACTGGCCGAGAAGCTGACTCATCGCGGCGTAACCGTGAAGTACGCGATCCACCCGGTTGCAGGGCGTATGCCTGGCCATATGAACGTGCTGCTGGCCGAGGCCGAGGTGCCGTACGAGCAGGTGTTCGAGATGGAGGACATCAACTCCGAGTTCGGCCAGACCGACGTGGTGTTGGTGCTCGGCGCCAACGACGTGGTCAACCCTGCGGCGAAGAACGATCCGAAGTCGCCGATCGCCGGCATGCCGATCCTCGAGGCTTACAAAGCCAAGACCGTGATCGTCAACAAGCGCTCGATGGCCAGCGGCTACGCCGGCCTGGACAACGAACTGTTCTACATGGACAAGACCATGATGGTCTTCGGCGACGCCAAGAAGGTGATCGAGGACATGGTCAAGGCCGTGGAATAAGCCCTGACCGGTCAGACAGGAAACCCGGCCATGTGCCGGGTTTCCTGCTTATGTAACCAGCAAAAAAGCTGATTTTCAGGTCAATCATACTGACAGATCAATTTCAAACTGTACTGCTTGAAAGACCAATATAATTGGGTTGCACCCAGTGAAAAATCTCGCAAAATCCGGTTGCACCCAGTCTTTTCACTTATGGCAAGTACAGTTATGTCGATTCCTGACCGAACAGTTACAAAGCAACCTATCTAATAGCACAACAATTTCATCCAGCTGTGACTACTGAGCCACCACTGCGCTCGGGATAATTTGCCCATCGAAAGCAAACACCAGCGCCGCCACAAGCGGAAGGATGACCACCATGGAACGTACCCTCAGTTCCGCCCTGCTTCAAACTCACAGCGTTGCCAGCGACAAATCGGCCTGGCTGCTCCGCGTTATCGCCACCCTCAGCCTGTGGCAGCGCCGCATCGTCAGCCGTCGTCAACTGGCTCGACTGGATGCCCGTCTGCTCGCTGACGCCGGCATTAGCGAAAATCAGCGTTACGTCGAACTGCAGAAGCCGTTCTGGCGTTAACACCTCGCTTTGCTCCATCCCAATTGGGATCTTCTGAGAGCTCCACCGTCTCTGCTGCGGTGGGGCTTTCGTTTTATCTGCAACAGTCATCGCCCGAGCGAACGGTACAGTTGCCATAAAACCGCCACTGCCCCCGCACAATTCCCCCCGGTTGTATCTGCTCGCCTACGAGCGCTTGCGAGAACATGAGCTGCCACCCTTGTCTCTCGACAGGAGAACGCCATGGACCGCACTCACGAACCACTCCCGCAACTTGCACACGGCAAGTCCCTGCACTGGCTCGGCCTCTACTCGATGCTGCGTCATTGGCAACGCAACCGTCGTACTCGTCGGCAGCTTGCTTTGCTCAATGAGCAACAACTGACTGACGCCGGCATCAGCCAAGCGGAGCGTGAGCAGGAACTGGCCAAGCCCTTCTGGCGCTGAGCCAGCAATGGAGCTGGGAATGCCGTTGGGCTAAGCTGCGGATGCGGGCAGAACAGCGCCCCGCCCTACCGGAGTTACCCCATATGCACCTGAAGAAATCCCTGATTGCAGCGCTCCTTTCATTAGGGCTGGCAGGCACCGCCTGCGCCAGCAGCCTGGTCGCGACGACCGATACCCTGGGAGGCGCCCTGGCAGGCACTGCCGAGGGCACCTCGGACGCGACCAGCTCGTTGCGCGACATGAAACAGCTGCGCGCGGCCCGAGATGACGCCGCCAGTTTCGTCGCCAGCGCTGGCGCTATCCGCAGCGTACGACTCGAAGCGGCCCTGGCGCACATTCGCCGTCATGACGCCGCGCTGGCGATGGCGGATGACTTGGCCCTGGCTCAGGCCATCCTCAGCCTGTGAAAACTTTGCACACGTCTATCGATAAGCTCGCTGCTGACCGACGCTGCATGGCCCCGTAAACTTCGCCTACCTGCCTGGTCGCGGGGAACCGCGCCGGCCTGTCCACGTCAAATCGTCCGTTCTGCAGTTCTCGGAGCTCCTTATCATGCGTCGTTCATTCGTCATCGCCGTCGCCGCCTGCGCCCTGTTCAGCGGTATCGCTCAGGCGCAAACCGTGGTCGCCACCAGCAACATCGTGGTGCGCGCCCTGGATCGCAGCATCAATTTCACGTCCGACACCACCACCTCGCTGCGTGATATGAAAGCCGTGGTGCAGGCCCGTGACGATGCCGCCAGCTTCGTCGCCAGCGCCGGTGAGATTCGCGGTGCGCAACTAGAAGCTGCGCTGCAGACCATCCGCCAGCAGTTGCCGCAAGCGCAGGCTGCCAGCGATTTGCAACTGGCCGAAGCCATTCTCGCTCTGTGACCCACCTCGCCGCCTGGTGCTGCGGTGCGCTGCTGGCGCTGGCCGCAGGCTTCGCCCAGGCGCAGCTGCGTCTAACGCTGGACGACAGCGTTCTAGGCGCAGCCGAACGCCAGGCGAGCCAGGCCCTGCTGGATGAGGCGATGGCCGCATTGCCCCCGCGCTTCGCCCAGCAACTGGACCGAGAAGTGAGGGTCAGCTGGCGTACCGGACTGCCCTCGGAGATCTACGGCCAGGTCGGTCGCTTCAGCGGCATCGAGCTTAACGCCGAGCTACTGCCGAAGCTGGTCGACGGCTCGGCGGCAGAAAATCGCACCGGTCGCCCGCACGGCACCCAGCGCCAGGAACTGCTGGCCACCCTGCTGCATGAACTGACCCACCTCTACGACCGCGCGCGCCTCTGGTCTGCGGCCGAGCGCCGCCACATCAGCCAATGCCGACAGCGCGTCAGCTCCATGGGCCCGGTTGGGCTGCCGGAGGATTGTCGTGGCCAGACCGAGCGCCGCTTCACCCTCAGCGACGACCCGCGCCTGCTCGATCTGGCTGGCTGGCAGCAACGTGTCGGCCAGCGAGGCGCGCGCGATCTGGACAACGGCCAGGTCGCACGCAGCCCGGACAGCTACGAGCTGACCAACGCGCTGGAGTTCGTCGCGGTCAACCTCGAATACTTTCTGCTCGACCCCAGCTATGCCTGCCGCCGCCCCTCGCTGGCACGCTATTTCCGCGAGCACTTCGACTGGACGCCGCCCAGCGAGAACTGCAGCAACGACTACCCCTACCTCAATGCCGGACGCGACTTCGCCCTGCAGCCACTGGGGCGCCTCGATCCTGAGCGCGTGTATGAAGTCGACTACCTGCTCGCTGAAGCCAACGATGCCTGGATGAGCCGCTGGGGCCACAGCATGCTGCGCCTGGTGGTCTGCGCACCGGGCCGGCCACGTGGCACGGACTGCCGCCTGGATCTCGACCACCACCTGGTGCTGTCCTACCGTGCCTTCGTCGGCGACCTGCAACTGTCGAGCTGGGATGGCCTGACCGGCGTCTACCCCTCACGCCTGTTCGTGCTACCGCTGGAGCAGGTGATTGAGGAATACACCAAGGTCGAGCTGCGCAGCCTGGCCTCGGTACCGCTGCGCTTGTCACGCGACGAGGTCGAACAACTGGTGGTACGCGCCGCCGAACAGCACTGGAGCTATGACGGTGACTACTACTTCGTCTCCAACAACTGTGCGGTGGAAACCCTCAAGCTGCTACGCAGCGGTACCGGAAATCCGCGCCTGCATGCCCTCGACAGCATCCTGCCCAACGGCCTGCTGGAACTGATGGATGCACGCGGGCTGGCCGACACCACAGTGCTCGACGACCCGCGCGAGGCCCTGCGCCTGGGCTACCGCTTCGACTCCTTCCGCGAGCGTTACCAGGCCATGTTCCGCGTCCTGCGCGAACGCCTGCCGGTCACTCAGGACAGCGTCGAAACCTGGCTGGAACAACCTGCCGAAACGCGACGCAACTGGTTCGCCAAGGCCGACCTGCGCGCCAGCGCCGCCCTGCTCTTACTGGAGCAAGCCGCGCTGCGCAGGCAACTGCTGCTGGCTCAGGACGAACTCAAGCGCCGCTACCTGACCGGCCGCGCCGCCGGTGATCCGAGCCTGAACAAGGCCGGTGCCGCGCTTGAACAGATCCTTGCCAACAGCGGCTTCCTCAGCCGTCCGGCCGAACTGCTCGAAGGCGGTTACGGTTTGCCGCAACAGAAGGAGTGGGAGCGCCTCGAAATCAGCAGCCGTGAGCGCCAGCAGCAACTGCGCCAACTCAGCGACGAGCTCGATGGCGAAGTGCGCAACCTGCTGCAACCCGAACGCCTGGCCGAGCTGGAGGCCAACGAGGCCAATCTGGTTGCCCTCGGAGAACATCTGCGTACGCTGCACAAGGCCAGTGGCGGCTTGGAGCTGCCTTGATTGCTTACGCTCACAAGGAACTGTTATTCACCTTAAGCCACTCATGGAACTCAACTAAACATCCGGTACATGCCAACATGTTTTCGCCCTCACAACTTCTTACGAAGCCAGTAGTAGCGACAGCATTGCTAAGCCCTATTGAAATATCGGCGACCGAGGATCAAGGACGAGCGGCCCAGCACGCAGACATGGCTGCTCAGTTGAAAAACCCGAGCCTACTACGCCATGAACATGATCTGAAAGCGATAGACACCAGCCATCGTCTGGAGCCGGCGCGGCTACGCGAATATCTGCTCACGCCAGAAGCGCTCAAGATAGAGGGCAAAACGCAGGCATACCAAAGACACTTATCGACGCTGCTAGAAACAATGGTGAAGGCTTATCAGCAAAGCCCCACCTTCCGCCGACTCTGTAATTATGCCGTCGCGACCGGCAGACTCGATAATCAGGGCCAATTCTCGCTAACCTTGGAGGCCAAACCCAACCCCCCCCACGCTCTAACCCCTACGCTGCGGAGTGCACACAATCTCGACTATCAGCCCTATCGATCGGCCGAACACTTCCAGTCCGCGACGGGTCAGGAAAAACCCAGCCGGCAGCGCCTCGCAATGGATCAGATGTTGGCAGCTATCACGGGCCTGCCCAGAACAGAGGGGAACCATCCGCGCGGACCGATCAATGAATACGCCAACATTGTGCTCAAAGATATCAGCCCTCGGACCGAACATGCCTACATCTCGCCCTCTCACGCGAGCCAGCCCCCCACCTCAAGAGGTCAAATCGGCCCACGTACTCATCTCAATCAGGTGCTTATAGACAACCCCCAGGATCGTAGTCAGGCAACACATGCACGCGCAATCAAGCGGCAAGTAGCCGAAAAGCTGCAAAGCAAAGTCGCCGAGCGGCTCGATCTGATTGCGGCTCGACCATCGAATACAAACCCGCTACTCATGCAAAGAAGCAAGATCGACCAAAGAAATGCCCAGGCATTGGTGCCTGTACTTTCCCGGTTGCTGATTGGGATAAACGGAACTGAGTCGCCGTTGGAAATGTTAGAAGCGATCGCCCATCAAAATGCGCGCCAGCAATTGTTCAGCTATAGATCCGACAAGCACCGTGATCCCTTTGAAATGGTCGCTCAGCGAGACGGTGATTGCACCTCCTTCGTCGACGTATTCAAATTGCTAGGGAACGCATTGGGTATAGAGCACCTCTCCAGCCACCACCTACAAGGCCCCATGCGCTTCACACTGTCGACAACACCCGAAATCGTCAATGGTGAAGCCGGCCAGGATGTAGAATTCGCACGCCACACGATCCTCGTGTTGACCGACCCGCACAGTGGAGAGTCGCTGTACTTCGATCCGGTGTTCGGAAGACGTGTCGCCCCTGAGCATTATGGTCATGACTTTGAGCGATACCTGATCAAATCCTGAAACGCTGATCAAGGTTATCCATAAGCACGTTACTCGGCTCTTCTTTGAAGTGAGCACAGCCCTTGCGTGGCGCCCCCCGGCTGACCAAGATAGGCGCTCACCACCACCGGGGGTTCCCGTGATAGACCTGTTGCTGGCCTTGTGGCCGCTGTTCGCCATGATAGTCGCCGGCTACTGGCTGCGCCTGCGCGAGTTCCCCAGCGAGGCTTTCTGGCCAGGTGCCGAGCGCCTCAATTACTTCATTCTGTTCCCTGCCCTGCTGTTCTCCAGCCTGGCCCGTGCGCCGCTGAACAATCCGGCCTTGCCGCGTCTGGCGCTGGCCGTGCTGCTCGGCCTGGGCATCGCCTGGCTGGCGCTGCTGCTGGTGCGGCGCCTGCGCGGCTGGCCCGCTGGACGTTTTGGCGCCTTCACTCAGGGCATCCTGCGCTTCAACACCTACCTGGGCCTGGCCGCGGTCGGCAGCCTGTTCGGTCAGGAGGGCCTGGCCCTCGCCGCGCTGATGCTGGCCCTGATGGTGCCGACGGTGAACGTGCTGTCGGTGTGGTCGCTGACCGCCGAACGTGGCGTCAGCGCGCGCAGCCTGCTGCTGCCGATCATCAAGAATCCGCTGATCCTCGCCTGCGTCGGCGGCGCGCTGTTCAACCTCACGGGCATCGGCCTGCCGGGCGGCACGGATCGCCTGCTCAGCCTGCTCGCCGCCGCCAGCCTGCCGCTGGGCCTGCTCTGCGTTGGCGCGGCGCTCAAACCGGAACAGCTGGGCGGGGAGATTCCCGCATTGGGCTGGAACAGCGCCCTGCGTCTGCTGGCAATGCCGCTGCTGGCCTGGGGTGTGGCCTGGGCGCTGGCCCTGCCGGCCATGGAGAGCGCGGTTCTGGTGCTGTTCTTCGCCCTGCCCACCGCACCGACCGCCTACGTGCTGACCCGCCAGCTCGGTGGCGACAGTCAGCTGATGGCCGGCATCATTACCCTGCAGACGCTGTTGGCGGCCGGCAGCCTGGTGGCGATCATGATGTTGTTGGCCTGATTGACCAGCACGAGCGCTACTCCACGTAGCTCTCGATCAGCCGCTGATATTCGCCGCGTGCCTTGAGCGCCTCGAGCCCAAGATTGAAACGCTCGATCAACTCGGTAGCACGCGGGTGCTGCCGCGAGACGATGAAGTGCAGCGTACTGCTCTGAAACGGCACTCGTGACCGGTGAAACTGCGCCAGATCAGCGCCAGCGCTGTGCAAAGCGCTATCCCCCAGTTTACGGTCGGCAATGAACAGGTCGTCACGCTCGAGCAGCAGCAGCCGTGCACATTCCTGCAGACCCAGTGGAGAATGACGGAGCAGCACGCCCTGCTCGACCATTTGCTGGATCGCCGCCGGCAGCTGCCAACCTAGCGGATAGCAGAGTCGCCGGCCGATCATGGTGGGCAGATCATCGAGTTCGATGTGATCACTGGTTCGGCTGAAGATGTACTGTTTAGCCACATAAATGGGCGCCGAGTAGAGAAACTCAGCCTCGCGCTCGGCAGAACGAACGTAGGGAAAGGTGGCATCGTACTCAACGCGCTTGGCCTTCAGGTAACCGCGGTTCCAGGGCAGCCAGTCGAGGGTGATTGCCGACCCC
>NZ_PGLR01000077.1 GCF_002803095.1 Pseudomonas sp. ZH-FAD | reverse complement strand
TGAAGCCGCTCCCACGGGACTGCTGAAAGTCTGCAGACGCCATGCACTTGTAGGAGCGGCTTCAGCCGCGATAGCTCTGCCTAACCCACACGCAACCCGGAACGATTGGATATCTGCCCCGGATTGCATCCGGGCTACGCAATTGCAGCCGACTAGGGGGCTTTTGTGGGAGGGGCTTCAGCCGCGACAAGCATCGCGGCTAAAGCCCCTCCCACAGGCACAGGCAACCCTACCCTGCTCCCAACCCGACAACCGGGCTACGCCACTACTTCCAGGCGCAATAACACCCCACCGCCAGCCCGCTGGCCAGGGAAACATGGCGCCCCTGGGTCAGCGCATCGAGTACCGGCTCGACGAAGCTGTTGCTGGAATTGCACACCAGCCCCTCGCTGTAAGGGCCGGCATAGGCGAGGTTGCCGTCACGATCCCAGATCGCCAGGGCCGGGCTGGCCGGCAGCGACTCCATGCCCTCGATGCCGGGCAAGGGCTTCATCCGCCCGCGCAGAAATGGCGCGAGCTCGCCTGTGCTGCCCGGCTTCTGCACGCTGTAGAACTCGACATCGGCGTTACGGTGCAGGCCGATCAGGTAACGCAGGTGCGCGTCGGTTTCCGCATTGCAGGGGCAATCCGGATCCCAGAAATGCACCACGCGAATGGGGCCGGGGCCTGCCATCGATGCCGGCAGCTTCAACTCACCCTGACCGAAGATCACCGTCTGCTCGGCATAGGGCCTTAAATAGGCCGCGCCGCTGAGCCACCAGATCAACACCACGGCACCCAGCGCAAGCATGCAGAAACCCACCACCAGATGCTTGAAGCTCAGGCGTTGCAGCAGGTTCATGGCTGATGGCCGAACTTGCGCAGGAACTGCTTCTCCATTTCCCGGCAACTTTCTTCGGTGAAACTGCGCTCGGTGGCCTGCGCGCTCTTCCAGCAGGCCTCGATGGCCGCGCGCTCGCCGGCCTCGATCTCGCTGTCCTGCGGGCGGGTCATGATGTAGATCAGCCCGGCAAAAATCAGTACGACAAAGGCCAGGCCGGCCAGGAACAGGCCCAGGCAGCCACGGCGCCCCAGCCCGGAGTTTTCTTCACTTGCGCTCATCTTTCTCGGTTTCCGCATTCATCAGTGGATAGCTCGCCCCAACGCCGGGGCGAGCGCCGATCATCAACCTTCAACCAGCGTCCACTGCTTGCTCAGGCGCTTGTCCGATACCGCCATCTTCGTGCCCAGTTGCTGGGCGAACAGCGACACGCGGTATTCCTCCAGCATCCAGCGGTACAGCGTCAGCTGCGGGTCGCGTTTGCCTTCCTGGGCATGCTTGGCCGTGCGCGCCTGGTACTGCTCCCAGTAGCCGGCCAGTTCACCCGTCCACACACGGTCGCGCTGCACCTGGGCGCCGACCTTGTCCAGCCGCTGTTCGATGGCCTTGAGGTACCGCGGAATCTCCTTGAGCCACTCGCCCGGCGTCTCGCGCACGAAGCCGGCATAGACCAGATTGGCCAGTTGCTGCTTGATGTCGTTGAGCGCCATGGCCTGGGCCAGGTCGATCTTGCCCTTGAAGCGCTTCTGCAGGCCATGGTTGAGCTTGAGGATTTCCAGCACCTGGCGGGCGATACGTTCGGCATGCGCCGTCCAGTCGCCGCGCTTGCGCTCGGCCAGTTGCGCCAGGGCTGCACCATCGCGCGGCAGCGTCGCTTCGCCTTCGAGGATGCAGGCATCCAGGCTGGCCAACAGAATGTCCTCGACCAGCGCCTCGACGCGGCCGATGTCGCGGTACAGCAGGCCCAGCTCGGTCAGCCCCGGCAGCTTGCCGCGCAGGAACTTGGCCTGCTCGGCAAGTTGCTGCAACAGCAAACGCTGCAATGCACGGCGATGCTGGAAGTCGGCCTCGGCCTGAGTCGGGAAGCGCCCTTCCTTGACCACCCCAGCCTCCTCCACCAAGGCCGGGTAGACCGTCATGGAAAGCCCGGCGATCTTCTGCTGCGCCTTCTCGGCCACTTCGGCAAAGGCCTTGGCCTCCACCGTTTTCGGCGTCTTGTCCTGCTGCGGGATGGCCAGCGCAGCCTGGCTGGCTTCGGCAAAGCGTGCGGTCAGCTCGGCCAGGTCGCGGCCCTCACCGAGGAACTTGCCCTGGGCATCGACCACCTCGATGTTCATCTTCAGGTGGTTTTCCAACCCGGCGGCGGACTCCTGCCAAGCCTCATCGGGCACTCGCGCACCGGTCATGCGCAGCAACTCCTGGCCGAGGGCCTGCGGCAACGAACCCTGGCCGAACACCAGCTTGTCCAACGCCGCGCCGACGAAGTCCGGCACCGGCACGAAGTTCTTGCGCAGCGCTTTGGGCAGGCCGCGCACCAGGGCGATGCACTTGGCTTCCAGCAGGCCTGGCACCAGCCACTCCAGGCGCTCGGGTTGCAGCTGCGGCAACAGCGGCGCCGGCACGCGCAGGGTCACGCCGTCACGCGGGTGGTTGGGCTCGAAGTGATAGGACAGCGGCAGTTGCAGCTCGCCGATGCGCAAGGTGTCCGGGTACTGCGCGGCGGTAACTTCCTTGGCATCGCGGGCCAGGGCGTCTTCCTCGCGCATGATCAGCAGTTGCGGGTCGGCGGCGCTGCCCTTCTTGTACCAGCTCTCGAAACTCGCGGCCTGGTAGATGTCCTGCGGGATACGCGCATCGTAATAGCCGAACAGGGTTTCCTCGTCGGCGAGAATATCGCGGCGGCGCGACTTGGCCTCCAGCTCGTCGAGGCGTTCGAGCAACTGACGGTTGGCAGTCAGGCAGCGCACGCGGCTGTTGATCTCGCCACGCACCAGGCCCTCGCGAATGAACATCTCGCGCGCCACCGGGGGGTCGATAGGCCCGTAATGCACCGGGCGGCGACCGACGATGATCATGCCGTAAAGGGTGACCTGCTCGAACGCCACCACCTGGCCGCGCTTCTTCTCCCAATGCGGTTCAAGATGGTTCTTCTTCACCAGATGCGCCGCCAGCGGCTCGATCCAGTCCGGCTCGATCTTCGCCACCATACGGGCGAACAGCTTGGTGGTTTCCACCAGCTCAGCGGCCATCACCCAGTTGGGCTTCTTGCGCCCGATCACGCTCGATGGATGAATCCAGAAACGTCGCTGGCGCGCGCCGAGGTAATCGCCCTCCTCGGTCTTCTGGCCGATCTGGCTGAGCAGCCCAGCGAGAATCGCCTTGTGCACGGCGGCGTAGTTCTTCGCCCGCACCGCCGCCTCGCTGGCCTCGGCCTGCTGACGGGCGATGGCGTTGACGCGGGTGTCCCTGGTCGGCTGCGGCGCATTCGCCGTTTGCTCGCTCTTCGCCTCCGAGCGGTTCTGCCCGCCCTTGCCCATCAACTGCAGATCACGGGCAATCAGCACCAGTTGCCGGTGCGCATCGCGCCATTCGCGCAGGCGCATGTAGTTGAGGAAGTTCTTCTTGCACCAGGTACGCAGCGGGTTGCTGCCCAGCTCCTGGCGTTTCTCCTCGAAGCCGCGCCACAGGTTGATCAGCGCGGCGAAATCCGAATCCACATCCTTCCACTGCGCATGCGCCTGGTCGGCGGCCTGCTGGCGATCCATCGGTCGCTCGCGCGGGTCTTGCACTGACAGCGCAGCGGCGACGATGAGAATTTCCTCCAGACTGCCCTGCTTGGCGCCTTCCAGCACCATGCGCCCCAGGCGCGGGTCGATAGGCAGGCGCGCCAGTTGCCGGCCAATAGGCGTGAGCTGGCTTTCGCGGTTGACCGCCGACAGCTCCTGCAACAGGTTGAAGCCGTCGCTGATGGCCTTGCCGTCTGGCGGCTCGATAAAGGGGAAGTCCTCGATGCTGCCCAGGCGCAGATGCAGCATCTGCAGGATCACTGCCGCGAGGTTGGTGCGCAGAATCTCCGGGTCGGTGAATTCAGGGCGACCGAGAAAATCTTCCTCGCTGTACAGACGAATGCAGATGCCCGGCTCGACCCGGCCGCAACGGCCCTTGCGCTGGTTGGCGCTGGCCTGCGACACCGGCTCGATGGGCAGGCGCTGCACCTTGGCGCGGTAGCTGTAGCGGCTGATGCGCGCCGTACCGCTGTCGATCACGTAGCGGATGCCCGGCACCGTCAGCGAAGTTTCGGCGACGTTGGTGGCCAGCACGATCTTGCGCCCCGGCATGGGCGCGAAGATCTTCTGCTGCTCGGCCGGCGTCAGCCGTGCATACAGCGGCAGCACCTCGGTGTGGCGCAGGTTGGCCTTGCGCAGCACCTCGGCCGCCTCACGAATCTCGCGCTCACCGGGCAGGAACACCAGCACGTCGCCGGGGCGCTTGCCCACACTGCGCTCGTGCTCGGCGATCTCGTCCAGCGCAGCGAGAATGCCCTGGTCGATGGACAAGTCATCGAGCAGACGCTCGCCCTCCTCGTCCACCTCGGCCGCCAACGGGCGATACCAGGTTTCCACCGGGTAGGTGCGGCCGGACACCTCGATGATCGGCGCGTCCGGGAGGCCGGCCCCATTGAAGTGCTTACTGAACCGCTCCAGATCGATGGTCGCCGACGTGATGATCAGCTTCAGATCCGGGCGACGCGGCAGCAGGGTCTTCAGGTAGCCGAGCAGGAAGTCGATGTTGAGGCTGCGCTCGTGCGCCTCGTCGACGATGATGGTGTCGTACTTTTCCAGAAAACGGTCGTGCTGGGTTTCGGCGAGCAGGATGCCGTCGGTCATCAGCTTGATCAGCGTGCCGTCCTTGCTCTGATCCTCGAAACGCACCTGATAGCCGACCAACTCACCCAGCGGCGTGCCGATTTCCTCGGCCACCCTTGTGGCCACACTGCGCGCTGCCAAGCGACGCGGCTGAGTATGGCCGATCAGCCCATGAACGCCCCGACCGATCTCCAGGCAGATCTTCGGCAACTGCGTGGTCTTGCCCGAGCCCGTCTCACCGGCGATCACCACCACCTGGCTCTTCTCCAGCGCGGCCTTGATCTCATCACGCTTGGCAGCAATCGGCAGCGCATCGTCGTAGCGCATCACCGGGATGCTGCTACGCCGCGCCGCCACCTTGTCGCTGGACGCCTGAAAACGCTCCAGCCACTGCGCCAGCTTGGCCTCATCGGGATGCTTCTGCAGCTCATGCAACTGCCGGCGCAAGCGATGGCGCTCGGCGATCATGACGTGGTCGAGGTTCTTCTGCAGCGTGGCGAGGTCAGTCATCTGGATCGGGGCAATCAGGGCAAAGGCGGGATTGTCGCAGATTACGCTCTAAGGCGGGCAGGCCAGACATCGAAGGAAGAGCGCGAGACCAAGGCGTAAGGGAGCGGCTGCTATCGGTCAGATAGCCATCACTCGTTTAAGCACCTTTCATGACCGTTCCTGTCGCTGGGCCTAATTTAGGCCTACGAACCTGCGACCTGAGCAAATCGATGGCGCTCAAGGTGAACTTGCCGCTGCAGTACGCAACTTGAACCCTGGCGTTGGCGGAATTCCAGAGCACAAGAATCCTGGAAGCGAATTGCCTGTCTTCAAGAAAATTGGCCTCTCTCCCGACAAGAGGAGCCAAGTAGTGCAGAACCGGCGTAATGGCTAGACGTCATTGAGCAAGTTAGCCATAGTATTTTCCAATCAGGCCAACTCCTCGCCCTCCCTCCGAGGCTCTGCATATCATGTCGAGCATTACCATTACCGATCTGAACGCGCCCAGAGACGTCGACAGCGTCTCGCGGCCCGTTGTGGCCCTGAGTGCCACATTGGTCGGCAAGGACTGGGAAAACTCCAGGCATCAGCACCGCAAGGCGCAACTGATCTACTCCGTTCGCGGCATCCTCAACTGCGAAATCGAAGAAGGCGTCTGGATCGTGCCGCCGCAGTGCGCCTTGTGGATCCCGGGAGGTCTGCCCCACTCGGCATGGGGCTCGGGTGAAGTGGAGTGTTACTGCCTGTTCGTCGAACCAGACGCCGCGCCGGATCTGCCGAGAACCTGCTGCACGATTTCGGTATCGCCCCTGCTACGCGAGTTACTGCTCAAGGCGACCGCTGTTCCCGAGCTGTACGCGCTGGGTGGACGGGAGGAACGGCTGCTTGCCGTGTTGCTCGATGAACTGGTAGCGGCGCCGGTGGAAGACTTGCACCTGCCCATGCCACGCGACCCGCGCTTGCGTCGCCTCGCGGAAATGATCCTGGCTGCCCCTGCTGACAAAACCTCGAAGACCGCCTGGGCGACTCGCATAGGCATGAGCGAGCGAAGCATGAGTCGTCTGCTGCTTGAGGAAATCGGCATGAGTTTCGGACGCTGGCGTCGGCAAATGCATGTGATCCTGGCGCTGCAACGGCTGACCAAGGGTGAAAGCGTGCAAACGGTGGCGTTGGAATTGGGGTACGAAAACGCCAGTGGCTTCGTCACCATGTTCCGCAAGGCAGTGGGCAAACCACCTGCCCGATACCTCTCGGATCGTACGAGCGGCCCGGTGATGGCTCCGGTGCCCGGGATCATGCTCCCCGACCCAATTGCCCTCTGATCGAATCCGGCTATCTCGACGCAAGCCCGCTCTGCTTCCCCCGTGAAATCGCAGGCTTGCGAGCACGTCTTGGCGATGCCTCCTCTTCAGCGAAGCCCCCGCGCCCCCAGCAATTCCATCTGCCCACACGCCAGCAGCTCGGCAACTAAAGCAATCGCGCGCTACGGCGACATCGCCGCGGGCGCGATGACGATTGGCCTAATCGAATAACAATCTGGCCTGATTTCGCCATCGCGGCCCATTGCCACTGTTGTTAAATGCGCCATCCAAATACAAATGAGTATTGTTAATGAGCTTTCTAGTAATAGCAGGGAAGTCCCACTGGCAAATCGATAAGCGTACAGAGCCTAACGCCTATCTGCTTCTCAAGGGGTCATACAAAGGCGGTTGCAGGCGCGCGCGCCCTAGTCTGCTGAGCTCGGCAGTTGCAACGGCAATTCTCATTGGCGCGCAGGGCGCATTCGCTGCCGAACCTGCGCCGACTCAGAACAGGGCAGCCGGAACGTCTCAGGAGAAGATAGTCCTGCCAGCGATGAGCGTAACGGGCCAAATGAACGCGGCGACCACCGAGGGTACCGGCTCCTACACCACAGGAGAGACGGCAGCGGCAACGCGCCTGCCGATGACGCTGAAAGAAACACCGCAGGCGGTGACGGTGATTACGCGCCAACGCATGGACGACCAGCAGCTCAATACGGTGCAGAGCGTACTGGATAACACCACGGGCATAACTTCATACCAGTCCGACAGTGAACGTACCAGTTTCTATTCGCGTGGTTTCCTGATCAACAACGTTCAGTACGACGGCATTCCCACGGTGGTCGGCAATACCATCAACGGAAGCGGCATCAGCGCGCTAGATACCGCGTTCTATGACCGTGTCGAGGTCGTGCGTGGTGGCTCGGCCTTGCTGACCGGCACCGGCAATCCCTCTGCCGCCATCAACCTGGTGCGCAAACGGCCGACTCCTGAATTCGCCGCATCCGCCTCCCTCGGCGCCGGGAGCTGGGACACCTACCGCGGGATGGGCGATGTCTCCACGCCGCTGACCGAGGACGGCCGCATCCGCGCGCGCCTGGTGGGCACCTATCAGGACGGCAATTCCTACCTTGACGGCTACAAGCCCGAGCGCAAGGCGTTCTACGGCATCGTCGAGGCCGACCTGACCGCCGATACCACGGTGAGCCTGGGCTATGACTATCAGGACATCACCCCTAATGGCGCAACCTGGGGCGGATTGCCGCTGTGGTACAGCAACGGTTCTCAGATCGATTATTCCCGCTCCAAGAGCTATGGCCAGGACTGGAGCTATTTCGACAACACCCTCAAGACCGCCTTTGCCGAAGTCGAGCACCGCTTCGACAACGGCTGGACGCTCAAGAGTGTGTTCAACCAGTACCGCAGCGAAAGCGACTCCGAACTGGTCTCCCTGGGTGGCCGGCCTGACGCCACCACCGGGCTGGGCGCCTTCCCGTTTGCAGTGGCGTCCGAGGGGCGTAGCCGCCAGAACACCTTTGATGTGATGGCTAGCGGCACCTTTGAAATGCTCGGCCGCCAGCACGACCTGGTGGTCGGCGCGACGAGCTCACGCCGCAAGGCCGGCCAGGACGATGTAGCGCCCTTCTTCGCAGGCTTTACGCCGATCAACATCCATACCCTGAGCCCAGGCACGCCGCGGCCCAACTTCGACGCCATGCCGCATGTCCCGACCCGCACCGAGGTCAAGCAGAGCGGTGTCTATAGTGCGGCCCGCTTCTCCCTGGCCGAACCGCTGAAACTCATAGTCGGCGGGCGCCTGAACTATTACGAAGTCGACGATGACGCCAATGGCAGCACGTTGCACTACAAGAAGAACAACGAATTCACCCCGTACGCCGGCCTGGTCTACGACATCGACAGCACCTACTCGGCCTACGTCAGCTATACCGGCATCTTCAACCCGCAAACCGACTACCGTGATAGAGCTGGCAACGTGCTCACCCCATCCAAGGGCAAAACCAAGGAAGTCGGCCTCAAGGCCGCCTACCTGAACGGGCGTCTGAATGCTGCAGTGGCGGTGTTCGAGACCGAGCTGGACAACGCCGCGCAGTTGATTCCCGGCGCGTTCACCCCAGGTGGGGCCAATGCCTATAACGGCGCTGATGGCACCAAGTCTCGCGGTATCGAGTTCGACCTACAGGGCGAGCTGGCCAGTGGCTGGAATATCTACGCAGGTATCGCCCACTTCACCGCCGAGGATGGCGACGGTGTGCGCCTGAATTCCCAGCTTCCGCGCACCACGGCCCAGTTCTTCACCACCTACCGGTTGCCCGGCGCGTGGGACAAGCTGACCCTCGGCACCGGCGTGAAGTGGCAGAGCCGCATCTACCAGGCGCCTGGCGCCGGCACCAGTACGCTGGGCGGGGAACAGAGCGCCTATGCCCTGACCTCATTGATGGGGCGTTACGCCCTCAGCAAGAACATCGATCTTGGCCTCAACGTCAACAACCTGTTCGACAAGAAATACGCCTTGCAGAAGGGTGACTTCGACACCGTGACCTACGGTGCTCCGCGCAACCTGATGGCGACGTTGGACTACCGGTACTGATCGCCCACAGAACGCGAGTCGCCGCTGGCGATTCGCGCCTCTACCGCCTTGAACATGGAAAACCTGCTCATGCCTACCCCAAAACCGACTCGAGAGCTGGCAATACACAACGCGAACAAGGTCACCTTGTTCTGGTTGACGACGACTGTCGGCGCGGTGCTCTTCGTGACTTTCCAGTTGTTCTTCTACGTAAACGACTTCGTGAGAGCACAGGGCACCACCCCGGCAATCACCTTCGAGCCCGGCGTGCTATGGGTATTTCCCACCTTCTACGGCCTCTGGATCGTCACGGTGCTCCTCGCCCTGATCGAAGCCCGCAAGGCCCAGTGGGCTGTCCTGATCCTCGGCAGTCTGCTTGTCGTCCTCAATACCCTCGGAGGAATCAGCGACGGGTTGCGCGATGGCTGGTACGTCGCCTTCTCGGCGGTGTTCCTCATCACCCTGCCCGGCGTGTTCGCCATCGCCGCCAGTTGGCGTCACCTGAGCAACAAAGGAACCCACCATGTCGATGAATAGCACTGACTTCCCACTGGTCTGGACGAGTTTCGCCCAAGAGCCCGGACACGATCCCCAGAAGGACTTCGACGAGTTCGCGGCCAACCTGCAGCGCGGTGAGCCGTTCGTGCTGCTGAGCGATACGCCACCAGGCGAAGATCATGAGCACTCGCCGGAAGAAAAGAAACGCACCGCGCTCTGGATGAAGAAGCACAAAGCGCAGTTACGCAGCCTGGTTCTGGCTCTGATCATGGTCGAACCCAGCTCGGCAAAGCGCCTGGGCTTCAAGGCTTTTGCAGGCCTTTTCGCCAAAGTCTGGGGCTACCCTCTGCTGTTTGCCGCTTCACGTGAGCAGGCCATAGAGATGGCAAATGAACTGCTCCGTAAGGAAAGATCCTCACGCTGATCGCTCCAGTTTTTGGAAACACGTGACGATCGCTTCTGGCCGCTTGCAGCGGGTGATCACGGGCGGCCGCCACGTTGTCAAATTGAGTGTCGATTAGAGGAGCATCGACTAGAGGTAAAAGGCACCTAAACAGGTGCCTTTCCGTGCCACGCTCCGGGGCTTAGCTTTTAGCGGCAATGGTGCTTGAAACCCGTACTTTCGAGGTCGGCATGATGGATGTCGATATCCCATGCGCGGGATTCGAAGCCGAGGTACTCGTTATTCCAACAACCCAGCCGCACCCCGAAACACCAGGCGTAAAGGTGTTTCTCAGGCGCGAAGCGCAGTGACGCAGTACACCGGAATTGCGCAGAACCAAAGAAGGAGACAGCTTTATTTCAAGCTGTCTCCTTCCAGGAAATGCAGGAAATGGGGACTGCAGGAAATGGGGACAGATTTATTTATCAGGCAGACCGGCCGCTTTTGGCCGATTGCAGCCGGTCGTGAAGCGCAGAAAACGGCCAAAAGCAGTAGTTTCATGATCGTTACCACGCCGGAGCGTGGGAGCCATCGTATTTTTTGCGGGCGCCGTTCACAGAGCTGAGCGACCCCGAACCGGTTTGCAGGCTTTCATATAGCCAGAAACCCAAGCATCACACGCTCCCCCTAGGCTAATGACTGAGCGATGGACGCTGAACAGGAGATCAGCCGCTCCACACCGCACCGCATCAAAAGCCACAACGGCCCCTCCGCAAAGTGGACCACTCATTAAGCCTTTAATTGGATCAATACCTTGATCCTCTTAGTTGTCTTAATTGAGCAGACCTTACCAACTCCCCCCATCCACAAAGGGTACTGCTCTATATGACTCGCCTTGATTGGTTTGAGGCTTCACCCGGTGCAGCTAAAGCACTGGGAGGTCTACACCATTTCGTCACTACTGGAACGAACCTGCCGCCTCAGCTCATACATCTCGTGTTCTTGCGGGCATCGCAAATCAATGGATGCGCGCACTGCATCGATATCCATTCGCGAGACTTGATCAAGGGAGGCATGTCAGTAGAAAAGCTCGTTCTGGTGCCCGTCTGGCATGAGGCCGCGCAGCTGTTTTCCGATCAGGAACGTTCCGCCCTGGCCTGGACGGAAGAAGTGACCTTGGTTGGTGAAACGCATATTTCCGACGAGGCTTATGCCGCGGCATCGTCAGCATTCACCCCGAAAGACCTGGTCGACCTTACGGCGGCGATCGCAGCCATGAACGCATTCAACCGCATGGGTGTCAGCTTTCGCTTGAGCCCTGCTGCGAAGGCGTAAACCGGAAGGGGGATTTAACCCCCCCTTCTCAAGTGTCTCTTCTTAAACCGCTACCGCCGCTGCACCTCTGGAGCGCCAGGCAAACCCCAGCACCATCAGCAGTCCCAGCCCGGCCATCGCTGCACCGGCCAGGGAAATCGCCGGGTAGCCCAACCCCGCGTTGATCACCGCACCGCCCAGCGCAGCGCCAATCGCGTTCCCCAGATTGAAGGCGCCGATATTCACCGCCGAGGCCAGGTTGGGCGCGGCCTTGGCGGCTTCCATCACGCGCATCTGCAGCGGCGGCACGATGGCGAAGCTGGCGATGCCCCAGATCAGGATGGCCACAGCTGCCGGTAGCGGCCAGCGCATCAGTACGGTGAAGGCCAGCAAGACCAGGATCAGCGCACTGAGCGAGACGATCAGAGTGCGGTCGACGGAGCGATCCGCCGCCTTGCCGCCCCATATGTTGCCCAGCGTCAGGCCGATGCCGTACAGCACCAGCATGGCGGTGATGAAGGCGGTGGACGCCTGGGTCTCGCTGCTGAGGATCGGCGCGATATAGGTGAACACGGTGAACATCGCGCTGGAACCAATCACGGTCAGGGCCAGGGCTGCCAGCACCGGGCCACGACCCAGCACGCGGATTTCCGCCAGCACGCCATCGCTTTTCGGCAGCGGCACGTTGGGCAAGGCGAACCACAGCGCGAGCATGGCCAACACGCCCAGGCCGGTAATGCCCCAGAACGCCGTGCGCCAGCCAAGCACTTCACCGAACCAGGCCGCCAGCGGCACGCCGCCGATGGTCGCCAGGGTCAAACCCATGAACATCGCCGCCACTGCACCGGCGCGTTTGTCCGGTGCGACCACGCTGGCGGCGACGATGGAGCCCACACCGAAGAAGGCGCCGTGGTTCAGCGAGGTCACCACACGAGCGATCAGCAGGCTGTAGTAGTCAGTCGCCAACGCCGACATCAGGTTACCCAGGGTGAAGATGGCCATCAGCCCGATCAGCAGGTAGCGCCGGGGAATCTTGCCGGTGGTCAGGGTCATCAATGGCGCGCCGAGCAGCACACCCAGCGCGTAGGCGCTGACCAGCAGGCCGGCAGCGGGAATGGAAACGCCGAGATCGCTGGCGATGCCCGGCAACATGCCCATGGGGGCGAACTCGGTAACGCCGATACCGAAGGCACCGATGGCGAGTGCAACGAGTGGTGGATTGATACGCATGGAAAGGCTCCTCATCTATGCCACGAATGCTAAGATCCAAACCTTGACGGCGGTAGATGGCATTTCTGGCAAACACCTTTGCTTGCGGAGCACAAATGGACATAGGCGGCCGATCAGGTGACATGGTGGTGTTCACCACCGTGGCGGAACAAGGCAGCCTGTCGGCCGCTGCCCGCACACTGGGGCTGACACCCTCGGCGGTCAGCCGCATCATCGCGCGCACCGAGCAGCGCCTCGGCACGCGCCTGCTGCTGCGCACCACCCGCGCGATCACCTTTACCGCCGAGGGCGAGGCGTATCTGCGTGGCGCCCGGCGCATCCTTGCCGATATGGCGGAAGTCGAAGAAGCCATCGCCGACCAGGGCGTACCACGGGGCCGCTTGCGTGTGAGTGCCGCACTCGGTCATGGCCGGCTGGCCATCGTACCGTTGGTGGCGGCCTTCAGCGCGCGCTACCCGAACATCACCGTCGACCTCAGCTTGGGCGACGAGGTGGTCGATATCCTAGGCGGCCAGGCGGACGTGGCCGTGCGCTTCGGCCATCTGCCGGACAGCCCATTGAGCGCCCGCAAGGTGGGCGAAACCGGCCAGGTGGTGGTGGCCTCCCCCGACTACCTGCAACGCCACGGCACGCCGCAGCGACCGGAAGATCTGCTGCAGCACAACTGCCTGCGCTTCAACTTCCGCCGCGCCGAACCCAACTGGCCGTTCATCCGCGATGGCCAGGCGTTTTCACTGAAGGTCTGCGGCAATATCGAATGCAGCAGCGGCGAGGCGCTGGCGCAGTTCGCCCGGGTCGGCGCCGGCATCGCCCGCATCGGCGAATTCAGCGTGGCCGAGGATCTGCAGCGCGGCGATCTGGTACCGCTGCTGCAAGCCTTCAACCCTGGAGATCGGGAACCGATTCACGCGGTGTTCGTCGGCGGCTCGGCAATGCCGGCGCGGGTGCGAGTGTTCGTGGATTTCCTGGTGGAACACCATCGGATGTGAGCAGCGGCGATTGCCAGAACTGGAGACGGCCCTACTACCGAGGCACTAGCGCCCGGTGAACCCGTTCGCGGTCACTTCATAGACACGCATGTCATTGCGGGTGATCGCCTTCAAATCATTCCTGACCGCATCGGCTAGGTCCTGTGTCGACCGAGATGACAATGAGCGTACGCGTGCCTCCTCCAGCCACAACGCGGTTATTATCAAGCGTATCTCGGACTCCTGCTGCAGCTCAGGCCCACTCTTGCGAGCCAGAGGGGACCGCTGCAGCCCGCCAGCGGTCTGCCGGAAAATGGCTGCTGTCTGCTCCTCCGACAACGAGCGCCCGTTGGCAAGCTCCCAACCGACGGCCAGGAACAGCGCCGTAGCGCCACTGAGAGAATCCTCCGGTAGGCCGCGTTTCTTCAGCTCCTGGCGGTAAATGGCGCGAGTGCCTGCCGTTCTTACCAGAGATGACGGGTCCTCCATCTGGAACTGTACCGTGACCATCTCGGACAGGCGCTGTGCAACACCCTCCTCGATCTGGCGGCTCAACTCACCTGAGCGCT
>NZ_PGLR01000076.1 GCF_002803095.1 Pseudomonas sp. ZH-FAD | reverse complement strand
CTCGAATTCAGGAAATTCAGGGCAACAACCGGTTAAAAACGCTCAAATAGTGGGCAATTCGCTTTGTCTTTGTCGCGCTCTGTCCATTTATGAATTCAAGTCCGACAGGCTGCTAGGAGAATGGGCGCATCCAAACAAACACCTGCCAAGGTCTGCCTATGAACGCTAAAGCCAGCATCCTGGATCGCTTCGACGACACCGTGATCATTCCTGCCCTCGGCCAGCAGATGAGCTTGCTGGGCTTCGAGCCTGAGCCGGCGCGACTGGCTGCGGGCACTTATTTCGACGCGCCCAACATCGACCTGGACAGCTACGACAACATCATCGTCTGCATGTCGGGTAAGGACTCGATTGCATGCCTGCTTGCCCTGATTGATCAGGGGGCCGACATGAGCAGGGTCGAAATCTGGCATCACGCCGTGGATGGCAGGGAGGGCAGCAGCCTCATGGACTGGGCCTTCAACGACAGCTACATCGAGAAGTTTGCCGAAGCATTCGGCCTGCCTGTGTATTTCTCTTGGCTCAAGGGTGGGATCGAGGGCGAAATGCTCAAGGAGAACTCCTACTCCCAGCCGCACATCATCGAAACCCCAAGCGGGGTGTTCGAACTTGAGAGAGACACCAAGCGGTCACAGCCAGCGACACGGCGGCAGTTCCCCCAGCAGAGCGCCAACCTTGCCACTCGCTGGTGCAGCTCGGCAGCAAAGATCGACGTTGGCCGGCGAGCCCTCACCAACCAAGATCGCTTTCTCGGGAAGAAGACCCTTTTTGTCACAGGGGAGCGCCGTGCCGAAAGCTCAAATCGAGCCCGCTACTACCAGCTGGAACCGCATGCTGTAGACCGCAGACTTGGACGCCTGGGGCGTCACGTCGATGCGTGGCGTCCAGTCCTCCACTTCACCGAGGAAATGGTTTGGGAACTGATCGCGAAGCACCGCGTGGTCGCGCCAGTTCCTTACCGGCTTGGCTGGAGCCGCAGTTCCTGTATGACGTGTGTGTTCAATTCACCAGTTATCTGGGCCACCCTCCGGCGCTACTTCCCGCATCGTCTGCACCCTATTGCCAGCTACGAGAATGAATTCGATAGCACCATCAGCCGGCAGCGGATCAACGTTCTCGACCTTTCGGCTACGGCAGAGGCTTTCGAAATCACGGACCTCGAAGCCTTGGCCCAAGCAGAGCAGAGCGAGTACACGCTGCCGATTTTCACCCCTGCCGGCCAGGAGTGGCAGCTTCCCGCTGGCGCCTTTGGCAAAGAAGGATGCGGGTCGCTCTGACCCGCTCACATGAAAACCCGCGCATGCGCGGAAAAACCGAAGCCCAGATTTCCGAGTACCCCATGACCGTAACGCACACAAGAACCCTGACCATCACCTGCAAAGCAGTTTCGCTGGGAGAGCAAGAAGACTCGGCTGCCCTTGCAGAGCTTCGCCGTGACTGTCTCAGGCGCATCCAGGGCTCCGCCGGGACGCTCATTGAGCAGGGGATTTATAGCGGCTCCCTGACCTACCAAGACAGGAATCCACCAGTGAACCTGCACTGGTCGTTGAGCGTTTCCGACTGCCTGCCTGATGGGGCACAGCATGAGGGGTGATCGGGGTGTGGAAGAAGTCGCGGTCGTTATTCTCCAGCTCGTTCTCACCGAGGAAACATCATGAAGGCGACAACTGTCTCGCGAACGGCTGACAAATTCGTAGTTCGCATGCCCGATGGCATGAGGGAGCGATTCCTCGACTATTCCAACGTCAAGCATGTGTCGATGAACACTGCAATTGTTCAGGGACTCGACAGCTTTCTTGATGGGCACGCTGAGCTTCAAGCTCTACTGGACGGCGTGCGCCTTCTAAAGCAACAACTCGCAGAGCAACTGCGGGCCTTGGAACAGGCCAGCCACAACTCCAAAGTCGGCGACTGATTACCAACGTCAAACCCCAGCAACGGGCTCGACGATTAGCGCCGACTACGCCACGTAAAGCAATGACACCGCATGCCTCGGGGGATCATAGCTCCAACCCAAGAAGGAGCTATCTATGTCTCAATATTCGATACCCGTAAGCATTACCAACCTGATGCACAGCTGGCCAGAGGAACAGTGGGACGAACTGACGCCAGCCTGGGCGACCGTTCTTACTGATCCCGAGTCAGCAGCAAAAATCAAAGCCGCCTATAGCGCCAGCTGTATCGATGGCTTTGCCGGGATCGCGGCCCCGCTGGATAACGAAGACTTCAAAATCACCTTCACATCCGGCGAAGGCGAGGCAGTCCGCGTCAAAGCGCAGTTCTTCACTGCTGTGGTTACGAGCCTGAGCATGCGAATTGAGCTGTTCGATACCAACATGATTCTCGAAGCCGGCAGTAATTCAAAAAGGACGGCTGGGTACATCCGATTGGAGTGCTCCCTGGCTGGTTTGATCTAACCACGCCGTGCCAAACTGACTTTTTGACTGCCCTGTACCTCACACAGGGCAGGCCATTCCTGGAATGCCTATGAAAGCTTGGACTGATTTATCCGTCATTCAGACGCCGCCGCGCATTGCAGCACTTCCGAAGGATGAGCGCGGCTACCCGATATTTTTTACTGCACTGGTGGAGCCGGGCGGTAAGCCAAATTACCGCGCTCAGGACTCAGTGAAATGCAATCTGGCCCTGCGCGAGGGGCTTTGCGGTATGTGTGGGCAAAAACTCGGAAAAGCGATGGCTTTTGTCGGCGGCCCAATCTCTATCAAGAATCGTCTTTTTGCCGATCTGCCCATGCACGAAAGCTGTGCCGTGTACGCGATGCAGGCCTGCCCCTTTATTGCTGCCCCGAAGTTTTCCTACCAGTCGGCGTTGAGCACCGAAATGGCGGTAAACCCGCTTGTCTCAGACTCACGCCCAGACCGTTTCGGCCTCGGGATTACAAACAAGATGAAGCTGGTGACGATCCAGGGCCAGACAGTCATCAAGGCTGGCCGATTTTCTCGGGTCCAATACTGGGTAGGTGGAAAGCCTGTTTGAATCTGCGTATAGCAACTGCACAAGGTTAGGTGGACTCACCTGCTCCGCGCTCAATAGAGTGTGCTCACATGCACACCCAGGCATCAAGGATTCGCAAATGTCCGTTCAAGACGCCAAAAAAGATCGCGTCGTTTTCCGCGTTAGTCCCAGCTTCTACGCAGCCATTACGCAGCAGGCGAATGAAGCAAACAGGAGCGTGAATGGTGAAATCTGTACAGCCGTAGATTCCTGGCTCTACGAGCGCGACACGATGGTTTTCATGAAGGATCGACTGATGGCATCGGCTAGCGTCGAGTCAATCAACGTGATCCGTAAGGCTACGCCTTCCTACCTGACTGTCGCTGATGAGGAAGGTGACACCTGCAAGACGACCGTGCGGTTCAAGGAGTCTGTAGAGGCTGACCTCCGGGCCGCTTGGGAAGTCCACAAGCGCCAAATCGGCCATGTCTCTCTCAACTCATTCCTCAAGCTGGTCGTGTCATGGTGGCTCATGTACAGCTACCAGATGAGGGAGTGCGCAAAGGCTCTGCACCGTGACTTTAACAACAGCATGATGCCGCCAAGCCGTTCCACGGCAGCCATCCAGCCCCCTGTTTATGGCAACCTTGCGCTTGCCTGACTAGCGCAAAAGGTGAGAAGCGAACATGCGCATTGCTCGATATACCATCCATGCAGTCAACGACCTCCATGTCATCATTACCGACGACTTGGATGAAGACATGCCGAGCGTAACCAACAGTGCTGCCGGAGTGATCGAAGACCTCAACGGCAAGCTTGGTGGGCTGGGTCGCCGTCGCGTCTTCTATCGGGACTCAGTGAACCGTTTCGACGAGCTTCGCCATGAGAATGGAACCTTCACTGGCTTTGCTCCCGCCAGCCCAAGCCAGCAGGAAGCCTTTCGCGACCTTATCTAGCTGAGTGCGAACCAATAAAAAGGGGGCTATGCCCCCTTTTTCTTTGCTCGATCAATTTGCTGTCATCGCGCCCACTGGAGCCCCAAGCACCGGCTGGAACTGACGCTCACTCGCGGAGTAATTCGAACTCCAGGGGAAAGCCCCCTGCTCATCTGCGAAGACCAACTGCACGACTTGAAGGTGCGGCTGCTCGATCAGCGCGTACATGTCATGACAGATCGAAAGAACATCGTGCGAGTCAGGCTGGCTAACAGGAAGTGCGATCACGGTCAGGTCGTGAATGACCTTAGTCCGTCCCCCGGCCAGGAACTCGCGATCAAAGTCGTGGCCCTCATAAAGTTCCTCAACGATACCCTTGATCAGCGGCGCGGGGACTCCTGACAAGACGAGTTCGGGCAACCCTCGCTGAAACATTCCCACTGTCACCCAGAAGGTAGCCTCGGTATTTCCAGACTGCTCAGAGGTCAGCTGACCAATGAACACCTTGTTCTGTTCGAGCGTTTCCTGGATGTACTCAAGGTCATCCCGGTAGCTCTCGTCCTCTGCGATTTGACGCTCAACCTGTGCTTTCGACCGTGGAAGGGCCATGTATGTGTGTTCCTCACTACGAATGAGGACATTCAATCACGGGGCCTATTAAGGGTTCATTCGAACCCGGAACAGTTACTCCCGAGCGCCACTCCCGAGCCCAGGAATTGGCGAATTGAGGATTCCCCTGCTCACCACGCGGTGACACAGGACTTCATCGCTCAGCATTGCTTCATCAACTGACTGGAGCGATTCAATGAGCCTTCAACACACCATGACCACCCGCAGCGACAAGCTTTTTAACGCCGCCTTCGCCCTGGCAATCAAAGGCGAACATCGCGAAAGCGATGAAATGCTGGAGCTGGCGCATGAAATGCGAGAGCTGGAGTTGCAGCTGGCGTATATCGCCCAGCATGCGCCTGCCAGCTTGGCCGTCCTTCTGGTCAAGGAAGCTCTGACCAGCTTCGAGGACGACTCTGACAATGAGCAGTACGTCGAGCAGAACCAAGACACGCTCAAATTCTATGCCGACAACGATGATCAACTGCGCCAGTTGGTTGATGCGGCATTGAACCCACCCAGCTATAGCCGTACCACCCTCCAGCTCAGCCCCGGTGAACTTGAATCGGCGAGGGAAGAATTGGCACGCCGCGTCGAGCGCGATCCAGGCCGTCGAGCTGTAACCGATCCGGTTATCACGCCGGCAGCGATTGCCATCGCTTGCCGTGGGTTCACCCAGTTCCTGACTGGGGGGCGCTGCTCTGTTCTTCGCCAATGTCCTGAGTGCCAGCAGAAGTACAGCACCAAGGTACACGCGGAAAAACGCATCTACTGGCATTGCCCGCATTGCAACACGATCAAGGAGGCCTAAGCACAGACTCCCAAGATAGAGCCCAATGAACCGGGCGTTATAGTCCGCCATGTCCGAATCTGGAGAACATCAGAATGGCTGTAGAAGTCCTTTACCGCAGTAGCCGCGACCCGGAGTGTTTGATGACTAACAAAGCCGACGCAGAGGCCCATGACCGTATGCTGGAAGTCGGCGAGAACCTCGCCACTGTCTTCCGACATGTCCTGCCCTCGATGAGTGAGGAAAATGCCGAAACCCTCGGCATCTTCCTTTCCAAGCGGCGCAGCGAACTGGTAGCGGCAATCAAGAAAGACCCATCTGCAATTCTCGACCTCATCAAATCCGACGAGGCCCCAGGCGGGAGCGTTGTACACCTCGCGAGCGCGAGCTGAGTACGAGACAGGGGCGCATGGCGCCCCTTTTCGTAGGCGTCTGTATGTAAAGGTGAACAGTTAGTGAAGACGCCCCCCTGCCAAGCCGCAGAGCTGGGAGCCGTCAATCAGCTACCCGAAATACTGTCGCACCGTCACCGTCAGGTCTGACAAGCCGAACCGAACGACTATCAGCAACCACGGACCAGCGTTCGACGACGACACCGATGCTCGTCCCAACAGAAATCTCGAAATGGCTCGCGCCCTCACTGATGAGAGTGCAGTGCTTCCGCATGTTGTCTGCTACCACCCGCCCTACCATCGAATAACCGCTTCCAGGGCATCGCTCATAGCCGATGACCTGAATCTGCTTTCCAGAATCAAGCCTGATGTATCCCGGCGCTACTGCCATGGCAGGCTTTGCCAGCGGCTCAGGACTGTCGAAGCAGCCACTAAGCAGAGCAGAAGTGAGCACCAGAATGCCCCGCTGCAAGCACACGAACTTCACCCGTCAAAATCTCCACAATTGGGCTTGCCTGCCCGAATAAGTAGCGTATCGAACTGGCTGCGATTCAGAGTGCCGCCATTGGAATAGATTCGAACAACCTCGTCAGCAGCCTCCTTACCGCCCATAAGCAAGATGGATCGGTAAACGTGCCGCCCCAGCACCCAGAGCACTAGCGGTCTAAGCGCCCGCTCCACAAGCCATGAAGCCACCAGAATCACGATGAGAGTGCCGCCCACGCCGATTGCTGGCTGTAGCGTGCCGGCCAGGGCAAATGCTGCAAGGAAGAAGGTTGCCACCACCACGCAAAGCGAAGACTCAATGCCACCAAATGGTGAAAGGCAAGCCAGTGATGAGTAAGAGCCATGAGGGCTCACTGCATGTGGTTCATCAGGATATTGTTGGAGCTGCATCTGTACCTCAAAATCAACTGCTCTGCCTCCGCAGCGATTTAACCTACAGAATTGCCGGCTCCAGCTCACTCCAACAGGGAGTAGTTCCTTCCAAAGTCAGTTTCAGCCAGTGACGGAGCTGCATTAGTCGGCTGTGGAGCCGCTTGGGCCGGTCGTTATAATCCGTGCAGTAGAAGCTGTTGACAGGGTATTTAGTCCCAGTTCGAGTTCTGGGTTTGGAGGAAGATATGGTTGGCATCCTCGGTTTTTTGTTCATCGTTTTGGTCGTTGCGCCTGTACTAGGCACCCTTTTTTACAAGGCTTACAGCGGGGCGAAGTCTCTGACGGCTGACCCCGAGCCGATGCCTTATGAGGCCCAACCTGCTGGCCGCATTCACCTGTTTCACGGGGATCGCTACTTCGATAGCAGTCCAGACAACCCTTATGAGCACAGTTCGCTGAACTGGGCCGAAGGGCGCATTGGATGTGCTCTCGCCGTTGAGCTTGCCGAACAGCCTCAGTACCAACCTGCACTCATTGGGACGATCCAAGTGCTCAAGCCGGAGCAAGACAAGGGGATCGTCGCCGTTATCCTGGATAACGAAAAGGTCGCCGCCTTGGGCTTGCCCCCGCCAGGACTGGTGAGCGGCGCTCGGATGATCGCGGATCGGCTTGTCCCGCCTCAGACTCTCCACAACCATTAGTCGGCATCCTCACTTCCCATTCTGGGAGGTGGGGCTCTCGCCACATATTCGGACGATGCCGCCATGCTCCATAGCGCAAGGCAGGGCCAGAAACGCGGCCTTCAAAGGGGGCTCATAGGGCTCGCCACCACAACGCTCTACGCCATTTTCAGTCATGCCGCCTTTGCAGCCAGCATCCTTCCTGATGACCCTCGTCTGAAACCAGCGAATGTGTTGACCGTTGATAACGGCGGATTCACCCAGGTCTTCATCGACGGATACATCCACAATCCTACCGTTGATACGTTCCGGCGCTCTGTAATACCCAGAGGCCAGGAGTTCGGGATCGTTTACTTGAACTCTGCTGGCGGCGACCTTGTAGCAGCGCAAGCACTCGGTCGTGCAATTCGAGCTAAGGGATATGCGACGCAAATTGGCCGGCTTAGTTCTGACGGCCAAACCATACGAACTGGTGTTTGTGAAAGTGCATGTCCCATCGCCTTTGTTGGCGGCAAATTCAGGTTACTTGACTCAGGTACAGGCAAGTTAGCGGTACACCGCTTTTATCTAGCCAATCAAGGTAAATGGGCTTCTGACAGCAAGCTCCTGTTCACAGCCGAGCGAGACTTGAGCAGATACATTGATGAAATGGGGATCAGTAGAGAGTTCTTTGATCTGATTATGAGAACCCCAGCAGACAGGTTGATCCAAATAGGAAAGCCCGCAATCTATGACTGGGCACTGGCTTCTGGGACCTCAATAACAACCTGGAAAACGGTTAGCAAAGGCACGCTTTTAGGCAGGACAGAAAGCTCTACTGGCACGCTGTCTATCAGCTTTTCGTGCGAGCAGGGCCTGCTCAACATGGAGGTGCAGGCCAATCCCTGGTTTCCCGGAATAGCCCTTCTCAACTACGACCAGCACAGCCTTTCGGTCGATGGGACGAAATTCTCCATAGATGAGGTTCAGGTAAGTCAGGACGAACTGACAGGCAATCTTTCGTTCAGGTCTGTGCCAAGCAGTCTGGCAGTTTCTGCATTACATGGAGCAAAGCAGGTCGGATACAGCTGGAGTTTCGAGCGTAGTCCCGGTGAATACAGTCGAGTCCTCGAATTACCAGAGAGCAACGCACAGCTCAACGAAATTGTATCAAGCTGCACGACGCCTTGATCAACGGAACGAAGGGTGGGACTCTCGTTTCCCGGCATGGGGTTTGACAAGTTTGCACTCGTCCCATGATTTTCCTTGCCGCCAAGGTCATAATTCTGCTTTGGCTTGGTTCACGCAAAGAGGCTGCAATGCTGCTTACGATTTTTTACCACAAAGGCTGCATAAAGAGTCGTTTCTTACGATCTGCACTTCGAATGATGGATTGGGAACTCAGAGAAGCTGATGCTGCCGACCCCAAATATCAGTCAGAACTGATCCAGTTGAAGTCGAGTGCTGGCGCGGGAACAACTCCGATCATACCGGCAATCTACACCACCGAGGCCTACAGCCATGAGCTGTACCCGATGATCGAGTACCTGAACGAGCGCAGCCCGGACGGCATGTATCCAGCCGATCTACCCACAAGGCTCTTTGCAAGAACGCTGATCCATCGTGTGCTCAGAAACCTCAGCGCTTTGTGGCCGGCGTATCAAGAAACCTCGGACCCCAAGCCACTGCTGGCCTACTACGATGAAATCGAGGAACTGGTTGCTGACGTTGTGCGCAACCGAGATTCTTGGAGGGAGCTTGAAGGTCGCCCAACCTTCCTTGAAATGCTTTTCTTTGCCGTACTGGTTGAGATAGCAAAACATCGCCCGATGACCAACAAGACCATAGCCCCCTGGTACAAAGAGTTGGCGAGTGATCCGCGCCTACAGTCCCTAGTTTTGGAAGCTGACCAGTGAGCAGGCAGGTAGTTTTTTCAAACTGAACCAAACGCTCAACTCGACCCCGGCCAAAGCGATATGGTTTAGGGACTGAGAGACTTGCAGACAGTAGCTCAGATTCTGGACAGACTCCCCCGCATTGTCCGACAGAGCCGCCTTCGGGCGGCTTCTGCTTTCACCTGTGTCCCCACCCCCTCTCAGCTTATTCAACCGCCAATTAAGATGCCGCCCCGGCTTGGCACGTTGGGAATTGGGCATTCGACTCCGCTGTGCGATGACACAGCTGCTCCAGGTTGATGATGTGCATATCAACAACGGGAGCTTCCTGAATGCGCATCTTCGCCTCTGCCCAACCCTCCGACTTGAAAACCATCAAAGCTCAAGGCCAGCGCATCGCGGAGGCTTGGCAACAAGATCGCGGACTGAGAGTGGAGGTCAAGGCGATCAAGCGGACAGAGGCGATTGCGGCTGATCGCCAGCGAGGTTTCATAGTGCTGGAGTCGTTGTTCAACACGTATCTGTGCCACTACGAATTCGACGGAGGTCGGCTTGTAGTCACTCCAGAACAACAACTGAGCACGGCTAGTCGAACCTACCTCAAGTGCCCCGCGTCTCTGATCTTGCAATCGGAGCCTGCAAACCCATTCTGGCGAGATTGCGTTGCGAAATATGCTGCCGCTACGAAGGAACTGACAAGAGAGCGGCTGGCCGGCAACGTCACCTTGTTCCTGGCGATCAAATACGAGACACGGGAGTACGGAGAGCCCTTCTTCATCCTCCAAAAAGATGAAGGCCAGTGGTTCGGCATCGACTGCTACGGCGAGCGAAAGCCGCTAAGCGTAGGTCTGGATGTTATTCATGAGCATTGTCCTAGCCTCATTGATACGCACTCACTCAAACCGATGGATACCTCAGCGCTTGCCCCCGACTGCATTGTCGCCGGAGGCGTGATCTACAAGGAGTGTGGCGATAGGGCCATCGTCCTTGGGCGACCTAAGACGCGGGCTGAAACAATCGCAGACAGCTTTACGTTCTTTCTGCCACCTACGTTCGATCTGCATGGCGATGGTATCTGGACTTGAAATCCGGCCCAGAGAGCTAATTCAACTGGGCCGAAGACAATGGTCAGTAACTGCATCGACATTGGTTGATCGTGCTGAGCGTCATCGCCACGCTAGACGGTACTGATTCGAGGCATGGAGCGACCTCCACCATGGATGATCTTGCACAGCAGCTGGAGCTAGGCCTACCTGATGGCTGGGCTCGACTCGCCCCCCCATTTCACAGCACCTGAAACGACCCGGATTTTGCTGTGCGCCACGGATGGTCAAAGAACGTTAGTGTTCTGCTTGGTTGATCAGATCGTTCGAAGTGCCACCCCGCTCTTAACCTTTAATTCGCAGCTGCGAGATAGGGGTTTTGAGGTCGTATGGATTTTCTCGGAATGCTGCATACCCTCAACCCGGCATATGGTTTGCGTATCGGCGGCCAAAGATGAAGGTGAGTGGAAGGCTCGAATAGTCAACGCCCGCTCACGAAATTCCAGTCTCACTGGAAGCGTTAGCCTGGCCCATTTGGCACAAGCTGCCGCAGAGCAGAGGCTTCGTGTTCAAACATTTACTGCTGGCCAGAGAATCGCCGTTCATGTCGAGAGCATGAGGTCGCCATGTCTTCACTGTGGCGCTCTGGTTCATGAAGTTAAGCGGGCAACGTTTCTGCCGGAAGGGGCTCCAACTGCGCCAGGACTTGAGCTAAGCAAGGCCAGACTGGGGCGGTGCGTTTCAGCACTGATCGCCGAGGCGATTGATCGAACCCAGAAAAAGCACACCGTCAGTGAGCCCCAAGCCTACCTCTGCGAGGCATGCACCATTGATAGGCGGCAATCCTTACGCATCAGGGGGCAAATCCCATCTGCGTTAGTGGGGGTTGTGCTTTCAAGCAGCGCCGCTTACGAGTTGGTCAAGCACCATCAAACGACTTGGTATATCGCTTGACGACAGGCTTCCGTTACCTGACCAGTTGACCCCAAATTCCGCGCATGCGCGGAAATTCGCCGGGGGCTGGGTTCCCAACATCGGCGCCGACAAAGATCGTTATTACCCTATCGGGCTCCGGTGACACAGCGGCTCTGGACTGATGATTACCTCATCATTTCAGGAGGCGAGAGCCATGACCGCATTCCAAACCAATCTTTTCGCAGCCGATCACCTGCCAAATTCGAACCCAGAGTTCCTGGGGGCAGGCTCTACTGACGCACCAACCGGCCTTACCAACTTCGACATGATTGATCAGCTGCTTGGTCAATATCGGCAGCGTGAACAAGCCATCGAGGACACAAAGCAGTTCATCGACTCGGCATTCAATCAAGGGGTGATGAACTACTTCATCGAGGGCGCTCGTCTTGTATACGGGCCTGAATACCGTTACTCCATTCCGAGCGATACCGAGGCTGCGAAAGCTTCACTCCGCGCCGAATTCTGGACGCGACTCCTGAGTGATGCGCAGGTATTCGAGGTGATGCCGACCGCGAAAAGGGAGCAAGCACGGGCACAATTTAGCGGGCTTGAGTGTCCACCGTTCGATGAAAGCACCGTAAGGCCTACCCTCGAAAACTTGCTGGCTGCTCGCAAAACCTACTTCGCCGAGCGGGTAGATGGAATCTTCTTTGGCTTGAGCCGAGAGCATGTGAGCAATTCACCTGCTGGTTTCTCCAAGAAGATGATACTTGCCAACGTGTACGACGCCGATGGTTATGTGAACACCCACAAAGCCGGCATCATCAGCGATCTTCGCGGGGTTGTTGGTCGTCTGACAGGTCGTGGTGAGCCCAGCGAGTACGCCACCCGAAAGCTGCTGGGCAACATCTATCGGAAAGCGCTTGGTAAGAAAATCCAGATCGATGGCGGAGCTTTTTCCCTGGTCGTATATCGGAAGGGAACAGTCCACTTCGAGGTAGCCGAAGAAGTTGCAATTGAGCTGAACAGCATCCTGGCGACTCTCTACCCCACCGCCATTCCATCGAAATTCCGCACCCCGCAGAAAGCCGGGAAAAAACCCGCCTCATTCGACCTCAAGATGCAGCGCCTCCCGATGGCTGTAATAGACCTTTTGAGTGCTCTGGACCGGCGCGGGGATAGCTACTCGGCATACGTCTATTCAAAGGCTCAGGACGCAGTTGACCAAACAGCCCAGGTACTTCGTGACATTGGCGCGGTAGTCAGATTGAGCGCCGATAAGAATTACCTGTATGCGCAGTTCGATTTCGATGCTGATGCTGTCATTGATCAGTTGATCTACAGCGGTGCCGTGCCGGAGAAAGCCGCATACCAGTGGTATCCAACCCGTAGCGAGATTGGCTTGGTGGCTGCTGCACTGCTGGATGTGCGCCCAGGCCATAACTGCTGCGAACCGCAGGCCGGAACTGGCGATCTGGCCCAGTATCTGCCAATGGAATCGACCACCTGCATTGAACTGGCGCAGGTTCGGGTTAAGGTTTTGGAGTCGAAAGGCTATCGCGTTGTAAAAGCCGATTTCTTGGAGTGGGCTTCGAACAACAGCTCGACTCGATTCGACCGGATTCTGATGAACCCACCGTTCAGCCATGGGCGAGCTGCTGCACACCTGGAAGCGGCTGCATCGCTGCTTGCTACTGATGGCCGTCTGGTAGCCATCCTCCCAGCCTCCATGATCAATACGAGCCCGCTTGAGGGGTTCAGCCACAACTGGTCTGAGGTGTTCGAGGATCAGTTTGAGGGCACAGCAGTTCGCGTCGCAATCCTGACTGCTGAGCGCCCCCAGTGATGGCTGGCCTACTTAACCCAGCCAGCACGGTGTTCGCCCTCGGCGCCAGTGACCCTGAGCTTGTTTCTATTCAGTACATGCTGCGGAAGGCCGGCTTTTCGTGTGCGCTGGCATACCGTAACGGAAAGCGTTGCGTCAGTAGCAATGCCTATCAGGCGGACTCCCTTTCGTGCCTGTTTGACACTGGTCAACAGGTTGTCTGGGTTGAGTGCCGAGGCTCTGAGTTCGACCCACTTCGCGATCTTATTGTTGACCACCACAATGAGGGCGATCCTGGTTTTGCTGCCCCTCCTGTGAACTACTGGGAAGGTTCCTCTATCGGCCAAGCGGCGAAGCTCGTAGGGGGGAAACATTCTGACTTCAAGCTTGTAGCCGCAAGCGATCATTGTCTTTCTGCGGCAATGAGGGGTGAGTGTCCTGGGGTTGATCCAAAAGAGCTTATGGCTTGGAGAATCACTGCTCGATCTGCAATGGCCAGAATCCAGCCTTGGGTTCTGAGGCGGCGTATTGAGCGTGCTACTCAACGTGTTCTTGAGCTTCCCAGGTTGAATTTGGGTGGGGTTCAAGTTGTCGATGGGAGCTTTGATTCAACTCCTGAACTTCGTGACGCAGCTGCATTGGTGCAGATTCCTATCCTCACAACCCGCAAGACTCCTTCTGGCCAAATCAAGATTGGCTTGTACGGTGCTGAGCCAGATGTAGTTTCTGAATGGCTGTCGTCGATGCGTGCAGCGGATGCAGTGGATCACGCCTACGGGAACCCTCACCGAGAATACGCCGGCGCTGTACTTAATCGCGAAACCTCTCAGCGACTGATCAGCGCAAATGCTCAGCACACCAGCTTCTGAATTTGAGATCGTCAATCTTTTTAGGGTTCCAACCAGGGTTGGAACCAAGAGGGGTAATAGCAAGGGGTTATTAAAGCGGGTTTTATAGACTGGGGTTATAGGGTGTTGATAGATCGCTGCAAGCCCCGCCTCGCTTTGCCTGCTCCCCTACAGGGCCGCACACGAAAGAACGGTTGACGCACATAGCTTTCCGGGGCGCGCACTCATGATTCCGGTCTGCGCACACAGGATTCCGGCCCGCGCACTCAGGACTCCTGTTTCCGTACACGAACTTCCTGTCACGGCTCTTTAAGCGACTGATTCTGTGGGTAACTGCCATGTTTTCTGTGGGATTCCTGTAGATAGCCTGTGCGTAACCTGTTGGTAGACATGGGCTTGAATCCTTGAATGCCGCGTGGTTACTGGCCCTTCGGGTTATTCCTGCATAAGGTCGGATTTGGCTTGCCTTGCCCTATACCGACTGGAATCTCCTGAGCGCATGACCACAACTCAAACGACGAAATCAACTGAACTCACAGCACTTTACCTCTACCTCACCCTCTATAGGTAGCCACCTTCACACCCTGGAAAGGCGTGCGCATGGCTGCAAGCCCCGTCATCACTGGCTCTTGTCAGGTTCAAGACCGGCTGTGAGTCGAGTAACGGAGCCTCCTTGTGGTCTGTTGAGCCCCGTCTTCTACCGGAATCCTGTGTACGCATGCCCTGGCACCGACCGGAATCAGCCGAGCGCCGTGTTTCACCCGGCCACCCACGGGAGCCCACTTCTACCGGAATCCTGTGT
>NZ_PGLR01000075.1 GCF_002803095.1 Pseudomonas sp. ZH-FAD | reverse complement strand
CCGCGCAAGCGCTTCAATTGGAAATGCCCGATTGAGGTCATGACAGAAGTAGTGGCGTTGCAGCATGATGCACCTGCTTCAATCCAGTAACCGTGTTGCACTCAGCTTCTGCAACCGCCTCCTGTATCAGTCAGATTGTTCGTGCAGGGTTAGTGCCAGTATTAGTAGATAGTGATCCAGTAACCTGGAATATGGATGTGACCCAAGTCGAGGCAAAAATTTCCCCTCGCACGAAGGCAATTATGGCTGTCCATATATATGGCTTGCCTATCGACATGGCTCCACTGCTAGATATTGCTCGTCGTTATGGACTGAAAGTTATTGAAGATGCAGCCGAAATGCACGGGCAGACCTATCATGGTCGCCCCTGTGGTAGTTTCGGTGATATTAGTATATTTAGTTTTTATCCGAATAAGCATATTACTACCGGCGAAGGCGGGATGATTGTCACGAATGATGACCATCTGGCTAGCGAATGTCGGAGTTTGCGTAATCTTTGTTTCCAACCCCATAAACGCTTTGTTCATGAGCGATTGGGGTGGAATCTACGCATGACAAATTTGCAAGCTGCGTTAGGTGTTGCCCAGCTAGAACGGTTACCCGAGTTTGTACAGCGTAAGCGTCAGATGGGAGCTCTTTATCAATCTGGTTTAGCTGGCGTATCTGGTTTGCAGTTACCACTGGCGAGCACCTCCTACGCTGAAAATATTTACTGGGTCTTTGGCGTGATATTGGATGCTAGTGTTCCGTTTGATGCAGAAGAAGCAATGAGGCGCCTTGGTAAGATGGGGATTGGAACTCGACCATTTTTTTGGTCAATGCATGAGCAGCCTGTCTTTCAGAAAATGGGATTGTTTTGTGGTGAGCGCCACCCTGTTTCGGAGAATATGTCCCGACGTGGATTTTATGTTCCTAGTGGACTGGGATTGACTCAAGAACAACAGGAAACTGTTATCGACGCTGTACGTACAATTATGGATAGCTGATGTGATGAAGGTTTTTGATCAATATGCCCGTTATTATGATCTGTTGTATCGAGATAAAGATTATCATGGCGAGGCTGATTTTATACTTTCCTTACTGCGCAGATATGCTCCTGGCAGTAAGGCAATCTTTGAGATGGGATGTGGGACAGGTATTCATGCCAAAATGTTTGTCGAGGCAGGCCATAGTGTTCATGGTATCGATTTAAGCGACACAATGTTGAAGGCTGCAATACTTCGCCGTGAAGCGCTTGTGCCAGATATGCGTGAACGTTTGGCGTTTTCTCCTGGTGATGTGCGTAGCTATCGTTCCGGGCGCAAGTTTGATGTGGTGCTGTCGCTCTTTCACGTATTCAGTTATCAAAATGAGAATGCTGATCTACAAGCTGCTTTCTCCACTGCTGCGACGCATTTAGATGCTGGCGGTATATTCATTTTTGACTACTGGTATGGCCCTGCTGTACTTGCTCAGCGTCCTGAAACAAGGGTTAAGCGGCTGGATGACGGAGAGTTATCTGTTTTGCGGATCGCTGAGTCTTTAGTGTATGAGCAACGGAATGTTGTTGAGGTTAATTATGAAACATATATCAGAACTGCTGACGCTGCCGACTTGATTCGAGAAAAGCACTGTATGCGCTATTTGTTTTTGCCGGAGATTGAATTGTTGGCGGAGTTGCATGGCTTTGAACCTGTTGCTCATCGTGCATGGCTTAGCGATTCGGAACCTTCGATTGAGTCGTGGGCGAGCTTTTCGATTTTGAGGAAAAAATGAAGGTCGGTATCGTATTGGAGCAACGACTGCACAGTGGCGGTGGTTTTCAGCAGGCGCTTAATGCAATAATTCAATTTATTAAAATTTGCCCTTCATGGGTTTCGATAAATATTTATACAACTGTAGCTGAAAATGTTAAGCATGATTCTTTGCGTAATGTTTCAGTTCAATATGTGCGTTCTGGCTTCTTGGAGCGTATAACGAGCCTCCTGCTAGCAAATGAGTTTTTAGCTTCCGCCCCGCTTACAGCGAAAATGAACTTAACTACACGGCTCGAGAGCAAGATGCTCGCTCAGGGTGTGGAGATTGTTTATTTTGTTGGTCCATCTAACTATGCGCTATCACTTCGTTATCTTCCATATATATTTACAGTATGGGATGTGTGTCATCGCGATCATCCAGAGTTTCCCGAGGTCTCTAGTAAAGGTGAGTTTTTTCGCCGTGAAGCGCTCTATCGTAACGCGATAAATCGCTCATATTTGACATTGACGGACTCTGAAGAATTGAAGCGTAAGCTTTGTAATATTTATGGTGCGGATGAGCAGCGATTACTTTCAATGCCATTTCAGCCTGCTCCTTTTTCTAATCTATTTAACTGTCACGATCTCAAAGAGATTGAGTCAAAATTCAACTTGCCTGCTGATTATATTTTCTACCCCGCTCAATTTTGGCCTCATAAAAATCACGTGCGCATTTTGCAGGCGCTTGCGATTCTTCGTAGTAAAGGTAAGTGCTATTCGGCTGTTTTTTGTGGCGGTGACCAAGAGAACAAAAAGACTATACAAGTTCTTGCGGAGAGTTTGGGGCTTTCACGACAGATAGTGTTTACAGGCTTCGTAAGTGAGCGCGACATGTCTGGGCTCTATGCTCTTTCCAAGGTATTGGTGATGCCAACTTATTTTGGTCCTACTAATCTTCCTCCTCTAGAGGCATGGTTAGCGGAAAAACCTGTTGTGTACTCTGAGCCTTTAAAAGCCCAGGTGGGCTGTGCCGCTTTATGTATTGATCCGGATTCTGCAGTTGAACTTGCTACTGCAGTTGAGCGTATTTATAGTGATGATGATCTTGTGGCGGAACTAGTTTTGGCTGGAAAGAGACGGCTCAAGGAGTTTGATTCTATGCGCATAGATTCCGAGAATAAGCTCTTAGAAGTGCTTGAAATATTTAACTGCCGAAAAGCTTGCTGGGGAAAGGTATAATGCAAAAGAAAGCCCTTATTACTGGTATTACTGGTCAGGACGGTTCTTACCTCGCTGAGCTATTGCTGGATAAAGGTTATCAAGTTCATGGTATCAAACGCCGTGCTTCATCATTCAATACTCAGCGAGTAGATCATATCTATCAAGATCCACACGTTGAACATCAGAATTTCGTTTTACACTACGGTGATTTAACCGATTCATCTAACCTCACCCGAATACTGCAAGAGGTTCAACCAGATGAAGTCTACAACTTAGGCGCGCAGTCGCACGTAGCCGTCAGCTTCGAGTCGCCTGAGTACACTGCCGATGTAGATGCTATGGGTACCTTGCGTATTCTCGAGGCTATTCGTTTATTGGGGCTGGAGAAAAAAACTCGTTTCTATCAGGCTTCCACCTCTGAGCTATATGGCTTGGTGCAAGAGATTCCTCAAAAGGAAACGACGCCTTTCTACCCGCGTTCACCCTATGCCGTGGCCAAGCTTTATGCTTACTGGATTACCGTGAACTATCGTGAGGCATACGGCATGTATGCCTGCAACGGAATTCTGTTCAACCACGAATCGCCACGTCGTGGTGAGACCTTTGTGACACGCAAGATCACCCGAGGTTTGGCGAATATCGCTCAAGGGCTAGAGAAGTGTCTATACATGGGCAATATGGATGCACTGCGTGACTGGGGGCATGCGAAGGACTACGTCCGTATGCAGTGGATGATGCTTCAGCAGGAGCAGCCGGAGGATTTTGTTATTGCCACAGGCGTGCAGTATTCCGTGCGTCAGTTCATTCAGTGGTCTGCGGCTGAACTCGGTATTACATTGCGCTTTGAGGGGCAAGGCGTGGATGAGGTAGCAATTATCGAGTCTAGAGAAGGCGATAAGGCACCGGCTCTCAGCATAGGCGATGTCGTGGTGCGTGTTGACCCTCGCTATTTCCGCCCAGCCGAAGTGGAAACTTTGTTAGGTGATCCTGCAAAAGCCAAGCAAAAGCTGGGCTGGGTACCTGAAATTACGGTGCAGGATATGTGTGCCGAGATGGTTCGTGAAGATTTGAAGGTTGCTCAGCGGCATGCTTTGCTCAAACAGCATGGTCATGATGTGCCTGTTTCTGTGGAGAATTGAGTGTGACACAGGATCTGAGCCAGGCGATTTTCGTTGCCGGCCATCGAGGTATGGTCGGTTCTGCTATTGTCCGTTGCCTCAAGGCCTTGGGACATCAGAATCTTCTGACTGCTTCTCGTGAAGAGTTGGATTTGCTCGATCAGAACGCCGTACGGCGCTATTTTTTAGCCAATCGTATCGATCAGGTGTATCTGGCGGCTGCCCGGGTCGGTGGCATACATGCCAATAACACTTATCCGGCTGATTTCATTTACGAGAACCTGATGGTTGAGGCCAATATCATTCAGGCGTCGCATGCCGCTGGTGTGCAGAAGCTATTGTTCTTGGGGTCTTCCTGTATATATCCCAAGCATGCCGAACAGCCGATGAAGGAGGAGGCGCTATTGACTGGGCCATTGGAGCCGACCAATGAGCCTTATGCTATCGCCAAGATTGCAGGTATCAAGCTGTGCGAAAGTTATAATCGACAACATGGCCGAGATTATCGGAGCGTGATGCCTACCAATCTCTATGGGCAGAATGATAATTTTCATCCAGAAAACAGTCATGTTATCCCTGCGATGATGCGGCGTTTTCATGAGGCCAAGCTTGCGAATCTCTCCGAGGTTGTCGTTTGGGGTAGTGGTAAACCGATGCGCGAATTTCTCCATGTCGATGACATGGCTGCTGCCAGTGTGCACGTGATGGAACTGGAAGACATGGTCTACAGGAAAAACACTCAACCAATGCTTTCTCATGTAAACGTGGGTACCGGAGTGGATTGCACCATCCGTGAGTTGGCAGAAACCATGAAGCGCGTTGTTGGCTTTGAGGGGGAGTTGGTTTTTGACGCTAACAAACCCGACGGTGCACCTCGCAAACTGATGGACGTTTCTCGTCTTGAATCTTTAGGCTGGAAGGCAACAATCTCGCTTGATAACGGTTTACAGCGGACATATCAGTGGTTTCTTCAAAATTATGGTTTGCTGCGTGGATAAGTCAGTACCTGGTTGGCTTGACGCGCGTAATTTTGCCACGGTGCTTGCTGCAGCACCCTTGATAGCAATAGACCTTTTGGTGGAAAACGATTGTGGTGAGTATCTTCTAGGGCTGCGAAAAAATGCTCCAGCCCAAGATTGGTGGTTTGTTCCCGGTGGGCGAGTACTCAAAGGAGAAGCTCTGGATGAGGCGTTTAGGAGACTTACGTACATAGAATTAGGGCGAGAGTATGAACGTCATAAAGAAGATTTCAGGGGTGTATATGAGCACTTTTATGAGAACTCTATAGCTGGTGAGCACATTTCAACACACTATATAGTTTTGGCTTATCGATTAAAGCTGGCAGAGCAATACCCCATTGCTCTGGATTCTCGTCAGCATAAAAATATGCTATGGGTAAAGCCGCAGGACATGCGCGCGCTTAACGTCCATCATTATACTTTGGCGTATTTCGAGTAGTTAAATGTCTTGTGTAAATCATTCTACCCTTCGTCGAATCGTGCCTGAAATGCCTGACTGCTTTGTAAGGCAAGAGGGCGGTCGTGCGGTTTGTATGAAAACGCCTAACAGTGTTGGGAAAATAGCTGAGGGGGGTATTCGTCTTCAGGGTAAGTATAAAGTTGATGCAGAAGGTCAGCCTTTAGTAAGTGTTATTACGGCAGTATATAATGGGGCTGAGTTTCTTGAGGACACAATAAATAGTGTGCTTGGGCAAAAATACTCGAATGTGGAATACATTGTTATTGATGGCGGTTCTACCGATGCAACGTTGTCGATCATAAGAAAATACGAACACGCTATCGATTACTGGGTGAGTGAGCCAGATGGTGGCGTTTATGCTGCTATGAATAAAGGTATAAGTCTTGCGAGCGGCAGTTGGATCGGGCTCATTAATTCGGATGACCGCTATACGAAGGATGCGATAGAGATAGTTGCGGGTGTCGCGAAGGATGGTGCTGCTGATATTGTGTGCGGCGATCTGGATATTGTGAGTCGGCAGGAGGGGGCGTTTATTGCTCGTCGATCCGCTAATTATTTGAAGCTCCCTTTTGGTATGTATGTTAATCATCCTGCTAGTTTTGTTAGATCTGCTGTTTATAGGAGTGTGGCCTCCTACGATTCTTCGTTGAGGATTGCTGCTGATTATAAGTTTTTCCTAACGGCTTTTGTTTCGAAGGTTCGGTTTTGTAATGTGTCTGCTTGCCTTGCTGTAATGAGGGATGGCGGTCTGAGTATTAAGCATGAACAACTGACTAAGCAAGAGGAGCGATCCGTGAGGAAAGAGGTTTTGCCTTATGCCCTATATCTCTTGGTCGTACTGATTAAAAAAATTAGGAGGCGAGGTTGAGGCGTTTAGCTGTGTACAGTGATGCCGAGCATTTGGGTGGTCATGAAATTCAGTTGCTGAGTGCTCTCAAGGGGATAAAGAATCAGTATGAGATAGTGCTCTTGATCAACAAGGAGAATAAGGCGTTTATATCTAGGGTGCGCGAACTAGGACTTTCGGTGAGCCCTTGCTCCTGCTCGGTGGGTCGATTTGAATTTTTTTTGAGATTTTTCCGGTTTTTGAAGGTGTTGCGTGTTTTTTTATTTCTGAAAGTGTGGCGTCCAGAGGCTTTGTTAGTTGCTCAAGGGAATGTGGAGAAGGGAGGGGTTGCTGTTATAGCGGCTCGTCTGGCAAAAGTTAAATGCATTTCATATATTCCGTCTGCTCACTTTCTTGTGGATGTTTCAAAGAGTCGATTCTGGGGGCGGGTTAAAGATTTTATAAATATTTTAAATTATAGGCTTTGTGGAAATTATATAACAATCAATGGATATAACAGGGATCTGATTCGGCGTCGCTCGGCCACGGCTAGAATTGTAGTGGTAAATAACGGGATAGATTTCAAGCGATTAGATGAGAGTTCTGGTCTTGAGCTAGAGGTTCCATTTGGTCGCAATGGGCGGCGCGTGTATTTGATCGTTGGCAGGATGGAGATTTATAATAAAGGCCAGGATTTGATCCTGGAGTGTCTGTCACGATATCCGGACGCTTTTAGGGAGGCGGATTTCGTTTTTTGTGGTAGTGGTAAGGATGCTGATCTATTCAAACGACTCATAGAGTTTAAGAGTAATATATTTTTCTATGAGCATGTGGACAATATCGCTATGTTTTATCGTCGAGCCGATGTTGTTGTTATTCCCTCTCGTTTTGAGGCGGGAGAGGGGACGCCGATGGTCCTGCTGGAGGCGTTGTATATGAATAAGCCAGTTTTAATGAGTGCGTTACCTGGTGCTGATATGTATCTTGATAAGTGTTCACTTTTTTCGGTTGGATCTGTTGAGGCTTTGGCGGATAGACTAAAGGCTGGTCTTTTTGATTCTAAGGGTAAAGGAGTTGATGTCGTGTCATTGCATAGTGAGGCGTCTATGATTAAAAATTTTTCTGGTGCGCTTTCCTCTTTCTTGTGATTTTTACTGCTGAATCGAGGCATTCATGCGAGTTGTCTTTGATAGTATTATTTACGAGTTGCAGCGTGCTGGAGGGATATCGCTCTATTGGTCTGAGTTAATATCCAGGGCAGACCCTTTGTCCTCGATTTTTTGTGGTAAGCCTAATGATAATATTTTTTCCCCTAATATCGCGTTTGTGGAAGAATCATATCCATCATTTTTGCCTAGGCGTTACCTTCCGTTTTGGATGAAGGGAGGGGTGGGTAAATCGCATATCTTTCATAGCAGCTATTTGAGATTTTCTAGCGACTCGGCAGCGTTAAATGTTAGTACGGTTCATGATTTTACTTATGAGCGCTATATTCACGGGTTGAAAGGCTTCGTTCATGGTTTGCAGAAACGGCTTGCGGTTAAGCAGTCTGCTGGAGTTATTTGTGTTTCTGAGAATACTAAGGCTGATTTATTGAATTTTTACCCTTGGGTGGATGAGAGGCGCGTACGTGTTATTTATAATGGAGTGGGGCGTAATTTCTTTCCTCTAAACGATGCGAAGGCGTTACTGACGTCTGAATTAGGTTATTTTTCAAAAAGGCCTTTTCTGTTGTTTGTTGGAGATCGAAGTTTATATAAGAATTTTGACATTTTTCTACAGTTAGGTAAGATTTTTCTAGAGTTTGATCTGGTTGTGGTTGGTGGGCAAGCCTTCAGCACGGAGGAAAAAAACAAGCTCTCCTCTATTTCTTCGCGAGTTAAACATTTTCGAGGGTTATCCTCAGAAAGTCTCAATATTCTGTACGGCTCTGCTTTTTGCTTGATTTATCCATCCTCTTATGAGGGGTTTGGTATTCCTGTTCTTGAGGCAATGAAGGCCGGATGCCCGGTCATCTCGACGCGATGCTCATCGATACCTGAAGTGGCTGGTGAGGCTGCACTTTTGGTGGATTCTGTGTCAGTAGATGCTTTTGTTGATCAACTCAATGCGCTTATGAGTACCGAACTATATGAGGCTCTTCGGCAAAAGGGATACGTTCAGGCTAGTAAATTTTCCTGGGATAAATGCTTTAAAGAAACTACAGATTTTTATAAGGAAGTTTGGGATGCTTTACGAACGTAAAGGTGTTTGACTGTTTAAAAAATGGGTTTGATAGAGGCTCTGCTTTGAAGGTTACTCTCATTACGGTTTCTTTTAATAGTGGCCGAACTATCCTGGCAACTCTCGATTCCGTTGCTGCTCAGCGGTTTTCAGAGCTTGAATATATTATCGTAGATGGTGGTTCTACCGATGCCACCATGAGCCATGTCGCTAGTTTTCCTGATTTAGTGAGTGAGGCTATCTCGGAGTCGGATGAAGGTATCTATGATGCCATGAATAAGGGACTGCTGCGGGCAACAGGTGAGATCGTGGGTATCCTTAATTCGGACGATTTCTATCTGCACCCAAATGTCCTCAGCGAGGTAGAGGCTATATTTTCTGCTGATCCAGCGTTGGATGTTGTATTGGGCGATGTGGATTTTGTCTCTGACCGCGACTTGGGTAAGCCTGTTAGACAGTATCGTGCTGGAGGCTTCAGGCCTTGGATGCTGCGCTTTGGTTTAATGCCTCCACACCCCGCCGTTTTTATAAGGCGTTCAGCCTACGAACGTGTAGGCTTTTACAAGCTAGGTTATAAAATTGCGGCAGACTTTGATTTCCTGGTGCGTTTGCTGCTTATTGACGGCGCTAAGTATCGGATCATTAATAAGTATTGGGTAAGGATGCGTACGGGAGGGGCGAGTACTGCCGGTTGGCAGAGTAATCTGATATCTACTCGCGAGATGTTGCGTTCTCTCCGTGAAAACGGAATCTTCTCGTGTACGCCTATGCTTTTGCTTCGGCTACCTATTAAATTTTTCAGACAGGTTTTCTTTTGAATTTTTTGCTGACGGGGGCATCCGGTTTTCTCGGGCGAAGTCTGGCCAAGCGCTTGGTCCTTCAAAAGGGAGGGCACTTGACCGTAACCACACGCTCGCAGAATGCGCCAATTGAGGTGCCTTCTTATGTCGTTGGTGATCTATCTGGTACTACCGACTGGAGAAAGGCTGTTACTGGTCAGCAAATAGTTATTCATGCAGCTGCTCGGGCCCATGTTACCAATGTTGGAGTAGGCGATCCGCTTACCGAATATCGCCGCGTTAATGTTGACGGTACGCTGGAACTTGCCCGCCAAGCCGCTGCAGCGGGGGTGAAACGTTTCGTTTTCATCAGTTCTATCGGCGTTAACGGGAATGTCAATGTTCGCCCGTTTACTGCCCTTGATATCCCGCACCCCATGGAGCCCTATGCCCAGTCCAAATGGGAAGCTGAGCAGGGGCTTTGGCGCATCCAGCAGGAGACAGGGATGGAGCTGGTGATCATTCGTCCTCCCTTGGTGTATGGCCCAGAGGCTCCGGGTAACTTTGGGAGTCTGGTTCGCTGGATTGGTAAAGGGATTCCACTACCGCTCGGGGCTATCCACAATCGCCGTTCGCTGGTTGGCATCGACAATCTTGTCGATTTGATCGTTCGCTGCATCGATCATCCTGCCGCTGCCAACCAAGTCTTTCTGGCGGGTGATGGTCGCGATCTATCGACTACGGAGCTGTTGCGTTTAGTGGGAGATGCAATGGGGCGGCCTGCACGGCTGATTCCTGTGCCTGCTGGCGTTCTGAAGCTTAGCGCGGCATTGTTGGGGCGAAAGGCTATGGCGCAGCGCTTGCTGGGGTCTTTGCAGGTAGATATCTCGCAGACTTGCGAGACACTGGATTGGCAGCCACCTTTCACGGTTGAAGAGGGGTTAAGGCGTTGTTTCCTGTCTTCGGATTGACTGGCTTTCAGAGGTTGGGTCTGTGATACGTGTTTTTGATGTTGTTCTGTCCTTGCTGGGGTTGCTCTTCGGCTTTCCAGTATTGATCTTGATCTATGTTCTTGGCTTGTTGGATACAGGCGCGCCCCTGTTTCGTCAGACGCGTGTGGGGCGTGGTAAGCAGCCGTTTACGTTAGTCAAGTTTCGGACGATGGCGGTTGATACCGCATCTGTGGCGAGCCACTTGGCCTCCAGCGCCTCGATCACGCGCTTGGGCGCTTTTCTGCGCAAGACCAAGCTGGACGAGCTACCGCAGTTATGGAATGTGCTCAGGGGGGAAATGAGTCTGGTTGGGCCTCGGCCTAATCTGTTCAATCAGGAAGAGCTGATCGCCGAGCGGGAATTACGTGCAGTGTATGATGTTCGCCCTGGCATTACGGGTCTGGCCCAAGTGCAGGGGATCGATATGTCTACGCCGGCTTTGCTTGCCGAGACTGACCAGCAGATGATCCGGTCGATGTCGATCTCTCTCTATTTCAGCCTGATTCTGCAAACAGCCTTGGGAAAAGGTGCTGGCGACCGAGTGGTGCATTGAACCTGGCGTGTCTATTGCGGCAGGAGGGTTGATGTTTGACGTGTCTGGAGCAGGCAGCTCCATTTGAATGGTAACGAGGCAGCCAGAGGGATGAAGATGAACGGTTTGCGCCAGTTTCTGGTGAGTTTGCCCAGGCGCCAGAAGCGTTTGTTGCAGTTATTGGCCGATACCATCCTCGTCTGGGTTGCGCTTTGGCTGTCGTTTGCCGTTCGTTTGGGGGAAATCGATGCAGCCAAGCCCTTTTCTGGGCATGGCTGGTTGTTCATTGTCGCTCCGTTGATTGCGCTGCCTATTTTCATCCGGTTGGGCATGTATCGGGCAGTGATGCGTTATGTGGGTAGTGATGCGCTCATTACCATCGCAAAGGCCGTATCTCTCTCGGCGCTGGTGTTGGCGCTTGCCGTTTATTGGTACAGGGGCCCCACGGCGGTTGTGCCGCGCTCTATGGTTTTCAACTACTGGTGGCTCAGTCTGTTGCTATTGGGCGGTCTGCGTCTTGGGATGCGCCAATTCTTCATCGGTGATTGGCTCGAGCCTGTTGCCCGGCAACGTGACGCTGTAGCAGGCACATCCCGGGTTGCTATTTACGGCGCGGGAACGGCTGGTAATCAGTTGGTTGCGGCTTTGCGTTTAGGGCGTGCGATGCGGGCGGTAGCATTCGTGGACGACGATGCTGGAGTCGCCAATCGTGTTATTGCCGGATTGCGAGTTTATACACCCAAGCATATTCAGCAGATGATCGACGAGACGGGGGCTGACGAGATCCTTCTTGCGATGCCGTCTATTTCTCGAGCGCGACGTCGCGAGATCCTCGATGCGTTAGAGCCTTATGCATTGCATGTTCGCAGCGTGCCAGGGTTCACCGACCTGGCCAGTGGAAGGGTGAAGGTCGAGGACATCCAGGAAGTGGATATCGCTGACCTTCTCGGGCGTGATGCGGTGCCACCTCGGCAAGACTTATTTGAGCGCTGTATCAAGAGTCAGGTGGTTCTGGTGACCGGCGCTGGTGGCTCTATCGGTTCGGAGTTATGCCGGCAGATTCTCGCTAGCGGCGCGCGGACCTTGCTGCTTTTCGAGCACAGCGAGTTCAATCTCTACAGTATCCATGGCGAATTGCAGCAGCGAATCGAGCGGGAGTCGCTGCCGATCAAGCTGGTGCCGATTCTCGGGTCTATCCGTAACTTCGAGCGGTTGTTCGACATTCTGCAGACCTGGCGCGTCAACACTGTCTATCACGCCGCTGCGTACAAGCATGTGCCGATGGTCGAGCATAACGTCGCTGAGGGTGTGCTGAACAACCTGGTCGGTACGCTCAATGCCGCGCAGGCGTCGATCAAGGCGGGTGTTGCCAATTTTGTGCTGATCTCAACCGACAAGGCGGTGCGACCCACTAATGTCATGGGCAGCACCAAGCGCCTGGCCGAGATGGTGCTGCAGGCGCTGAGTCGTGAGTCTGCGCCGTTGCTGTTCGGTGATGACTCAGGTGTTCATCACGTCAACAAGACCCGGTTCACCATGGTACGTTTTGGCAATGTGCTGGGCTCTTCCGGGTCGGTGATTCCGTTGTTCAGGGAGCAGATCAAGCAGGGTGGGCCGGTGACGGTGACGCATCCGAACATCACACGCTATTTCATGACGATCCCCGAGGCGGCGCAGCTCGTCATTCAGGCAGGTTCGTTGGGGCAGGGCGGTGATGTGTTCGTGCTGGATATGGGTGAGCCAGTGAAGATCGCCGATCTTGCCGAAAAGATGATTCGTTTGTCCGGCTTGACTGTGCGCGATGAGCGCACTCCGCATGGCGATATCGGTATCGAGTTCACCGGGTTGCGCCCGGGTGAGAAACTCTACGAGGAGTTGCTGATCGGCGAGGATGTGAAGCCTACGGAGCATCCGATGATCATGCGCGCGGAAGAGGACATGCTGCCCTGGGACGATCTCAAGGCTCGCTTGCAGGCGCTGCTGGTTGCAGTGAGTGAGGATGATTACGCTCGCGTACGCGTGCTGCTGCGCGAAACGGTGCATGGTTATGTGCCGGAAGGTGAGATCGTTGACTGGATTCATCTCAGAAACCGGGAGCGTTGAGGCTGTGATTTAACCACTACAGCAGCGCTGTTGTCTGGGTCGGTCTTTGACCGGCCTTTTTCGTTTTTATAGGGCGAGGGTGCTGGGTTACGCGATTTGTGTTTTGTAGGCGCCCCGCCTCGGGGCCAAGCTCTTGGCGTTGCGGTGTTCTTTCGATTCGCCGCGGGGCGCGGCTCCTACAGGTGCAGCGGGTTCCTTCAGGGAGATGAGTAACCTGAGACTTAGTTTCTGGTGAGAGTCTGCCGAAAACGAAAAAGCCCCGGTATGAACCGAGGCTTTAAATTTGGCTCCGCGACCTGGACTCGAACCAGGGACCCAATGATTAACAGTCATTTGCTCTACCGACTGAGCTATCGCGGAACAACGGCGCGTATGTTACTGATTAAAAAAGAGAAGTCAACACTTCACCGCGATATCTATGTGGTTAGAATTCGGGTTTTCAGCGATGGTGTTGTGGGAGGGGCTTTAGCCGCGATGGCTGCCAGTCCGGCGAGGTTCGCGGCGGGGCGCCGCTCCTACAGGTTGGGCGGTACCTGCGGGGTCTGTGTAGGAGCCCCGCCCCGGGTCGAAGCTTTGGCTTTTGCGGTGCTCTGTCGAACGATTCGCGGCTGAGGCCGCTCCTACAGTGACTGTTGGCGCATACAAAAACGCCGGCTTATGGGCCGGCGTTTTTGTTTATCACTAGGGCTTATAGCACGGCGTGGATCGCACGGGTGACGCTGTCCAGGTTGCCCTTGTTCAGCGCGGCGACGCAGATGCGGCCGGTGCCGACGGCGTAGATGCCGAACTCTTCCTTCAGGCGTTCCACTTGCTCCACGGTGAGGCCGGAGTAGGAGAACATGCCGCGTTGCTCGGCGACGAAGCCGAAGTCACGCTTGGCGCCCAGTGCGGCCAACTGTTCGACCATGGCCAAGCGCATGCTGCGGATGCGGTCACGCATTTCGCCCAGTTCGGCTTCCCACATGGCGCGCAGTTCGGGGCTGTTGAGCACGCTGGCGACCACGGTGGCGCCGTGGGTCGGCGGGTTGGAGTAGTTGGTGCGGATCACGCGTTTGAGCTGCGACAGGACGCGAGTCGACTCTTCACGGCTGCTGGTGACCAGCGACAGGGCGCCGACGCGTTCGCCGTACAGTGAGAACGACTTGGAGAAGGAGCTGGAGACGAAGAATTCCAGGCCCGACTCGGCGAACAGGCGTACGGCTTCGGCGTCTTGCTCGATGCCGTCACCGAAGCCCTGATAGGCGATGTCGAGGAAGGGCACGTGCTCGCGCTCGCGCAGCACGTCCAGTACGGCTTTCCAGTCTTCCAGCTGCAGGTCGACGCCTGTCGGGTTGTGGCAGCAGGCGTGCAGCACGACGATGGAGCGGGCCGGCAGGTTACGCAGGTCTTCGAGCATGCCACCGCGGTTCACGCCGTTGCTGAACGGATCGTAGTAGCGGTAGTTGTGCACCGGGAAACCGGCGGATTCGAACAGGGCGCGGTGGTTTTCCCAGCTCGGGTCGCTGATGGCTACGGTGGCGTCCGGCAGCAGACGCTTGAGGAAGTCGGCACCGATCTTCAGCGCGCCAGTGCCGCCCAGGGCCTGGGTGGTGATCACGCGGCCGGCTTCGATCAGGGCTGCGCCCTTGCCGAACAGCAGTTCCTGTACGGCCTTGTCATAGGCGGCGATGCCTTCGATCGGCAGGTAGCCACGCGGTGCGTGGGCCTCGATACGTGCCTTTTCGGCTTCTGCGACGGCGCGCAGCAGCGGAATTCGCCCCTCCTCGTTGTAGTAGACGCCCACGCCAAGGTTGACCTTGGTGGTGCGGGTGTCGGCGTTGAATGCTTCGTTG
>NZ_PGLR01000074.1 GCF_002803095.1 Pseudomonas sp. ZH-FAD | reverse complement strand
GCACCCTACAAAGGGCGCGTCGAACGGAAATGCGACCGTAGGGTGCGCCGTGCGCACCGCTTGCTCGATACTCATAGGGCTATACCCCGATGCCAAGCGCGCTCGTTGGTCACGGTGTGATACGGCGGACGCTGCAGCTCGTAGGCCATGCTCATGGCGTCGAGCATGCTCCACAGCACGTCCAGCTTGAATTGCAGGATCTGCAGCATGCGTTCCTGCGCTTCGCGGGTGCGGTAGTGTTCGAGGGTGATACGCAGGCCATGCTCGACGTCGCGCCGCGCCTGGCTCAGACGATTGCGGAAGTAGTCGTAGCCGGTGGCATCGATCCACGGGTAGTGCTGCGGCCAGGCATCCAGGCGCGACTGATGGATCTGCGGGGCGAACAACTCGGTCAGCGAGCTGCTGGCCGCCTCCTGCCAACTGGCGCGGCGGGCGAAGTTGACGTAGGCATCGACGGCGAAGCGCACGCCCGGCAGCACCAGCTCCTGCGACAGCACCTGCTCGCGGTCGAGGCCGACTGACTCGGCCAAGCGCAGCCAGGCCTCGATACCGCCCTCCTCACCTGGCGCACCGTCATGGTCGAGGATGCGCTGAATCCACTCGCGCCGGGTTTCGCGATCCGGGCAGTTGGCGAGGATCGCCGCATCCTTGAGCGGGATGTTGACCTGATAGTAGAAACGATTGGCCACCCAGCCCTGGATCTGCTCGCGGGTAGCGCGCCCTTCGTACATGGCGCAATGAAACGGATGATGGATGTGGTACAGCGCGCCCTTGGCGCGCAGCGCCTGCTCGAATTCGGCAGGGGTCATGGCAGCTTGGCTCATCAGGATTTCCCGGTGCGCACGGCGCACCCTACAGATTGATGCTCATGCCATCGAACGCGACCTCGATGCCGCGGGCGTCCAGTTCGGCGCGCTCGGGCGAATCCAGGTCGAGAATCGGGTTGGTGTTGTTGATATGGATCAGGACCTTGCGTGCCGAAGACAGGCCGTCGAGCACCTCGATCATGCCGCCCGGGCCGCTCTGGCACAGGTGGCCCATCTCGCTGCCGAGCTTGTCGCCCACCTCACACACGCGCATCTCGTCGTCGCGCCACAGGGTGCCATCGACCAGCAGGCAGTCAGCGCGGCGCATCCAGCTCAGCAACTGCTCGTCCACCTGGCCCAAGCCTGGCGCGTAGAACAGGCTACGGCCGCTGCGACGGTCCTCGATGAACAGGCCGATGTTGTCCCCCGGGTGCGGATTGCCGCGGTGCGGTGAATACGGCGGCGCGCTGCTGCGCAGGGCAATGGCGGTGATGCTCAGCGCCGGACAGGCGGGAATGCTGAAGGGTTTTGCATCCAGCTCGATCAACTGGTGCTGCAGACCGCCATTCCAGTGGCCGAGCATGTTGAACAGCGGAAAGCCGGTGGTCAGGTCCTGATGCACCATCTCGGTACACCAGACCTGATGCGGGCAGCCTTCGCGCAGGGTCAGCAGACCGGTGCAATGGTCGATCTGGCTATCGAGCAGGACGATACCGGCGATGGCGGTGTCGCGCAGCTTACGCGCTGGTTGCAGCGCCGGAAAGGCTTCGATCTGCGCACGGATATCCGGCGAGGCATTGCACAGGATCCACTGCTCGCCGTCATCGGAGATGGCGATGGACGATTGCGTGCGCGGCTGCGCCCGCAGGCTGCCGGCGCGCACGCCGCGGCAGTTGCGGCAGTTGCAGTTCCACTGGGGAAAACCGCCGCCAGCGGCGGAACCGAGAATCTGGATATGCATGGAAGTCACCAGCGGGATGCCCCGGACGAGCCGGGGCCAGGAGCGATCAACGGTTGGCGAAATACATCGTCACTTCGAAGCCAATACGCAGATCGGTGTAGGCGGGTTTAGTCCACATGATGCGGTCCTCTTTTTATGGCGCCGGGGCATTCCGGCAACCCCATTAAGCCCCCGCCAGGCAAGAGGCCAAATGGTACTTTGGGATGAATCGGCACTGGCATTGGTAGGTGACGCTATCAGTAGGCATGCCTCACGCCTGGAAGGTTCCAGTCATCGCCTGGCCTGAAACATGCGCCAATAAAAAACGCGGCCGAAGCCGCGTCGCGATAAGGATCTGCTGCCGTTCAGGCCCATGGCTGCCTGCAGATCCACCCGGGTAGGGTTGTTCGCCTGGCAAGAGGCGGCGCGCCGGAGCGAGCGCGCCGCTTTGTGGATGCATCAGAACTCAGAGTCTGCTCACGATCTCGCGAGCTAGAGACCTACAAGGCAGAAACAGGCGAGAAACGGTCGGAGTCGCGGGCGACTGTACTTTTGTCCGCATGACTCGCTTCGCTCGCCCCTCCGGGGCCGCACTGAAGTGCGTTGGCCGCAAGCGGCCAGCCGAGCCTGTTTCTAACGCAGTAGGGCCGACGCGCAGCAGATCGTGAGCAGACTCTCAGAAGAAGCCCAGCGGATTGATGTCATAGCTCACCAGCAGGTTCTTGGTCTGCTGGTAGTGGTCGAGCATCATCTTGTGGGTTTCGCGCCCGACCCCGGACTTCTTGTAGCCGCCGAAGGCAGCATGCGCCGGGTACAGGTGGTAGCAGTTGGTCCATACGCGGCCGGCCTTGATCGCGCGGCCCATGCGGTAGGCGACGTTCATGTCGCGGCTCCACACGCCGGCGCCCAGTCCGAACTCGGTGTCGTTGGCAATCGCCAGCGCCTCGGCCTCGTCCTTGAAGGTGGTCACGCCGATCACCGGGCCGAAGATCTCCTCCTGGAACACGCGCATCTTGTTGGTGCCCTTGAGCAGGGTCGGCTGGATGTAGTAACCACTGGCCAGGTCGCCGTCCAGACGCTCGGCGGCACCACCGGTGAGCACCTGGGCACCTTCCTGCTGGGCGATCTCCAGGTAGCTGAGGATCTTGTCGAACTGCTGCTGCGAAGCCTGGGCACCGACCATGGTCTCAGTGTCCAGCGGGTTGCCGCGCTTGATCTGTTTGACCTTCTTCATCACCTCGACCATGAAGGCGTCGTAAATCGACTCCTGCACCAGCGCGCGCGACGGGCAGGTGCACACCTCACCCTGGTTGAAGAAGCCCAGCACCAGACCTTCGGCAGCCTTCTCGATGAAGGCCGGCTCGGCGTTCATGATGTCGGCGAAGAAGATGTTCGGCGACTTGCCGCCCAGCTCGACGGTACTCGGGATGATGTTCTCGGCGGCGCATTTGAGGATGTGCGAGCCGACCGGGGTGGAACCGGTGAAGGCGATCTTGGCGATGCGCTTGCTGGTGGCCAGCGCTTCACCGGCCTCGCGGCCGAAGCCCTGGACGATGTTGAGCACGCCCGGTGGCAGCAGATCGCCGATCAGCTCGACGAAGAGCGTGATCGACAGCGGCGTCTGCTCGGCCGGCTTGAGCACCACGGCGTTGCCAGCAGCCAGGGCTGGAGCCAGTTTCCAGGCGGCCATCAGCAGCGGGAAGTTCCACGGGATGATCTGCCCGACCACGCCCAGCGGCTCGTGGAAGTGATAAGCAACGGTGCCGTCGTTGATTTCGGCGGTGCTGCCTTCCTGGGCACGGATGCAACCGGCGAAGTAGCGGAAGTGGTCGGCAGCCAGCGGCACGTCGGCATTCAGCGTCTCACGCACGGCCTTGCCGTTGTCCCAGGTTTCGGCCACGGCCAGCAGCTCGAGGTTGGCTTCGATGCGGTCAGCGATCTTCAGCAAGATGTGCGAGCGCTCCTGCACGCTGGTGCGGCCCCAGGCATCGGCGGCGGCATGGGCGGCGTCCAGCGCCTTGTCGATGTCGGCGGCATTGGAGCGGGGAAATTCGGCGATCACCGAGCCATCGACCGGGCTGGTGTTGCTGAAGTACTGGCCGCTGAGCGGAGCGACGAACTCACCGCCGATATAGTTGCCGTAGCGTGGTTTGAGGGTGACGACGGCGCCTGCGGTACCCGGTTTCGCGTAAATCATGATGCTGACCTCTCTTGTTGTCGGAGCCCGCTGCCAATCGGGGAAGCGAGTCATGGTTCGATCTTAGGAAGCCCCCGAAAACCTCGGTATGCGCCCATGGCACAGATCACCTAGTCATTTGGTAGTAGAGCTGTCTGGCACGGGCTTTTTGGCAGCTAGGTACGAGGCTGTGGAAGCTAAAGGCTAGACCCGTTCGCCTGGTCTTGCGTTCCCAAACGCGAAAATCCAACCGTGGCATATCGCAGCGGCTCGGCGCTGGCAGCCAGACGCCGGAAACGACGATGGCCGGACAGAGTCCGGCCATCGTCTGACACATCAACCGATCAGCGCTTGGCGACCAGCTCCTTCGGCAGCTTGAAGGTCCACAGCATGCCACCCTGGTTCAGGTGCTTGACGCGCTTGGCCACCTCGCCGCCCCACAGCGGTACCGCACCGCCCCAGCCGGACAGCACCGAGACGTACTGCTCGCCGTCCATTTCCCAGGTCACCGGCGAGCCGATCACACCCGAACCGGTCTGGAATTCCCAGACCTTCTCGCCGGTCTTGGCATTGAACGCCTGCAGGTAGCCTTCCGGGTTGCCGGTGAACACCAGGTTGCCCTTGGTGGTCAGCACCCCGCCCCACAGCGGCGCGTAGTTCTTGTGGCGCCAGACTTCCTTGCCGGTTTTCGGGTCGATGGCGCGCAGCACACCGATGTATTCCTCGTTGAGCGGCTTGATGGTGAAGCCGGCGCCCAGGTAGGCCGCGCCCTTCTTGTAGGCGATGTCCTCGTTCCAGATGTCCATGCCCCACTCGTTGGACGGCACGTAGAACAGGCCGGTGTCTTGGCTATAGGCCATGGGCATCCAGTTCTTGGCGCCGAGGAAGGCCGGTGCGGAGAACACGCTCTTGCCCTTCTCCGCCGCGCTCGGCGAACCAGGACGGTTGCTGTCGTCATAGATCGGCCGACCATTCTTGTCCAGGCCCTTGGCCCAGGTGATCTTGTCGACGAAGGGGAAGCCACGGATGAACTTGCCGTTGGTGCGGTCGAGCACGTAGAAGAAGCCGTTACGGTCGGCGGTGGCCGCCGCCTTGATGGTCTTGCCGCCTTCCTGGTAGTCGAAAGAGATCAGCTCGTTGACACCGTCGAAGTCCCAGCCGTCGTGCGGCGTGGTCTGGAAGTGCCATTTGATGCTGCCGTCGTCCGGGTTCAGCGCCAGGCGCGACGAGGAATAGAGGTTGTCGCCAGGACGCAGGTGCGAGTTCCACGGTGCCGGGTTGCCGGTACCGAAGAACAGCAGGTTGGTGTCGGCGTCGTAGTAGCCGCCCAGCCAGGGCGCGGCGCCGCCGGTCTTCCACAGGTCGCCCGGCCAGGTCTTGCCGGCCTCGCCACCACTGATGCCATTCTCGACGGCCTTGCCGTCCTTGTAGACGTAGCCCATGTGGCCTTCGACGGTCGGACGACTCCACAGCAGGTCGCCGTTCTTCGGGTCATAGGCTTCGATCTTGCCGACCACGCCGAATTCGCCACCGGAGACGCCGGTGATCAGCTTGCCACCCACCACCAGCGGCGCTGCGGTGATCGAATAACCGGCCTTGTGATCGGCCACGCGCTTGCTCCACACCACCTTGCCGCTGTCCTTGTTCAGCGCCACCAGCTTGGCGTCCAGGGTGCCGAAGATCACCAGATCGTCGTACAGGGCGACACCACGGTTGATCACGTCGCAGCAAGGGCGAATGTCGTCCGGCAAGCGGGCTTCGTACTGCCACAGCTCACGCCCGGTGCGCGCATCGACGGCGAACACCCGCGAATAGGAGGCTGTGACGTACATTACGCCGTCCTTGATCAGCGGCTGCGCCTGCTGGCCGCGCTGCTTCTCACCGCCGAAGGACATGGTCCAGACCGGGCGCAGCTCCTTGACGTTCTGATCGTTGAGGATGTTCAGCGGACTGTAGCGCTGGCCCTGCAGACCGAGGCCGTTGGTGACGATCTCGTTGGTGGTGGTGGCGTCCTTGAGAATCTCGGCGTCGGTGACCGCCAGCGCGGCGGCGGACGGCAACAGCATGGCGGCACAGAGTGCGGTGAGGAGGAAAGGCTGGCGAAGACCGGCGTGTTTCATTGCGGCTACCTCTGCGGGTTCATTGTTATTGCCGGGAATTTTTCCCGGTCTGCCGCAAATTCTTGGCTCGCACAGGCCACCCAACAATTGCACCCCCAGCCGATTTTCCTCGTTCCTTGGTAGCAATACCTGCTCCACAGCCTGCGATCATGACGATTGCGGCGGCCCCAGCTTTGCCGGACACTTGGCCGCCTGCACATTCTGATCGGAGACGCCCGTGCCCCATCCTCGCCAGGAAATTCTCAACCATCCCGATGCACTGGACTGCACTGTCTATCGTCCCGACGAGCAGGACCCGGATGCCGAAGAGCAGGACCTGGGCGACGGCAAGGTCCTGATCACCGGCGCCTTCGAGCCGCCGCAGGACTGGGACGCGCACCAACGCGAGGACTACTACGGCGAAGAAGATCCCACCCACTTCGTCACGGCCCATATCGAATGCCTGGCCAAGCCGGCGACTCGGGATTTCTTCATGCCCGAGAGCGGTGACTATGTGGCCGTGCAGTCCAACCTGGGCGAAGTGGTGATGTATTACGTCTATGACCACGAAGAGACCGAGCACGGCCGTCATTACGTGCTGATTCGTGATGACGAAGAGCTCTAGGCCCAGACGCACTGTGGGAGGCGCCTTAGCGGCGATATCTTCCTGCACAGGTCGCGGCTGAAGCCCCTCCCACAGCCCCCTACAGCACCGCACGCTGCTAATCCTGACGATCCACCCGCGCCATGGCGTTGCGCTCGTAGCGCGGGTAGAGATGGCTGACGCTGCGGATCAGCTCATAGCGCGACAGATTCACCTGGGCGAAACGCGCGGGGATGGGCGCGCGGATCAATTCGTTCATCTCCGCGCCCTGCTCCGCTCCCTGACGCAGCAAGCCATCGAGCCAGCCCAGGTAATCACGCATCTGCACGAACGGCGCTGCATCGCTGGTCACCGGGCCATGGCCGGGCACGATCTGCTTCCATGGCATCGCTTCGAGCCGATCCAGATCGGCCAGCCACACGTCCAGCCCGGGGCTGTTCGGTGTGGTCAGCGCGCGCTGGTAGAACAGGATATCGCCAGCGAACAACACGCCCGTACGCTCATCCAGTATCGCCAGATCGGCGCCGGTGTGGCCGCGCAGCGCCAGCAGTTGCAGGCGCCTGCCGCCAATTTCCAGCGTGCCCTCCTGCACCTCCTCGCTGGGCAATACCACCTCGGTGCCGCGCATCCAGTCGCCGACCAGGCGGTACATGTTCTCTGCCATGGCGTCGCCCTGTTCGACCAGCAATCGGGTGGTCTCGGGTAACGCAGCGATGGAGACGCCGGCGAAAGCCTGGTTGCCCAGCACATGATCGGGATGATGGTGAGTCAGCAGTACGCGTACCACCGGCTTGCCGGTGGCCTTCTCGATGCTCTGGCGCAGCGCCTCGCCGTAGCGCCGCGACGGCCCGGTGTCGATCACTACCACTCCGTCCGCGGTTTCGATGAAGCCGACGTTAACGATATTGCCGCCATTTTCCGCCGCGAAATTTTCGGTGCTGCCTTCCAGCAGCCAGACGCCCTCAGCGATCTGCCGAGGTTGCAGCTGGTAATCGAGTGCCTGCGCCAGACTGGCGAACAGGCAGGTCAGCAGTAGCACCCAACGCATGGAGGCCTCCTAGATGGCTTTGGTGCGCACGGCGCACCCTACCGGCGGGCCGCGTTCAGAACGCGGCCTGGAATTCGTTGCCGTTGTTGTCGCGCAGCCAGACTTCGGCCTGCTGATCGCCACGCAGGTCGAAGGTCAGCGTCGGGTTCTCGCTGACCGCCGGGAACAATTCGATACGCCCTAGCACCTGGCCCTCGGCATCGCGTAGCTCGGCTTCCTCGATGTAGAACTCGGGGATGCCGCCGACCAGGCCGTTGTCCATCGGGTGCGACACCTGCAGGCGCAGGCGGCTGTCCTCACCACGTACGAAGCGCTTGCCCAGCACCTGGCCCAGGCGCTCTTCCCAGCCAGCCTCGGCACGCACCACGCTGGGCGCAGTGCAACCGCCGCCTGCCGCCTCGACGCGAGCCGAACCGATATGCCAGACGCCATCGTCGGTGAGCACCGCAGCACGAATCGGCGTGGCCTGCTCGACGCGGATACGGATGGCCAGGCTCGGCTCAAGCTCGGCGCCGGGGGTGAAATCGAGAATACGCGGGATGGGGTTGAGTTCGGCCCAGGCCAGAATACGTTTGACCTTGCCGCGGTAGGCGCTGGCGTCGATCTGGATCGGCACCTGGCGCGCATCCTCGGCGAACGGTGGCACCTCGAGGCGAATCCTGTCGTCGAAAACGAAAGCCTCACCGCTCAGCAGACGCTGGTGGTAGTAATCCCACATTACCGAAGCGACCGGATCGGGCGCGGCCGCCCGCGCTTCCCAGGCCCAGGCAAACAGGGCCAGCAACATCAGGCTACGCCAATCCATCGCCCACCTCCGGCTCGACTCTTATTGGTATTGTTCAGGCCTCTCGAAGCGCAGCCCGTAGCGTGCGTACAGGCGCTCGAGCGAACCATCGAGAATCAGGCTTTCCAGCTGTTCTTCCAGGGCATAGGCGAGCTGACGATTGGTCTCGTGCACCGCCATGCCGATTTCCCAGATCTGCCGGCCCATGTCCGGGTAGGCGTTCTCGGCCAACGCCAGTTGCGGGTCCTTGGCCTCGTGCACCAGCCAGTCCACCTCGCCACGCAGCGCCATCACTGCATCCACCTCACCACCCTGCATGGCGGCAAATGCCTGCTTCGGCGTCGGGTAGTGTCGGGTTTCCTGGCTGAGCATGCCGCTGTGCACCGAGCTCAGGTAGAACGAGGGCACGCTCTCGACCTCCACCCCGACCGGGTGCTGACGCAATGCATGGATGCTCGGCACCTCGGGCAGGCGCCGACGATCGTAGGCCAGCTGCCAGCGCTCGCGCTGATAGGGGCCGAACATCACCACACGCTCGTTGACCAGTTCGCCCAACTCGTTGCGCAACTGCGCGTAGTCACGGTCGTAAGGCACGCGCAGCATCACATCGGCCAGCTGGCCCTGCGCAGTCACTCGGCCACGCCAGATGTAGTCGCGCAGGTCGTCGTCTAGCTTCTCACCCGGCGGCGCCCACATCAGCGCCAGCTTGAGGCCAAGCCCTTCTGCCAGTGCCTTGGCCAGCTCGTAGTCGACACCGCGCGGCTGACCGCCCTCCTCGTAACTGTAGGGCGGGAAGTTCTGGTACAGCGCCACACGCAGAGTGCCCGACTCGATGATGCGGTCGAAATCACGCACCTGCGCCTGGGCTGTGCCCAGGCAAAGCAGCAGGCCACACAGGTGGATCAGCCGGCGCATGAAGCGAGCGCTTATGAAGAAATCGTCGCGAGCGATGGCAGGTCGCGCTTCGCAGGAGCGCAGCAAGCGGAATGCATTGAAATACATGAGCATTGCGAGCACCACCGAAACGCGAGATGCCGAGCGCAGCAGATTTATCATCAAGCGCTTACTCCTCGACGTGCACACTCTCCAGATAGGTACGCACCGCCCACAGGGCTTCCTGGCTCAGGTAATCGGCCATCTTCGGCATGTACACGCGCCCATCGCGCACCGCGCCGTGAATCACCCGCTCCTTGAACCATTCGTCACCGCTGGCGCCCAGCTCCAGCAGGCGCAGATCCGGAGCGATACCGCCGGACTTGGCTTCCAGACCATGGCAGGCGGCGCAGTTCTGGTTGTAGGCAGAGGAGCCGATCTCGATGGCGCGTGGATTGTCGCGATAGGGGTTTTCGTCCAGCCATTCCTCACCCAGTGGCTCCAGGCCGTCGGTGTTCACTGCCTGCGGTACCACATCGCCGTGCGCCCAGAGGTTGGTCGACGCGGCGAGCAGCAGCAACGCCAGGGTGGATTGGATCTTCTTGTTCATGGCTAGGACCTCATCTAATGCACGCAAGACAGCCCGTTCAGAGCTTGTGGCGATCATCTTAGAAAGGCCGCGCAACGCGCCGAATGCTGCTTTGGTGGTCGCGTTCTAGTCCCTTGGTAGTAGGGCTTGGGTCGGGGGGCTGGCGATGCCTTGGCAGCAAGTCCAAGTCATGCCCCGACCGGGAAATCCTCCCGGTGAAGGCGGGAGTTTTTCCGTAGGCGCAAAGGTGGCCGGGTACCACCATCGACTTGCCACTGCGGCGATCACTTTCTTCAACGGGAAGCACAACCATGACAACAAGAAACCTACCCAGCACCCCGCGCCCCCTGGCGCTCGCCCTGATGCTGGCCGGCGGCCTGGTGCTGGGCCAGGCCGCGTTCGCCAAGCCGGTCACCTGGGAAGACATTGCCAACGACCACACCACCACCAGCAACGTGCTGCAGTACGGCATGGGCACCAACGCCCAGCGCTGGAGCCCCTTGGCCCAGGTGAACGCCGACAACGTGTTCAAGCTGACCCCGGCCTGGAGCTATTCCTTCGGTGACGAGAAGCAGCGCGGCCAGGAGTCCCAGGCCATCATCCACGACGGCGTGGTCTACGTGACCGGCTCCTACTCGCGCGTCTTCGCCCTCGACGCCAAGACCGGCAAGCGCCTGTGGACCTACAGCCATCGCCTGCCCGACGACATCCGCCCGTGCTGCGATGTGGTCAACCGCGGCGCCGCCATCTATGGCGACAAGATCTACTTCGGCACCCTCGACGCCCGCGTCGTGGCGCTGAACAAGGACACCGGCAAGGTGGTCTGGAACAAGAAATTCGGCGATCACTCCGCCGGCTACACCATGACCGGCGCGCCGACCATCGTGAAGGATCAGAAAAGCGGCAAGGTGCTGCTGATCCACGGCAGCTCCGGTGACGAGTTCGGCGTGGTCGGCCGCCTGTTCGCCCGCGACCCGGATACCGGTGAGGAAGTCTGGATGCGCCCCTTCGTCGAGGGCCACATGGGCCGCCTGAACGGCAAGGACAGCACCCCGACCGGCGACGTCAAAGCGCCGAGCTGGCCGGATGATCCCAACCACCCGACCGGCAAGAAGGAAGCCTGGAGCCAGGGCGGCGGTGCGCCGTGGCAGAGCGCCAGTTTCGATGCCGAAACCAACACCATCATCATCGGCGCCGGCAACCCGGCCCCGTGGAACGGCTGGGCGCGCACCAGCGACGGCGGCAACCCCAAGGACTACGACAGCCTGTACACCTCCGGCCAGGTCGGCGTCGACCCCACCACCGGCGAAGTGAAGTGGTTCTACCAGCACACCCCGAACGATGCCTGGGACTTCTCCGGCAACAACGAGCTGGTGCTGTTCGACTACAAGGACAAGGACGGCAAGGTCACCAAGGCCACCGCCCACGCCGATCGCAACGGCTTCTTCTACGTGGTCGACCGCGCCAACGGCAAGCTGAAGAACGCCTTCCCCTTCGTCGACAAGATCACCTGGGCCAGCCACATCGACCTGGAAACCGGTCGCCCGGTCGAGAACGAAGGCCAGCGCCCGCCGAAGCCCAAGCCCGGTGAAAGCAAAGGTGAAGTGGTCGAAGTCTCCCCGCCCTTCCTCGGCGGCAAGAACTGGAACCCGATGGCCTACAGCCAGGACACCGGCCTGTTCTACGTCCCGGCCAACCACTGGAAGGAGGACTACTGGGCCGAAGAAGCGCACTACAAGAAGGGCTCCGCCTACCTGGGCATGGGCTTCCGTATCAAGCGCCTGTTCGACGACCACGTCGGCATCCTGCGCGCGATGAACCCGACCACCGGCAAGGTCGCCTGGGAGCACAAGGAGCGCCTGCCGCTGTGGGCCGGCGTACTCGCCACCAAGGGCAACCTGGTGTTCACCGGTACCGGGGACGGCTACTTCAAGGCCTTCGATGCCAAGAACGGCAAGGAGCTGTGGAAGTTCCAGGTCGGCACCGGGATCATCTCCCCGCCCGTCACCTGGGAGCAGGACGGTGAGCAGTACATCGGCGTGACCGCCGGTTACGGCGGCGCCGTGCCGCTGTGGGGCGGCGACATGGCCGACCTGACCAAACCGGTCGCTCAAGGCGGTTCCTTCTGGGTGTTCAAGCTGCCGAGCTGGGACAAGGCCAGCGCCCAACGCTAAAGGCCCAACGCATGGCGCACCTGAGTGCGCCATGCAAGCTACCTGTGGGAGGGGCTTTAGCCGCGACTGCCTCACCCATCATCCCATTCGAGGACTCGCCATGAATTACCTGCCTCTGCTTATCCCGGTCCTGCTGTTGGTAATCGGCAGCCACGCCATCGGCGCCGAAACTGACAACGACGGCGTGCCGCAGATCAACGGTTGCCGCATCGAACCCGACAGCAAATGCCCCAACGCCAACCTGCGTGGCGCTGACCTGCGCAACCTCGACATGCGCCGCATGGACCTGTCCGGCGCTGACCTGTCCGGCGCCGATCTACGCCACGTCAACCTAGACCTGGCCAACCTGGAGAAAGCCAAGCTGCGCGGCGCCAACCTGACCCGCGCCAGCCTGCAACAGAGCAACCTGCGCCTGGCCGACCTGTCCGGCGCCAGCCTGGTCGCCATCAGTGGCTGGGCCCTGTTCGCCCAGGCTGCCGAGTTCGAAGGCGCCGACATGCGCGCAGCCAACCTGGAATTCGCCCGCCTTTCCGGGGCCAAGCTGCACAACGCCCAGTTACAAGCGGCCAATCTGGAAATGACCTGGCTGAGCAAGGCCGACCTCAAGGGCGCGCATCTGCAGGATGCCAACCTGCAGGAAGTAAAGCTCGGCGGCTCCAACCTGGAAAACGCCAACCTCACCGGCGCACGCACCCGCTTCGGCAACTTCCAGGACGCCAACATGCCCGGCTGCGTGCAATGCCCCAAGGGCTGGGACTGATTCCCCGCAAGCTACATAGGGTGGGCCGGGCGGCAATCCGCTTCAGCCCACCAAAAGAGAGCACGATAAACGCCAATCCGCGTTCTGGCGGGTTGCACCCGCCCTACGTCGTTCAACGCTCTCCCCTAGGAGCGGCTGGGCGGCATTCCGTTTCAGCCGCGATGCTCAAGAGCGCTTCGCGGCTAAAGCCGCTCCTACACCCCACGCAAGCACCAGACCGAACACCTCACACCAAAAACCCCGTACTTTCAGCCCAAAGTAAAACAACCTGAACCATGCCCACACAGGGCAATCCCTTCTTAGGAACAGCCAGATCGAGGCGGCAGCGTCCAGGCCGCCATCAGTCATTGCCCAAGAGGGATCTGCCGTGACCACTACCACTGCAACTCCGCACGCCTACCCCAACATTCTCAGCCCCTTGCACGCCACACTGCTGTGCGGCCAGGTGCCGCTGTTTCTCGGCGCCCTGATCGCCGACATCGCCTACTACCGCAGCTACCAGATCCAATGGAGCAACTTCGCCTCCTGGTTGATCGCCGGCGCCCTGGTATTCGCCGGCCTGGCGATGCTGTTCGCCCTGATCGGGCTATTCCGTAGACGCAACCCGCGGCCGCTCACCTACTTTCTGCTGCTCCTGGTTACCTGGGCGCTGGGTTTCATCAACGCGCTGGAGCACGCCAAGGACGCCTGGGCCGTGATGCCCATGGGCCTGGCCCTGTCGGTGATCGTCACCTTGCTGGCCATTGCCGCCACCTGGGTCGGCATGGCCCAGCCACGCACAGGAGATGCCCGATGAAAACTGCCATCGCACTAACCGCCCTGCCCCTGGCCCTGTTGCTGACCGCCTGCGGCGAAGAGCCCGGCAGCAACCAGCAGTTCTACGGCGCCCAGCCGGACCTGCCTGAGCCCGAACGCGGCCTCCTGCCGAGCATGACCATTGCCGAACCGACGCCCTGGGGCGATCAACGACCGACCGTGCCCGAAGGATTCAGCGTCAGTGCCATCGCCACCGACCTGAAGATCCCCCGGCAAACCCTGGTGCTGCCCAACGGCGACATCCTCGTCGCCGAGGGCCGTGGCGGTAACGCGGCCAAGCTAAAGCCCAAGGACGTGATCGCCGGTGTGATCAAGGCACGCGGCAACACCTCGGTGGAAAGCGGCAACCGCCTGACCCTGCTGCGCGACGCCGATGGTGACGGCACCTACGAGCTGCAGACGGTGTTCGCCGACGACCTCAACGCGCCCTACGGCCTGGCGCTGCACGAAGGCAGCCTGTACGTGGCCAACCAGGACGAGCTGGTGCGCTTCGACTACGAAGAGGGTCAGACCAAGGCCAGCGGCCCGCCGAGCAAGGTCGCCGACCTGCCATCGGAGATCAATCATCACTGGACCAAGGCGCTGACCATCAGCGAGGACGGCCGCTACCTGTACGTCGGCATCGGCTCCAACAGCAACATCACCGAACGTGGCATGGAGGCCGAAGTCGACCGCGCCCTGGTCTGGCAGGTGGACGCCGAAACCGGCGCCTACAAGCCCTACGCCACCGGCCTGCGCAACCCCACCGCGCTGGCCATCCAGCCGGGCACCGGCACCTTGTGGGCGGTGGTCAACGAGCGTGATGAACTGGGCGAGGATCTAGTGCCCGACTACCTCACCTCGGTGCAGGAAGGCGGCTTCTACGGCTGGCCCTACAGCTACTTCGGCCAGCATGTCGACCCACGGGTGAAACCGCAGGATGAGGACAAGGTCGCCAGCGCCATCGTTCCCGACTACGCCCTTGGCGCCCACGTCGCGGCGCTGGGTCTGGACTTTTCCAGCGAAGTAATGGGCGAGCAATATGCCGACGGCGTATTCGTCGGCGAGCACGGCAGCTGGAACCGCAAGAACCCGGTGGGCTACAAGGTGATCTTCGTGCCATTCGAAAACGGCCGTCCCTCAGGCGACCCCATCGACTTCGTCACTGGCTTTCGCACTGAAGACGGCAAGACCCGTGGCCGCCCGGTGGGCGTAACGGTCGATCCGCGCGGCGCACTGATCGTGGCGGATGATCTGGCCAATACGGTTTGGCGGGTGGTGCGAGAAGGCAGCGAGTGAGGCTAAGGGAAACGACATATGGCTCCCACGCTCCGCGTGGGAGCTAGCCCGTGACGCTCTGCGTCGCCAGCGGACTCAGCTGCGCTACGGCCTACAAGCGGACGCGGAGCGTCCGGGCTGCATTCCCACGCAGAGCGTGGGAACGATCAATTAGGTTCTATGCAGAAAACGCTGATGCCACTGCGGGTGATTCTTCATATGTATGACAAAGTGATCAATCATAGCCTTTGCTGATAGATGTGGCTCAGGAGTAAGCACTATGGCTTTCCAAATCGTATCGACCTCAGGGCCAGTGGATTTTCTGTCCTCTGTTTTCATATGAATTATCCGATCTCGCGAATTTTTCAGCTTTTTATAGTTCTGCCAGCACTGGGTACCCTTAGGGGATTTACAACCAAAAACCTCCGGAAGAACATTGGTTAATTTCTCATTTGTAGATATATGCCGGGCGGTTGCAGAAGCTGAGTGCAACACGGTTACTGGATTGAAGCAGGTGCATCATGCTGCAACGCCACTACTTCTGTCATGACCTCAATCGGGCATTTCCAATTGAAGCGCTTGCG
>NZ_PGLR01000073.1 GCF_002803095.1 Pseudomonas sp. ZH-FAD | reverse complement strand
GCGGAACCGAAAACTTCGGAGCAGACACGGGTCAGAGCAGCGGTCAGAGTGGTTTTACCGTGGTCAACGTGACCGATGGTGCCAACGTTGACGTGCGGTTTGTTACGTTCGAATTTTTCCTTAGCCACGACAGTAAACCTCTTACTTAAAGGGCGGGATTAGCCTTGTTTTTTAACCAGTGCTTCGACGATGTTCGCCGGAGCCTCTGCGTACTTGGAGAATTCCATGGAGTAGCTGGCGCGACCCTGGGACATGGAACGGACGTCGGTAGCGTAACCAAACATCTCGCCCAGCGGAACTTCGGCACGGATAACCTTACCGGACACCGAATCTTCCATACCCTGGATCAGACCACGACGACGGTTCAGGTCACCCATCACGTCACCCATGTAATCCTCAGGAGTTACCACTTCTACCTTCATGATCGGCTCAAGCACCTTACCGCCACCCTTCTGGGCCAGCTGCTTGGTCGCCATGGAGGCAGCGATCTTGAACGCCATCTCGTTGGAGTCGACGTCGTGGTAGGAACCATCGAACACGGTAGCCTTCAGGCCGATCAGCGGATAGCCGGCAACAACGCCGTTCTTCATCTGCTCTTCGATACCCTTCTGGATCGCCGGGATGTATTCCTTCGGAACCACACCACCTACGACTTCGTTGGTAAACACCAGACCTTCGGTGATGTTGCCCTTGTCGTCCACGTCCGGAGCCGAGAAACGAATCCAGCAGTGACCGAACTGACCGCGACCACCGGACTGACGAACGAACTTACCTTCGATCTCGACAGAGTCCTTGGTGATGGTTTCACGGTAGGAAACCTGCGGCTTGCCGATGTTGGCCTCGACGTTGAATTCGCGCTTCATGCGGTCAACGAGGATGTCCAGGTGCAGCTCACCCATACCGGAGATGATGGTCTGACCGGTTTCTTCGTCAGTCTTGACGCGGAACGACGGGTCTTCCTGAGCCAGCTTGCCCAGTGCAATACCCATCTTCTCCTGGTCAGCCTTGGTTTTCGGCTCTACAGCTACCGAAATGACCGGCTCCGGGAAGTCCATGCGCTCGAGGATGATCTGCTTGTCCGGATCGCACAGGGTTTCACCGGTGGTGACGTCCTTCATGCCGATCAGAGCCGCGATGTCGCCAGCGCGCACTTCTTTGATCTCTTCACGCTGGTTGGCGTGCATCTGCACCATACGACCAACGCGCTCTTTCTTGCCTTTCACGGAGTTGATGACCGACTGGCCAGACTCCAGAACGCCTGAGTAGACGCGCACGAAGGTCAGTGTACCGACGAACGGGTCGGTAGCGATCTTGAACGCTAGAGCCGAGAACGGCTCGTTGTCGTCGGCATGACGCTCGTCGTAATCGCCTTCGGCGATTTCATCTTTCGGCTTGTCGGCCAGATCCGGGTGAATACCCTTGATCGCAGGGATCTCGGTCGGAGCAGGCAGGAAGTCGATGACGGCATCGAGAACCAGGGGAACGCCCTTGTTCTTGAACGAGGAGCCGCAGACAGCCGGCACGATCTCGCTCGCCAGAGTACGGGCGCGCAGACCAGCCTTGATGTCCTCGGCCGACAGGTCACCTTCTTCAAGGTACTTGTTCATCAGCTCTTCGTTGGCTTCGGCAGCAGCCTCGACCATGTTGGAGCGCCACTCGTTGGCCAGGTCTACCAGCTCAGCAGGAATCTCTTCCTCGCGGTAGGTAGTGCCCTTGTCGTCTTCGTTCCAGTAGATGGCCTTCATCTTGATCAGGTCAACCTGACCTTCGAAGTTCTCTTCTGCACCGATGGCGATCTGAATCGGTACCGGGGTGTGACCCAGACGGTTCTTGATCTGACCGACGACGCGCAGGAAGTTGGCGCCGGCACGGTCCATCTTGTTCACGTAGACGATACGCGGAACGCCGTACTTGTTGGCCTGACGCCATACGGTTTCGGACTGCGGCTCAACGCCCGAAGTACCACAGAACACAACGACAGCACCGTCGAGCACGCGCAGCGAGCGCTCTACTTCAATGGTGAAGTCAACGTGACCGGGGGTATCGATGACGTTTACGCGGTAGTTGTCGTACTGACCAACCGAACCTTTCCAGAAGGTGGTGATAGCAGCAGAAGTAATGGTAATACCACGCTCCTGCTCCTGAACCATCCAGTCGGTGGTCGCGGCGCCATCATGCACCTCGCCCATCTTGTGGCTCAGGCCTGTGTAGAACAGGATCCGCTCGGTAGTGGTGGTCTTGCCCGCGTCAACGTGGGCACAGATACCGATGTTACGGTAGCGGTTAATTGCTGTATTACGAGCCATAAAGCCCTCGCAAGGTTAGTGGAGCCGGAATTAGAAGCGGTAGTGCGAGAAAGCTTTGTTGGCTTCAGCCATACGGTGCACGTCTTCACGCTTCTTGACAGCAGCGCCTTTGCCTTCAGCAGCATCCAGCAACTCACCAGCCAGACGCAGAGCCATGGACTTCTCACCGCGCTTGCGCGCGTAGTCCACCAGCCAGCGCATAGCCAGGGCGTTACGACGGGAAGGACGAACTTCGACCGGAACCTGGTAGGTAGCACCGCCTACACGGCGGGACTTGACTTCGACCAGCGGAGCGATGGCGTCGAGAGCTTTCTCGAAGATCTCCAGGGGATCGCTGTTCTTGCGTGCTTTGACAGTGTCCAGAGCACCGTAAACGATGCGCTCGGCCACGGCCTTCTTGCCGCTTTCCATCACGTGGTTCATGAATTTGGCGAGGATCTGGCTTCCGTATTTCGGATCGTCCAGGATCTCACGCTTTGCTGCTACACGACGTCTTGGCATTGATAAGCCCTCAAACGGTCTTCAGGTTAGCTCGGGACCAACGGCGAACGCCGCGCCCGACCTTACTCTTATCGACTCAACTAGATAAAAAGGATCAAGCGACCTTATTTCGGACGCTTGGTACCGTACTTGGAACGACCCTGCTTACGGTCTTTGACGCCGGAGGTATCCAGCGAACCACGCACGGTGTGGTAGCGCACACCCGGAAGGTCTTTTACACGACCGCCACGGATCAGCACGACGCTGTGCTCTTGCAGGTTGTGGCCTTCACCACCGATGTACGAGGAAACCTCGAAACCGTTGGTCAGACGCACGCGGCATACTTTACGCAGTGCCGAGTTAGGTTTTTTCGGCGTGGTGGTGTACACGCGAGTGCACACGCCACGGCGCTGCGGGCAGTTCTGCAGCGCAGGCACGTCGGATTTCTCGACGATACGCTTACGCGGCTGACGTACCAGCTGGTTGATAGTTGCCATCTACTAGCTCCACTGTTGTCTTTCGACGCTCACAAATAAAGATGGCAGAGCACAGCGCCCTGCCAAATTTAGGGGTGCATGAGTCTAAAGAGACTCACACCCCCAGTCAAGGCAAAGCCCCGCTAGCGAACCAGCGAGGCTTCGACTCAATTTCCGCTGGAGTTCAGCGCTTCGGTCAGTGCGGCTTCCACTTCACTGGCGCTGACTCGTACCGGCTTGTCTGCATCACGCTTGCGCTTGCGCTCGCTGTGATAGGCCAGACCGGTACCGGCCGGGATCAGACGACCCACGACCACGTTCTCTTTCAGACCACGCAGGTAGTCACGCTTGCCAGTAACCGCCGCCTCGGTGAGGACGCGAGTGGTTTCCTGGAAGGACGCTGCCGAGATGAACGACTCGGTGGACAGCGACGCCTTGGTGATACCCAGCAGTACGCGGGTGTACTTGGCGACGAACTTGTCCTCTTCGGCCAGACGCTCGTTCTCGCCCAGAACCTGGGTGAGCTCCATCTGGTCGCCCTTGATGAAGGACGAATCGCCGGACTCGCTGACTTCGACTTTACGCAGCATCTGACGCAGGATGGTCTCGATGTGCTTGTCGTTGATCTTCACGCCCTGCAGACGGTAAACGTCCTGGATCTCGTTGACGATGTACTTGGCCAGCGCGCTCACACCCAGCAGACGCAGGATGTCGTGCGGATCGCTCGGACCGTCGGAGATAACTTCGCCGCGGTTCACTTGTTCGCCTTCGAAGACGTTCAGGTGACGCCACTTCGGAATCAGCTCCTCGTACGGATCACTGCCATCGGTCGGGGTGATGACCAGACGGCGCTTGCCCTTGGTCTCTTTACCGAACGAAATGGTGCCGCTGATTTCCGCCAGGATCGAAGCTTCCTTCGGACGACGGGCTTCGAACAGGTCGGCAACGCGCGGCAGACCACCGGTGATGTCGCGAGTCTTCGAGGTCTCTTGCGGGATACGGGCGATAACGTCACCGACCGCGATCTGCGCACCGTCAGCCACACCGACCAGGGCGTTGGCTGGCAGGAAGTACTGAGCGGGAACGTCGGTACCCGGCAGCAGCAGTTCCTTGCCGTTGGCATCGACCATCTTGATGGCCGGACGAATGTCCTTGCCAGCAGCCGGACGATCCTTCGGATCGAGAACCTCGATGTTGGTCAGACCGGTCAGTTCGTCGGTCTGGCGCTTGATGGTGATGCCCTCCTCCATGCCGACGAAGGTCACGGTACCCTTCATTTCGGTCACGATCGGGTGGGTGTGCGGGTCCCACTTGGCCACGATGGCACCGGCGTCGACCTTGTCGCCTTCCTTCACCGAAATCACGGCACCGTACGGCAGCTTGTAACGCTCGCGCTCGCGACCGAACTCGTCAGCCACAGCCAGCTCGCCGGAACGGGAAACCGCTACCAGGTTGCCGTCCACGCGCTCGACGTGCTTGAGGTTGTGCAGGCGGATCGCACCACCGTTCTTCACCTGGACGCTGTCGGCAGCCGAAGTACGGCTTGCCGCACCACCGATGTGGAAGGTACGCATGGTCAGCTGGGTACCCGGCTCACCGATGGACTGGGCAGCGATAACGCCGACCGCCTCACCGATGTTGACCTGGTGACCACGGGCCAGATCACGGCCGTAGCACTTGGCGCAGATGCCGAAGCGGGTTTCGCAGGTGATCGGCGAACGCACGACTACTTCGTCGACGCTGTTCAGCTCGATGAACTCGACCCACTGCTCGTCGATCAGGGTGCCGGCCGGAACGATGACGTCCTCGGTGCCTGGCTTGAACACGTCCTTTGCAATCACTCGACCCAGTACGCGCTCACCCAGCGGCTCGACGACGTCGCCGCCTTCGATGTGCGGCGTCATCAGCAGACCGTGCTCGGTGCCGCAATCGATCTCGGTCACCACCAGGTCCTGCGCCACGTCGACCAGACGACGAGTCAGGTAACCGGAGTTCGCGGTCTTCAGTGCGGTATCCGCCAGACCCTTACGAGCACCGTGGGTGGAGATGAAGTACTGCAGAACCGACAGACCTTCGCGGAAGTTCGCGGTGATCGGCGTTTCGATGATGGAGCCGTCCGGCTTGGCCATCAGACCACGCATACCGGCCAGCTGACGGATCTGGGCGGCGCTACCACGCGCACCGGAGTCCGCCATCATGTACATGGAGTTGAAGGACTCCTGCTCGACGGTCTTGCCTTCGCGATCGACAACCGGCTCTTTCGAGAGGTTGGCCATCATCGCCTTGGACACTTCATCGTTGGCCTTCGACCAGAGGTCGATCACCTTGTTGTACTTCTCGCCCTGGGTAACCAGGCCGGAGGCGTACTGCGATTCGATTTCCTTCACTTCCTCGGTGGCGGCGTCGATGATGCGCGCCTTCTCGTCCGGGATGACGAAGTCGTTCACGCCGATCGACACACCGGAGATGGTCGAGTAAGCGAAACCGGTGTACATCAGCTGGTCAGCGAAGATCACGGTGTCCTTCAGACCAACGGTGCGGTAGCACTGGTTGATCAGCTTGGAGATCGCCTTCTTCTTCATCGACTGGTTGACCACGTCGTAAGACAGGCCGGCCGGTACGATCTGGAACAGCAGCGCGCGGCCGACGGTGGTGTCGACGATGCGGGTGTTCTTGGTGATCGAACCATCTTTCTCTTTGATGGTTTCGTTGATACGCACTTTCACGCGGGCGTGCAGGGACGCTTCGCCGGCGCGGAACACGCGGTCGACTTCCTGCAGGTCGGCGAAGACGCGACCTTCACCCTTGGCGTTCACCGCTTCACGGGTCATGTAGTACAGACCCAGTACCACGTCCTGCGACGGCACGATGATCGGCTCGCCGTTGGCGGGCGAGAGGATGTTGTTGGTCGACATCATCAGCGCGCGCGCTTCGAGCTGGGCTTCCAGGGTCAGCGGCACGTGAACGGCCATCTGGTCACCGTCGAAGTCGGCGTTGTACGCGGCGCAGACCAGCGGGTGCAGCTGGATCGCCTTACCTTCGATCAGCACTGGCTCGAACGCCTGGATACCCAGACGGTGCAGGGTCGGCGCACGGTTGAGCAGGACGGGGTGTTCGCGGATCACTTCAGCGAGAACGTCCCAAACCTCCGGCAGCTCGCGCTCGACCATCTTCTTCGCGGCCTTGATGGTGGTCGCCAGACCACGCATTTCCAGCTTGCCGAAAATGAACGGCTTGAACAGCTCGAGGGCCATCTTCTTCGGCAGACCGCACTGGTGCAGACGCAGGGTCGGGCCGACGGTAATAACCGAACGACCGGAGTAGTCCACGCGCTTACCGAGCAGGTTCTGACGGAAGCGACCTTGCTTACCTTTGATCATGTCGGCCAGCGACTTCAGCGGACGCTTGTTCGAGCCAGTGATGGCGCGACCGCGACGGCCGTTGTCGAGCAGGGCGTCGACCGCTTCCTGCAGCATGCGCTTTTCGTTGCGCACGATGATGTCCGGCGCGGACAGATCGAGCAGGCGCTTAAGACGGTTGTTACGGTTGATCACGCGGCGATACAGATCGTTCAGATCCGAGGTCGCGAAGCGGCCACCGTCCAGCGGTACCAGCGGACGCAGATCCGGCGGCAGCACCGGCAGAACGGTCAGCACCATCCACTCAGGCAGGTTGCCGGAGTCCTTGAAGGCTTCCATCAGCTTCAGGCGCTTGGACAGCTTCTTGATCTTGGTCTCGGAGTTGGTCTGCGGAATTTCTTCACGCAGGCGGCCGATCTCGTGATCCAGGTCGATGGCGTGCAGCAGCTCGCGCACGGCTTCGGCGCCCATGCGCGCGTCGAAGTCGTCACCGAACTCTTCGAGGGCTTCGAAGTACTGTTCGTCGTTCAGCAGCTGGCCTTTCTCGAGGGTGGTCATGCCCGGATCGATCACGACGTAGCTCTCGAAATAGAGCACGCGCTCGATATCACGCAGGGTCATGTCCATCAGCAGGCCGATACGCGACGGCAGCGACTTCAGGAACCAGATGTGAGCGACCGGCGAGGCCAGTTCGATGTGCGCCATGCGCTCACGACGAACCTTGGCCAGGGCCACTTCAACACCGCACTTCTCGCAGATCACACCGCGGTGCTTGAGGCGCTTGTACTTGCCGCACAGGCACTCGTAGTCCTTGACCGGGCCAAAGATCTTGGCGCAGAACAGGCCGTCGCGCTCTGGCTTGAAGGTACGGTAGTTGATGGTTTCCGGCTTTTTAACTTCACCGAACGACCACGAACGGATCATCTCAGGCGAGGCCAATCCGATACGGATGGCGTCGAACTCTTCGATCTGACCCTGGTTTTTCAGCAAATTCAGTAGGTCTTTCAAGGCCTTTCCTCCTGGCGGAGCGGGCAGCGAGCTGGACTAGCCCCGCTGCCGATTCACGTCGTGTTATTCGGTTTCCAGATCGATATCGATGCCGAGCGAACGGATCTCTTTGATCAGTACGTTGAAGGACTCGGGCATGCCCGGCTCCATACGGTGATCGCCATCCACGATGTTCTTGTACATCTTGGTACGGCCGTTCACGTCGTCCGACTTCACGGTCAGCATTTCCTGCAGGGTGTAGGCGGCGCCATAGGCTTCCAGTGCCCAGACCTCCATCTCCCCGAAACGCTGACCACCGAACTGCGCCTTACCACCCAGCGGCTGCTGGGTAACCAGGCTGTAGGAACCAGTGGAACGGGCGTGCATCTTGTCGTCCACCAGGTGGTTCAGTTTGAGCATGTACATGTAGCCGACGGTGGTCGGACGCTCGAACTGGTTACCGGTACGACCGTCGAACAGGCGCATCTGGCCGCTCTCCGGCAGATCAGCCAGCTTCAGCATGGCCTTGATCTCGGTTTCCTTGGCGCCGTCGAACACGGCAGTCGCCATCGGTACACCGCCTTTGAGGTTCTTCGCCAGCTCGAGGATCTCGGTATCGGAGAACTCGTCGAGGTTTTCCTGGCGGCCACCGATCTCGTTGTAGATCTCAGCGAGGAACTTGCGCAGTTCGGCGATCTTACGCTGCTCTTCGAGCATGCGGTTGATCTTCTCGCCCAGGCCCTTGGCCGCGAGGCCCAGGTGGGTTTCGAGAATCTGACCGACGTTCATACGCGACGGAACGCCCAGCGGGTTCAGTACGATGTCAACCGGAGTACCGTTGGCGTCATGCGGCATGTCTTCAACCGGCATGATCACCGAGACCACACCCTTGTTACCGTGACGACCAGCCATCTTGTCACCCGGCTGGATGCGACGGCGGATGGCCAGGTAAACCTTGACGATCTTCAATACGCCCGGCGCCAGGTCATCGCCCTGCTGCAGCTTGCGCTTCTTGTCTTCGAACTTGTCGTCGAGCATCTGACGGCGGTCGGAGATGTAGGCCTGAGCCTTCTCCAGCTGCTCGTTCAGGGCGTCGTCGGCCATGCGCAGTTTGAACCACTGGCCACGCTCAAGACCGTCGAGGAACTCGTCGGTGATCGCGGTGCCTTTCTTCAGACCAGCGCCGCCTTCGGCGATAGCGCCAACCAGAGCGGAACGCAGACGCTCGAAGGTCGCGCCTTCGACGATGCGGAACTCTTCGTTCAGGTCCTTGCGGATCTCGTCCAGCTGCATCTTCTCGATGGACAGGGCGCGCGAGTCGCGCTCCACGCCATCACGGGTGAAGACCTGCACGTCGATGACGGTACCCTTGGTGCCAGTCGGCACGCGCAGGGAAGTGTCCTTAACGTCGGAAGCTTTCTCACCGAAGATCGCACGCAGCAGCTTCTCTTCCGGCGTCAGCTGGGTCTCGCCTTTCGGAGTGACCTTACCGACCAGGATGTCGCCCGGGCCGACTTCGGCGCCGACGTAGACGATACCGGCTTCGTCCAGCTTGTTCAGAGCAGCTTCACCCACGTTCGGGATGTCAGAGGAGATTTCCTCTGGGCCGAGCTTGGTGTCACGCGCCACACAGGTCAGTTCCTGGATGTGGATCGTGGTGAAGCGGTCTTCCTGAACCACACGCTCGGACAGGCAGATGGAGTCTTCGAAGTTGAAGCCGTTCCACGGCATGAACGCAACGCGCATGTTCTGACCCAGCGCCAGTTCACCCATGTCGGTGGACGGGCCGTCAGCCATGATGTCGCTACGCGCCACCTTGTCACCTTTGCTCACCAGCGGACGCTGGTTGATGCAGGTGTTCTGGTTGGAGCGGGTGTATTTGGTCAGGTTGTAGATGTCGACACCGGCTTCGCCAGTTTCGACTTCGTCATCGTTGACACGCACCACGATACGGCTGGCGTCGACGGAGTCGATCACACCGCCACGACGGGCCACGACACAGACACCGGAGTCACGTGCGACGTTGCGCTCCATGCCAGTACCTACCAGCGGCTTGTCGGCGCGCAGAGTCGGTACGGCCTGACGCTGCATGTTCGAACCCATGAGGGCGCGGTTGGCGTCGTCGTGCTCGAGGAACGGAATCAGCGAGGCAGCGACGGAAACGACCTGCTTCGGCGAAACGTCCATCAGGGTGACGTCTTCCGGCGCCTTCACGGTGAATTCGTTCAGGTGACGTACGGCAACCAGTTCGTCGACCAGCTGACCCTTGTCGTTCAGGGTCGCGGACGCCTGGGCGATCACGTGATCGGCCTCTTCGATGGCGGACAGGAACACGATCTCGTCGGTGACTTTGCCTTCCTTGACCACGCGGTACGGGCTTTCCAGGAAGCCGTACTGGTTGGTGCGGGCATAGGCCGCCAGGGAGTTGATCAGACCGATGTTCGGACCTTCAGGGGTTTCGATCGGGCACACGCGGCCGTAGTGGGTCGGGTGTACGTCGCGGACTTCGAAGCCGGCGCGCTCACGAGTCAGACCGCCCGGGCCGAGTGCGGAAACGCGGCGCTTGTGGGTGATCTCGGACAGCGGGTTGTTCTGGTCCATGAACTGCGAGAGCTGGCTGGAACCGAAGAACTCCTTCACCGCTGCCGCAACCGGCTTGGCGTTGATCAGGTCTTGCGGCATCAGGCCTTCGCTTTCGGCCATCGACAGACGTTCCTTGACCGCGCGCTCTACACGCACCAGGCCAACGCGGAACTGGTTCTCGGCCATCTCGCCGACGCAACGTACGCGACGGTTACCCAGGTGGTCGATGTCGTCGACGATGCCCTTGCCGTTACGGATGTCGACCAGAGTCTTCAGTACGGCAACGATGTCTTCCTTGCTCAGCACGCCCGAACCTTCGATCTCGGTACGACCGATACGACGGTTGAACTTCATGCGGCCAACGGCGGACAGGTCGTAACGCTCGGCGCTGAAGAACAGGTTGTTGAACAGGGTCTCGGCAGCATCCTTGGTTGGTGGCTCGCCGGGACGCATCATGCGGTAGATCTCGACCAGCGCTTCCAACTGATTGGTGGTGCTGTCGATCTTCAGCGTGTCGCTGATGAACGGACCGCAGTCGATGTCGTTGGTGTACAGGGTCTCGAAGCGAACCACCTGCGCCTTGGCCATCTTGACCAGCAGGTCGGCGGTCAGCTCGGTGTTGCACTCGGCGATGATTTCGCCGGTAGCCGGGTGCACGATCGCCTTGGCAGTGGTACGGCCAATGACGTAGTCGAGCGGAACTTCCAGCTCTTTGATGCCAGCCTTGTCCAGCTGGTTGATGTGACGAGCCGTGATACGACGACCCTGTTCCACGATCACCTTGCCGCTGCCGTCCTTGATGTCGAGAACGGCGACTTCGCCGCGCAGGCGCTGCGGAACCAACTCCAGGCTCAGGCTCTCGCCCTTCACATGGAAGACGTTGGTGTCATAGAAGGCATCCAGTACTTCTTCAGTGCTGTAGCCGAGCGCGCGCAGCAGGACGGAAGCCGGCAGTTTGCGGCGACGGTCGATACGCACGAATACCGCGTCCTTCGGGTCGAACTCGAAGTCCAGCCAGGAACCGCGGTAAGGAATGATGCGAGCGGAGTACAGCAGCTTGCCCGAGCTGTGGGTCTTGCCACGGTCGTGGTCGAAGAACACACCCGGCGAACGGTGCAGCTGGGACACGATCACACGCTCGGTACCGTTGATGACGAAGGTACCGTTCTCGGTCATGAGCGGAATCTCGCCCATGTACACTTCCTGCTCTTTGATGTCCTTGATCGCTTTGTTCGACGATTCTTTGTCGAAAATGATCAGGCGCACTTTCACGCGCAGCGGCACGGCGAAGGTCACGCCACGCAGGACGCACTCCTTGACGTCGAACGCCGGCTCGCCCAGGCGATAGCCGACGTACTCCAGGGCGGCGTTGCCGGAGTAGCTGATGATCGGGAATACCGATTTGAAGGCCGCATGCAGGCCGATGTCGCGGAACTGTTCCTTGCTCACCCCTTGCTGCAGGAATTCGCGGTACGAATCCAGCTGGATGGCCAGGAGGTAAGGCACATCCATGACATCCGGCAACTTGCTAAAGTCCTTGCGGATACGTTTTTTCTCAGTGTATGAGTAAGCCATCAGCGTTCCCCAGCTTGGTCACCTGCTTGTTTGGCCAGCGCCGGCGGCGGTGACCAGAAAATCGTGCAAACCCTCGGTTTGCAACCGCCTCTCGGGCGGGGTCTTTTCGGCTCCAGGCCGGCTGTTGAACAGCCAACCTAGAACGGAAAAAGGCCGGTGGCAAAAGCCACCAGCCATCAGCCTTGTGCGAGTCGCTCGGGCTGTAGACGCAAGGTACGAACTTACTTGAGCTCGACCTTGGCGCCAGCTTCTTCCAGCTTCTTCTTGGCGTCTTCAGCAGCTTCTTTGGTCAGACCTTCAGCGATGACCTGAGGAGCGGTGTCAACCTTCTCCTTGGCTTCTTTCAGGCCCAGACCGGTCAGCTCGCGAACAGCCTTGATCACGTTCACTTTCTTGTCGCCGGCTTCAGCCAGGACAACGTTGAACTCGGTCTGCTCTTCGACAGCAGCAGCGGCAGCAGCCGGGCCGGCGGCAACAGCGGCAGCAGCGGTAACGCCGAAGGTTTCTTCCATCGCTTTGATCAGCTCAACGATTTCCATAACGGATTTCTGGCCGATAGCTTCGATGATTTGCTCGTTAGTCAGAGACATGACTATCAATTCCTGTATTGGGGTGACGGCCTACGCGACCATCAAATTAAACGTTTGATTTCGAAAGGGCTCACGCTGCCTTAGGCAGCAGCAGCTTCTTTCTGGTCGCGAATGGCTGCCAGAGTGCGAGCGAGTTTGCTGGTGGCGCCTTGAATAACGCTCATCAGCTGGGCGATGCCCTCGTCGCGGGTCGGCAGACTTGCCAGTACGTCGATCTGGTTTGCTGCGAGGTACTTGCCCTCGAACGCAGCTGCCTTGATCTCGAACTTGTCCTGACCCTTGGCGAACTCCTTGAACAGACGAGCAGCAGCGCCCGGGTGTTCGTTGGAGAATGCGATCAGGGTCGGGCCTTTGAACACGTCGTTGAGCACGTCAAACTGAGTGCCTTCAACGGCGCGCTTGAGCAGGGTGTTACGCACGACTTTCACGTACACACCAGCTTCGCGGGCCTCTTTACGGAGTCCGGTCATTGCGCCGACGGTCACGCCACGGGCATCAGCCACGACAGCGGACAGACCGGCTTTGGCAGCCTCGTTGACTTCAGCGACGATGGCCTTCTTGTCTTCGAGTTTAATTGCCACGGGTTTACTCCTGGTTTTTACCGTATCGCCGAACCGGAGCTCGGCGGCGTTTTGGTGTCTGATTCGGTAACGAATCGGGAGCACCATCTGCGTAGGCCATCAGGCGAACCTGACATTTAAAACGCGAGTCACCTACGGTCTTGGATAGCCCCCGCCAGGCAGGGACCCCAATCTTTCAAAGCCGGCAGCCCATGGCTACCGGCCCAATCACTTACGCGTCGAGCGAAGCCTGATCGATGATCAGACCCGGACCCATGGTGGTGCTCAGGGTCACGCGCTTGACGTAGATGCCTTTCGAGGTCGACGGCTTCAGACGCTTCAGGTCGGACAGCAGCGCTTCCACGTTCTGCTTCAGCGCAGCGGCTTCGAAGCCGACCTTGCCAACGGAGGTGTGGATGATGCCGTTCTTGTCGGTACGGAAACGCACCTGACCAGCCTTGGCGTTCTTGACAGCGGTAGCGACGTCCGGAGTAACGGTGCCGACTTTCGGGTTCGGCATCAGACCGCGCGGGCCCAGTACCTGGCCCAGCTGGCCAACGACGCGCATGGCGTCCGGAGAAGCGATGACCACGTCGTAGTTCAGATCGCCTGCCTTCATTTCGGCAGCCAGATCGTCCATACCAACCTTGTCAGCACCGGCAGCCAGAGCAGCTTCAGCGCCCGGACCCTGGGTAAACACGGCAACGCGTACGGTCTTGCCAGTGCCGTTCGGCAGAACGGTGGCGCCACGTACAACCTGGTCGGATTTACGCGGATCTACACCCAGGTTCACGGCGACGTCGAAGGACTCGGTGAACTTGACGGCAGACAGCTCGGCCAGCAGGCCGGCAGCTTCTTCGAAGGTGTATGCCTTGCCGGCTTCAACCTTGGCCGCGATGGCCTTTTGGCGCTTGGTCAACTTAGCCATTACACACCCTCCACGTTCAGGCCCATGCTACGAGCGGAGCCGGCGATGGTGCGCACGGCTGCATCCAGGTCAGCGGCAGTCAGATCAGCCTGCTTGGTCTTGGCGATCTCTTCCAGCTGAGCACGGGTAACGGTGCCTACTTTGACGGTGTTCGGACGAGCGGAACCGCTGGTCAGGCCGGCGGCCTTCTTCAGCAGTACCGATGCCGGGGTGCTCTTGGTTTCAAAGGTGAAGCTGCGGTCGCTGTAAACGGTGATGATCACAGGAGTCGGCAGACCAGGTTCCATGCCCTGAGTCTTGGCGTTGAACGCCTTGCAGAATTCCATGATGTTCACGCCGTGCTGACCCAGAGCGGGGCCGACGGGTGGCGACGGGTTTGCCTGACCGGCTTTAACCTGCAGCTTGATATAAGCCTGAATCTTCTTAGCCATTAGCTACTCCAATTTCGGGTTCGAACGCCTGACGGCTCCCCGAGGTTACTTACGCATTTATCCCAGTGACGACAAAACCCCGCAGCCTAAGGCTGCGGGGTGAGGGATGCTTATGTCAGTTATGCCTTCTCGACCTGACTGAACTCCAGCTCGACCGGGGTTGAGCGACCGAAAATGGTCACAGCAACCTGGATGCGGCTCTTCTCGTAATTCACTTCTTCGACCACACCACCGAAATCGGCGAACGGGCCATCGACAACTCGTACCATCTCGCCCGGCTCGAACAGCGTCTTCGGCTTGGGCTTGTCACCACTATCGGCAACACGACGCAGAATGGCTTCGGCTTCTTTCTCGGTGATCGGCGCCGGTTTGTCGGCCGTACCACCAATGAAGCCCATGACGCGCGGCGTATCCTTGATCAAGTGCCAAGTCGCCTCGTTCATTTCCATCTGCACCAAAACATAGCCAGGGAAGAACTTGCGCTCACTCTTGCGCTTCTGACCATTGCGCATCTCGACCACTTCTTCAGTGGGAACGAGAATCTCGCCAAAGTCATCTTCCATACCAGCCAGTTTCACGCGCTCGATGAGCGAGCGCATCACATGCTTCTCGTAACCCGAGTAGGCATGCACGACGTACCAACGCTTAGCCACGAGACACCCTTAACCAACAATCAGGGAAACAAGCCAACCGAGCAGGGAATCAAGCCCCCACAGCAGCAGCGCCATCACCAGGACCACCGCAACCACGATCAGAGTGGTCTGCATGGTTTCCTGACGGGTCGGCCAAACAACTTTACGAATCTCGACGCGCGCTTCTTTCAGCAGCACCGCGAACGCTTGACCACGAGCAGTCTGAAACGCCACGAAAGCAGCAACAGCACCCAACGCAACCAAGCCCAGAACGCGATACAGAACCGGCTCAGCAGAGAAGTACTGATTACCGACAACACCCACAGCAACCAGGGCAGCGACAACCAGCCACTTGACCAGATCAAAGCGAGAGTCTTTGGCTTCAGCCTTAACATTCATTCGAGAGGATCCTGTGAAAGACACGCCAGATTCGTTAGAAAATGGCAGGTCAGGAGGGAATCGAACCCCCAACCTGCGGTTTTGGAGACCGCCGCTCTGCCAATTGAGCTACTGACCTAAAGCAAAATCAGGCCGACCATTATGCCGGCCTGAGAGGAACAGATCAACCGATTACTCGACGATCTTGGCAACCACGCCAGCACCAACGGTACGGCCGCCTTCGCGAATTGCGAAACGCAGGCCATCTTCCATGGCGATCGGCTTGATCAGGGTAACAACCATTTTGAT
>NZ_PGLR01000072.1 GCF_002803095.1 Pseudomonas sp. ZH-FAD | reverse complement strand
ACCGGCCGAGCTACTAGCCCGGCTGGAATACAGCGACCAATCGCGGCAGATCTGCTCGTCGCTGACGCCGCCGGGCAGGTCGCCGAGGGCAGCGGCCACTCCCAGCGCAGACGCGCCGCGGGAATAGCCCATTGATTCATAGGTATCATGACAGGCCACGGTATGCCCTCGAGCAGCGGCATCATTGATACGCGCGGCGGTCAGCAATGGGCACTTGATCTGTACAAAGTGCACATCCTCGACCCGCTGGATACCGGCATTAGCCATCGCCTGAAGCACCGCATCGCGGGTCAGTTCTACCTGGGTAGTGCGGCCTATCTCTTCCGGGCGGAAGTCGCGAGTAAAGGCGACGCCGGCGGCCAGGCCAGGCAAAGCGGTGCGATCAGCCGGTTGGCTGCTGTCGACCTCGAATACCAGCCAATGCGGACTCAAGCCGCCCTCGGTACCACCGGACATGACAAAGGCAATACGCTCATCAACATCGGCCTCGCTCAGGTCCAGTTGCCCGGCGAAGAAGTGTTTCAGTGTTGTGGTGGCGAAAGCGCGGGTGAAATCGTTTACGCAGCCGTTGCCCTCGGTCTTGCCGAGCACGGCAATGACGCGTGTGGGGTCGATCTGGCCTGATTCGATGGCCTGGCTCAGGGCGCTGACGTCATTGGGGGCCGCCGCGCTGAGGCGCGTTACACGTGTTTTCATGGTCTTGTTACCTTGTGAAAAGAGGGCCGTGGCACTTCAGGCCAGCTCGAAGGTGACGTCCTGCGCACCTTCCCAAAGGGTTTTCAAACCCAGTGCGCGCAGGTTCTCGCGGCCCTGTTTTATGGTTAGAAAGTGGTTGCCGGCCAACTGGCCCATCTTGCTGGAGAAGCTGCAGGCACCGTAGGCCATGATGATTTCCGTCTCGCTGTAACCACCGGGGTAAAACAGAATGTCGCCGACCGAGGGGTGGCTGGTGTGATTCTCGAAACCTACCGGTTTGCCATCGTTGTTCAGTCTGTAGTCACCCAGCGGCACCCAGCAGCCTTCGCCGCTCCAGCGCACGTGGATGAACTTCTGCCGGTAGGGCAGCAGTTGCAAGAAGGCGGCCAGGGTGTCAGGCGCATCGGGGTGGGCTTCGGCGAGAAACTCGAAGCCGCCGGCAGTAATCTTGATGGTGGTCATGCTGTGTCCTGTCTGTTGAGCGGTTCCGTGATCAGGAACCGGGCTGGTCTATCCATTTGGTCACGGTAGGGGCGCGCCATTCGGCCAATTGATCTAGCAACAGGCCGGGGTCGGATTCGATGATGATCATCTCGGCATGCTCGATCTTCATGAAGCCTTCCTGCCGGGCGTGGCCAAGCAGGGCGCGCAGGGGCTCGAAAAACTGGCGGACGTTGAGGCACGCAAAAGCTTTGCTGTGATCGCCGAGCTGCGTGAGCGTGGCAACCTCGAACAGCTCCTCAAGTGTGCCGAGCCCGCCGGGCAGGGCGATAAAGGCATCCGCCAGATCAGACATGCGCGCCTTGCGGCTGCGCATGGTGTCGGCCACCTCGTGGCCGCTGAGGCCGGGGTGCAGATGGCCGCGATCAAACAGACGCTGATTGATCACGCCAATCACTTCACCGCCCTCGGCGAGAGCGGCATCCGCCACCACGCCCATCAGACCCTTGGTGGTGCCGCCGTAAATCAGCGTGATCCCGCGCCGGGCGATTTCGCTGCCCAGCGCCTTGGCCTGTTCGGCGTACTCGGGGGAGACGCCGAAATTGGAGCCGGAGAATACGGCGATACTGCGCAGTGCCTGTGGCGATGTCTGCATGGTTTATCTCCCTGCTCTTAGCGTTGAGTCCAACTGGTAAAGTGACTTTCTACCAGGGCGGAGATGGAGTAGAGGGCAACGCCCATGGCGGCCAGGATGAACAGCCCGGCAAAGACCAGCGGTACGTCGAAGTTGCCACTGGCAATCATCATCACGTTGCCGATGCCCTTGTTCGAGGCAATGGTTTCCGCCAGCACGGTACCGATGAAGGCCGAGGTCAGTGCGATCTTCAGTGAGGCGAACAGGTAGGGCATGGTGCGTGGCAGCCCGACGTTCCATAGAATGTCGCGCTTCTTCGCACCCAGTACGCGCAGCACGTCTTCCAGTTCCGGTTCGGTAGTAGCCAGGCCAGTGGCGACGTTGACCACGACCGGGAAGATGCCGATGACCATTGAGGTCAGAATCGCCGGAATGGTGCCGGAGCCGAACCAGACCACGAAGATCGGCACCACAGCGACTTTGGGGATACTCGAAAAACCGACCAACAGCGGATAGGCAATGTCATAAGCCATGCGCGACGAGCCAATGATCACACCAATGATCAAGCCGATAACCACCCCCAGGAAAAAACCGATCAGCGTGGTCATCAAGGTCTGCTGGGCATGCGGCCAGAGAATCGGCATCTTGTCGAACAGCACGGCGGCAATCTGGCTGGGCACGGGCAAGATCAGTTCAGATACGCCCAACACCCGGCAAATGACTTCCCAGGCCAGAAAGAAGAACACCATGGCGGAAAATGACAGCATGTTTCGCCGAAAGCGTGATAGCTCCTTGTTCATGGCAAGGTCTCCGTAATGCGCGATGTGGCCAGGGTTGTTGGGGCGCTGGCAGCCGCCGGCTTGCCCGCATCAGAGCGCACGTGGGCAATACTCATGCGCAACGCCTGCACCAGAGAGGTGAAATCAGGCTCATAGCTGGATTCGAGGGTGCGTGGACGTGCGAACTCGACGGTCTTGTCCTGAATGATGCGCCCGGGGCGGGCGCTCATGACGCAGATGCGATTGGCCAGGTAGGCCGATTCGCGCAGATCATGGGTCACCAGCAACACGGTCGGACGCTTGGCCATCCATAGCGCCTGCATGGTGTCCCAGAGCTCTTCGCGGGTGAACTGGTCAAGGGCGCCGAAGGGTTCATCCAGCAGCAGAATATCTGGCTCATGGACCAGCGCGCGGCACAGAGAAGCGCGCTGCAACATACCGCCGGACAATTCCCACGGGCGTTTGCCACCAAAGCCGGCCAGGCCGACCTGTTCCAACAGGGCTTCGGCGCGTTCGCGAAACTCGCCGTTCTTCTTGCGCCGGTATTCCTGCCGGAATGGCTCGACGATCTTCAGCGGAATCATCACGTTGTCCAGAATGCTCAGCCACGGCAACATGGTTGGATTCTGAAATGCCAGCCCCAACCGCTTGGCGTGAGTGCCGATAGCGCCGACTTCACGGCCGCCGACAATGGCGGCCCCTTCAGTCGGCTCGATCAGGCCGGCAACCAGTTTGAGAATGGTCGACTTGCCACAGCCACTGGGCCCGACCAGGGCGACGAAATCGCCTTTTTCGATGCGCAATGTGGTGTTATCCAGCGCGACCATGTCGCCGCCGTAACGCACGGTCACGTTAGACAGTTCTATCACTGTCCTGGCCGCACTTGCTGATGTGCTTTCAAGCATGGGCGTTACTCCTCATGACCTGTCCTTGGCCCAATCTGTATGGCGCTTTCACCGCTTTGGCTCAGCGGTGAGGCGCACACCTTCTGGCGTTTTCAGAATCGCACTGGTGTAGTGCTCGGTATTCAACGGCTTGGCCTTGGGCATCGCTTGAATCCCTTTCACCGAGCGGCCCCAACCGGCAGCTTCAGTCACCAGCTTGCCGTTGCGCATCACGAAGCGACCGCGCAACAGGGTATGAATCGGGTAGCCTTTGACCGCGCGGCCATCCCACGGCGAGATCTTGCTGATGCTCTGCAGTTCGTTTTCGGACAGGATGCCGGACTTGTTCATGTCGACCACGGCTATATCGGCATGCGCGCCGGGGGCGATGACACCCTTGGTGCCGTAGATACCCCAGGCTTTGGCCGGGTTGACGGAACTCCAGCGCACGTAATCCATCAGGCTAGCGCGATCGCGGTTTACTTCGGTCAGCATCAACGCCATCTGGGTTTCGATGCCAGGGAAGCCACAATCACACTCCCAGATATTGGCGCGGGTCTTTTCATCCGGCGCATGCGGCGCGTGATCGGTGGCAATCATGTCGATGGTGCCGTCCATCATGGCGTCCCACAGCGGCTGGTTGTGGCGGGCCTCGCGGATCGGCGGGTTCAGGCGCAGAATCCCGCCCAGGTGATCAGCATGATCGGTATTGAGCAGCAGATACTGCGGGCAGGTTTCCACGGTGACATCAACGCCGCGACGCTTGGCCTCACGGATCAGAAACAGTGAGTCTGCGGCGCTGTGATGGGCAATATGCACCCGCGCACCCGTCCACTCGGCCAGGGTCAGTACCCGGCCGATAGCTTCAATTTCGGCGACCACCGGGCGGGCGGCCAGATGGGCGAGGGCGTCGATACGGCCTTCAGCCTGCATGCGTTTCTGCCGGCGGGCCAGGATCGAGGAGTTTTCCGCGTGCACCACGGTGCGAATGCCCAGCGGCGCGAGCTTTTCGAAACCTTCAAGCAGGGCGCCATCGCTGGGCGAGGGCAGGTTACCGAAGGTGTTGCCGACGAAGGCCTTGAAGCTTGTCACGCCGGCGTCAATCAACTCTTCCAGGTGGCCGACGGTATCGTCACCGAGCAGACCATGAATACCGAAGTCCACGTAGGATGATTCTGCGGCCTTCAGTTTGAGATTGAGCGCGTCAATCGTCGCGGTGGGCGGATTGGTATTGGGCATCTCGAAAACAGTAGTCACGCCACCGCAGGCCGCCGCCGCTGAACCGGTCTTCCAGGTTTCCTTGTGCGGATACCCTGGATCACGGAAGTGCACATGGCTGTCGATCGCACCGGGCAGCAGGAACAGGCCGTCGGCCTGCAGCACTTCGCGGGCTGAGGGCATCAGGTCATCATGGCCCACGGCAACAATGATCTCGCCATCAATGGCCACCGAAGCCTCGATTATCTGATGGTCCGATACGACGCGCGCGCCGCGAATAACCAGGTCTACTTGATTCATAACATTCTCCTAAAGCAGAGCCCATCCGCCATCTACCGGCAGATCGACCCCCGTGATTTGACGGGCAACGTCGCTGGCCAGAAACAGGCAGGCATTGGCCACATCGTTGTCGGTTGAAACCCGCTTGAGGGCGTAATCTTCGGCATGTCTAACGGCCGCTTCTTCAGGCGTGATGCCGAGTTTGTTGGCCATGTTGGCGCAGACCTTGTTGCGAAAGCGCGGCCCATCGACCATGCCCGGCGCCACGCAGTTGACATTGATGCCGTAGCTGCCGGCTTCCAGCGCGAAACTTTTGGTGATGCCGCGCAGGCCCCACTTGGACGCTGAGTAGGCCATGCGACCGGCGCGGCCGCGCATACCGAAGGTGCCGCCAACGTTGACGATCTTGCCGGCGCCTTGTTCGATCATCGCGGGCATCACTGCGCGCATGGTGTTGAAGCAGCCGGTCATGTTCAGTTGCACAATGTCATCGAACTCGGCCTGGGTGGTCTCCCAGCCGGTCTTGCCGATGGGGCCGGAGCCCCCCGCGACATTCACCAGCACGTCGATACTGCCGAAGTGCGCGAGGGCCTCGGTTGCCAGTCGCTCAGTCTGCTCGCTGCGGGTCATATCGCATTTGACGACCAACGACTCGGCACCCATCGCAGCCAATTCCCCTGCGACCTCTTCGATGGCGGCTGTGTCGCGTCCAGCGAGCACCAGGCGCGCGCCTTCCCGGGCGAAGGCCAGGGTGACGGCGCGGCCCATGCCCTTGGCGGGGCCGGTGATAACGACAACTTTGCCTTTCAGATCAAGATTCATGTGGGTCTCCGGACCGGTTTCAGAGTTCGCTTGGGCGAGTGTCACGCGCAGGCAGGAAGCTGCGGTCGAAAATCTGCTCGATGCTCGGGGTGTTCTCCAGCTCGTTGGCGGAAACCACGATATCGATGTTCTTCTGCAGACGTTCGTCATTCACATCGCCCAGGCCGATCTCGGCAATTTCCGGGTGGCTCATGTCGTTGCGCACCGTGGTGAGCATCTTTTCCATTTCAACTTCACGATTGAGCAAAGGCTCGCGCTTCATCAGCGCATCCATTGCTTCTTCGGGGTTGGCGATGGCGTCCTGGATAGCCTGGTTGAGGGCGGTCAGAAAGCCGCGCACGGCATCGGGGTTGTCGTTGATGAACTTCTGAGAGAAGAAAATCGAGTTGGAGTACAGATCCATGCCGTGATCGCCATAGCGGATAAAGCGCAGGTCTTTCTCCGGGTCCACACCCATACCTTTGGCACTGAAACTGACGGTGGTGATGTAACCGAAGGCAGCGTCAATCTGACCTCGCATCAGCAACTGCTCACGCAGATTTGGCGACATGTTGTTGATCGTGACCTTGGACTGGTCAATGCCGGTCAGTTCGGCGAAGGCGGGAAACAGTTTGAGCGCACCATCGTTGGCCGGGCCCCCGATGGTCTTGCCTTCCACGTCCTTTGGCTCGTTGATCGGGCTGTCAGCTTTTACCGCAATGACAAAGGGCGGTGTGTTGTAGATCATGTAGACGCCGACCGGAGCGCGCTCCGGCTGTGCAGAGGCCATCTGAATCAACGCATTGGTGTCACCGAAGCCGGCATCGTAGACGCCAGAGGCAACCTTGGGAATTGATGCTGCCGAGCCTTCGCCCTGGTCAATGCTGACATTCAGGCCCTGTTCCTTGAAATAGCCCTTGTCTTCGGCCAGGAAGAACCAGGCCTGGGCACCTTCGTACTTCCAATTGAGGACCAGGTCGATGTCAGTTGCGGCGTGGGCCGTGCCTGCGAACGCCAGGCCAAGGCCGAGCGTAGCAGCAGTGAGGTGTTTCCATACGCGAGGTCGGTAAGACAATATGCTCATGGTCAAGACTCCTGATTTCGTGAAGCGAGGGACTGTTGCAGAGCAGCAGCGGTAGCAACAAAGCCGTGGCACTGCTCAACGAGAAAATGAATGGCACGTGTTACATAAGCGGGCGAGGGCGTACTGCAAGCATCCTTGAGCAGGATGCAGTCGTAGCCCAGAAAGGCAGCGTCCTGCAGCGTGGAAAACACGCAGCGGTCGGTATTGATGCCGGCAAACAGCAGGGTGGTAATGCCGCTGGCACGCAGCAGCGAGTCCAGCTCGTTGTCCCAGAAGCCGCTCAGCCGATGCTTGCTGACCTGGATGTCGCTCGGGGCGGCCTGCAAATCAGCAATGATCTGCGCGCCCCATTCGCCCTGCACCACGGAACGGCCGTGATCTACAGGGGACGGCTCGCCGTATCCAACGCCATCTGCTGTTCGTTTGCCCTTGAAGTGCACCGTGGCTGGCAGATTGAGTAAATCCTGACGGATGCCCCAGTTAAGCCAGAGCACCTTTGCGCCCGTCTGACGCCAGGCTGGCAGCAGCTGTTGCAAGATCGGAATCGGACGCCGCGTGGCGCGCATGCTGACGCCTTTCTGGGCAAACCAGCCCTGCGGATGGCAGAAATCATTCTGCATATCCACGACGATCAGCAGGCTGCGTGCCAGATCAATCTCCAGCGTGCTGGCATCGGTGCCGATTCGCAGTGGGCGCGCCGGCTCCAACTGGCGTACCAGGCTGATACCTTCTGCATCCCGTTGCCAGGCGTTTGAAGGCACTGGCCCGAATGAGGCGGTGGCAGTTGCAAGCGGATCAAGTGATTTTCTGTTCATGCCATTGCTAAAGCAGAGGGCATGCCACCTGCGTTGCTTAAAGGCAACCTTATTACGATCGTTGCGTTGCCGAAACGGCAACGGTGCCGGTTAACCCCTGCGTGGAGTGAGTTGTGGCTGCGCGTCAGATTGGGCACGCGCTGTGCACACTATTACTGCACAGTCATCGCCGGCCGCGAGGCCATTGCAGCATCGCCCGTTCAAACTCGACATATGCACCATGCACGGGCACGAATGCGCGCTAATGTGGCACGCGAATGGCCTCTGGACCGGCAACGTGAAAGCAGGCCAAGTTAGGTGCAGGGTCCGCTCGGCAGAACAATTGATAGGGAAAGCCATTTTGAATCATCTGCGTTTTTTGCATTATCTGGACGAAGTCGCCCGCGTTGGCTCCATTCGCCAGGCGGCAGAGCGTCTGCATGTGGCGCCCTCGGCAGTCAACCGGCGAATTCAGGATCTGGAGGCGGAACTGGGCACGCCCTTGTTCGAAAGGCTGCCCAGAGGCATGCGCCTGACCGCTGCTGGCGAGCTGTTTGTGCAATATATTCGCAGCCGCTCAGCGCATCTGGAGCAGGTGCGTTCGGAAATAGAGGATCTGCAGGGTCTGCGTCGTGGTTGCGTGCGTATCGTGGTCAGTCAGGCTGCAGCCTCGGCATTTCTGCCGGAGCGCATCGCTGGCTTCAAGCAGAAGCATCCGCTGGTTGAGTTTCAGGTGCAGGTGGGTGATCACCACCGTGCATTGAACTCTCTGCGGACTTTCGAGACGGACCTAGCACTGATCTTTCACCTGACCCGTGAGACCGACATCGTGCGCCTGGATGAGCTGATACAGCCGTTGTGTCTGGTTATGCATCGCGACCATCCACTGGCCGTCAAAGATGAACCGATCAAGCTGCGACAATGCATGGATTATCCACTTGTGCTGCCGACGCCAGATATTGCCGGACGCCAGTTGATCGATGCTTTTCTTGCACGACGATCAATTAAGCTGCGGCCGATGATTGAAAGTAATAGCTTCGAGTTTATGCTTGGCTACCTGCGTTACGAGTTAGCGCTGACCTTTCAGATAGAGATCGGCATCTCTCTAAAGGATGGCGGACTAGTTAGCCGCAAGGTCGCTGATCGTGGATTCCCTTCGGCAAATCTGGTGTTAGCGTGCCTTCAAAATCGCCAGTTACCCTTGGTTGCTTACGCTTTTGCCGAATACCTGCGTCATACCTTCGCCAGTTTCAGGCAGTAGCCTTTTGTCGGTTCGGTGTAGCCATCCGTTAAAAACTATGGAAGTTATCTCGCCCGGAAAAAAGTCACCACTTCTGACCGACTTCGGTCGTGACCGATTTTGAAAGAGGCACGCTGATCACGTAATGGACAGATCACCCGCTTATTTCGCTGTTTCTGACTACCGCATGCTATTTTTCACATTAAGGATGGTCTGAAATAGGTAGCCATTTCTGGCCGACGTCGATCACTACCGATATCAAAATCTCACTGCGATAATCATTGGCGCCTCCACATCTTCCTGCATGATTTTCTCCTGTTATCTGCTTGATAAAATTGACTTATTCGGTGCCATCAAGTTGGAGCGCGACAAGCATGTGATCCAGAAACTGGATGAGTCCATAGTGCAGAGCATCACCTCATTGAACATGATCATCGACGAGATCGAGCGTTATCTTCCCGCCACTGTGTGGCAGGATGCCGGTGTGGGTATGCAATATTTACCTGCGCCGGATTGAATTGTCCCGGCTTTCGTAGATACTAAATTACCGGAGCAGTCACCGATAATTGATCAGTCTCGTCTTCAATCAACAAACCTATGTCCACACTGGACAAGGCTGTCTGCCTTGACGCTCGCTTGATTTTTGTTATGCAAAAAATTATTGATTGTTCTGTTGTGATAGCTTTTGCTCATGGCGCATGCTGATTATGTGCGAGCTCGTTCGTACGTATAAGAAAGAAGAATCAGCATGAACACAGAGACCCAAAGCGCTTACCGCTCACTAGCCAGCCACTTCTACGAAACGCGCCTGCCTGGCATCCCGATCAGTGAGCTAAATGAGCTGAATATCATTGGTGCTTTATTGAGGGCTGCGCCTGAATATCGGCCCGACTATTTCAGGCGGCTGCGCAATGCACTCGCGCTGGATCAAAAGCTCCGGAATCACTTCTGGATTGCACAGGAAATCAATCGGACACTCAACCCTGTTACCGTCTTGGATTTGCCTCGCAAACGCAAGCAGGCGCGGCGGCAGAGAATTACTGATGAGGAGTTTGGGCGCTGGGTCAAGGAGCTGTTAGCAAAGGAGCAGGTGGTTGAGGCGGGGGCCCTTTTGTTGATCAGTATGACAGGAGCGCGCCCTTGTGAACTCAGTGGCATCAGCGTCAATGGCAATCGCATCGTGATTCCTGGCGCTAAACACAGCCATGGCGGTCTGCGTGGTGCTGACCGAGTGCTTGAAGCCAGTGAGGATTTTTGCAGGCTGGTGAGCAATGCTCTTGAGGCCTTCCATTCTCAGGGCAGGAGCTTGGACTCAATCCGAATAGCGATCCGTCGCGCGGCTCTTGAGACCTTTCCTCGTAAAAAGGTGCCGAGTATGTACACGTTGCGCCACCAGTTCGGATCAAACCTCAAGGCATCGGGACTGTCGCGGGTCGAAATTGCTTATGTGATGGGTCATCAAGCGACGGACTCTATTGCTCGATATGGTGATAAACGATTTGGCCGCGCCGAGGCTGTTCAGGTCAGGCCTGCGTGCGAAGCAGACTTATCGAAAGTTCGAACAACACATGCTGCATACGCTCGATCTCGTGCGAAGGCCATGCGCATTGATTGCTGATTGTCGAGCTCACCGGGCGTCGACCTTCAGTAGATCTCTCCCGTCGCATGCTCCGTTCGGCTGTTTTGGCCGGGCGCCTCGGCCGCTGCGTCCCTCGTCCCCAGCGTCCGTTAATGGTATCCAGCGTACTCATCAGTCGCTCGGTCTTGGCTGGCTGCTCCGGGGAAAACAGGACAGGCGTAGAACAAACCAGTCAATTCGGCGAAGATCAGGCTGTCCCTAACGCTCAGATAGGAATACCTGTGCCCCGCGTAAAAGCTGTGATTTTCGATGCTTTTGGAACTGTCCTGAAAATCCACAAAGGCTGCCATCCCTACAGGCAGGTACTTAAGATTGGTAGGCTGCGAGGTCGAGGCGTTCGTGCTGACGATGCCAAGATCATTATGACGAATCCGCTGAGCCTTGAAGCGGCGGCGGCTCATTTCGGAATCGCACTTCTGCCCTCTGAGCTGGAGCGGATTCAAGCAGAGCTAGATGCAGAGCTCCAGCGTATCGGACCCTACGAGGACGCACTGCTAGCTATCGAAGCACTGAAGTCAGCGGGCATAAAAGTCGCAATCTGCTCGAACCTCGCCCTTCCGTACCGGGAGCCGATAGAGCGTCTCTTTCCCGGCCTAGACGGATATGGCTACAGTTTCGAGATTGGAACACTGAAACCAGATGCCAGGATCTACCAGAACGTGATCGAACAACTCGGCGTCGCTGCTCATGAGGCATGGATGATCGGAGACTCACAGCAGTGTGATCGGGATGGGCCAACTAACTTTGGCATTAAAGGCCATTATCTCGACCGATACCTTACACGCACCGAGGGTTTTGCAGATCTCCGCTCATTTGTACGAGTTGTTCTTAATTCAAATAAACCATAAGTAATCTACCTGAATTATGCTCGCGTAGATGGCAAGGAGTGTCGTGCAAGCGGGAGGGCGCAGTGCTTGGCCACTCCTCTTCCTCGATATACCTGGCGAATAAATTAGCCCGTGCTTCATCACGAGTTCGATACGACTGATGGGTATCCGTCCGGCCAACACACCTTCCTGGCCCCGACGCCAAAGGCGATGATGTCCACCTGATTTAAGTGGACACCATTTCTAGCCTTTTAAGCGGGTCTTTCATGCAGCCACAACGCCGTTCCTACTCCAAATCCTTCAAGGCCCAGATCATTCAAGAGTGCGCCCAGCCCGGGGCCTCGATTGCCAGCGTTGCGCTGAGCCACAGCCTCAACGCAAACCTCGTCCATAAATGGATCCGAGTGCACACGCAGAAAGCCATGGCGCTGCAACCTGCTTTCATTCCTCTGTCCTTGCAGGCTATCGGGACAAAGTCGGATTCCGCGTCATCGACTATCTGTCTGGAAATCCCACACCCGCGCGGTACCATCAAAGTGAACTGGCCGACCGAAAGCGCCGCTGCCTGCGCGACCTTTCTGCGAGATCTGCTGCGATGATCCGCATCGACTCCATCTGGCTCGCCACCGAGCCTATGGACATGCGTGCTGGCACCGACACCGCAATGGCGCGGGTGGTGGCGGTGTTCGGTGCGGCGCAGCCGCACTGTGCTTATCTGTTTGCCAATCGCCGCGGCAATCGGATGAAAGTGCTGGTGCACGACGGGTTGGGTATTTGGTTTGGTTGGCGGCGCGGCGCCTGCATCAAGGCAAGTTCTTCTGGCCCGGTTCTCGACACGGCTCTCAGATGGAATTGGGTGCCGAACAACTACACGCCCTGGTGCTGGGTTTGCCCTGGCAAAGAGTCGGGCCTGGCAGCGCGATTTCCATCGTATAACACCTGCCATGACAATCCAGGCCGTGCAATTGTCCGATAAGCCTATCGTCGGCTTTGGCCTGCTCCGGCAAAATCGGTGGCATGACTTCGCTGCCCAATCTCGACCAACTGCCCCCTGAACAACTGCGCGCTCTGGCGGCGCAGTTGATGCAACGTGTCGAGAGTCTCGATCAGAAAGTCGAGACAATGGGCAAGAAGATCCACCGCGACCAAACGCTTATCGAAAAGCTGACCCACGAGATTGCGCAGCTCAAGCGCTTCAAGTTTGCCAAGCGCAGCGAGCAATTGAGCCCGGATCAAGTCAGTCTGCTTGATGACCTGATCGACACCGACATTGCGGCCATCGAAGCAGAACTTGAAGCGCTGAAACCTGCTCGCGCTTCGACTGAGGTTCGGCAAAAACCTAAACGCACCGCCTTGCCGCCACAGTTTCCACGCACTCTGATCCACCATGAACCCGATAACAGCCACTGCCAGTGCGGTTGCGCGCTCAAGCGTATCGGTGAGGATGTCAGCGAGAAACTCGACTACACACCGGGCGTGTTCACCGTTGAGCGGCACATCCGTGGCAAATGGGTCTGCGATCAGTGCGAAACCCTGATCCAGGCACCGGTTCCGGCTCAGGTCATCGACAAGGGCATCCCAACCTCAGGGCTGCTGGCCCATGTCATGATCGCCAAGTTCGCGGATCATTTACCGCTCTACCGCCAGGAATCGATTTTCGGTCGAGCCGGTTTGGTCATCGCCCGCTCGACCTTGGCCCAATGGGTCGGCAACTGTGGCGTGCAGTTGCAGCCGCTGGTCGATGCCCTGCGCGACGCGGTGCTTGCCCAGCACGTGATCCATGCCGACGAAACCCCGGTTTCGATGCTCGCGCCCGGCGAGAAGAAGACCCATCGCGCCTATGTCTGGGCCTACGCCACCAGCCAGTTCTCGGACGTGGCAGCGGTCGTTTACGACTTCAGCCCCAGCCGAGCCGGAGAACACGCCCGCAACTTTCTGCAAGATTGGAAGGGCAAGCTGGTCTGCGATGATTTTGGTGGCTACAAGGCCAGCTTTGAACTCGGTGTCACCGAGATCGGCTGCATGGCCCATGCCCGGCGCAAATTCTTCGAGCTACACGCCACCAATAAAAGCCAGCTTGCCGAGCAGGCCTTGAGGTACATCCAGCTGCTGTACGAAATCGAGCATGAAGTCCGCGACCTAAAACCGGATTTACGCCGCCGAATACGACAAGAAAAAGCCGTGCCGGTGATGGACGTTTTGCATGCCTGGATGATCACCCAGCGCCTACTTGTGCACGATGGCTCGGCCATCAGCAAAGCATTGGATTACAGCCTCAAACGCTGGACGGCGCTGTCGCGCTATCTCGATGACGGCGCCGTACCCATTGACAATAATTGGGCAGAGAACCAGATCCGGCCATGGGCGTTGGGGCGCAAGAACTGGCTCTTTGCAGGTTCACTGCGCAGCGGTAAACGGGCAGCGGCGATCATGAGTTTGATCCAGTCAGCTCGACTCAACGGGCATGACCCGTACGCCTATTTGAAGGACGTCCTCACGCGCCTGCCGACGCAGCGGGCAAGTGAGATTACGGAGCTGCTGCCGCATAGGTGGCGACTGGTTTAGTTGCGCAAGACGGGATGCCCAGACGCATACACTGATGGGCAATACGCTCTCGTTTGAGCTGACCGAAGAAGCCTTCAAAGGCAGCATTGTCGCCGCAATGCCAGACTGCGTTCATGCTGCAGGCCGGCGTGTTGCGATTCAGAAAGGGCTGCTAGTCAGCACCGGTGAATTGGCTACCGCGAGCCGAATGCAGGATCACTGACCAGTCACCCTGGCGCTGCCAGATCGCCATCTCCACCGCTCGGATCACCATCTGCCGATCCTGGCGGTGATGCATCGAACAACCAACCACCAGCTTGCTGTAGAACCCTTCAATCAACTGTTAGGCACTTGCTCACTCATGCAGCTCTAGAGCCGCCCGTAGTCGTTGCTGGATCTCGTCTCTGAGACCCTGTGGTTGTTGTATCTGAATGGATCCTGCGTGGGACAAAATCCACCACTTCAGCTCCCAGCTGTCATTCACTGTGGCGGTTAGTCGTGAGCCTTCATCTTCTGTGACCAGCAGCATGTCGTGGGATATGGGCGCCTCTTGCAGCAGGCGCGCGAGTCCTGCGCTGATCCAGGCTTCGAGCTTGATCTTCTCGTGGGTACCAAACTGCATGGCGCCACTATTGACATAGTCTCGCAGGTCAAACCCTTCCGGTTTGAAGCATTGAGTCGGCAATCCACGCGCTTCTTCGAACCGATGAACAACGAATTGACGGATGTCGTCGAAGGGTTCGGCGCTAGCTATGAGGTAAGTGGTATGGGCTCGCTGCACCAGGCCCAGTGGGTTAAGTGTGAAGTTGTGAAATTGGTTCTTGTGGGCTGAGTAGTAGCGGCAGCTGAGCTGGGTGTCGTTCATCAGCGCTTGCTGAATCACGTCGAGAAGATCGGCGTTGATTTCTGGAGGGATTTGCGTGAGTTCTGGTTGCACGCTGGCCACCTTGTCCAGCCAGCGAGCCGAAGGGTTTTCTTCGCTCATGGCTTCCAGCTTTTGCCTCGCCAGGTTGAAACGCGGCTCAAGCGTTTTCAGCATAAAAGCCGGTATCAAGGGGCGAATGCTGCCTTCCACTAGCCGCAAGGTCAGGGCTTCGCCAAGTGTGATGCCAGGAAGCTCGGCGCTTTTTCCGGGCATCCAGTGCCAACCGTAGGGCATGCCTTTGTTATTGCATTGCAGGGGAAAAAGCCTGGATAGCTCAACAAGGTCACGCTCAATGGTGCGCTTTGTGGTTTCGTGCCCTGCGTCACCGAGTAGGCGTTGTAACTCAACCGTTGTGATCCCCGGGCCCTTGGGTGGCAGCAGCTTGAGCAGTTCCCATTGTCGGGTCAGTGTGCTGCGGCTGGTGGCTGATGGCACAGCGGGCATCCTTGTCTGGAAGTGTCTAATTGGCATCATGCCCAGCCCCGGTACTCCAAGCAACTGCATCATAGGGATGCCCTGACACCAACAAATCAGCAGCAGGTTCAGCAACCTCAGGGCTGCCGAACCTTCCAGGATCTACCACTCGGCAAAGCCAATGGCTCTCATAGTGCTGGCGCTTTTCAGGCTGCTCTCAGCCAGCAGCGCATCAATCACGTGATTGGCGTCCGTGAAGGGGTTGAAGCGAGCACGCCTGGCCACTAGTGCAAAATCACCCGGTGTAAGGCAACTTTGTCTGAGTAGCCGGGCGAGCTTAAGGCTGTCCGGTTTCTTCAAGCCCATCTGGCGTAGATGCTGGCGGAGTAGTTGAGTGATTTGCTCCGCAGTGAGGTAGCCAAAACTAATCTTCAAGTCGAAGCGCCGCAGTGCCGCTTCGTCGAGGTTTTCCATCAGGTTGGTGGAGGCGATAAAGAGGCCGCGGTAGCTTTCCATCTGTGTCAGCATTTCGTTTACCGCACTGATCTCCCAGCTATGCCGAGCGTTTCGGCGATCCTGGAGAAAGCTGTCCACCTCATCGAGCAGCAGGATCGCATCATCGTCGTTGGCCTGCTCAAATGCTCGGGCGAAGTTTTGCTCGGTCATTCCCACATAAGGTGAAATCAGGTCGGATGCGCGGCGGGTCAACAGTGGCTTGCCGAGTTGCTGCGCCAGCCAATGCCCAAACGCGGTCTTGCCGGTACCGGGAGGGCCGTAAAAGCATAGGCGCGCTTCGCCATGATCACGCAGCCCACCTAAGAGCTGATCGAGTGGCACATCGGTATTGGCCAGCTCAGGGCTGTAAAACGCAGGCAAGGTCTGCATACGACCCTGGCCGAGACGCGGAAAGCCTTGGGCTTGCAGCGTGGCATTGACCAGGAACTCAACAGTGGTGTCCAGGTTGGCCGCGTTTGTCTGATCCTGAATACTCGCCACGCTCATCGCCCGTGTGATGATGGCTGGCATCAACTGCTCGTGGTCCGCCAGCTTGTCGATCAAGGGCTGGCTGAGCTGATTGTGGCTGGCGCTGCGAATGATGTTCTCACGCTGCCGCCGCGGTGGGTTTTCCAGCCTGAGAACAAGGTCGAAGCGCCGAATATAGGCATTGTCCAGCGCATGAATGGGCGGTTGCAGAAGCTGAGTGCAACACGGTTACTGGATTGAAGCAGGTGCATCATGCTGCAACGCCACTACTTCTGTCATGACCTCAATCGGGCATTTCCAATTGAAGCGCTTGCGC
>NZ_PGLR01000071.1 GCF_002803095.1 Pseudomonas sp. ZH-FAD | reverse complement strand
GACGGCGGGAGCAAGTAGTCGATTTCGCGGTTTATCGGTCGAAAGCGGCTCATACAGTCAGGTTCCAGGAGCGATGCGCAATTCTACCGGCGAGGGGAAAAGTCCGACAGGCTGCTAGGTGAGCGTCTGATCAGGCGCTGTAAGCCTGCATTATCAAGCAAGAGCGAAATGCAGGCATGGGTTGCGCATTGCGCTAGCCGGCTTGTAGGCAAAGGGGACCCGTCCCGAATGCAAGCCACGAAAGACTACTGCTCGAATGTGGCTGGCTCCCTAGTCAACCCACTGGGGATGCGTACTGCTGCAAAGCACTGGTTACATACGACAGGTTTGGAATGAGCCCAGTTATCACGTTTGATCCGTTTGCGACGATGCCCTTCACTGGGTACATCGATCCCGTCACAGGAAGGCAAGAGCGCTATCTGTCGCTTGCGCACTTTGTCCACTCTGAGAGGCTGTCCGGCGTGGATGAGCGCTATCGGAAGTACCTGCTCAACCTTGATGATCCCGAGCTGTTTCGCCTGGAGGTGGATGGGGTTGGGTTCACTGGTGGCGACCGACCTGATTGGGAAGCCCTCCGTCCTCGCCTTATGTATGCAGGCATCTTCATGCAGGCGCTGTCCAACCGCGAACACTATGGGCAACTGATCGCTAATGCGGCCCAGCTTTCAATCGCTCATTGCTCATTCAGCTCCGATGCGGCCCTTGCGATGGGACAGTTCATTGACGACTTGCAGGCGCCGCAGGACAAGCTCAAGGTCGTGTTTCTTGGTGGGTGTGTTGACCAGGACTACGTATCCAGTTGTCTGGAGGTCATCTTCGCTAAGCGCTCCCCTCAGTGTCTGCTGGCCTTGGAGGATGACGGTTGTGCGTCAGGCATTTCGGCATTTGCGCGACGCCATGGCAGCCCTTTCTCGATGCTCAGTTCATCGCTGAGCGAGCAGGCGCTGGCAGAGAGCATCAGGCTGCGCTGTACGCATGTATTCCACTTTGTCGGTCAGAATGATTCCGCACTCAATAGCGGCGTGGTCGCATTGCTTCGAAATTCTGGCGTAACCGTGAGCCCCATAGCTCCTAAGCCATGAAGATGCTTCTGAGGGCCGCTATCGCGCCGCTGGTGCCGCTTTCGGCAGCAATCATGGGCGGATGTTCCTCTCCAAGCCCACAGTGGCTCATTGAGCCCGTGGGAGCCTTCTGCGCTGCTGGCATCGATCAGCCTTGTTTGCAGGCTTTTGCGGCGCATGCCTATGCCGATGTTGCTTCTGACTTTGTAGTGCCGCCAGCGCCGTTGGAATTGACTCCGCCGAGCAACCCAGCACAGCCGCAAGAAGAAGCTGGTCAAGCACCAGTCGGTGGCGGCTCCAGCGGAGATTGGAGTTGTCCAGTGCCGAGCGAATCGGAGAGCGCTTCTCAGCAGGCAACAGTTCCTTCTGAACTTACGGAGAAGGAGGCGACCGTTGAAGGGGAGGGCGCATCTACCGCTGATGCAGAAATGCCCCTGCTACCCAATACCGGAGTCAGTGAAAGTAGCGCGTTGTCGGCCAGCGCTGACCAGGGAGTAATCCCGGCGCTTGAGTTTGGTTCGGCTGCCATTGGCGCAAGTCTGGTTGAGCCGAAGGGATTCGCTCCAGGTGATCTGGCGCTCCAGTCCCGAGAAGCTGGTTCACTGCTGAACCTGAAATCCAAGTCTATCTCGAAGGAGTACATCGGCAGGGTCCACGACATTCCAGATGCCGATCTTCGCGCCCAAACTCTCGCGGCTCTCCTGATTCTCTATTCCGCTAGCATGCCTGAGTCCCAGGCGGACGAAATCCTCAATGCTCTCTACGAGCTGGACAAGGGTCGATATGAGAAAGCTTTAATCATTAAGCTTCCGGCGCTTCTGAAAACTGGTGACTTTGAGAGGGCCAAGGCGCTTCGGCAGGTTCTTCTTGGCGGTCCCGGCGAGCAGTCGGACCAGTTCTCTATGCTTGCCTTCGTTGCCAGCTGCTACACCATGATCGGGTTGAAGCAAGATGCTGGCGATATAGTGCGTGACGCGGTGGCCGGTGGTTTGAAACTGTCAGCCGATGACAGGACCCTCATTAGGCTGGCCATGGCCGTGAGTAATGGCGGCTATCCGATGATCCAGGATTTCTATGATTTCAAAAGCGATCAGGCCCGGCTGGATGCTTACCTGATGCTCGCCCTGATTGGCAGACAGCTCAATATTGAAGGCGTTGAGAAGCGCGCCTTATCCGATGCAGTCAGGTTCATCCAGAAATCCTCCGTTCGGATCGACCGTGCTTCTGCACTGGCTGCGATCCTGGCAGCTGCTCCTGGTGTCATTCAGTAGCTAGGGTTATCCACCGTTCCTCTGGATAACTCAGAGGATAACTATGCAGCAACGTTGAGTGGCTTGGGTTAGCACTCGGTGGTGATTTTTTGATCACTAAGCGTTGCCGAAATTTTTTCTCCCCCTCGGCGATGACACAGGGCTTTCCCTTCGAAGATGAGTTCAACAAATTCAGCTTCGTTAGGAGCAAGCCATGAATACACAAGCCCGTGCTAACCACATCCCTCAGTCGGCTGGCTTCGTGGTGCCGGATGTTTTGCCTGACTTCCCCGCCACGCCACGCGCCGGTCTTCGTCTGAGCCTTGAGCAGGAGCAGGCATTTGGCTTCACTGTCTTTCAGCTCACGCTTGATCAGATTCAGGCTCTGGCATGTGATCGCGAGGTCGTAGCCGAGCTGCTTTCAGAAATGGAAGGGGCCTTCACCAAGGAGAATAAGGCAGATAAAGCCGTGGCCCTGCTCAAGGTGGATGGCCAGTGGTTCCGCCAAGGCTCGATCCCTGGAGTAGAGTTCTCCAAGCTCTCTCGGGAGCGAATCCAGCTTGTCCGCCAGTGCCTGGATGCGCTGAATTCCCTTGAAGGGGGCGACCGCGATCTGTTTTACATGGAAGCCCTGGACTCGCTCCGAAAGGCGCTGTCTTTGCTGGTGCCCTACGATGCGATCCTGGCAAAGGCGGTGAACGCCTTTAAATCTCGCTGCGGGGACCTCAGCGCTGCGTGCCGCGAACTGGTTATGTACGTGGCATCCGAAATGCACTTGAGCCGTACCACCGTCCAGCGGCTCTGCGAGCAGTTCTGGCTGTCGAACAAGTTGCCAGCGATTTGCTTTGGCTCGAACCGATACGTTCAGTCGATCATGCCTGCCAAGGCAAAGCGCGAATTCCGATTCGGCGTTTTGGAACGTCAGCAGCGTATCGCTCGGGTTGCACTCGAAACTGGCGTTCCTGTGATCGAGCTGCTGGCTAGCTGGTCCGCCTTCCATCGAATTCATCAGCGCATTGACCGCCTCTCTGGCGCGTTCGCAATGATCAACGCAGGCCTTGCAGAGAAGGTTGCGCGTGAGCATCGATTCGCAGCTGACTTCGATCAGGTGCGCTCTGCGGCCTACCAAGGACTGACTCGGGCCATCAGTCTTTACGCCCCGGAAAAAGGGATGAAGTTCTCTACCTATGCCGTCACCTGGATTAAGCAAACCATCATCCGCAGCCTCATTCAGCAGGAGCTAATTCGACTTCCAGAAGGCAGCCACAAGATGCTTGGTCGTGTCCGTGCTGTGTACGCCGACATGCCGAGTGCCAGTGACGAATACGTTTGCAAAGCAGCTGGCATCAGCACGTTCGAGCTGGACGGGCTCCGTCCTTACCTCCTGGGCAATGGGGCCATGTCGATGGACACCCTTTCCAACTCGGAGGGCGATGAAGCGGGGATGCACAGCTTCATTGCGGACCAGAACAATGACTTTGTGGCGGAGCTGGAGGAAGAAAGCGAGGCAGCTTATGTCGTCGGGCTGATTCGTGCGGCTTTGAGTGAGCGGGACTTCTTTGTCCTCACTCACCGCACTGGATTGGCCGGTGCTCAAGTGATTCCCGTGGCAGAGCTTGCTCAGATGCTCGATACCTCTCCGCAGAACATCAGTCGTATGGAGAAGAAGGCTCAGTCTAAGCTGGCCTGCATCGAAGAACTCAAGGCCGTCTGGGAGCTAATGGAGTGAGCCTACGCGCACTCCATAATAAGCTGCTCAGCGCTAGATTTCTGGGCTGGTGATGCGTCTTCGTTATCCAGAATGAGTTGGCACATTTCTGTTGCCCCAACGAAATCCCCCATGCTGAAAAACTGGTTCGCAATCTCAAGGTGAGTTTTCGCCATAGGGTCGTCCGCTGCATCGGCCTCGGCAACTTCAAGGCCTGTCTGATCGATGGAGAGGGGTTGTTGAGCCCCGCTGTCAGCAGGCCCCGTGCCTGTGGCTCTCGATCTGGTTGATTGCTCGATGGCCTGCTCTTTGGAGGGGGCGAGCGAGTACACCCCCTCTCTTAGCGGTCCAGATGCAATCTGGGGGGCAGTAATTTCTGGAGCATCCGCCTCAATCGTCTTAGTGCGGTTCTTGATGGTCAGCAACCACAGACCGAAGAATGCGGCCATTCCGAGAAGCAGGCACAGCAGGCCTAGAAATTGTGTCGCCACGGGAAACCTCAGAAGTCGATACGAGCCAACTTTATCGTGATTGCCTCGAAGGCGCCGCTGAACCACATGCAGTTCAGGGTCACTAAGGGGGGCATTCTCAGACATAGCCTTCTGAGGAACCCCAGGTGATCGATTCCTTACCCCTCACCCGACGCCGCTTCAACAAACTGAGCGCAGCAGCTCTGGCCGCCAGCACTATGGGGCTCGGTGTTGTTTCGCCACCTGCACGGGCCATGAGCGCCAATATCGCTCAGCTTCTCAGCATCGATCCGGTGACTCTTGAATATAAGGTTTTTAGTCCTTGCTGTTACTTTTGCCAGGACTATCTGGTCGTCTCACATTATCAGCCTGTTGTGCTTTGCGAGGTGATCAAGGGCGGGGGTGATACGGCCCTTGGGCAATCTATCGGCGGTGTTCTTTCTGCTGGTGTGGACAACAACGACTACACAAGCATGCACGTTCGCTTATGGGAACTCCCTGATTGGGCCATCAACATTGCCATGGCTGGGCAGGGCTGCAAGATGTGTGGCGTTGATGCAGCCAAAAGCTCAGACACAAGCATTGTCGGCGGCTCAGGGCTCTGCTCGGCAGCAACAGACAAAATCATTGCGCAGGCAACCAAGCAACTTAACGACGCCTTGCCCGATTGCTTCCCCAAGCTGCTCTATACAACCGAGAGTGATCCAGCCTGGAATACAGGCTGTAGAGACTGGCTAATGGTCCCACCAACTGATCTTGAGTGCTCGACAATCGGCGCTTCCATTTCAAATCTGTTTGGCTTTGAGCGTTGTATCGGGACTCAGTGGGGGCCACTGTACCCAAGGCAGATGGCGACACCGAGGGATAACCCTATAGTGGCTGCCGGCATCGCGGCATATCGTGCTTTGCACATAGCACGCAAGGCCCTAGGCTCCCTCCCATTTGACACTGCCATTGCAGTAGGCAAACTGCAACAGACCTCGCCCTTGACCACTGTGGGTTGGGGGGCAGGCAGTATGCCTCTCAACGCACAGATGCTGCTCGGCACAGTAAGCACTAGCCACATCTACACATTTGTGTGGTGGCTGCCGGTAGTCTGCTGCAAGACCTACGATGAAATATTTGGATTTTGCGAGCCAGAAACGCCGTGCTCCTGATCTGCTGATTTCCGCGCATGCGCGGAAAATCGAAACCCCGGATAGCACCTCCCGGACTGGCTAAATTCCGCGCATGCGCGGAATTTTTTTCTTGGCCGCGATGACACATAGGCTTCTGTTGGAACATCAAGTCACCGTAGAGGGGAGGTGTCTATGTCCAACAGTACCCAAATCATCACTGGTCCAACGCTCAGGCAGTTCGCCACGATAGTGGATGATGAGGACTTGATCGTTACTTCAAAGCTCGGGCCTAGCACCCTGAGCAGGGTGCGTTTCAAGGTAATCGACTATCCAGCTGTACCTTCTGAACGGACTGAATTTATCCGAGGCAAGGTGCTGCAAGAGTTCCCGGTTGTAGCGAACGTCCTGGGCAGCATGCTTGAGCAGTGCATACTGGATCAGGCAAAAGCGGTTGAGAGCCTTCTGGGAGAGTAGGGCGGGCAAGGGGCGAAGCCCCTTATCAAACCACGCCGACTCCGTAGCATTTCGCAAGACGCTTGGCCAAACCAACAGCTGTATGGCTCTCGTCCACGACTCCAGCTTGTCTTGCTGAGTCTGGCATGGAGCGAGCTGCACACTCATCGGCTTCCTGCGCAAGAACCATGATGGTCTTGTGCTTGATTTCCTTTAGCGCTGCGGTGCCGTCATCGCCCAGCCCGGTGAGGATGATGACCCCCACACCTCCAGTTGAAGTCCGCCGAACTGAACGAAGCGTTGCATTGATCGACGGGCTCGGTTGGTTTGGTAGCTGAAATGGCCGTGTGGTCATCCGAATGCCCTCAATGGACATGACAGAATCTCTGGGCACTATGTATGCGTGACCGGGTTGTAACGGCACACCGTCTCCACCAATTTCAATTGCCCACCGATCCTGGCGACTGCTAAGGACTTTCTGGAGCGAAACGGAGCCGCTGTCGCTACCAATGTGTTGAGCAATGATTAGTGAAATCGGCAGGCGAGGGAGTGCCGATAGGAAGGTGTTCAGCGCATCCGGCCCACCAGAGCTTGAGCCTATAACCCACACGTCATGGACACTTCCTGCCTCCTTCGAGTTGTTTAACTCAGAGGCGAGGTCAGGAAGGATGCGCATGATTTCGTTGATGATCTTCTTGCGCCATGCAAGGCGCTCATCATGAGCAAGCGGATAAAGCTGCTTTTCGGTCAGGATCACCTTTGGCTCGTCGCGGGTGATCATGTCCATGACGCACTCTTTCTCCATGATCGAATCGACGGAGTAGTCGATGATCATGACGTGCGCATTGCTTTGCATGAACGAACCGCCGTCAATTGCAGCTTCATCGAAGACTGTCACCTCCCCAGCAATGGGCTGGAGAAGTTCAGCCATGATGCCGGCCTGGGTTCCGTTCTTAGACGCGATACCAATTCTCATGCTGCACCCACTGCGTGAAGTTCAGGGCAAACGATGCGGATACCCTCGTTGAGCATTGCGGCGTCGTATGGTTTTGGAAGGAAGTAGTTCACGCCCAAGCTCAGAGCTTGTTCTTTCAGTTGAGCGCGAGTGGTCAGCATGATGATCGGTGTGCGGTCGAAGTTCTTGAGCGAGCGCAGCCGTTCTGTCAGGTCAAGTCCATTCATGCGTGGCATTTCAACGTCCACGACGAATAGGGATGGGGCACTGAGCGTTGGAAGCTTGTCCAGAGCGTCCTGTCCGTTATGTGCGGATGCTACTTCCCAGCCTAGGGCCTGGAAGTGGCGTGTCAGCAATTTTTGATAGCTGCTGCTGTCGTCAACGATCAGCACCAGGGGGCGAGCCTCACGCTTTACTCGACGGATTCGGTAGAGCTTCGCTTTGTAGCCGTCCTCGGTCATCTTGAGGTTCAGGCGGGCCAGCTCGATCACATCCAAGACCAGAGCCGGAGTGCCATCGTGGACTTCTGTGCTGCCGATGATCCCTTTTACCGTGCTCAAAATGCCCTCGAACTTCGTTACGTGAATTTCGGGCATGGAGACTCCGTTCTCCACTTCAATTGCCAATCGGGTTCCGCTTTGCTCTACCAAAACCAGGCAGGTGTGGCTTGGCGCCTGAGCACTGTTGAGTTTGAGGTCAGGGACGGCCATCAGATCGGCAAGATGAACCACATCGTAGGATTTGCCTTCATGGCTGACACTTGCCTGCCCCGGTTTGGCCTTGATTGCCATAAGTTCGGTCGTCGGGAAGTCCAGCACCTGGGCCATGTTGAAAGTCGGAATAGCAAACCACTGATCACTGATCCGGCAGACGAGAGCGCGGTTAGAGCCCACGGTCAGAGGCAGCTCTAAGGAAATAGTGGTGCCTTTCCCGAGTTCAGAGGCAATGTGAAGATGCCCGCCAAGGCTCGCAATGCGCGTCCTCACAATGTCCATCCCCACGCCACGACCAGAAAGCTCGCTCACGGATTTGGCAGTGGAGAAGCCTTGTTCCGCGATCAGGTGAAGAATCTCCTGTTCGGACAGCTGATCCTCCGGCTTGACTAGCCCCAGACTCAAGGCTTTGCGGTGAATGGCCTTCGGGTCTATCCCGCGCCCGTCATCGCTAATTTCAACGATGAGAGATTTTGCTCTCCGGCTGGCTTTGACCTGAATCTTGCCAACGGGCGGCTTACCTGCCTTCACTCGGTCCGCCTCCGATTCGATCCCGTGAGCGACTGCGTTAGTTACGACATGGCGAAGTGGGTCGCGGATCGATTCAAGAAGCTGCCTGTCGATCCGGGTGTCTGTTCCAAGCACCTCCAATTCCGCTTTTTTCTGGCTCAGCTGGAGGGCGCCGGCCAACGCGCCGTTGAGGCTAGGCTTTTCGTTGTCGAACATTACAAGGCGAGATTGCAGCAGGTCGCGCTGCAAGCTGGCGATCACCTCGCCCTGATAGCTGAATGCGCTATCCAGAAGGTTGGATTGGGCGATCATGTCTTGAGCGTCTTGCAGAAGTTGCTCGATCTGGAGAATCGACTGCGTATGGCTATGGGAAAGATGGTTGAAGCGCTCCAGATACAAGCGCTGGTCATCGCTGCTCGAATCGACGGCGGAATGTCGAGCGCCTGGGTTCCCTATGTTGTTGAAGTGACGCAGCTGCACCGTTGTTTTGTTCATGTGCATCAGGAGTAGCGATAGCTTCTCGCGCAGGGCTACGACCGATAGCTGCGACTCGCGGTGCAGGGTGTTCTGCCGGTATGAGGATGCCTTGAGTTCATTCGACAGCTTGACCGAGTTGTCCAGGAGTTGGAGTTCGACCTTGATCTTCTCGGAGCCCTTCGCCCCTTTCCGTTTGGTGCGCGAGGCCTCCCTGTCGCTTTCAGTAGCTCGATGCAAAAGGGACTGAACTTGAGGGCTGAGTTCCTTGTTGGCGGTAACAATGTCCGTGTAGTCAGGTTCGCCAGGGTAGAACTCCGCGTCGAAGACCAGCCCGTCAGCGGCCAAGGATTTTCGTGCTTGGCGATTTTCGAAGTTGCGTTGGCGCTCGCCAAAGGCCCGACCGCGCAGGCCACGGTATCCACGGCGCCCCTTCGGCCCAGATTCTTCTTCATCATCTTGTGCATCGTCCCTCACAGCCGGCTCATCCTGGGCAGCGTCGGGCGCGGGGATACCTTCTGGATGCTCTGTGAGCACTTCCTGCACTTCGGCTGTTTCGTTCTCAACCGATTCAGATGGCTGGGCCTCGACGACAGATGTGGGCGCGGCATCAACTGGGGCATCTGGTGTGATTTTGGCGGCAGGAGCTGCGGCGCCATAAGTGCCCTGAATCACAGCTGCGAGCTTGTCGCCATCCACCCTGCACATCTCACAGGCGTCACCCACCAAATCAATGAGGGCCGGGATTGTCCGGTATGCCTCGCGGTTGCGTACCGCGTCGCTCATGGTGATCAGTTCGTTTAGTACGAACGTGGTGAGGTCGGCACAGTGCTTGTCAGCCGTGATGGCCCCGGATGCCATAGAGTCGAACAGAGACTCCATGTGGTGGGTCAGGCTGCGGATCGCCGTGGCGTTGATGATTGCAGCAGCGCCCTTGAGGGTGTGCATGTTGCGGCGGATGTTCACTGTCAGCTCTTTGTCTGACATATCGGCCATCCAGGCGGTGATGTTCCGTTGTAGCTCCGGGATAACATCGTCCGCATCCGTGAGGTACAGGTCGTACATTTCCAGATCGTAGTCCGGCGCGGCGCTGATCTGCACAGCTACTGGATTGCTGGGTTGTTCAGGTGCCGTTACTGGTTCTGGTGCTTCCTCAACCTCAATTGGAGTGGAGGCTGCGGAAACGGGCTCTGGCTCAGGGTCGCTCGGTGCCTCGGTGGCTATCCTGGTTCCGGTGATTGCCCCAGCGACTTCAAGCCAGCCAGGAAGCTGCGAAACTCCGGCCTCCCACGGGAAGTCCTTTTGATACTGCTCGACCTCCACAAGCAGGCTCTTGAGGCTTTCGGCTTGTTCTGCCGAGAGGCAGTCATCATTTGCCTTGAGTGCATAGAAGCGGGCTTCGAGAACGTCGAACAGCGTATTGACGGCATGGCACGAAGCGGAGCCTGAGCAGCCGTGGATATTGTGGATGGCGCGGCACTCAGCTTCCGTCACAGTGAGGTCGGAGCGCTCAAGGTAGTCACGCAGTTTGGCTATCTGCTCGGAGAATTCCTCGTCAAATAGCACCTGTAGTTGCGGATCGTAACCTTCGGGGTAGGCGCGTTCCTGCTTCTCTGGAACAGCCTCTGGTTTAGCTTCGACCGGCTGATCAACCGCAGCCGGGGCGTTGCCTATGATTGCCGCGACTTCTCGAATGGCATCGATCAGGAACAGGTTTACCTTGCCCTTTGCCGAGTAGTCGTCCATGCAGCGGAGAATCGTCTCGCTGGCACGAGCCAAAGTTGATGCTGCCGACTTTGAGTCGAACGAAGGGTCATCCACTCGGCCAGGGATGATGTTTGCCAGCTCGGATGCGTTGCGGCAGAGATCAGCCAGTTTTTTCTCGCCTTTGATCATCGCCGCTGCACTGAGACGTAGGCAGGCCGCAGCATACTGAGACAGCTGGGTCCGTTTGTGATCGGCTGATTCCCGTTGCAGTTCTTCGATATACGGACGAAGCTCGAAAATCTCGCGAAGCAGGGCGTCTAGACCGTCATCCTCGGTGCTGCTCGCATCGAATTTCGCCTCCAGATCGCTATGGCTGACAATGTGGAACTCACGAACATCTTGCCCCAGCTCGCGCACGGCGCTATTGGCTGCCTCAATGAGAGTCGCGGGAGGATGAAGGTTTGATGTGATGTACTGGAGATACATTTCCAGGGCGACGAGAGCGCGGGCGGCGAGAGTCAGACGTTCGGACTCATCCAGCACGCTTCCACGAACCTCATCGCTGATGACATTGACTATTGCAGCAAGGATTTTGGCGATGGATACAGACCCTGCAAACTCGTAGACGCTCGCAAGCTCCCGCAACGAGGCGAGGGCCGTGAGCAGCTTGTCGGAGCCAACGCCGCTATCAACGTGGGTAGCGATCATGTGGCTGACCTTCTTGAGTTCAGCGGTCGTTTCGGTAGCAATTCGCTCGATCACATCAGCCGTGACGTTCTCGATTTGAAGCAGATCGGCGGCCTCGTTGCGCCGCAAGTGGGTGAGCTTGGAATCCAAGAATAGGATTTGGTTCTTAACCGTCTCGATCACCTCTGGCGTGAACTCAGATTGGCTCTTTACGCCCTTCACGGCATCGGCCAGATAGAAGCTGACTTCGGATAGTTCCGTTTCGTTGAAGATGCCGAATATGTTTGCAATGGTGCGCATCGACTGGTCGAAGGCTTGGGTCTGCACAGCGAAGCCATCCGCGTGCTTCGCATTGACCGCCCGGCCAAACGCAATCATGGCGGACTCAAGCCTTGGTTTTATTTCGGTCAGCACATCAGTGATGTTCTGCACGCTCTGTGTGGATAGCTGCTGCCGAAGCTGGGCAATCCGATCTTCCTCGACGTTCTCTTTCACATCGAAGTGTTTGACGACCTCTGCTGCTGTAGCAGTGATCTTGCGGCTGATCGAAAGAGCGTTCAGCAGTGAGGAAAACTTGGCGGGACTGAGCGCCTGTTTGGCTGCGCTCTCTCCCTGCGGAAGGCGCTGGGTAGCAACCATCACTACTCGAAGGGCCGTTGTCATCGCTGGTGTGATGTAGCAGCCGTCAGCAATGATCACGTCGATAATTGCCTCGCCTACCCACCAGTAGCAGCCCAGCTCAGGGTCATTCGTGACCCGTTGTAGTGCTCGCAGGTGCTCGCGCATTTCGACCCAGGCGGCCTCGCCCGACTCTTTCATCGCCTGTGTGTAGAGCAGGCAAAACTGTGCAGCAGCCTTTTTGAATACACGCTCCCGCTCTGCGAGGTCGCAGTCGTTTTCATGTAGGGGAGGGCTCTTGTACCCGAAGCTCAGATTTACAGTAAGCGCCGAGTCATCAGTGAGTGCCGGCACGTCCCGTAACGAGCGAAGCTCATTGATGTAGTTGAGCAGCACGCCCGGTGAGTCATGGGCGCCCTCGATGACCATCCCGATATAGCCCGGCAGAACCTGCAAGGCGTTCTGGATGGCCAGCAGCGCTTTGTCTTGCATAACGCTGTCGTTCGAGGTCAGGGCAACGCTGGCCAATGTGCGCATTTCGTTGGCGAGGGCATAACCGCCGTTGCTGCCGATCACGTCCAGGGCCGACGCAATGCCTGAAAGCAGTGCGTTCAGTTCGTCTTGGCTAGACGCAAGCTTGTCGTTTTGGTTAGCAAACCACACGGGCTCCGCGCCGGCAGGGGGAGTATTGATACGGTCGCGGACGGAAGTAATGCTGACCATGGCCTGCTTGCAGCGCTCGATGTACTTCTCAATCGGGCCGCGCACCCACGACAGATGTGCAATTTTTACAGGGTTCATGGTTTCTTCCTAAAAACAGTTGCTGGAAGGCAATTCAGGCGCTCAAAGCCATCGGCCTTCCATTGGGCTTCTTCGGCAGATGCTGTGATGAGGTATCCCCCATCAGCGAGAAGGCAGGAAAGGGTGTCCAAGATTCGCGAGCGAGTTCTGGCGCGGTAGTAGATCAGCATGTGCTGCGTGACGATGATGTTCGGTGAGGCAAAATTGATTGGCCTTTCGCCCAGGATGTTGTGCTGCTCGAAGGTCACAAAGTCCTTGAGCCAGCTAACGAAGCGCATCGTTCGCCCACCATCAATCCTTGGGGCATATCTATCAGGGATAGACTCATTGGCCCTGTAGAGCCCGGCCATGGCCGTCTCGATGCAGGGTTCGGAAACGTCTGTCCCATGGATATGGAAGTTTGCGAATTCCTGCCTGCAAAGCTCGACAGCCATCGAGTAGGGTTCCTCTCCAGTTGAGCACCCGACTGAAAGAATGCGGGGTCGCGGAAACTCTTTTGCGAGGCTGGCGATAAGCTCAATCACGGGCGGGTTACGGTAAAACCGAGTCTCATGATTGGTGGCCAAGTGGATAATCTGCGCCCAGCAGGCCTGGGGCAGCTGTCGCCGCGTCGCACGCAGTAGCAACGACTCAGCCGTCTCGTTCAACGAGGTTGCGTAGGCATCAAGGGCACGAAAAAGCGCCGGCTGGCGATCCTGGGCAACCTCGATCTTGAAGCGCGTGAAAAGCAGGTCTACCCACGCTTGCTGGTCGTCGAGTGCAGCGATAGCTTCGGCCATTTCAGTTCCTAGACTTTGAAGTGAGACAGCGTTGAGCCCACGCGCTGAGCCTGCGCATTCAGGTTGCTGATTGCAGTAGCAGTCTGCTCGCTGGCGGAGCTGTGATCAGAGGCGTAGTGATGGATTTGCTCCATCGTGTCAGCCACCTCATCAGAGCGTTGATTCAGGTCGGCAGTCTTCCCTGCAACGCTGATGATCCCTTCAACCAGCTGGCTCGTTTGCTCACTGATCGCGTTCATTGCTTTCAGTGCATTGGAGGACATGCCGGACAGTGCCTTAATGTCTGTCTGGCTTTCCTCCAGCACATACTGGGTGTCCTTTGCTGCCACGTTGATCGCTTGCAGGTTGGTGGCGATCTGCTCAGCAGCTTCCTTGGCGCTGTTGGTCAGCTTGTTCATGGCTTCGGCGCTGATGCGGATGCGCTTGGACAGGTCATCATCGGTAATGGCGTCGGCCACAAGGTGCGCGTTGTAAGCAACTGTCGCTGCTTGGTTTGCAACGCGACGAACCACATCAACCAGCTGCTCCAGGCTCTGGATGTTTTCGGTCATGGCCTTAGCGTGGTGCATGATGTTGAGGTTTGACTGGGATAGCTTGACCACCCCTTCGTGTACCTCTTGAACCGCTGTAGAGCCGGTGTTGATCTGCGTACTTACAGCAATCGAAGATTCGCGGGTGCGGTTGATCACGCCGTCGAGTTGCTTGGTGAAGCTGTTCAGTTCATCGACGAGCTTTGCGATGTGCTGGATCGCCTGAACTTGTTCATTGCGGCTGCGCTCAGTATTCCGCGCCATGCTCAGGGTTTGTTCAGACGCAGCCGAGAGGCTGACTATCGTCTGCTGCACGTCTTTCACGATTTCCCTGAACTTGGGGAATACGGTGTTAAGCGTCGAGGCGATGTCATGAGTGGAGGCATTGCCCTCGCTGAATGCGACGGTCAGGTCCCCACTCCCTACTTCCTCCATTTCGTCGATCAGCTGGCGCAGCTCCTGGGAGCGCTCCTTTTGCGACGATTGGATCGAGTTGGCCAGCGATTGGGCTTGCCGAGTGTGTGCTCTCGATTCGCGCAGAATGAGGGTGATGCCCCCAAGGACGATAACCAGGGCTGCGCCCAGCGAACTCAGCAGGATCATCGGCGAAATGAGTCGGGACTTGTGCAGGGTTGCAATGCCGTGCTGCATTCCGTTGATTGCAGCGTCAATGTTCTCTCGCTCGGCCCAGATCGCCCGAACGTGCGGAGCGTTATCGACTGTGCCACTGGCAGCCTCAACGGACTTGATAGCTGAGCGGGTCAGGGCCTGTGCTGTTTGGTAGCTTTTCAGGAGTGGCCCGGTGAGGTTGTTGTCCCTTGGAACGGCTCTGCCGATGCTTGCCAGAGTGGCCACATATGCCTTGCTGGCCTCAAGCGCGAGATTCAGGTTGTCGCTGTTCGGGGTTGATGTGTTGGCCAGCAACTCGATTCCATCTACAACGGCGTCTTTCGCCTTCGACACCGCCTGTTTGACACGCGTATCGACCGCAGGACTGGCCTCTAGCACCGCATGCGCTTCGGTGGCCTCTGTGATCAGGCTGGCCGCTAGTTGGCTAGATTCGGCAGCCTGACGCTCAAAAGCGCTGTTGTTTCCACGGGAGGCCGCAATTTGTTGGATGGCGTTCAGCACGTTGCCCCAGGCATCCTCGAAGCGACCCAGATTGGCGTCAGCTGGGCTGGGCAGGGGAGGGATGCTTGCGCTGGTGCTCCCTTGTCTCAGGGTGCTCACGGTTGCATCTACCTGTGCGGCAAGCTGCTGCAACTGGCCGACATAGCTAGCATCCGTCGAGGCTCGCATCGACAGTGTGATTGAGTTCAGGGCGGAGTTCTGGAGGGTGCTTGCCTGCGCTGAGTAGAACCGATCTGCATTCACGCCGCTGGTGTATTGAAATGCACTGAATGCTGCGAGGCCTCCAGACAGCGCAATGGCTGCGATGCACGATGGGATCAGGAGATTTTTGCTCATTTAAGGCCTCTGGACAGGTAGTTCGACGGAGCGAAAGTTCGGATCACGGATGATGTTGTCGAGGTGGATTAGCGCCCACAGCTTCGATCTGGCGGACACCACGCCCACGCAGTACGGCGTCAGTTTGGCGGGGATAGCCAAGTCTTCTCGGGCCGCATCTTCCAGCTCGGCAGCGGGTATGAACGCGATGATGCCGTCCGTTTGAAGCCCATAAACGCTTGTTGATAAGGGGTCGCGAAGGATCAGGGTCGTCGGGTTATCGTCATTCGCTTCCTGCTGGGATGTGCTGTTCAGGCCCAGAAACGTTGGCAGGTGGAAGTACGAAACGAGGTCCCGACCGATCTTTGCATTGCCGGTGAAGTAAGGCTTTGTACCGGGAATGATCAATGCGTTGGCCGGTGTAGGGGTCACGGCGTCGAGGTTCGAGGTTGCGCATAGGCAATGCGTATCGCCGAGCTTGAACGCTGCAAGGCGCTGGTCTTTGACTCCACCGTTACTCATACATGGCCTCCATTTCTTTCAGGGCGGCCTCGATGCTGTCCTTCGAGAACGGTTTGGTCAGGTAACGGTCGGCGCCGGCTATGAGCCCCTTCTGGTGGTCGAAGATGCTTGCTGCGCTAGAGAGCATTGCGATGGGCATCTTCTCGAACTTTGGGTTGGCTCGGATGATGCTCACCAGTTGCAGTCCATTCAGCTCGGGCATGTCCACATCGATAAAGCATGCGTCCGGCTCAGTGGTGTTGATCACGTCCAGGGCCTCGAATCCGTTCGATGCCACCACCAGCTCTTTGCCTAACTGTTGAACCAGCACCCTATTTGCTAGGGTCTGCATCGCTCTTGCGTCGTCTACCAAGCAGATTCGTTGAAGTCTCATTTGGGTCCAGATTCGCTGTGCCATTTACTTGCAAGTGCAGAGCGAAAGGCCACATTTCGAGTGTTGCTTCCTCTAAAGCGGGGATTTTTTTTGCGCCCGTTATCCTCCAGGCCCAATCCAAAAGGGGAGAGGGCATGTCAAGGCGCTGGGCTATTGCAAATGATCCGAAGGTGCTCGCTCGTATAGCCGAGCAGGAACGAAGGAAGGGGGGCGGTGCTGCGAAGATAGCGGAACACTCATCACCCTCCGCCACGCCTTCGATTGAACGAGGCGGAGCGGCAAAGCAGCCGTCAGCTGCTACCGTCAGGGCCAAGAAGGTTGCTCTTAACAATCAGGACTCGCGCCTCGACACACTTCACTACGACGAGGCCGCGAACACCCTCAAGCTTGTGTTCCCTGGTGCAGAACTCCTTAACCAGAACGTTGCGCTGCGTATGCACAACGCCAAAACCAGCATGCTCAAGGCTACTTGGATCAAGCGGCTTGAGGCGTTGATGATCCTCAACATGCCTGTATACGACCTTTGGAAGGTCAACCAGCAGCGCTCCTACCCCTTCATCGTTGAGGAAGTCTATGCAACAGGCGAAGGCCAGTGTCTTGATGTTGAGAGCGTGGTCGCAGCGTGCAAGCCAGTAATCGACGCCCTGGTGCGTACCCGGTTCCTGCCGGACGATAGCAGCCAGTACATCGCGCAGCCCATTGCGTACACCTATCGCCAGCGAAACAACGGTTTGGTCTTGGTGCGGATTCCACGCTGACTCGGACACCCATTCCACGCGCATCCGGACAGTGATTCCACGCTGATCCGGACACTCATTCCACGAGCATCCGGACACCGACTCCACGGTCATCCGGACA
>NZ_PGLR01000070.1 GCF_002803095.1 Pseudomonas sp. ZH-FAD | reverse complement strand
GTGGCCGGATGGCCGTGGAATCAGTGGCCGGATGCGCGTGGAATGGGTGGCCGGATCAGCGTGGAATCGGTGGTCAGATGCTCATGGAATGGGTGGCCAGATGACCGTGGAATCCGCACTCCGCCAAGGCGATTCGCACGCGAGCGGGGTACGGGCCATCGAACCAGTCGTGGATTTTCATTACGGGGAGAACGGGTATGTCTGAGTTGCGAGATGTAAAAGTCATGGTTTGCCTACCTGTCAGTTGGTAGGTAGAGATTGTGCCGGAAGATGCGCCCTGTCAAGCCCTACCTTCCAGTTGGCAGGTGGAAGGCGCAGCAGTAGACTGCCAAGGTCTATCGTAGGTGCGAGGAGTTATCGTGACTGGCAATGCTCGAGAAGCCATCCTGGCTGCTGCGACAACGGCGGCTCAGTTGCATGGATACAGCGGTATCAATTTCCGCAGCATCGGTGAAGCCGTAGGCGTGAAGAACGCCAGTATCTACTACCACTTTGCGAGCAAGGCGGACCTTGGCGCTGCGGTCGCAGAACGCTATTGGCGAGACACCGCCGAAGCCTTGCGATCCATCCGCGAGTCGAATCCTGACCCGCTCGGCTGTTTGCGTGCTTACCCGTCGCTCTTTCGGCGATCGTTGGAGAACGGCAACAGGCTTTGCCTCGCCAGCTTCATGGCTGCGGAATACGAAGACTTGCCGGAAGAAGTCGAGCGTGAGGTCAAGGCGTTTGCAGACATCAACGTGGAGTGGCTGACGCAGGTATTGGTTGAGGCAGGGCTGGAAAATGTCGAGCACCGCGCAGGTGCCATTTACGCTGCGGTTGCCGGTGCTCAACTGATTGCACGAACCCGCGTCGACCTGAAACTGTTCGACGAGCTGATCGACAGCTATCGAGAATCAGGCCTGATTCCATCTCACGCCCCCCGCGAGCAATGAGCGCTACTGAAAGCGTTGCGGCTGAGGTACATCTGCTGGTGAACGAGCCAATAGGCGCGTTCAGCCAACCCCGTTAGCCGTCTTGTACAGCTCATCTCGCATCAACTGCGGTGGCTTGCCATAGGCACGCAGAAACGCCTGGCGCATGCGTTCTCGATCGCCGAAACCGGTCTCGCGAGCAATCACTTCTACTGGATGACGGCTCGTCTCCATCATCACGCGTGCGGCCTCTACTCGCAGTCTTTCAACTGCTTTCGCTGGAGTTTTTCCGGTTTCCTCGCGGAACACTCGGCTGAACTGGCGAGGGCTTAGTCGCGCGACATCTGCCAGAGCCTCGACCGACAGATCACTGCGCAGGTTTTCGCGCGCATAGGCCATCGCCAGTTGCACGCGGTCGGATTTCGGGTCTATCTCCAGCAGCGCCGAAAGCTGTGATTGCTCGGCGCCTCTGCGCTGGGCGATGACCAGTTTGCGGGCTACGCGGCGGGCCAGGTCAGGGCCCAGGTCGTTCTCGACCATGGCCAGGGCAAGATCCATTCCCGCACTCATGCCTGCACCCGTCCAGATCTGCCCGTCGACCACGAACAGCCGGTCGTCATCGATTCTGACGTTGGGGTGACGTTTCTTGAACTCGGGCACGTGCAGCCAATGAGTCGTGACCCGTTTGTCCTCCAATAGGCCAGCTTCGGCTAGCACGAAAACACCTGTGCACAGTGATGCGATACGCCGCGATTGCGAGCTGGCGCTGGACAGGCATGTCAGTAGCTCGGGACTGGGTTCACCCAACTCCAGGTAGCCGCTGACGATGACGGTGTCATAGCCAGTCAGGCCAAGCGTCTCTGTATTGACCGAGAAGCCCTGAGACGACAGCACGGCTCCGCCTGTCTCGGACACCAGGGTGAACCGGTAGAGCGGCTCGCCATGCAGGAGATTGGCGCACTCAAAAACGGAACCGACCGACAGGCTCAGCGCCTGGAATTGCGGGTAAACCACCAACGCCACGGTATGCATTGATCACTTCCTTTCTGCGGGCATGCGTCGATTGTCGGAGGGCTAGATGGTTTGCGCAATCGGCTCGCGGTGCATGTCCGTAATCCTTGCGCATATGACATTGCTGCTGTCGGTGGCGATTCCTAACATGGCCCCAACGAACTAGACGACTGGTCTACTGAGACAGGCAGCCATGACAACCACTGACAGCAACCAGACCCGGCAGCGCATTTTCGACGCCGCTCAATCGATCATCGCCCGCAAAGGCTTCTCTGCCGTTGGGCTGAACGAGGTGCTGAATGCCGCAGGCGTGCCGAAGGGTTCCTTCTACCACTACTTCGCTTCGAAGGACGCGTTCGGCACGGCGCTGCTGGAGCACTACTTCGAGACCTATTTGGCTGACATGGATCGTATTTTTCAGGACCCGGCAACCAGTGCCCATGACGCGTTGATGCGTTACTGGCAACTGTGGATCTCCAACCAGACCAGTCAGGTCGAGTGCGGTAAATGCCTGGCCGTCAAGCTGGGCGCTGAAGTCGCCGATCTTTCCGAGCCGATGCGATTGGCACTTCAGCGCGGTACCGCGCAGATCGTCGAGCGGCTGGAGGCTGCGATCAGCAGAGGTGTGGAGGAGGGCACGGTAACCATCGTTGCTACGCCCGCTCAGTTGGCACTGAGGCTCTATGCCCTGTGGTTGGGGGCCAGTGTGATGACCAAGATCACCCGTACGCCCGATTCGTTCGAAGAGGCACTGCAGCAGACGCAACATCTTCTCGGTAAACAGTGAACCCATGACCGGCAAGGCTCGGTCGAAACCAATGCAATACCCACTATGAGGCAATGATCATGAAAGTTCTGATGGTTCTGACATCCCATGACAAGCTGGGTAACACCGGCAATAAAACCGGCTTCTGGCTGGAAGAGTTCGCCGCGCCTTACTACGTCTTCAAGGACGCCGGGGCCGACATCGTGCTGGCCTCGCCAGCCGGTGGCCAGCCGCCTCTGGATCCCAAGAGTGATCTGCCGGATTTCCAGACCGAGGCGACCCACCGTTTCGCTGCCGATCCGGCTGCGCAGCAAGCCCTGGCCAGCACGGTGAAACTCAGTGAGGTGAAGGCTGAGGATTTCGACACGGTGTTCTACCCAGGCGGCCATGGCCCTCTGTGGGATCTGGCGGAGTCGGATACATCCATCGCCCTGATCGAAAGCTTCGAGCGCGCCGGCAAGCCAATCGGTTTCGTCTGCCATGCTCCGGGCGTGCTGCGCCACGTCAAGGCTGCGAATGGCGAACCGCTGATCAAGGGTCGCCGGGTGACCGGTTTCACCAACAGCGAAGAGGCCGCTGTAGGACTGACTGACGTGGTGCCTTTCCTCATCGAGGACGAGTTCCAGGCACTTGGCGCACGTTATGAGAAAGCCGGCGACTGGCAGCCGTTCACCGTCGTCGACGGGCGCCTGGTCACTGGTCAGAACCCCGCCAGCTCAGAGTCCGCGGCCAACGCCTTGCTCAAACTGCTGGCTTGATTCGCGCAATTTGCAGGGCTCAGACGAACCCGTGCAAGTAATGAGCGGGCGCATTTTGCGCCCGCTCTGAGCGCCCTCGCGCACGCTACCGCATAACAACACCGCAGCATCAGTCGCCTTTTGGGTGACGGGATTTCTGCTGCCTGAAGAAAGTTGTCTTGATCATTGAGATAAATAGATTTTCATTTAGATTCAAGGAGATAGGCTAATGTCTACTGTCATGAAAGATTCCCGCTCCAGCAGCGTCTTCGATGGGCCGTACTACCTGTCCATCGCCGGTAAGCTGGTCAGCACCGATGCGCATTTCGATGTGTTCAATCCGGCGACTGGCGAGGTATTCGCCAAGGCTCCGTCGGGTTCGCCTGAGCAACTGGAGGCGGCGATCGCTGCTGCCAAGGATGCGTTCAAGACCTGGTCGGTCCTGAGCTACGACCAGCGCCAGCGCTATCTGGATGCCTATGCCGATGCGCTTTTGGAACACCGCGATGAACTGGCTCGCTTGCTGACGTTGGAACAAGGCAAGCCGCTGAAAACCATGGCCGAGCCGGAAGTTGACCAGGCGATCTCGTGGATTCGTCAGATCGCTGCACGGCGTATTCCGGTGGAGATCGTCGAGGAGAACGACAACCACATCGTGGAGCTGCATCACACGCCGCTGGGTGTGGTCGGTGCGATCACGCCTTGGAATTTCCCGGTGCTGCTGGCACTGTGGAAAGTGGCGCCCGCGCTGATCACCGGCAACACCATGGTCATCAAACCGTCGCCATTCACACCCCTCACCACCTTGCGCTTTGGGCAGATTGCTCAGTCCGTGCTGCCTGCTGGTGTGCTTTCAGTGGTTTCAGGTGGCAATGAACTGGGCCCGCAAATGACCGCTCACCCGGACATCGCCAAGATCAGCTTCACCGGCTCCACCGAGACCGGCAAGCATGTCATCCGTTCGGCTGCAGGCACCGTCAAGCGGCTGACCATGGAGATGGGCGGCAACGACGCGGCAATCGTCATGCCTGATGCCGACTGGCAAGCGATCATCCCGCAACTGTACTGGGGTGCCGTCGGTAACTCGGGGCAGTGGTGCGTGGGTATCAAGCGCCTTTACGTGCATAGCAGTTATCGCAAAGAGTTCGTGGCAGCGTTCGTCGAGTATGCGCGGCAGCAGGTCATGGGTGACGGTCTCGACCCGAACGTGACCGTCGGCCCCGTGCAGAACAAGATGCAGTACGACAAGGTTCGTAGCTTCCTGGATGACATCAAGGCCAATGGTTACAACGTGGTATTGGGCGGTGAGGTAGACGAGAGCCGTCCTGGCTATTTCATCCCGGTAACTGTGGTCGACAACCCGCCAGAGAGCTCGATGATCGTGCAGCAGGAGCAGTTTGGACCGATCGTGCCGATCATCGCTTACGACGACGTCGACGATGTCGTGGCCCGCGCGAACGACAGTCCGTTCGGCCTGGGTGGTTCGGTCTGGGGGCGTGATACCCAGGCAGCGGTGGCCGTGGCCAATCGCTTGGAAACCGGGATGGTCTGGGTCAACGAGATCCACACGCAAGGCATCGATATTCCTTTCGGTGGCCACAAGCAATCGGGTATCGGCACTGAGCACGGCCATGAGGGCCGCCTGCTGTTCACCAACCCGAAAACCGTGTTGATCAAGAAGTAACGCCTGAGCGGCCTCTCCAGCAGAGGGGCCGCACTCCCACTCATCAAGCCCATTGGGCGCCAGGTGCGTCCATTCGCGCCCGTGCGCCTGTCGATAAGTGCAGTCGCCTTAACAGCAGGATAGAAATCATGAAACATGCTGCTCTGTTTACCCCCATCGACATGGGGCGTATCACTCTCAAGAACCGCATCGTGCTGCCGCCGTTGACTCGTCAGCGCAGCGCCCAGCCAGGCGATATCGCGACTGATCTGATGGCCACTTATTACCGCCAGCGTGCCGGTGCCGGTTTCATGGTCAGTGAGGGCACCCAGATCGAACCGCGTGGCCAGGGCTATGCCTGGACGCCCGGTATCTACAGCCAGGCTCAGATCGATGGCTGGCGCAAGGTGACCGAAGCGGTACATGCCGAAGGTGGCGTGATCTTCGCCCAGCTCTGGCACGTCGGTCGCGTTTCCCATAACGCGCTTCAGCCTGACGGGCAGGCGCCCGTGGCGCCATCCGCCATTCAGGCGCAGAAGGTCAAGGCGTTCATTCAGACCGGCCCTGGTGTCGGCGAGCTGGTTCAGCCGTCGCTTCCACGCGCACTGGAGCTGACTGAAATCCGCGATCTGGTCGGGCAGTACGCCCAGGCGGCACGCAATGCCATCGACGCCGGTTTCGATGGCGTGGAAATTCACGCAGCCAACGGTTATCTGGTCAACCAGTTCATCTCCGCACATTCCAACCAGCGCGATGATGCTTACGGTGGCTCCCTGGAGAACCGCCTGCGCTTCCTGAGCGAGATCGTAGACGCCGTGGCCGCTGCCGTAGGCGCGGATCGCCTTGGTGTGCGCTTCACCCCGTTGTTCACCGGCACCGATCAGGACCGGGTGTACATCGGTCTGGTCGAAGAGGACCCGCACACCACCTATATCGAAGCCATCAAGGTGCTGGAGGCAGCAGGTGTGGCCTATGTGTCGATCGCCGAGGCGGACTGGGACAACGCGCCGGATCTGCCCGAGAGCTTCCGCCGCGACGTACGCGCGAACTTCAGCGGGAAGATTCTCTACGCCGGCCGTTATACCGCCGAACGTGGTGAGCGGCTGATCGAGGCCGGGCTGGCCGACCTGATCGCATTCGGTCGTCCCTTCATCGCCAACCCCGATCTGCCTGCACGCATCGCCAATGGCTGGCCGCTCAACCCGCTGGATCCTGCCACTGTCTATGGTGGCGCGGAGAAGGGCCTGACGGACTACCCGACCTACTCGGACTGACGTTCACATCTGTCGGCGTGGCCTCGACGCGAATGGACGGGGACACGCCTGCGTAACTGCTCACTGCGTAGGAAGTCTTCGTCATGTCTGTCAAATCCGTACCGATCAAACGCGATGTTACGCCTGGTCTGACGTATCCGGCCTTGGCTGGCAGCGACGTCCGTGCTCCGTCAGTCGCAGCCGTGGTCGTGTGTATCCTGCTCGTCGCGCTCACGCTGCGCCCGGGCATCGTTTCCATGGGGCCCTTGCTGACCGCCATCATCGATGAGCTGGGATTGACTCATACCCAGGCCTCGCTGCTGACCGCGATTCCGACCTTGCTGATGGGATTGCTGGCATTGCCCGCACCCTGGCTGGCGCATCGATTTGGGCGTGACCGGATCATCCTGCTGGCGCTGATCGTACTGGGCGCCGCGATCATCCTGCGTGCGCTGGCTGGCTCCATTGGGCAGTTGTTTGCCAGTACTGCGGCAGTCGGGGCGGGTATCGCGGTCGCCGGAACGCTGTTTTCCAGCTACGTGAAGGCGCGCTCGCCGAATCGTATCGCGTTGTTCATGGGTATTTATGCAACGGCCATCGGTCTGGGCAGCACAGTCGCTGCGGTGGCGACCGGGCCGATCGATCAGTTGATTGGTGATTGGCGTTGGGCCGGCGGTTTCTGGGTACTGCCGGCACTGCTGGCGATCATGGCCTGGGTGGGCATCGAGCATCGGAGCCTGAGAGCGCCGGTCTCTACCGCTTCGACCCAGATGCCCAGGATGCCGCTGCGCAATCCCACGGCCTGGCTGATCGCACTGTTCTTCGCCTGCAACAACCTGGTGTTCTACGCCCTGATTGCCTGGTTGGCACCGATGTATATCGAGCGTGGCGAGAGCGCCAGCTCGGCAGGCTTGATCCTGGCCAGTTATACCCTGGGGTTCATGCTGGCCAACCCGGTGTTTGGCTTGCTCAGCCGCAGCGATGATCGACGTCTGTTGCTTGCCGCGAGTTCCAGCATCGCCTTGCTGGGCAGCCTGGCGATGGCCGTTGCGCCTGATGCCATGCCGCTGGTGACAGCTGCGATTGCGGCTTTTGGCACCGGAGGTGCCTTTACCCTGGGTATGACCTTGCCGCTGGACAATGCTTCGACACCTGAGGAGGCTGGCGCCTGGACTGCCTTTGTGATGTTGCAGAGTTATCTGGTCGGCGCTGCCGGTCCGTTGCTCGTGGGATATCTGCGTGACAGCGCGGGGCACTTCCAGTCGGCCCTGTGGCTGTTGGTGGCTGTAGGGGCGTTGATGTTGCTGGTGACTCCGTTCTTGCAACCCTACCGCTGTCGCCGTTGATGTCAGACCTTGTTCCGGGAGCGGAAGGCGGCGACCTTCATGCGGTTTCCGCAGGTCGCCATACTGCACCAGCGGCGTCGGTGTGACTTGGTCAGGTCATGGAACAACAGGACGCAGTCATGCGCTTCGCACTGGCGGACGTACTCGAATTTATCCTGGGTGACCAGAGTCGCCAGCGCGTCGGCCACTGGCTCCAGGAGGCTCGCAGGGCTGTGGTCGCGGCGACGGGTAGTGATTCGCAGCGCCTTCGCCTGTTTGTCCCAGGTCAACTCTTTGATGGGGCGGCCGGTTTCCAGAATCTGGTTGATTACCTGAAGGTCTGTCTCGGCCCCCTGCATCGCTGCGTGTACCACCGTTCTGGCGCATGCCCGTAGCTGCCGGGCAAGTGTCAACAAGCCTGAGGGCGGGGGCGGTAGCTTGCCTTCGGGTAAGAGTCCTGCCTGCTGCAGCCAACTCATCACGCTGTGGTCATCGGCGAGGTGGTCTTGATGCTGTTCGCCCATTCCGTACTCGCTGTTGATGAAGTCCAGGGCGAGGTTGTCGGCCAGGAAGAGTGCGCCAGTAGAGGGGGACGTCGTTGCGTTCATGGGAAAAGATTCTGTAACTGATAAATGGCTGTTTACAGGTTACTCAAATAGTTTGTAACCTTCAAATTCAATCTTTAAAGGTTACAGGGGTTCGTTATCATGTATACCAGAGTCATTGCAGCTGCCGGCCTTGCGGCCGCTTTGCTGATGGGCGTCGCGCACGCTGATGATGTACAGACACAGGTTCACTACCGCTATGAGCAGGTGGGCAATGTGAAGGTCTTCTACCGTGAGGCCGGTAATCCGGCGGCGCCAAAAGTGCTGATGCTGCACGGTTTCGCGGCGTCGTCCTTCATGTACCGTGACCTGATTCCTGCGCTGGCCGATCGCTACCACGTGATTGCTCCAGACCTGCCCGCGTTCGGTTTCACCGAAGCGCCGGGCAGGGAAGAGTATTCCTACACCTTCAGCCAGTTGGCGAAGACTATCGGAGCGTTCACCGAGCAGCTCAAGCTCGATAAATACGCTCTCGTGGTACATGACTACGGCGCTCCCGTAGGGTGGCGCCTGGCTGCTGCTCACCCCAAGCGGGTTAGCGCCATTATTTCCCAGAACGGCAACGCCTATGAGGAGGGCCTTGGGGACGGTTGGGCGCCTATCCAGAAATACTGGCGTGAGCCTACTCAACAGAACCGAGAGGCGCTGCGAGACTTCCCAACACCCGAGTCGATCAAATGGCAGTACCTGGAAGGGGTCTCCGATAAGAGTTCGGTATCTCCGGATGGCTACACGCTGGAAGGGCTCCAGATTACCCGGCCAGGAAATGCCGAAATCCAGCTCGACCTGGTGCTGGATTACGCAAACAACGTAGCAATGTACCCCGACTTCCAGAAGTTCTTCCGCGAGTATCAGCCGCCGCTGTTGGCCGTCTGGGGGAAAAACGATCCCTTCTTCCTGCCGGCAGGCGCACAAGCCTGGACGCGCGATATACCCGAGGCAGATATTCGCTTCTATGACACGGGCCATTTCGCGCTGGAAACCCATGGCGATGAAATCATCCCGGTCATCCGTGAGTTCCTGGACAAGAGCATCAGATAGCGGGGTTCGCGCCATGCAGCTCCTCACTTGGGTGAAACGATGCACTTAAGAGTGCTGGAGCTGCATGGCAGCCTTGAAGTGGGCGACGTTATCCGGGAGTGGGCTAAAGGAAAGAGCGGTACTCCGGCAACTTGGTGGGGTAGGCGATATGGCTGACTGACAGACATCCGCTAGCCATGACCGAGCGAGTACTCGCCGTAAGAGTGTTGTCTGACATGGGGCGGCACCGTTCGTTGCCTGTGACCGGATTTGCGGGTCGACCACAAGGCAATGTACAGGACACGAGGTGCCCGCTGGCGGTGCCGCTGAGGCGCATATCGCTGCACGGACTCCAGTTGGCAGTATGTCCGAAATCATTGCAAATATGGCATTGTCATGAGTGCGGCTTGTGGTACTTTTATTAAAATCAAAAACTAAACTTCTTAATAAGTCTGCGTGTTAATCAAGTCTCTCATTTCTATGAGCAATTATTAGGGTAATGCAAGTCAAGATCGAAGCTCAGTGTAATTCCTGAAGCTTTGGTGTGCGCAGAGATAGTGTGTGGCGCAGTGTTTTTGTTGTAATTTTCTTCTGCTGTATTTTGTATTCTGCCTAGTTTTTTATTTTCGATCTGCCGGTCTTATGCTGTTGGTTTGGCGGGTGCTTTTGTGTTTGCCTGTATAGCGGTTGTGTCAAATAAGGTTTCTCGTGCATCCGTCAGCTACGGAGAATCCGGATAATTTTGATGCTGTCATTTTCTAGTGCCCTCATGGAGGTTGCAGTGATTGAATTTTATCTGAATAGCGAGAAAGTCAGTTCGCAGGGCGAGGATGACACTCCCTTGCTATGGATTATCCGTGACGAATTCAAGCTCACGGGCACCAAGTATGGCTGCGGCGTGGCAATGTGTGGTGCATGCACAATACATATTGACGGCGTTGCCGTCAGGTCATGTTCATACCCTGCTGGAATGGCGCGTGGACGGAATGTCACGACCATTGAGGGGCTTGCCGACAACCATCCGTTGCAACAGGCGTGGGTGGAAAAGCAAGTGCCACAGTGTGGTTACTGCCAGTCAGGCCAGATCATGCAGGCTGCCACTCTCCTGAGCCGCACGCCTAATCCAAGTGATGAGGATATCGTCAATCACATGAGCTCCAACTTGTGCCGTTGCATGACTTACAGTCGCATAAAAGAAGCCATTAAGCATGCGGCTTCGACGCAAGTGACTAACGCCTACTCCCAGGACTCGCTGAAACTTGCGGAGGCGAAACAATGATTGCCAATAAAAAAGAGTCCGCTGTTGAAGTTGGAGGGTTGTCACGCCGTAGTTTTTTGGTGGGTACGGTGGCTGGCACATTGGTCATGGCATTCAGTTCGGGCTTGTCGGTGCTGGCGGCGCCTGCGCAGGAAGCTTTGGAACAGAAGCTGTTCTCGCCCACTATCTGGTTTCAGATAGAGGCCAACGGTAAAGTTGTCGTTAATATCACCAAGGCAGAAATGGGTCAGCACGTGGGTACGGCACTGGCCCGTGTCATTGCGGATGAACTGGGAGCCAGTTGGGAAGACGTAAGTATTGTTCACGTGGACACGGATCCCAAATGGGGCGTCATGATCACGGGTGGGTCGTGGTCGGTAAATACCTCGTTCAAAACGCTTTCTCAGGCCGGTGCGGCGGGGCGTAAATCGCTCATTGAAGCCGCGGCAAAACTCAAAGGTGTCGAGCCTGCACTGTGCGATACCGAAAACAGCTACGTGCTGACGCCAAACGGAAACATCAGCTTCGCCGAGGTGGTTCAGAAGAGCACGGTTGACCGTACCTTCAGCCCGGACGAGTTGAGTGGGCTCCCCCTAAAACCCAAGGGTAAACACAAGCTCATTGGGGGCAATTTCAACGCGCTGGACATCCCCAATAAAACCAACGGAAAAGCCGTATACGGCATCGACGTTGAAATTGAAGGCATGGTGTATGGCCGCCCAATTGTGCCACCTACGCGCTACGGCAGCCGTGTCACCAGCGTGGATGACACTCGTGCGAAGACACTTCCAGGCTACCTGGGGTATGTCATTCTCAACGACCCTAGCAACGTCCTCCCGGGCTGGGTGTCCGTTCTGGCCAAAGATTACCCTACAGCCATAAAGGCGGGTGACCTGATCAACGTGGCCTACCAGGCAGGCCCTACGGCCACGGTCAGCGAGCGCGACATCCTTGTGGAGGGGGAGCGCCAGGTCAAGGACCCCAGCGAGGGGTACCTGTTCGTCAATGCGGGTGATGTCGACGCCGCGATCAAGAAACATCCCAGCGCCATTGATGCCATTTACAGAACGCACACCGTGCTGCATTTCCAGTTGGAGCCGCTCAATGCCACGGCGCTGTTCAAAGATGGTGTATGGCACATCCACGGCGGCAATCAATGGCAATCCCTGACCCTGCCTATGCTGGCCAAGGCGCTTGAGGTTGATGAAGCCAATATCGTCATCCACCAGTACTACCTCGGTGGTGGGTTCGGTCGCCGCTTGGGGGGGGACTACATGCTCTCGGCGGCACTGACTGCCAAGCAATTCGGCCGGCCCGTGAAGTTGATCTTCACCCGTGCAGACGACTCGCGCTTCGATCAGGTCAGGTCCGCCTCTGTGCAGCGCTTCCAGGCTAACTTCTCCACGGCCAACGAACTGGTTGCGCTCGACCACGCCTTCTCCGCAGCTTGGCCGACTTTGGCGATGTTTCCCGAAGGCATGGCCGATAGCGTTGACAAGAAGGGCAAGATCGATCCGTTTTCCGCCAGTGGCGCCGACCACTGGTACACGATGGAAAATCACCGTTCCCGAGCAATCAATAACGACCTCGCGCAGAGAACGTTCCTTCCCGGTTGGCTGAGATCCGTCGGCCAGGGATGGATTGTGTGGGGGCTTGAGTCCTTCATCGATGAAGCTGCACACAAGGCAGGCATAGATCCTCTGGAGTTCCGTCTACAGCGTCTCGATGGCAAAGGCATACAGGCAGGCATCGCACCAGAGACACAGGGCGGCGCCCATCGACTCAGGCACGTGCTTGAAGTGCTCAAGCAACGTATCGGTTACGGTGCCAGGCTGCCGGCAAATGAAGGCATTGGTATTGCCTTGTCTGCGGGACAGGAGCGTACCAACGCGACCTGGATCGCCACGTCTGCACATGTGGCTGTCGACCCGGACAGCGGCAGTATCCAAGTCAAGAAAATCTCCATGGTAGTGGACGCGGGCGTGATCATTCACCCGGACGGTGCGCTGGCTCAACTGGAGGGTGGCGCCCTTTGGGGGGTCAGCATGGCGCTCAACGAATACACGGAGTTCGTCGACGGCCAGGTTCGTGATGTGAACCTGAACACCTACATGCCCATCCGCATGAACGAAGTTCCAGAAATCGACATCGAGATCATCGAAAGCAGCGAGTTCCCAACTGGTTTGGGTGAGCCCGGTGTGATTGGTATTGCCCCGGCGATTGGAAACGCTATTTACCAAGCGGTCGGCGTGCGGCTTCGCGATCTTCCGATGAAACCAGAGCACATCCTTGCAGCACTCGGGAAAAAGGTAGGCTAACGATGGGCAAGCTTTATTTGACGGGTTGGGCGTTGGTGATGGTTGGGGTCACTGGCCTTTCATATGCCGACTCTTATCAGGCATTCATGAAATCCCCTACGCCGGAAAGCGCATTTGAATACATTCATCAGGTGACGACTCACCCGCGCTGTGTGAATTGCCACGGAGTCATGAAGGATGGTGTCCAGCGGCCGATGGTGGGGGACGACAGTCGCTTGCACCCCATGAACATCTCGGATGTGCACAATCTTCGCTTGAAAGTGGAAGGCAAAATCTTTGTTGAGGTTGCCAACTCATCTCAGCCGGTCAATTGCAGGAGTTGTCACCAGGATGCCAACGGAGATGCTCCTGGCATGCCGCCGGGGGCCGCGAACGATCTGATGCCTGGCTTCGTTTGGCACATGCCGCCACCGACGATGATCCTGACCAGGGACATGGGCGTCAAAGAACTGTGCGAACAGCTGCTCGATCCCGCCAGAAACAGCTTCCTTGCCTTCAGGGGAGGGCGGAACGACCTCAAAACGTTCAAGAAAGAGTTCGACCATCACGTGAACGATGACCCACTCGTGCGTTGGGCATGGGAGCCAGGGCCGGGGCGAACGCCTGCACCTGGTACCCACGCGGACCTGGTTAAAGCCATGCAGCTTTGGACAAGCGCTGGCGCGCCGTGTCCGGAAACGGCGCTGTAGTCCTCCGTTGAGACATCGCGGCAGCGCGAATACCCAGAGGGGGTAACTATGTTGACGGGAACGACTGCCTTACTGGATGCCATCGCGACCCTTGAGCGTGATAGCAGTCAGGCGGTGCTGGCCACGGTGGTCAAAGTTGAAGGTTCGGCCTATCGTCGCCCTGGCGCGCGAATGCTGGTTCCACTGTATGGCGGCACCATAGGCACCATCAGCGGTGGCTGCCTGGAATCGGAAGTGGCCAAAAAAGCGTGGTGGCTGACAGAGAACAACGGCGCCTCGGTACGTCGCTACAGCACCGCGTCCCAAGAGGACGATGCGGATGAGGATGTTGGGCTGACGTTTGGTCTGGGCTGCAACGGTACCGTTCACGTATTGCTACAACGTCATCACCCGGATAAGCCCTTGGCGGCTCTCCAACTGCTTCGTCTGGTTCGCCGCAGTGGCCAGCCTGGTGCGCTGGCAAGCGTGATCGCCTGCCACAAAAACTCGCGGGTCAGAGTTGGCGATCATTTGGCGCTGCACTCGAATCAGTTCGATGGTTTACCCCTGTTGGAGCCGGTGATCGATGCCCAAGTAAGAGCGGATCTGGCAGATACGCTGAGCCAGGCCCGATCGAGCCTGCGCACCTATCGTGATAAGCACGGTGTCGTAGAGGTATTCTGCGAGTACTTGCCGCCCCAGCAGCGTATGGTGATCTTCGGTGCCGGGCACGACGCTCTCCCATTGGTACAGCTCGCCAAACTACAGGACTGGCATGTGACCGTGATCGATGGCCGGGCTCACTTCGCCCGGCCCGAACGGTTTCCCATGGCCGACGCAGTGTTGCAGGTGGATGCTCGTGCGCCCTATGCCCTGCATTCGCAGACCAATGGTGCACTGGTTGCGGTGATGACCCACAGCTACAGTCAGGATCGCCATTGGCTCGCAGGCTTGCTGAGCGGTACGCCCGCCTATATAGGTCAATTAGGTCCGCGAGATCGCACTGAGCGTCTACTCGGCGAGCTAACCGCATCAGGTGCTGAGTTATCGGCGTTGGAGCGACTGCATTATCCGGTCGGACTGGATATTGGCGGTGACACACCAGAAGCGGTGGCAACGGCCATCCTTGCCGAGATGATCGCCGTGCTGAGTCGTCGTAACGGCGGCATGCTCAAGAATCGCCAGGTGGCGATTCATGCTTCCACGCCGCAAGAATATGGCTATCTGGCGGCGGTGGTCAGCTGAGCGCCTGCTGGCAGCGATACCGCCGGGCATCGGTGTGAATCAAGAATCTCCCTTGGCAGATGCATACAACGCGTTGCGCATCAGTTGCGGTGGTTTGCCATAGGCACGCAGAAAAGCCTGGCGCATACGCTCACGATCCCTGAAACCGGTTTCCCGTGCGATCACCTCGACGGGGTGGCGACTGGTTTCCATCATGATCCTTGCTGCCTCAACGCGCAGGCTCTCGATAGCTTTGGCTGGGGTCTTGCCGGTTTCCTCGACGAACAAGCGGCTGAATTGCCTTGGGCTGAGCCTTGCTATATTCGCAAGCACGGTGACAGAGAGGTCGCCGCTCAGATTGTCACGCGCATAAGCCAGAGCAAGCTGTATACGGTCGGACTTTGGGTCCATCTCCAACAGCGTCGAGAGTTGTGGCTGCGCGGCCCCCCTGCGTTGAGGAATCACCAGTTTGCGGGCTACGCGGCGGACCAGATCAATGCCCAGATCGTTCTCGACCATGGCCAGCGCAAGATCCACTCCGGCACTCATACCGGCACACGTCCAGATCTGCCCGTCGACGATGAACAGTCGGTCATCATCGATTTTTATCGTGGGATGGCGTTTTTTGAACTCGGGTATGTGCAACCAATGAGTCGTGACCCGTTTGCCCTTCAAGAGGCCCGCGTCGGCGAGCACGAAGACACCTGTGCACAATGAGGCAATACGCCGCGATTGTGAGCTGGCACTGGATAGACAGGCCAGTAGCTCCGGGCTGGGTTCACCTAACTCCAGATAGCCGCTGATGATGATGGTGTCGTAGCCTTCCGAACGGAGTGGCTCGGTATTCACCGAAAAGCCATGGGACGACATCACAGTCCCTCCGGTTTCAGATACCAGGTGGAATGCATAGACCTGTTCGCCATGCAACAGGTTGGCGCACTCGAACACAGAGCTAAGTGCCAGGCTCATCGGTTGGAACTGCGGATAGACCACCAGCGCTACGGTATGCATCGATCACCTCATGGACACGTACGGGCATCGATTGTCACGAGCAGTTTAGTGCGCCACAACTCCGGGTTGGTACCTTGTCCGAAATCCTTGCGAGAACGACATTATTACTATCGGGAATGGTTCCTGAAGCTTGTTCACGGCCTAAGTGAGAGTCTTATTCGAAGACCACCAAGGTTGTCGCGATGTGACCCCTTTTCTGGATATTCACATCCTGAAATAGCTCGTATGGGGGAATTCGACGATTTTCCAATTGGCGCTCATAAGGTTTTACGTTATCTAGTCGCTATAAAAGGTGGGCGCTAATAACAAGGAATTTCCCCCATGCGTTTCTCCATCCGTACCAAGATTCTCTTGCTGAGCGTGATTCCCGTGTTGTTGTTGGTCGCGTTGCTCAGTGGCCTGACCGTCGCCATCCTGAACAAGCTGGCAGACGAGCAGACCGAGGCGGCTCGTGAGCGTATGCACGAAGACCGTCGCGCGGTGCTGGCGAACTACGTGCAGATCGCCAACGCGGCGATTGCAGGCATTTATCAGGCTTCAGCACCGGGTGACATGCGTGCGCGTGACGAAGCTGTAGCGCTGCTCAAACGGATGAACTTCGCCAAGGAGGATTACTTCTGGGGTTACGACTCGCAGAGCGTGCGGGTTTTCTGGTCGGACAAGGATGTGCGCATCGGTGAGAGTTTCCGCGATTTTCGTGATGCCAACGGACTGTATGTGATCAACGAACTGGTGCGGGTCGCCAGGGACGGGACGCATTTTCTCGAGTATGCCTTCCCGGTGCCCGGCCGCGACGAGCCGGTGCCGAAGATCGGCTATGCGCAGTATCTGGAGAAGTGGGATCTGGTCATAGGTACGGCCGTGAACCTGGACGATATCGAGTTGCAGGTTCAAGCGTTCGAAGGGCAAATGCACCAGCGCATCAGTTCGCTGGTCATCGATATGCTTGGGCTGGCCCTGATGCTGCTGATCGTCATCGTGGCGCTGGCGGTCTGGTTGGCTGGCGGTTTCGTGCGCCCGCTGCAACAGATCAAAGCCAACCTCGACGATATCGCCGCAGGTGAGGGCGACTTGACCCGGCGATTACCCGTTACCACCCAGGATGAACTGGGGCAACTAGCCGGTTCCTTCAATCGCTTTATCGAGAAGATCCACGACCTGGTAAGGCAGATCGCCGAAATGACCGGGCAACTGACTGCTCTGGTAGACCAGGTGGCGGAGCAAGCGCAGCGTTCCGAACAGGCCATGGGGCAGCAGCGCCACGAAACCGATCAGGTGGCCACGGCGATCAACGAAATGTCCGCTGCCGCTCACGAAGTCGCCAAGAGCGCGCAGAACGCTGCCGAAGCTGCGCAGCAGACTGATCGCGAAGGGCAGGCAGCCAAAAGCGTGGTCGATGGCAGCATCCAGCGTATTCACTCGCTGGTCGAGGACATCCGCAGCAGCGGCGTATCGCTCGACAACCTGCAGCAGGACGTGCTGTCCATCGTCAGCGTGCTCGACGTTATCCGCTCCATCGCCGAGCAGACCAACCTGCTGGCGCTCAACGCCGCCATCGAAGCGGCGCGTGCCGGTGAGGCCGGGCGCGGTTTTGCCGTGGTCGCCGATGAGGTGCGTGCACTGGCCAGCCGCACCCAGCAAAGCACCCAGGAAATCCAGGGCATGATCGACCGCCTGCAGCA
>NZ_PGLR01000006.1 GCF_002803095.1 Pseudomonas sp. ZH-FAD | reverse complement strand
TGGCCGGATGGCCGTGGAATCAGTGGCCGGATGCGCGTGGAATGGGTGGCCGGATCAGCGTGGAATCGGTGGTCAGATGCTCATGGAATGGGTGGCCAGATGACCGTGGAATCCGCATCGAAATTGCACTGCTTCTGTTCTGCTATCTGAATCCAACTGGTCAAGAATCAGATCGATGAAGTCGGCGGCCCGCTGAATTGGTAAGTAGTACAGCTGCGATCCTGAATCTGGATCCTCCTTAATTTGGAGCTCGTTTTTCCAAGCCACAGCAGCAGCTTGGGCCAAGGTAGTGGGGGCGCCGAACGCGCGGAGCAGTGAGCCAAGCTCAACTCTGGACTGCTGTGCTTGCTTGTTGAGCGCAAACAGGATTTCCGAATCAATCGGCGGCTTCTTGGTAATGGTATTCATGACGGGCTCCGTGAACTTTTATCCAGATAATCTGTAAATCAGATATCTGTAGATTAGATATATCATTAGTGGATTGTCAAGCTTGAGGTGTTCCCGTTGGAAAAGTCGGTGTATCGGGATGAGAACCTGGTGCTGCTCAGACTGCTAAAGCAGTGCCGAGTAGAAGCGGGTCTGACCCAGGCGGAGTTCGCTAAGGCGCTGGAGCGCCCGCAGTCGTTTGCGAGCGATATCGAGCGCGGCTTGCGCCGGATTGATCTCGTTCAGCTCCGTGACATCTGCCATGCGCTGAACATCGGCCTCGTTGATTTCGTTCAGCGTTTCGAGGCCGAGTTGGTAGGCAAGGGCGATTAAGGCAGGGACTGGTTTTCTGCTTTGCCGCGTTCGCATGCTGCCGAATACAGCGCAGCAGCATCGGAGCACAGCAGCCGCAGCGCCATGATGCAGTCCAGAAGCAAATGGTTTTCCAGGGTGTTCAAGTCACTTGCGCTGGAGAGTGCGTGGAGTATGCCGACTGCGGCGTTTTGGCGAAGCTGGGCTTCGTCATGCAGTTGGCCGGAGGTGACGTCACTGCGAACTGTGAACAGGCCATTGAGCGCGTCGAGGGCTTGCGGAGCGGAGTCGATGGTGCTTGAAGGGATATTGGTCTGCTGCATAGGGTGATCTCTTGAGTTTTAAGAGACCGCCACCTTCGCTTCCACACAAAGGGTGGCGGCTGCATGCGGGTGTGGAAGACCGAGACTCAAGGAACTCGGTGCGCCGAAGCGCCCCGCATGCAGCCACCATGACACAAGAATCCTCTGGCGCTGTGTTCCTGAAGCCAGGTCTGTCGACCCGCCCAATCACCCTATGCTGCCCGCAGAGGCCCTGCAAGGTGGCACTTTACGGGATCTCGGCGAAAAAGGCTTTGACCATGAGTAGCGTTCAAGATGCTGGTAGTGCCTAGATTCTGATGGCGGGGGATGTGATGCAGAGGGCGTCATCGGTGATGACGGATGAATTGGGCTGACGAGTGGTCGTAATGCTGGCGCAGATTTTTTCTAACCGAGTGGTGGTGCGGTGGCAAATCCCTACCCCAATCCTACCCCAGACAAAATTTCAGGCACAAAAAAGGGCTACGCTTTCACGTAACCCTTTGATTTGTATGGTGCCGGCACCAGGAGTCGAACCCGGGACCTACTGATTACAAGTCAGTTGCTCTACCAGCTGAGCTATACCGGCACTGAAGGGCCGCCATTATATCCATTCGTCAGCCTGAGTAAAGCCACCTTCGAGCCAGGTTTTTCCGGACTCGGCTATCAGCAGCTTCTGGCTTATGCACAAAGAGAAGGCGCGTGCGATGGTGGCGCACCGGCTCTGTGCACTCGATCACGATTTTTCGCAAGTTATTGTTTTTGCTAGGGCTTCGAAGGCTGCTTGAAAAATGATCAGATGTCTACGAGGCAATTCCCAAGTGGCTTTGCAGCATTTGCCCAGAAAGGATCAACAGAGTTATCCACAGCTTCTGTGTGCAACTCAGGCGCGCTCGGCCAGCAGTAGCAAGTTGCGCGGGCTCAGTTGGTAAGCGCAGAAGGTGCCTAGCTTCACCCTGTAGCCCTGTTCCTGCAGATACAGGGCGCGGTCGAGCAGCAGCCAGAGTTCCAGTGGCCGGCGGAACAGGTTGCGCAGCAACTCCAGATTGCGCACTTCGGCCAGGCGTTGCCAGCCGCGAGCTTCCAATGCCGGCCAGTCCTGCTCACCAGGCAGTGGCACGTCGCGCAGCGCGGCGAGGTCATGGCAGAAGCGGGCGAAAGACTTGCTCAACCAGTCGCTGGGCAGCGACGGGGTCGGCAGGTATTCATCGATGCCGCGTAGCTGGCGTTGCAGCAGATCGAAAGCCAGGCGCCAGGCCATCGACTGATTGCGCTGTCGGCGTACGCGGGCGCCGGCGGTGACGGTCTCGCTCAATGGCAGGCCGAGGTCGTCGCGGGATAGCTGCAGGCTCGAGCCTTGCGCAGCCATCGAAAGCGGCTGGTAGTGCAGGTCGGCGATGCGGTTGTAGCAGCAGGGCGCCACCGCCAGTTGTGGGCATCCGTTGCGGCTGGCCAGTTGCAGCAGGCGGACATGCAGGTCGCCACAGGCGTGCAGGGCCACCGGGGTATGTTCTTTCGTCAGGCGTTCGTCGCAATCATCGGCAAGCACATCCTGCTGTAGATGTGTGGCGTTCAGTCCCAGGCGTTTGCTCAGTGCGCTACCGGACTCGATCAGCGCCGAGTCATGCTCCAGGCAGGTCAGGTGCTGGCCATCCTGAGTCAACCAGCGACCGAGGTGGCCCTTGCCGGAACACCAGTCGAGCCAGTGCGTGGGGCGCTGGCGAAACTGCAGGTGGCTGGCAAAGGCCTGGATCTGCGCCAGCTTTCTGCCGGGTACATCGACGCTCACGGCGTGCGCGCGCGGCGGACTGTCCAGGCTCGGAATTTCCCCCAACTGGCTAAGCGCTTGCGCCTGGCGGGCCAGGTCGGGAAAGGGCGCTGGTGCAGAGAGTGCGAAGGGGCTGTTGTCGCTGGCTTCAGCCTGTTCCAGAGAGCGGCCGCGCAGCCAGGTAGCGAGTTCCGCCAGATCCGTTTCCCAAGGCAGTTGCAGGTGGTGAAACGGCCTCGGACGCCATAGCGCCTGATGCTGCAGAAGAAAGCTGTCCAGCGCCTGGAAACGAGCGAGCAGATCGCCAGAGGTAAGGATGGGCTCGGACATGGCGTTCATGCGTCTGGTTGAACCGGGCAGCCAAGTAGGCCGCCCGATTGGTTTAGCGACCCTGGCAGGCGTCGACGCGCAGCCAGCGCTCCAGCAGGCGGAAGGCGCGCACCAGAACAAAGGCGATGACCAGGTAGAACAGGCCTGCGGCAAAGAAGATCTCCACCGGCAAATAGGTGCGCGCGATGATGGTGCGCGCCATGCCGGTCAGCTCCAGCAGCGTCACGGTGCTGGCCAGGGCGCTGGCCTTGAGCATCAGGATCACTTCGTTGCTGTAGGCCGGCAGGCCGATGCGCGCAGCGCGCGGCAGGACGATGTAGAACATGGTCTTGGCTCGCGACATGCCCAGGGCGCGCGCGGCTTCCACTTCACCGGGTGGCACGGCCTGGATGGCGCCGCGCAGGATCTCGGCGATGTAGGCGGCGGTGTGCAGGGTCATGGTGATGATCGCGCACCAGTACGGCGAGCGCAGGTAGGGCCAGAGTGGGCCCTGGCGCACGGCGTCGAATTGCGCCAGGCCGTAGTAGACCAAAAACAGCTGCACCAGCAGCGGTGTGCCGCGGAAGAAGAAGATGTAGCCATACGGCAGGGCGCGCACGTACCAGTGCCGAGAAGCGCGGGCGATGCCCATGGGTAGGGCGAGGATCAGGCCGGCGACGACGGCGATGGCCACCAGCTCCAGGGTCAGCAGCGCACCCTGGGACAGGCGCGGCAGCCATTTGATGATCACTGCCCAGTTCAGGCTGGAGAGGCTCGTCCAGAGCGCCAGTGCGATGAGCACGCCTGCTGCGAGCCAGGCGATGATGGCGGCGTTCTTTCTCATGACGCGCTCCGGACGAAACCGCGGCTAGCGCGCTTCTCGAGGAAATGCAGGCCGATCATGGCGAGGATGGTCAGGCCCAGATAGATGAAGGCTGCAACCATATAGAAGGTGAAGGGCTCCTTGCTCGCGGTCACGGCGATCTGCGAACGGCGCATGATTTCCTCCAGGCCGATCACCGACACCAGCGCGGTGTCCTTCATCAGAATCATGAACAGGTTGCCCAGGCCGGGCAGGGCGATGCGCCACATCTGCGGCAGGATCAATTTCCAGAGAATGCGCGCCTTGGACATGCCGAGTGCCATGCCGGCTTCGCGGTGGCCCTTGGGGATCGCCAGGATGGCGCCGCGAAACACTTCGGTGGCGTAGGCGCCGAAACACAGGCCGAGGGCAATGGTGCCCGCGGCGAAGGCGGAGAGTTCGAGGCTCTCGACGCCAAGCAGGTCGGCCAGGCTGCGCATCAGGCCAACCGTGCCGAAATAGATCAGCAGCACCCAGAGCAGTTCGGGCACGCCGCGCACGATGGTGGAATAGCTGCCGCCGAGCCACTGCAGCGGCTTGTACGGCGAAGTCTTGGCCAGCGCGCCGAGCAGGCCAAGCACCAGACCCACAGCCAGCGCGGACAGCGCCAGTTGGATGGTCATCAGGGTGCCGGCGGCCAGGGCGGGGCCGAATCCGTGGAGTTCGAAAATCATCGGAGGGCTCGGGCAATTGCGCCGCCCAATGGGCGGCGCAATGCCTTCAGGTCATCAATAGATGCTGAACGGGAAGTACTTGTCGTTGATCTGCTTGTAGGTGCCGTCTTCGATGATGGCCTGCAGAGCGGTGTTCAGCTTCTCGCGCAGCGGGTCGCCCTTGCGCACGGCGATGCCGATCTTGTCGTTGTCGAATACCGGGTCGCCCTTGAACTCGAAATCCTTGCCGGCGTCGCTCTTGAGCCATTCCCAGTTGACGAAGGTGTCAGCCAGTACGCCGTCGAGACGGCCGGAAGCCAGGTCGAGGTAGGCGTTTTCCTGGGTGTCATACAGCTTGATGTCGACCACCTTGTCCAGGTTGTCTTCCAGCCAGGTACCGGCGATGGTGGCGCGCTGCGCACCGATCACCTTGCCTTTGAGGCTGCCGGCATCGGTCTTGAAGTCGGCCGATTTCGGTGCGATGAACTGCAGCTTGTTGGTGTAGTAGGGCTCGGTGAAGTCGACCGCTGCCTGGCGTTCTTCGGTGATCGACATCGAAGCGATCAGGAAGTCGAATTTCTTGGCGTTCAGGGCCGGGATAATACCATCCCAGTCAGAGGTGACCACTTCGCACTCGGCCTGCATCTTGGCGCACAGCGCCTGGCCGATTTCCACGTCGAAGCCGGTGACCTTGCCACTGGCGTCGATCAGGTTGAAGGGTGGGTAGGCGCCTTCGGTGCCGAGTTTCAGTTTGTCAGCTGCGACAGCGCTGGTGCCGAAAGCCAGGGTAGCGGCTGCGGCCAGCAGGATCTTCTTATAGTTCTGCATGCATGTTGCTCCGTGTTAGCGATTGCTGGACATGAATTGTTTACAGCGTGCCGAGTTGGGGTTGTCAAACACCTGGGCGGGTGGCCCCTGTTCCTCGACCAGGCCCTGGTGGAGAAACACCACCTCGCTGGAAACCTGGCGAGCGAAACTCATTTCATGGGTCACCAGCAGCATGGTACGACCCTCGTCGGCAAGCGCGCGAATCACATTAAGCACTTCTTGTACCATCTCCGGGTCGAGTGCCGAAGTCGGCTCGTCGAACAGGATCACCTTCGGCTGCATGGCCAGGGTGCGGGCGATGGCCGCGCGTTGCTGCTGACCGCCGGAAAGCTGATTGGGGTAGACGTGACGTTTGTCGGCGATGCCGACCTTGGCCAGCAGCGCTTCGGCCACCTCGATGGCCTCGGCCTTGCTCTGACCCAGCACGCGGCGCGGCGCCTCGATGATGTTGTCGAGCACGCTCATGTGCGGCCACAGGTTGAAATTCTGGAAGACGAAACCGATCTCGCTGCGCAGGCGGTTGATCTGCCTGTTGTCGGCAGCAACCAGATCGCCGTTCTTCGCGGCCTTGAGCTTGAGCTCCTCGCCAGCGACGAAAATCTGACCCTTGTGCGGGTTTTCCAGCAGATTGATGCAGCGCAGGAAGGTGGACTTGCCGGAGCCGGAAGAGCCGAGAATGGAGATGACGTCGCCGTCTTTGGCCGTCAGGGAAATACCCTTGAGCACTTCGAGGTCGCCGTAGCGTTTGTGCAGGTTGCGGATTTCCAGCGCGGGCGTCGCCTCGGCCATGGGGTGGTGTCCTCTTCTTCTTCGAATGCACTCCGGCGTACGGCGGGCCGTCCTGGCTGGCGGCCAAGCTAGCATAGCGTTTCCGTGACCGCCAAGCCGTTTGCCGGGCGATGGAGGGTCTCTGGGGCGCGGGTGTCGCCTGGCTGCAGTTGCTTGTCGCGCAGGCGAAATAATGGCACGGACAAATTGCCGGAGGCAGAAAGCAAAAAGCCCCAGCGCATGGCTGAGGCTCTTCGTTTGCTATTCATGGTGCCCAGGGACGGAATCGAACCGCCGACACGGGGATTTTCAATCCCCTGCTCTACCAACTGAGCTACCTGGGCCAACGGGGCGCTATTAGACGGATTTGAAGGATCAGTGTCAAGCGCAGGTTTGAAAAATATTTAATTATTTCGGGCGCTTAGGTTCGTGAGGGGTAGGGTGCGCCGTGCGCACCGCTATCGAGAGCCTGACGGCTGGTGTGCAGGGTTACCAGTCCTTATCGCGGCTAAAGCCCCTCCCACAAGCATTCTTATTCGCTTGGCGGGACGTAGCCTTCGGCCTGGGCGTATTCCTCGCCGGAGAGGAACTTGTCCATCTCGGTCTGCAGGAACTTGCGGTCCTCGGCGTTCATCATGTTCAGGCGACGCTCGTTGATCAGCATGGTCTGGTGCTTCTGCCACTCGTCCCAGGCCTGCCTGGAAACGTTGGCGAAGATGTCCTCGCCTTTCGGGCCGGGGTAGGGCGCGCGATCCAGGCCGGGCAGTTCCTGTTTGTATTTGCGGCACAGCACGGTGCGGGTCATGTCGGTTCTCCAGCGGTAATGGCTTGCGCCGCGCGTTTGAGCAGCTTCTTCACCGGGGCGGCGAGGCCCAGGCGCGGCGGGGTGGCGAGGTTATACCAGAGCCAGTCGCCCTCGGCCACGCGGCTCGGCTGCTCGGTCACCCGCACCAGCCAGGGTTCGATGGCCAGCTGGAAGTGGCTGAAGGTGTGGGTCAGGCCTTCCAGCTCTTGGCGCTCGCCAAGCTCGAGCTGTTGCTGCTGGCCGAGGTCTGCGAGCTGCCCGAGATCGTCCAGTTCCGGCAGGCTCCACAGCCCACCCCACAGCCCGGTGGAGGGGCGGCGATAGAGCAGGATGTCGCCAGAGGCGTTGACCAGCAGCGGCATCAGGGTGCGCTTCTGCGGCAGCGTCTTGCGCGGCTTGGGCACCGGGTAGCGGATTTCCAGGCCGAGCAGATGCGCCTGGCAGCCGCTGCGCACCGGGCACAGCAGGCAGGTGGGTTTGCTGCGGGTGCAGAGGGTGGCGCCGAGGTCCATCATCGCCTGGGTGTAGTGGCCGACCCGTTCGTGCGGCGTGAGGCGCTCGGCGATGTCCCACAGCTGCTTGGCCACCTTCGGCTCGCCGGGATAGCCCTCCTGCGCCACGTAGCGCGCCAGCACGCGCTTGACGTTGCCGTCGAGGATCGGCGCACGCACGCCCATGCTCAGGCTGGCGATGGCGCCGGCGGTGGAGCGGCCGATGCCGGGCAGCTCGGCCAGCGCCTCGACGCTGCGGGGGAACTCGCCGCCGTGCTCGCGCATGATGATCTGTGCGGTCTTCTGCAGGTTGCGCGCGCGGGTGTAGTAGCCCAGGCCGGTCCACAGGTGCAGTACTTCATCCTCGGGCGCTTCGGCCAGGTCCTTCACGGTCGGCAGTGCGGCCATAAAGCGATCGAAGTAGCCGAGCACGGTGCTGACCTGGGTCTGCTGCAGCATGATTTCCGAAACCCAGACACGATACGGGGTGATGTTCTGCTGCCAGGGCAGATCCTTGCGCCCGTGCTGGTCGTACCAGGCCAGCACGGCGCTGTTGAACTGCTCGGGGCTCATCGGTTGAACAGGCCCTTGAGTGCGTCTTTCAGATCCGGGCTGACCTTGTCGCCGAGCTTCTCTTCCAGCTTCTCGGTCAGCTTGTTGCCGGCCAGACGTGCGGCGATCTTGCCGAGACCGTCCTGATCCAGACGGCAGGCCTTGGCGCCCAGCTCCAGCGGGCCGCGGCAGCGCAGCGGCCATTCGATGCCGACGTAGCGCTCGTTGACCTGGCAGGCCGGGTCCGGCATCTCGCGCTGGTCGCCCTGCAGGGTAATGCCGACCTTGTAGTCGAGACCGAGCACGCGCAGGTCGAGATCGCCATTGCCACTGACCGCCAGGCCCGGCACCTGGGCCTTGAGATCCGGGTTGTGGGCGACACCGTCGCGCACGCTGAGGCTGCCCTTGAGCTCGCGGAAGGGGGTGTCCTTGCCGGTCGGCGGGTTGCTCAGCGCCTTGCGATTGAGGGTGGCGATGCCGCGGCACAGCTGCTGCTCGAGGTTGGCGTCGACCAGCACGCCGTCGTAGAGGACGAAGCTGGCGTTGCCGTTGAGCGCCTCGACCCAGGCTTTCTGGCTGTTGCCGCGGGTGTTGAACTTGGCGTCCAGGTCGAGCTGGCCCTTGATCGGCGAGGGTTGGTCGTCCTTCTTCAGCAGCGGCTCCAGCGGCATGCGGCTGAAGCGCTGTTCCAGGCTCAGCATCGGCTCGGCCTGACGCACATCGATGCGCCCGCTGCTGACGAAGCTGCCGCCCTGCAGCTTGCCGCGCAGCTCTTCCACCGTGATCAGGCCACCGCGGCCGTTGGCCTTGAGGTTGACGTCGCTGAACTGGTGTTTTTCATAGCTGAGCTGGCCCAGGTTCAGTGCCAGTTGCAGATCGAGCTTGCGCAGCTGATCCACCGGCAGCACTTTCTCGCTGCTCCAGGCCTGCTGGGTCGGGGCATTGGGCAGCGGGGTGGTGCCGTCCTTGCCGGCACCGGCGATGCTTTCCTTGACCTCGGCCTTGCGTGCGGCACCGGCACTGTCCTGGGCTTTCGGCGGCAGATAGCGGTTCAGGTCGAGCTTGTCGCCCTTGAGGTCGGCGCGCAGCGCCTGCCTGGCGAAGTCGGTCACGCCCAGCTTGCCGGTGAAGGTGCTGCCGTCGAGCTTGAGATTGAGCTCCTCAAGCATCATGCCCTTGCTCGAGCCGTTCAGGCGGCTGGCCAGTTCGAACTGGCTGAGGCTGTTGGCGGCCTGCATAGGCGGCAGTTCGACGCCGACGCCTTCGAGAAATTCGCGCAGGTTGAGCGGGGCGATGGACAGGCCGCCGGAAAGCTTGGCGTCCTTGTCCAGTTCGCGCGCCTTGATCTCGCCGAGCGCGCGCAGCTGGTTGGCGGAAAGCTTGAGGCCGTTCCATTCGGCGATATTCGCGGCCAGGTCGACCAGCAGCTGGCCCTGGGCAGAGAAGTTCAGGGTCTTGCCCTTGAGCGGCTCACCGGAGGCTTCGCCGGCCAGCTTGAGGTCTTCGAACTGGTAGCGCTTGAGCACGCGGTCGAAGCGTAGCTGGCCTTCAACCTCGCTGCGTGCACGCAGCACTGGCTGGTTGGTGCCGAAGAAGGCACTGAGCTTGACCGGGATACTGGCGCCTTCGCGGATGGCGCCGGTTTTCAGCTCGATATTCTCGACGGTGAATTGCTGGCCTTTCTGCGCGTCGCTGTAGTCGATGCGCGAGTTGCTCAGGGTCAGGCTGTCGATATCCAGCTTGACCGGCTGGCCGGCTGGTTTGTCACTCGGCTGGCTTGGCGGCGTTTCTTCGCTCGGCGCCGGCTCGCTGGGCGCTTGCTGTGGCGCACTGGCCTGGGCCGGGCGGCCAACGCCTTCCCAGTTGCCGTGGCCTTTGTCGTCACGCTGCAGGTTGAGGTTGAGGCCGTCGACGCGGATGTCGCTCATCTGCACTTCCTTGCGCAGCAGCGGCATCACGCGGACGGAAAGGCCGATCATGCGCAGGTCGGCGAACGGTTTGTCCGGGGTATCGGCGCTGGCCAGGGTGGCGTCGGTCAGCTCCAGGCCCAGCCAGGGGAACAGGCTCCAGCCGATGTCGCCCCTGAGCTGCAGCTCGAGGTTGGCCTTGTCGCGGGCGATCTGGCGGATCTCGTCCTTGTAGTCGTTGGGGTCGAACAGATGAGTCAGGGCGAACAGCAGCGCCACTACGATCAGCAGCAAGCCGAGAAAGAAAAGGCCCAGAATCTTGCCTAACGCTTTCATGGACGGGTCCTTGGTTTCGAGAGCTGGAATGGCGGTGTGCAGAAGACTGCCGATTATAGCGTCATGGCGCCATGTCCAGGCGCCTGCTTGAGGCGCTGAACAGGGATTGGCTCGAGCTTGGATCGGAATAGGTTCGAGCGGTTCCCCGCAGCTGCGCCGTGCAGCGGATTGGCAGTTGTATCGACGCTGTCTATCACGCAATAGATGAGGTCTTTTAGGTTTTTGCGTAAAAAGCAAAAAATCTGCATAAATTGATAAAAATTGACTTCTTGCGCGGCGATTTGTCGCGCCCTGGTGCTACTCTCCGCAAGCTTTTACCTCGGCGAGTCTATGCGATTGCCCTTGCTTGCTCGTAACTAAAAGAAGAGACCTATCTATGACTGACGCCTTTGTATTGGACGGCGATGTGGCGAAGCCTGCATTTCTGTCCAAGGAGCGCATCATCGCGCGCCCCGGTTTCAACCGTTGGTTGGTTCCGCCAGCCGCTCTCGCCATTCACCTGTGTATCGGCATGGCCTACGGCTTCTCGGTATTCTGGTTGCCGCTGTCGAAGGCGGTCGGTATCACCGCTGCCACGGCCTGTGCCCCGGAAATGGGGTTCTTCGAGCAGATTTTCGCCAGCAACTGCGACTGGCAGATCTCCATGCTCGGCTGGATCTACACCCTGTTCTTCGTTTTCCTCGGCTGCTCGGCTGCCATCTGGGGTGGCTGGCTGGAACATGCTGGCCCGCGCAAGGCGGGCGTGGTCTCCGCGCTGTGCTGGTGCGGCGGTCTGCTGATTTCCGCGCTGGGTATCTATACCCACCAGATCTGGCTGCTATGGCTGGGCTCGGGGGTAATCGGTGGCATCGGTCTCGGCCTGGGTTACATCTCGCCGGTTTCGACCCTGATCAAGTGGTTCCCGGACAAGCGCGGCATGGCCACCGGCATGGCGATCATGGGCTTCGGCGGTGGTGCGATGGTCGGTGCGCCGCTGGCGGCGATTCTGATGAATCACTTCGCGTCGGCTGAAGGTGTGGGCGTCTGGCAGAGCTTCGTGGTCATGGCGGTGATCTACTTCATCTTCATGATGGGTGGTGCGCTGTCCTACCGCGTACCGCCGACCGGCTGGAAACCGGCAGGCTGGACCGCGCCGACAGCCAAGGCCAATAACGCGATGATCACCAAGGGTCACGTACACGTGAACACCGCGTGGAAGACCCCGCAGTTCTGGCTGGTCTGGGCCGTGCTGTGCCTGAACGTGTCGGCGGGTATCGGCATCATCGGCATGGCTTCGCCGCTGCTGCAGGAAGTCTTCGCCGGCAAGCTGATCGGTGTCGACCTGGCCTTCAACGAGCTCAGCTCCGCGCAACTGGTCGAGATCGCCGCCATCGCTGCGGGCTTCACCGGTCTGCTCAGCCTGTTCAACATCGGTGGCCGCTTCTTCTGGGCCTCCTGCTCGGACTTCATCGGTCGTAAGGGCACCTACTTCGTGTTCTTCGGTCTGGGCTTCGCGCTCTACGCTTCGGTGCCGATGCTCGGTCACCTGGGCAGCCTGGCGCTGTTCGTGCTGGCGTTCTGCATCATCCTGTCGATGTACGGCGGCGGCTTCGCCACCGTGCCGGCCTACCTGGCCGATTTGTTCGGCACGCAGATGGTCGGCGCGATCCACGGTCGCCTGCTGACTGCCTGGGCGGTGGCTGGTGTGCTTGGCCCGGTGCTGGTCAACTACCTGCGCGAGTATCAGCTGAGCATCGGTGTGGAGAAGGCTGCGGCCTACGACATTACCCTGTACATCCTTGCCGGTCTGCTGGTGCTGGGCTTCATCTGCAACGCCCTGGTGCGTCCGGTGGCGCCGAAGTACTTCATGACCGAGGCCGAGCTGGCCGCCGAGCGCGCCCATGGCGAGAAGTCGGCGCCGGCAGCGAGCGAGCTGGAGTGGTCGGCTGATCCGTCGAGCAAGCCGGTGGCAGTCGCCGCCTGGCTGGTGGTGGGTATTCCGCTGGCCTGGGGTGTGTGGATCACCCTGCAGAAGACCGTCGTGCTGTTCCAGTAACGCCGTGCTTGTGGAAAAGCCCGCTCAGGCCTCGCGCCTGCGCGGGCTTTTTCGTTTCTGCCCGTCCGACCATCGCCGGTAGCCGTTGCCGCCCTGGCGCGCCTATAATACTGGCCTTTTTCCGTTAGTAATTCGTGGAGCTGGTGATGGCCGAACGTACGGCATTCGTCGAGCGCAACACCCTGGAGACCCAGGTCAAGGTCTCGATCAACCTGGATGGCACCGGTAAGGCGCGCTTCGATATCGGTGTGCCCTTTCTCGAGCACATGCTCGACCAGATCGCCCGTCATGGTCTGATCGACCTCGATATCGAGTGCAAGGGCGATCTGCATATCGACGACCACCACACCGTCGAGGACGTCGGCATTACCCTCGGCCAGGCCTTCACCAAGGCCATTGGCGACAAGAAGGGCATGACCCGTTACGGCCATTCCTACGTGCCGCTGGACGAAGCGCTGTCGCGCGTGGTGATCGACTTCTCCGGTCGCCCGGGCCTGCAGATGCACGTGCCGTTCACCCGCGCGGTGGTTGGCAACTTCGACGTTGACCTGTTCCAGGAGTTCTTCCAGGGCTTCGTCAACCACGCGCTGGTGTCGCTGCACATCGACAACCTGCGTGGGCACAACACCCACCACCAGATCGAGACTGTGTTCAAGGCCTTCGGCCGCGCGCTGCGCATGGCGGTGGAACTGGACCCGCGCATGGCCGGGCAGATGCCGTCGACCAAGGGCTGTCTGTAAATGCAGACGGTAGCCGTAATCGACTATGGCATGGGCAACCTGCACTCGGTGGCCAAGGCGCTGGAGCACGTTGGCGCCGGCCGCGTGCTGGTGACCTCGGACGCCAAGGTGATTCGCGAGGCCGACCGCGTGGTGTTCCCCGGTGTCGGTGCGATCCGCGACTGCATGGCCGAGATCAGGCGTCTGGGTTTCGACGAGCTAGTGCGCGAGGTCAGCGCCGACCGTCCCTTCCTCGGTATCTGCGTCGGTATGCAGGCGCTGCTCGAGCGCAGCGAGGAGAACGACGGCGTCGACTGCATCGGCCTGTTTCCCGGCCAGGTACGCTTCTTCGGCAAGGACCTGAACGAGGACGGCGAGCGCCTCAAGGTGCCGCACATGGGCTGGAACGAGGTCAGTCAGGCGGTCAAGCACCCGCTGTGGCACGACATCCCGGACAATGCGCGCTTCTACTTCGTGCACAGCTATTACATCGAGGCCGGCAAGCCGCAGCAGGTGGTCGGTCGCGGTCACTACGGCAAGGACTTCGCCGCGGCACTGGCCGAGGGCTCGCGCTTCGCCGTGCAGTTCCACCCGGAGAAGAGCCATACCCATGGCCTGCAGCTGCTGCAGAACTTCGCCGCCTGGGATGGGCGCTGGTAATGGCCCGCAGCAAGGTTCCCGGTCTTGCGCTCGAGCCTGCCCAGGAGCAGGCCGCGCTGCTGATGTTGCAACGCTTTCTCGATGAGCGTTTCGAGCTGCAACTGGGCACCTTCGAAGTGCAGGAAATCCTCGACCAGATCACCCGCGAGCTGGCGCCGCACTACTACAACAAGGCGATTCTCGACGTGCAGGCGCACCTGAAGGACAGGTTCGAAAGCATCGAGAGTGACCTCTGGGCGCTCGAAAAGAGCTGAGCGCCTTACCGAATTCAAACTTGAGCAGGTTCAACCGATGCTGATTATCCCCGCTATCGATCTGAAGGACGGCGCCTGCGTGCGTCTGCGTCAGGGCCGTATGGAAGACTCCACGGTGTTCTCCGATGATCCGGTGAGCATGGCTGCCAAGTGGGTCGAGGGTGGCTGCCGTCGTCTGCATCTGGTCGACCTGAACGGCGCCTTCGAAGGCCAACCGGTCAACGGCGAGGTCGTCACCGCCATTGCCAGGCGCTACCCGACCCTGCCGATCCAGATCGGCGGCGGCATCCGTACTCTGGAAACCATCGAGCACTACGTGCGGGCTGGCGTCAGCTACGTGATCATCGGCACCAAGGCCGTGAAAGAGCCGGAGTTTGTCACCGAGGCGTGCAAGGCCTTCCCCGGCAAGGTCATCGTCGGCCTGGACGCCAAGGACGGTTTCGTCGCCACCGACGGCTGGGCTGAAGTCTCCAGCGTGCAGGCCACCGACCTGGCCAAGCGCTTCGAGGCCGATGGCGTGTCTGCCATCGTTTATACCGACATCGCCAAAGACGGCATGATGCAGGGCTGCAACGTCGAAGCCACCGCCGCGCTGGCCGCTGCCAGCCGCATTCCGGTGATCGCCTCCGGCGGCATCCACAACCTGGGTGATATCGAGAAGCTGCTGCTGGCGCGCTCGCCCGGCATCATCGGCGCCATCACCGGCCGCGCGATCTACGAAGGCACCCTGGATGTGGCCGAGGCGCAGGCCTTCTGCGACAGCTTCAAGGGTTGAGCCGTAGGGCGGGTGAAACCCGCCGCAATTGACGCAATCTTTATCGGTGGGTTGCACCCACCCTACGGGAGCTCCGTATGGCACTGGCTAAACGCATTATCCCCTGCCTCGACGTGGACAACGGCCGCGTGGTCAAGGGCGTCAAGTTCGAGAACATCCGCGACGCCGGTGATCCGGTGGAGATCGCTCGCCGCTACGATGAGCAGGGCGCTGACGAGATCACCTTCCTCGACATCACCGCCAGCGTCGACGGCCGCGACACCACCCTGCACACCGTCGAGCGCATGGCCAGCCAGGTGTTCATCCCGCTCACCGTCGGTGGCGGCGTGCGCACCGTGCAGGACATTCGCAACCTGCTCAATGCCGGCGCCGACAAGGTGTCGATCAACACCGCTGCGGTGTTCAATCCCGAGTTCGTCGGCGAGGCTGCCGCGCGTTTCGGCTCGCAGTGCATCGTCGTCGCCATCGACGCCAAGCGTGTGTCTGCGCCGGGTGAGCCGGGCCGTTGGGAGATCTTCACCCATGGCGGGCGTAAGCCGACCGGCCTCGATGCCGTTGCTTGGGCGCGCAAGATGGAAGACCTGGGCGCCGGTGAGATCCTGCTGACCAGCATGGATCAGGACGGTGTGAAGAGCGGTTACGACCTCGGTGTGACCCGCGCCATCAGCGAGGCCGTGCGCGTGCCGGTGATCGCCTCTGGTGGCGTCGGCAACCTCCAGCACCTGGCCGACGGCATCCTCGAAGGCAAGGCCGATGCCGTGCTGGCCGCGAGCATCTTCCACTTCGGCGAGTACACCGTGCCGGAAGCCAAGGCCTATTTGGCCAGTCGCGGTATCGTGGTGCGCTAAGGCCCCGGTCTGTTCGGGTCACGCTCGTGGCCCGTTGATCGCTCGACAGAGCCGGTAACAAAAGCTGCGGGCGAGTCGACGGCAAAGTGCCAGCGATCCGGCTAACATTGCCCATCATTCCCAAAACTTATGGCCCTGCATTTCGCAGACGGCTATTGCCTGCCGATCTTTCCGACACGGAGTCCCCATGTTCCTCATTCGATTCTTGACCGTCCTGGCCCTGTCGTGTGGCCTCAGCCTTGCGCGCGCCGAACCGCTGGTGCTGCTCACGGAGAATCTGCCCCCCTTCAATATGTCGGTCGCCGGTACCAACTATGCCCGTGACGATGGCGTGACGGGCATGAGCTCGGACATCCTGCGCGCGGTGTGCGAGCGCGCCCAGGTCCAGTGCCAACAGATCTTGCGCTTCCCCTGGCAGCGTGTTTACCAGCAGACGCTGGATGACGCGGGCTATGGGCTGTTTTCCACCGCGCGTACCGCAGAGCGCGAAGGGCTGTTCAAGTGGGTAGGGCCGATCGCCAGGAACGAATGGGTGCTGTTCAGCAAGGGTGACAGTTCGATCCAGTTGAGCAGTCTCGACGACGCACGGCGTTACCGTATCGGTGGCTATAAAGGTGACGCCAAGACCCAGTTCCTGCTCGATCGTGGTCTGGAGGTACAGACGGCGTTGCGTGACAGCGAGAACGTCAAGAAGCTGGAAAGGGGCCAGATCGACTTGTGGGTTACCTCCAATCAGGCGGGGCGTTTCGTCGCGCGCCAGGAGGGCCTGGAGAACCTCAAGGTGGTGCAGAATCTGCACACCGCTGATCTCTACCTGGCGCTCAACCTGCAGACTCCTGATGAGCTGGTGCAGAAGTTGCAAAGTGCACTGGACTCGCTGCGGGCTGAGGGTGCGTTGAGGAGTATCGAGGCGCGCTACTGAGGCACACTGCCAGTAATCGCTGGGCCGGGGAGGGCGTGGCGGTTATCCTGAGGTGGTCTGCCTTTTCATAGAAAGAGAAATGTCATGTTCAAACGTCTGCTAATCGCGTTCGCTGGCACCCTTATGGTGCTCGCTGGCGCGGTGCGCGCCGAAGTGGACCCGAACTACAGCGTGGTCCTGCTGACCGAGAATTTCCCGCCTTACAACATGGCGATCAACGGTAAGAACTTCGCTCAGGAAGACAATATCGATGGCATTGCCGTGGATGTGGTCAGAGAGATGTTCAAGCGTGCCGGGGTCAAGTACAGCCTGACCCTGCGTTTCCCCTGGGATCGTATCTACAAGCTGGCCCTGGAAAAACCGAACTATGGCGTTTTTGTCACCGCGCGCCTGCCGGAGCGTGAGCAACTGTTCAAGTGGGTTGGCCCGATCGGTCCTGATGACTGGGTACTGCTGGCCAAGGGCGACAGTTCGATCAACCTGGCCAGCCTGGATGAGGCCAGGCAGTATCGCATTGGTGCCTACAAGGGCGACGCTATCTCCGAATATCTGGTCGACAAGGGTGTGGAGCACAGCACCTCGTTGCGTGACCAGGAAAATGCCCGCAAGCTGATGGCCGGGCAGATCGATCTATGGGCCACCGGTGATCCTGCCGGCCGCTACCTGGCCAAGCAGGAGGGTATCTCCGGTCTGCGCACCGTGTTGCGCTTCGACAGTGCCGAGCTTTACCTGGCACTGAACAAGGAAATGCCTGACGAGATCGTCGCCAAGCTACAGGCAGCACTGGATCAGATGCGCGCCGAAGGCTTTGTCGACGAGACGCTGAACAACTACCTGTAAGCACCGAACACGCGACCGGCCACGAGCCGGTCGCTTGCCATGGATGGCAAAGCCACTGAGTGCCAATGACCGGGCTCAGGCCCATGCAAGGATGTCGCTAGCCATAACCAAAATCATGCGAGCGGTACGTCTTATGCTGAATACTCTGAAGAAAAGCCTGTTTGTCACCTTGTTCATGCTTTGCGGTTCCGCGTACGCGGAGTTGCCCCAGGATTACAAGGTGGTGCTGCTGACCGAGAATTTCCCGCCCTTCAACATGGCGGTGGACGACAAGAACTTCGCCCGTGACGACGGTATCGATGGCATCAGTGCCGACATCGTGCGCGAGATGTTCAAGCGTGCCGGCATCGACTACACCCTGACCCTGCGTTTCCCATGGGACCGCCTCTATCGCCTGACACTGGACAAACCCAACTACGGGCTGTTCTCCACCACCTATACCGAGGAGCGCAAGCCACTGTTCAAATGGGTCGGCCCGATCGCCAAGACCGGCTGGGTGTTGCTCGCTGCGCCGGGTAACGACATCAAGGTGTCGAGTCTGCAGGATGCTGCCAAATATCGCATCGGTGCCTACAAGAACGATGCCGTCAGCCAGAATCTGGAGAGCCAGGGCCTGGAGCCGATCAACGCCCTGCGTGACCAGGAGAACGTGAAGAAGCTGGTGCGCGGGCAAATCGACCTGTGGGCCACCACCGACCCGGTGGGTCGTTATCTGGCCAAGCAGGAAGACGTTACCGGTCTCAATACCGTGCTGCGTTTCAGGGATGCCGAGCTGTACTTGGCGCTGAACAAGGATACCCCGGACGAGGTGGTACAGCGACTGCAGAAGGCGCTGGATGAGCTGCGCAGCGAAGGCTTCATCGACGACATTACCGAGAACTATCTGTAAAACCGTAGGGTGTCGCGGTGCCGCCTAGGCCGTGCACACCAGCCGTGACGCTGGTGCCAGCCTAGGTGCGCACGGCGCACCCTACGGGCTTCGCCAAAGAAAAAGCCCGGACAGTTGTCCGGGCTTTTTCGTATGGCCTGCTGGCTCAGTTGCCGCGTGTGACGCTCAGGCCCTTGAGCAGGTTGAGGGCCTGGCTCAGCTGGTAGTCGTCGTCCTGCGGGCGCTCGGCGCGTGCTGCCTGGGCAGCCTTGCTCGGGCGATCAGCGCCGCCGTTGCCATTGCCCAGGTGGCCCTGCAGGTCGGCTTCCTTGATGCCTTCACTGTCCTGCTCGCGGGTGAGCTTGGCGCGCGCCACTTCGATGTCCGGGACGATGCCCTGAGCCTGGATCGAACGGCCGTTGGGCGTGAAATACAGGGCGGTGGTCAGCTTCAGCGCGCGGTCGTTGTTCAGCGGCAGTACGGTCTGTACCGAGCCCTTGCCGAAGCTGTCGGTGCCCATCAGTACCGCGCGTTTGTGATCCTGCAGCGCACCTGCGACGATCTCCGAAGCAGAGGCGCTGCCGCCATTGATCAGCACCACCAGCGGTACGCCTTCGCTGGCGTCGGCCGGGTCGGCGTTGAAACGCAGTTCGGAATTGGCCAGGCGGCCTTCGGTGTAGACGATCAGGCCGCTCTTGAGGAAGTGGTCGGTGACTTCCACGGCCGCCTGCAGAACGCCGCCCGGGTTGTTGCGCAGGTCCATGACCAGGCCGCGCAGTTTCTTGTTGCCGTTGTCCTGGCGCAGTTTGGTCAGCGCCTTGCCGACCTCTTCGCCGGTATTGACCTGGAATTGCGAGATACGCAGATAGCCGTAGCCGTCTTCGAGCATCTGGCTCTTCACGCTGCGCACCTTGATCACCGCGCGGGTCAGGGTCAGGTCGAACGGGCGACCGCCATCACGCACCAGTGTCAGCTCGATCGTGCTACCGGCCTTGCCGCGCATCTTGTCCACGGCTTCCATCATCGACAGGCCCTTGGTCGGCTGGCCGTCGATCTTGACGATCAGGTCGCCGGGCTGGATGCCGGCCTTCGATGCCGGCGTGTCGTCGATGGGCGAGACCACCTTGACGAAGCCATCCTCCATGCCGACCTCGATGCCCAGGCCGCCGAACTCGCCGCTGGTGCTTTCCTGCAGCTCGGCGAAGGCTTCCGGCTCGAGGTAGGCCGAGTGCGGGTCGAGGTTGCTGAGCATGCCCTTGATGGCATTCTCCAGCAGGGTCTTGTCGCTCACCGGCTCGACGTAGGCTGCCTTGATGCGGTCCATCACCTCGGCGAAGGTGCGCAGATCATCCAGCGGCAACGGGGCCTTGCCGCTTGCCGCCGCTGCCGGCGCGGGGGCAGGCTCGGCGGCGTGCAGGGCTGGAGCGCCGAGCAGCAGCCCGAGGGCCAAGGCCAGGCAGGTGGGGCGGAAGCGATGAGACATGAAGACAACTCCTAGTTAAATTAGGCGCCACCAGGCTGCTGAAAAACTACCTGCGTTGGCAATACTGCGTTAAAAACGGCCTCAGAATGCTCATTTACAGCTCGTAAATTCCGCTTCTTCGGCCGTTTTTGCCTTGTCTTGCCGGCCTCGCTTACGTTTTTCAAAAACTTGGTTATCCCTGCGCGCGGCACCACTGTGCCGGATCACTCGGGCGACCGTTCTGGCGAATGGCGAAGTACAGTGCCGATGTTTCCTGGCCACCGCTGCTACCTACGGTGGCGATGGGGTCGCCGGCCTTTACCACGTCTCCGGCACTCTTGAGCAGGTTCTGGTTGTGGCCATACAGGCTCAGATAACCGTTGCCATGGTCGAGAATGACCAACAGACCGGCGCCACGCAACCAGTCGGCGAATACCACGCGACCACCATGCACGGCGCGTACCTGACTGCCAGCGGGCGCACCGATCAACACGCCATCCCACTTAGTACGAGCGTCGCCGCCGCGAGGGGTTCCGTAGCGTGCTACCAATCGGCCATCGACCGGCCACGGCAACTTGCCGCGTGCGCTGGCGAAAGGCCCACCGTAGACAGCACCGGATGTCACCAACGGGCCGCTTGGCTGGCTGGGCTGCTGGCCTGGCCGAGCCTGCTCTGCCTGCTGCGCGGCCAGGGCGCGCTTGCGCGCCTCTTCGGCCTCGCGCGCCTGGCGGGCCAGGGTTTCTTCGATGGTCTTCAGTACGCGACCGAGTTCGGCCTGTTCCTGCTGGCGCGCCTTGAGCCGCTGATCACGGGTGGCGAAGTCGCGGTTGAGCTTGGCCAGGGCCTGCTGGCGTTCCTTGCGCGCTTCGGCGAGCTTGGCGTGGCGCTCATCCAGGCCCGCTTTCTGCGTCTGCAGCTGGGCCTGGTGGTTGTTGATTTCCTGCTCGACGTTGGCCAATTGGCGCAGGGTCTCGTTGAACGCGGCGAGCTGTTCGAGACGCGCCTGGCTGAGGTAGTCGTAGTAGGTGAGGGTGCGTGAGAATTTTTCCGGGTTCTGCTGGTTGAGCAGCAGCTTGACGTATTCCTGGCGGCCGCTCTGATAGGCCGCGCGGGCCTGGATAGCGATCAGCTGTTGCTGTTCAGTGCGCGCGCCCTGAAGTTTTTTTTTCTCCTGATCCAGGCGCTGGATTTCCTGCTCGCTGCCCTTGAGCTCGCGCTGCAGTTCCTTGACCTGGTTTTCCAGGTCGCCCATCTCGGTCTCGGTCTTCTTCAGCTGTTGCTGCACGCCGGATTTCTCCTGCTGCAGTTTCTCCAGCAGCTTCTTCAGCTCGGCAACGTCCTGGCGCGCCGCTTCCAGCTGGCGCTGGGTATCGGCGCGCTGATCGGCGATGGCCGGAGCGATCAGGCTGCTGAGCAGAATCAGGGCAAGGATGCGAAGCATGGGCGGGGCGATACCTGGCGGAGTAGCGAATGGCGCTTAGTATGCCTAAAAAACCGGCGGCAAGCTGCAAGCCACAAGCAGCTAGAAGAGCGAACGTGACGCGTAGCCCGGATGCAATCCGGGGGGAGATTCCCCGGATTGCATCCGGGCTACGATGCTTGCGTCTTATTGCAGCTCGACGATGGTCTTGCCGGTCATCTCGGCCGGCTGTTCCAGGCCCATCAGCTTGAGCAGGGTCGGCGCCACGTCGGCCAGCACGCCACCTTCGCGGATGCGTGCCGGGCGCTTGCCAACGTAGATGAACGGTACCGGCTCGCAGGTGTGGGCGGTGTGCGCCTGGCCGGTGCACTCGTCTTCCATCTGCTCGACGTTGCCATGGTCGGCGGTGATCAGCGCTTCGCCGCCGACCTTGTCCAGCGCCTCGGTGATGCGGCCGACGCAGCTGTCGAGGGTTTCCACGGCCTTGACTGCTGCCTCGAACACGCCGGTATGGCCGACCATGTCGCCGTTGGCGTAATTGACGATGATCACGTCATAACGCTGGTTGTCGATGGCATCGACGATCCTGTCGGTGACTTCCGGCGCGCTCATCTCTGGCTGCAGGTCGTAGGTGGCGACGTTCGGCGAGGGGATGAGGATGCGTTCTTCGCCCTCGAACGGCTCTTCGCGGCCGCCGGAGAAGAAGAAGGTGACGTGGGCGTATTTCTCGGTTTCGGCGATGCGCAGCTGGGTCTTGCCGTTCTTCGCCAGGTATTCGCCGAGCACATTGGTCAGAGCTTCCGGAGCGAAGGCGCTGGGGGCCGGGATGCTCGCCGCGTACTGGGTGAGCATGACGAAGCCGACCTGCGGTGCACGCTTGCGCTCGAATTCCTTGAAACCAGGCTCGACGAAGGCGCGGGTCAGTTCGCGGGCGCGGTCGGCGCGGAAGTTCATGAACACCACGGCGTCGCCGTCCTCGACCTGCACCGGTGTACCGATGGTGGTGGCCTTGACGAATTCGTCGCTCTCGCCGCGTTCGTAGGCGGCCTGCAGGCCTGCCACGGCGGTGGCGGCGTTGAACTGGCCGGCGCCATCGACAATCAGGTGGTAGGCCTGCTCGACGCGATCCCAGCGGTTGTCGCGGTCCATGGCGAAGTAGCGGCCGGTGAGGCTGGCGATGCGGCCCTTGCCGAGGCGGGCGAAGGCGGCGTCGAGCAGCTCGATCGACGGCTGCGCGCTTTTCGGCGGTGTGTCGCGGCCGTCGAGGAAAGCGTGCAGGTAGATCTTCTCGGCGCCGCGCTTGGCGGCCAGTTCGGCCATGGCGACGATGTGATCCTGGTGGCTGTGTACGCCACCATCGGAGAGCAGGCCGAGGATGTGCACGGCCTTGCCGGCGGCCACGGCCTTGTCCACGGCCTGGTTGATGGTGGCGTTATCGAAGAATTCGCCATCACGAATCGCCTTGGTCACGCGGGTGAAGTCCTGGTACACCACGCGACCGGCACCGAGGTTCATGTGGCCGACTTCGGAGTTGCCCATCTGCCCGTCCGGCAGGCCGACGTCCATACCGCTGCCAGAGATCAGGCCATGCGGGTAGGTAGCACGCAGGCGGTCGTAGACCGGCGTGTTGGCGGCGTGGATGGCGTTGTACTCGGGTTTGTCGCTGTGACCGAAGCCGTCGAGGATGATCAGAACCAAGGGTTTTGGCGTGGCACTCATTGAACTGGCTCGCTCTGCGTCTGAGGGGGCAAGGAAACAGCCCGGCATTTTAGGGCCAAGCGCCTGGCGCGTCACTGCCAGACGGGGTTTGGCCGACCTGTGGGGCTGTGTATACTGGCCGGCATTTTACCGTCCTGGGCCATATAGATGTTCGCCAACCTGATTGAATTCATCATCAACCACTACGTACTGAGTGGAATGTTCGCCGTTCTGCTGGTGCTGCTGATCGTCACCGAGATGCGCAAGGGCGGGCAGAGCCTGTCGAGCCGCGAGCTCACCGCGCTGGTCAACAGCGACAAGGGCGTGGTGCTCGACGTGCGCGCGCAGAAGGACTTCTCCGCCGGGCATATCGTCGACTCGCTGCACATTCCTTATGACAAGGTAGTGGCACGCATCGCCGAGCTGGAAAAGCACAAGGCCAAGACCATCGTCGTCGTCGACGCCATGGGTCAGCATGCCGGCAGCGTCGCCCGCGAGCTGAAGAAAGCCGGTTTTACCGCCGCCAAGCTGTCCGGTGGCATCGCTACCTGGCGTGGCGACAACCTGCCGCTGGTGAAGTGACATGACCAGCGTGGTCGTCTACTCCAGCGACTGGTGTCCCTACTGCATGCGCGCCAAGCAACTGCTGGCCGGCAAAGGGGTGGACTTCGAGGAAATTCGCGTCGACGGCCAGCCGGCCATCCGCGCGGAGATGACCCGCAAGGCTGGCCGCACCTCGGTGCCGCAAATCTGGATCGGCAGCACCCATGTGGGTGGCTGTGACGACCTCTACGCCCTGGAGCGCGCCGGCAAGCTCGACGCCCTGCTGCAGAGCCCCGCTTGAAACCTCAACGTTAAGGAAGGCAAACGCCATGACCGAGCAAGCCAACAGCGGCGCAGCCGCTGCCGATTCGCAGAATCCGCAATTTTCCCTGCAGCGCCTCTACGTCAAGGACCTGTCCTTCGAAGCGCCGAAGAGCCCGGAAATCTTCCGTCAGGAGTGGACGCCGAGCGTCGGTCTGGATCTGAACACCCGCCAGAAGGCCCTGGAAGGCGACTTCCACGAGGTGGTGCTGACCCTGTCGGTGACGGTCAAGAACGGCGAAGAAGTCGCCTTCATCGCCGAAGTGCAGCAGGCCGGCATCTTCCTGATCAAGGGTCTGGACGCTGCCTCGATGAGCCACACCCTCGGTGCCTTCTGCCCGAACATCCTGTTCCCGTACGCTCGTGAAGCGCTGGACAGCCTGGTGATCCGCGGCTCGTTCCCGGCCCTGATGCTGTCTCCGGTGAACTTCGATGCGCTGTACGCTCAGGAGCTGCAGCGCATGCAGCAAACCGGCGAAACCACTGCTCACTAAGTGCTCGGTTCGTTTGCATGAAAAAAGCGCCTCTCGGGGCGCTTTTTTGTGGCCGCTCGAGGCCTTAGTCGGCGCCAGCGAAGCCGTTCTGCCGCCAGGCCTCGTAAACGGTGATGGCCACGGTATTGGACAGGTTCAGGCTGCGGCAACCGGCGCGCATCGGCAGGCGTACGCGCTGCTCCGGCGGCAGCGCGTTACGTACGTCCTTGGGCAGGCCACGGCTTTCCGGGCCGAACAGAAACGCGTCGCCGGGCTGGTAGGCGATCTCGTGGAACGGCTGCGAACCCTTGGTGGTGAAGGCGAACAGGCGCGGCTGGCCAAGGCTGTCGAGGCAGCTCTGCAGGTCCGGGTGGCGCTTGAGGGTGGCGTATTCGTGATAATCCAGGCCGGCGCGACGCAGGCGCTTGTCGTCCAGTTCGAAGCCCAGCGGCTCGATCAGGTGCAGCTGGCAGCCGCTGTTGGCGCACAGCCTGATAATGTTGCCGGTATTAGGCGGAATTTCCGGTTGAAAGAGGATGACGTGGAACATGCAACACTCCGAGCGCTGGGACGAGCGCCATTCTACGCCGCCAGAAGATCCACGGCCGCGTTTGCGCTGGCGTTTCGTGGCATCGGTGATGCTGATCGCCTTTCTCGTCGGCATGATGATCGGCCGTGTGTTCGATCCACCACGTCTGCGTATCGAGGATGCCGAGGCCTGGGAACAGGGGTTGCAGCTCTGGTTCAATCGTGAGCCACAGGCGCAGGCCGAACATGTCGACGGCGCCCTGGTGTATCGCTACGAGGATGCCTACGGGCGGGTGCGTGAGGGACAATTGAAACTGCCGCTGGGGCTGGTGAACTGGCGCGTGGAACGCGACGGACGGGATCTGCTGCTGGTGCTGGTGTCGCCCCGTCCGCTGGACGGGGAGTGGCGCGGTGCGCAAGAGGATGGACGTTGGCGGGCGCGCCTGACGCTGCGTCCCAAATAAAGAAGGGGATTCCCCGGCCTGCCTGTACCAAGGTCCCCGAAACGGGTGGCGCCGTGCTCATTGGCAGAGCAGCGGCGCGTTACACATGACGCGCGGTGGCGTCGAATAAAGAAGGGGATTCCCCGGCCTGCCTGTACCAAGGTCCCCGAAACTGGGATTGCCTTAGCATATGCAGGGCGTGTGCCAATTTTATTACCGCAACGGAAAGGCGCTATTTCGCTGGGTTTGAGGCCCGCAGGCGAGGGCTGCGGCGCCAGTTGCGACGCCACGGTGCACCAGCGTGCAGCGTGATGCACCGATGACGCACCACGCTGTTCTAGGGCGCTGGTTGGTTGTTCAGCGTGGCCGCAGTTTCAGCGTGCCCTGGCTGTTGGCTTTGACGTCGGCCGCGCTCAGGTGCTGTGGCTGATACTTGCTGGCTACATGGGGCGCCGCCTGATCGCCGTAATGCGCGTCGAACGGCACGCCGCTCTGGCCGACAGGAATGCCGCCCAGCGCCTTGTCGGCATCGGCCAGGTCGACCAGCCGTCGGGTGGAAGGACCATAGACCACGGGCCAGGGCGCCGGGCCCACCTTGTGCGAGAGATTGTTCGGCGTTTCATGGCCGCCTGGTGCGGCAAACGGGCCGACGTTCAGCAGCCAGGCCAGCGGCTGCTGCTGGCCAAGTGCGTGCTGATGGGTGAGGGTATGAGCGCGGCCCCAGTTCCAGGCCTCGACATCATTGCCGAGCACGCTGCGTAGATGCGTCAGGCTGGCGTGCCAGGCGTCGGCGACGATCTGTGCGCGGCTTTCGCGTTGCTCGCTGCCTTGGCGATTCCACCAGGGCGAGTCGGCATTGGCGGTCAGGCGTGGCAGGGCAGTGTCGAGCACGCGGGTTTGCAGCAGGCTGTCGAAGAACACCTCGCCCAGCTCGTCGGCCATGGCTTCGCGGGCAAGCTGATAGGTCAGCTGGTTGAACAGGGTAGCGGCCGCGGAATCGAGTGCGTGGTCGCCATTCCACTCGGCCAGTTGTTCCGCCAGTGCGCGCTCCTCATCGGTCGCCGCAGCGGCGCGCAGTTTGTCGAGGATCGGTGCCAGCAGGCGCGGGCCGTAGCCGGTACCGGGGTCGAGCTGCAGTGCCTGGCTGTTGTGCGTATCCCACTTCACCGAGGCGTCGCTCAGGTGCTGGTTCAGGCGCTGGCCACGATCGGGCAGGTTGTAGTAACCGGGAATCTCGATGCCGCTGGCCGGTACGGGCTGGTAGTTGGCCGAGAGAATGTAGCCGCGCTCCGGGTTCTCTTCCTGCGGGTTGGCGCTGAAGGGGTGGTAGCCGAGCTTGTCCGCTTCACCGCTGGCGCCATCGAGAATGAAGGTCGGGTTGACCCCGGCCGGGCGCAGCGGCAGCTTGGCTGCGGCCCACCAGCCAATATCACCGCTGGCACTGGCCCAGAGCACATTGAGGCCAGGCGCTTCGATCTTCTCGACGGCGGCGCGGGCCTTGTCCAGGCTGTCGGCGCGGCCCAGCTGGTAAAAGGCGTCGAGCATCGGGTTGTCGGTTTCGAGGAAGGCCCACCACATGGCGATCGGCGTGCTGCCGCTGGCCTGGGCCAGGGCATCGTTGATGATCGGCCCGTGCGGCGAGCGGCGCAGGGTGATCTGCACCGGCTCGGCACCTTTGACCCGGATGGTTTCGGTGCGCTGTTCGAGGTCGACCCAGTTGCCCTGGTACCAGACCTGGTTGGCGTTATCCGGATTGACGCGCTCGGCGATCAGGTCGAGGTCGTCGTTCTGGAACATGGTCAGGCTCCAGGCGAAGTTGCGATTGTGGCCAAGCATGGCGCTGGGAATCAGCGCGTGGTGGTAGCCATACAGCTCGTAGCCGGGTGCCTGCAGGTGTGCCTCGTACCAGACGGCAGGTAGCGAGAAGCGAATGTGCGGGTCGCCCGCCAGCAGCGGCTTGCCGCTGGCTGTGCGGCTACCGGATACCACCCAGGCGTTGCTGCCCTCGAACTGCGGCAGGCCGGTGCCCTCCAGGGCGCTGTTGCTAAGTTGAGCTAGGGCGGAAAGATCCTGCCAGTCGCCGGCGGCCAGGGAGGTGCCGAGCACGCCCTGCGGATGCCAGTCGAGATCGAACAGCTCGAGATAGTCCGCGCCCAGCGCATCACGGATGTGGGTCATCACCGGTTCGGTGCGCAGGGCCGCGGCGAAGCTGTAGGCCATGTAGCCGGCGATGCTGAGCGTATCGGCCATGGTGAAAGGGCGTGGCTCGATGCCCAGCAGGTCGAACTCCAGCGGACGTGGGCGGCTGGCCTGGTACAGGTTGACCCCTTCGAGATAGTGCTGCAGCGCCTGGGTGGATGGGCTGTTGGCATCCAGCCTGGCGGCGTAGGCATCGGCGTGGCGGCCTATTTCCAGGGTGCGGAACAGGCGGTCGGTGGGCACCAGCTTTTCGCCGAGCACTTCGGCCAGTTCGCCGCGCGCCAGGCGCCGCAGCAGCTCCATCTGGAATAGGCGATCCTGGGCGTGGACGAAACCGAGGGCGCGGTACATGTCCGCTTCATTCTCGGCGCGAATGTGTGGCACGCCGCGTTCGTCGTAATCGACCGTGACCGGCGCCTGCAGGGCGCCGAGTACCAACTCGCCATCGCGTTGTGGTTGCTTGTCGTGCAGGTACCAGGACAGGCCGCCAGCTGCGGCTGCAATCACCAGCGCAAGGGCGGTCAGGGAACGTTTCATCCAGCGATCCTTATTGTTGTGGGGCAAGCGTGCGCGCATTTTGCTCAGGCGCGTGGGTGTCGGCATTGACCGTATGCCTCAATACTGAAAGTCTATGGTCAATAGTTGCCAGAGATCTCCATGGTCGATAACGCTTTCGTCGCCCTTACTCATTCCTCGACCCTGCGTCGGCTGCTCTACGAGGCCCTGGCGGCGCTGGGGCTCGACCCGACCGACACCTACCGCCGTGCCTACGCCGGTGTGCCGCTGGCGGCGCCGCTGCTGGAAGCGCGCGAGGAGCACGACAATGCGCCGCGCTTCTGGCAGGCGCTTGAGGGCATCAGCGGCGACGCCGATATCGGCCTGCACCTGGGCGAGGTCATGCAGCCACGGCCGATGGATGTGGTCAGCTATCTGCTGCTGGCGGCTCGCGATCTTCGTCAGGGCTTGCAAGCCTTCGTGCGCTTCCAGCACATCCTCTCCGGCGGTTTTGCCGCGCGACTGCAGGAGCAGGGAGACGAGGCGCACCTGGTGATCGATCTCAACTACCGCGAGGTTGGCTCGCTGCGTCAGCAGATGGAGTGCCTGGCCGTGCTGCTGAGCAAGATGCTGGCGTCGGCCGCTGGCGGCGAGTTGCCGTTGATGGGCGTCGAGTTTCGCCACCGGGCGCCGCGCAAGCTTGCCGAGCATCGTCGTCTGCTCGGCGTCGAACCGCGGTTCTCGCGTCCGCACGACGTGCTGATCCTGCCGCGTGCGCTGCTCTCACGGCCTTCGCGCAGCGCCAGCCCGCGGCTGTTCGAGGTGCTCAGCGAAGAAGCCGAGAAACAGTTGGCAGGGTTGGTGGAGAACCAGTTGCTGGCACGGGTGCGCTACTGGCTGGAGGTCAATCTGGGCGGTACGACCTGCAGTCTGGAGGCCTGCGCACTGGCGCTGGGCAGCAATCGCGGTGCCTTGCAGCGTTCGCTGAGCGAGCAGGGCAGCAGTTTTCGCGCACTGCATGATGAGGTGCGGCGCCTGCGTGCGCTGCGCCTGCTGGATCAGGGCGTGGGGGTACGCGAGGTGGCGCGGGCGTGCGGTTTCGCCGAGCTGTCGCCGTTCTACCGCGCCTTTCGTCGCTGGCAGGGCAGCACGCCGCGCGGTTTGGTATCGCGCCACGGATCGACTGGCGAGTGAAGAGCGTTCGTAGGGTGGGTTAGCGACGCTGGAGGTGGATCGACAAACGCCACGGAGGTGGTGCGTCGCGTAACCCACCAGGCGGTAGCTCGTACTGCGCCGATGGTGGGTTACGCCGCGTCAAACAGAGCTAATCGACCGGTAAGCGCGACAGGCGGCTAACCCACCCTACGTTGCTCGGGCCTCGTCAGTTGCTGGTCGGCGCGGCCCAGTCGCAGAAGCAGCCCACCGCCAGGGTATTGCTGGCATTCACTTTACGCCCGGCCGCCAGGGCTTCGAGAATCGGCTCGATGAAGCTGTTGCTCGAGTTGCAGGTCAGGCCTTCGCTGTAGGGGCCGAAGTAGGCCAGCTGGCCCTGTTTGTCCCAGATCGCCACCGCGGGGCTGGCTGGCAGGTTGGTGCTGCCGGGCAGCTCATCGATGGGTTGCAGTGCGGCCAGTTCGGCGGGCAGGCGGCCCTGGCTGCCGGGCTTCTGCACGACGTGAAATTGCACGCCTTGTGGCGTGTAGTGTTCGATCAGTTCGGCAAGGTGCTGCTGGTTGCCGACATTGCATGGGCAGGCCGGGTCCCAGAAATGCACCAGGCGGATCGCGCCGGGGCCGCTCAGTTCAGTGGGTAGCTGCAGTTCGGCGCCGGAGAACACCGCTGCGCGCTCGTCGAAGGTGCGCAGGTAGCGCGTTTCGAACCAGCGGTAGGCCAGCACCATGCCGGCCAGCCAGGCCAGGGCGAGCAGGGCGATGAGCAGGTTCTTGCGGGACAGGCGGAGCATGGGCGGGCCGGGCGTAAAAAGGGCGTGTAGCTTGCCACGATGCGCCGGGCAGCTGAATATCGCAGCATTCGAGGAGATGTCGCCGGGATCGTCCGCGCGCATCCTGCAACTTATGGAAAGCCCTATGTCAGAGCCGTTTCAGCCCGATCACTTGCGCCCTCTGCTGCGACCCTTGGCCGCAGCGCACCTGGATTTGCCGGCGCTGCAGGCGTATCGCAGCTTCTACGGTTTTGACTTGTCTACGCGCTTTGCCGGGCTGGACAACCGTCTCGGCAGCTTCAATGCCGCCGGCTACCAGATCGCCGTGCAGCTGTGGGCGCCGGCCGAGCCGCAGGGCACCCTGCTGTTGCTGCACGGCTATTACGACCATATGGGCCTGTACCGACATGTGGTCGACTGGGCACTGAGCATGAACTTCGCCGTGCTCGCCTGCGACCTGCCGGGGCACGGCCTATCCAGTGGTGCGCGCGCCAGCATCGGTGATTTTGCCGAGTATCAGCAGGTGCTGGCTGGGTTGTTCGAGCAGGCCAGCGAGCTGGGGCTGCCGCAGCCCTGGCATCTCTGTGGGCAGAGCACGGGTGGGGCGATTGTGCTGGATTATCTGCTCGCTGACGGCAAGCGCCCGGAGCTGGGGCAGAGCATTCTCCTGGCACCACTGGTGCGGCCGCGCGCCTGGGCCTGGTCGAAGTTCAGCTATCGAATGCTCAGCCCGTTCGTTCGGGAAATTCCGCGGCGCTTCAGCGAGAACTCCAGCGACGCCACCTTCATCGACTTCGTGCACAACCTCGATCCCCTGCAGCCGCGCAGCCTGCCGACTGCTTGGGTGGGGGCATTGGCCAAGTGGGTGCCGCATATCGAAGCGGCCGGGCGCAGCACGCACAGCCCGCTGATCATTCAGGGCGAGGCGGACATGACCGTGGACTGGCGCTACAACCTCGAGGTGCTGCAGGGTAAGTTCCATCAGCCGCAGATCCTGCGATTGGCAGACGCCCGCCATCACCTGGCGAACGAGAACGAGACGTTGCGTAAGCACTATTTCGACTTTCTGCGCGAGCGATTGGCGTAGGTTCTGCCGGCGCCAAGGAACATCGTAGCTGGGTAGAGCAACGCGAAACCCATCAGATGGCCCAATACCGATCAGATGAGGTTGCAAAAGCGGCCTTTCGTAGGAGCCCCGCCCCGGGGCGAAGCTTTTCAATTGCGCATCGCCCTGGTTCGCGGCGGGGCGCCGCTCCTACACATTGGCAGCGTCGATGTTTAACTGACTGGCATTAATCAAATGGCCCTGGGTTTCGCTGCGCTCAACCCAGGCTACAGGTTGTTATATGCCCTGCGGCGCCGGTTCCAGCTCGTTGGTGCTCATGCCTACTGCAAGGCCTGCGCGTAGCGCCTGCAGGGCAGCCTGGTAATAGGCTTTACCCGCCTCCGATTGGGCGAATTCGACGAACTGCTCCAGCTCGGGGTCGCTCAGCTCGCGATAGACGTGCAGCAGGGTGTTGTCGAGATCCTGTTCGATCTGCGCCATCAGACGCTCACGCTGGCCATTGAGCAGCCCTTGAGCCTGGCTGCCGCCGAGCAGGCCGGGAATCATCTGGCTGAGGCTGTCGGCCGCCACGCCGGCCAGCGCCAGGCTGACTTCAGCCCCCGCTTCCTTGGCCGGAATGGCCTGGGCCAGGTGACGAATCAGCAGGCGGCGAGTGGCATCGGCATCGGTGCGAGGCAGGCCGTTGGCGTATTTGGCCAATTGGTCGCTACGGGTGGCCAGCGTCTCGGCGGCGACGATCTTGCGGCCCAATGCGGACTCGAAGAAAGCCAGCGCCGGCTGCGGGTCGGCCAGCTCCATGCCCAGGCTGTGCTGCGCGCGCTGGTCGATGGCGGCAGCGGCGAAGCGGCGATTGCTGTTATCCACCAACGCCTGAAACACCGCCGGTGGCAGGGTGCTGCGGTAGCGCTGCTGAGCCGCGTCGAGCGCCTGGTTGAAATGTTCGCGCTGTTGCGGCCAGCCGGCAGCCTGATACAGGCGCAGGTGGTCGTCTGCCAGGGCCGGCAAGGTCAGGCCAATCAGCAACAGGGCAAACAGAACGCGCATCGAGAACTCCTTGGCAAACTTTCCTGGCCGGCCGCTGGGTGCTGCGGCCGGTTATTTTCGGTGGCTGGTGGAGGCTTGTCGAGTCACGACATGCCACTGATACAATCGCCGCCATGACCGAATCCAGCCTGCAAGACCTCTTTTCCGGCCTTATCGACGACCTTGCCAGCCAGGGCTGGTCGCAACGGGCGTTGTTCGCCCCAGAAGTTCTGACCCGCGAACTGGCCGCCGAGTGCCGCACGCGTGCACAGAACGGCGAACTGAATGCCGCCAGCGTTGGTCGCGGGGGCATGCAGCAGGTGCAGGAAGGGATTCGCGGCGATCACATCCAATGGCTAGAACCTGGCCAGAGCCAAGCCTGTGACCAGTATCTGCAATTGATGGACGGTTTGCGTCAGGCGCTCAACCAGGCGCTCTATCTGGGACTCGAAGACTACGAATGCCACTTTGCCTGCTACGCACCGGGGGCCTTCTACCAGCGTCATCTCGATCGTTTTCGCGATGACGACCGCCGCACGGTATCGGCGGTGTTCTATCTGAACGAGGACTGGCAGGCCGAGCACGGCGGGGCGTTGCGCCTGTATCTGGCCGATGGCCGTGAGCATGACGTACTGCCCCAGGCGGGCACACTGGCGCTGTTTCTGTCTTCCGAAATGCCTCACGAAGTGCTGCCGGCCACCCGCGAACGGCTGTCGTTGACTGGCTGGTTCAGGCGTCGGGGTGGCGCGGTACTCTGAGGCCTGCGGGCTGTCTGGAGACAGTCATGGAGAGGGCGATGCAGAAGATATTGGTCAGCCGTTGCCTGCTCGGGCATCGGGTGCGTTATGACGGCGGTGCTCACGGGCCCTTCGATCAACTGCAGCGGTGGCTGGACGAAGGGCGGGTGGTGGCGCTGTGCCCGGAGGTGGCGGGTGGGCTGTCGACGCCGCGCCCGCCTGCGGAAATCCGCGGTGGCCAGGGTGGTGCGGTGTTGGATGGTCGGCTGCCAGTACTGACGATCGAGGGCGAGGATGTCACGGCTGCGTTCGTCGACGGCGCCGAACAGGCGCTGGCGCTGGTGCGTGAGCACGACATCCGCCTGGCACTGCTGAAGGCGCGCAGCCCTTCGTGTGGCAATCTGGAAAACTATGATGGCAGCTTCAGCGGCGTGCGAGTGCCGGGTGAGGGGGTGACCGCTGCCCTGCTGAAACGAGCCGGGGTGCAGGTGTTCAACGAAATGCAGTTGGACGCAGCAGCAGCCGAATTGGCGCGGTTGGAGCGGGATTGAGGTAGCCCGGATGCTATCCGGGGCACGGTGGTGCGCGCGGCGCACCCTACGGAATGAGAAAGGGAGGCCGAAACCTCCCTTTGTTCATTTCTGCATACCTCCGGGGCTCGCGAGCTAGAGCGAGACAAGGCGGGAGCGACCGAGGAGAGCGGAGTTTACGTCAGTAAATGAGCATCTCCGAGGTTGTTCCCAACGCCGTATCGCCGACGCGCAGCAGCTCCGGTTTAGAACAGAACGCGGCTGCGGATGGTGCCATTGACGTGCTGCAGCTTCTCCAGCGCCAGGTCGGAGTACTCGGCGTCGACGTCGATCACCACGTAGCCGACCTTGTCGTTGGTCTGCAGGAACTGGCCGGAGATGTTGATGCCGTTGTCGGCGAACACCTTGTTGATTTCGCTCATCACGCCCGGAATGTTCTCGTGGATGTGCAGCAGGCGGTGTTTGCCCGGATGCGCCGGCAGGGCCACTTCAGGGAAGTTGACCGAGGACACTGAGGTGCCGTTGTCGCTGTACTTGACCAGCTTCTCGGCCACTTCCAGGCCGATGTTGGCCTGCGCTTCGGCGGTGGAGCCACCGATATGCGGGGTCAGGATCACGCGATCCAGGCCACGCAGCGGGCTCTCGAACTCTTCGTCGTTGGACTTGGGTTCGACCGGGAACACGTCGATGGCCGCGCCGATCAGGTGCTCGTCCTTGATCGCCTGGGCCAGGTGATCCAGCTCGACCACGGTACCGCGCGCGGCGTTGATCAGGATGCCGCCCTTCTTCATCGCGCGGATTTCCTTCTCGCCGATCATCCACTGGGTGGACGGCAGCTCCGGCACGTGCAGGGAGACGATGTCGCACAGGCCCAACAGCTCGTAGAGGTCACCGATCTGCGTGGCGTTGCCCAGTGGCAGCTTGGTCACGGTGTCGTAGAAGAACACCTGCATGCCCAGGGCCTCGGCCAGTACCGAGAGCTGGGTGCCGATGGAGCCGTAGCCGACGATACCCAGCTTCTTGCCGCGGATCTCGAAGGAGTTGGCTGCCGACTTGATCCAGCCGCCACGGTGGCAGGAGGCGTTCTTCTCGGGGATGCCGCGCAGCAGCAGGATGGCCTGGGCCAGTACCAGCTCGGCCACCGAACGGGTGTTGGAGTAGGGCGCGTTGAACACGGCAATACCGCGCTCGCGGGCAGCGTCCAGGTCGACCTGGTTGGTACCGATGCAGAAACAACCGACGGCGACCAGCTTCTTCGCGCAGTCGAAGACCTCGGCGGTCAGCTGGGTGCGCGAGCGAATACCGATGAAGTGGGCATCGGCGATCTTTTCTTTCAGCTCTTCACCTGACAGCGCGCCCTTGAGGTACTCGATGTTGCTGTAGCCGGCGGCCTTCAGAGTGTCCACGGCATTCTGGTGGACGCCTTCGAGAAGAAGGAACTTGATCTTGCTCTTGTCGAGAGAGGTCTTGCTCATCGGAGTACCTGTTGTCCCAGGGATGTTGGCAGGGAAGGGCCGAGAAACTCAGCCAGCGCCCGTAGATCGCCGCATGGCTCGATTCACGGGGTGCGTATGCTAGCATGTTCGCCTTTTTCAATGCTCGGTTGCGACCTGAATGGTTCTCAGGGCGACCATGAATCCTTTGAGAGTTCCGTAGATGACCACCCCTGCCCAGATCGAAGAGCTGAAGACCCTGGTTGAACCCGGCAAGGTACTGACCGACGCCGATTCCCTCGAGGCCTATGGCAAGGACTGGACCAAGCATTTCGCCCCGGCGCCCTCTGCAATCGTCTTCCCCAAGACTACCGAGCAGGTGCAGGCCATCGTGCGTTGGGCCAACGCGCACAAGATCGCCCTGGTGCCGTCTGGCGGCCGTACCGGCCTGTCGGCCGCTGCCGTGGCGGCCAACGGCGAAGTGGTGGTGGCATTCGACTACATGAACCAGATTCTCTCGTTCAACGAGTACGACCGTGCAGCGGTGTGCCAGCCGGGCGTGGTGACCAAGCAGTTGCAGCTGTTCGCCGAAGAGAAAGGCCTGTATTACCCGGTCGACTTCGCCTCTTCGGGCTCCAGCCAGATTGGCGGCAACATCGGCACCAATGCCGGCGGGATCAAGGTGATTCGCTACGGCATGACCCGCAACTGGGTGGCCGGGTTGAAGGTCGTGACCGGTACCGGCGAATTGCTGGAGCTGAACAAGGACCTGATCAAGAACGCCACCGGTTACGACCTGCGTCAGCTGTTCATCGGCGCCGAAGGCACCCTGGGCTTCGTGGTCGAAGCGACCATGCGCCTGGATCGTGCGCCGAAGAACCTCACCGCAATGGTGCTCGGCACCGCTGATTTCGACTCGATCATGCCGGTGCTGCACGCGTTCCAGAGCAAGCTCGACCTGACCGCCTTCGAGTTCTTCTCCGACAAGGCTCTGGCCAAGGTACTTGGCCGTGGCGACGTGCCGGCGCCGTTCGAAAGTGAATGCCCCTTCTATGCCTTGCTGGAGTTCGAAGCCAGCACCGAGGAAGTGGCCAACCTGGCGCTGGAAACCTTCGAGTACTGCGTCGAGCAGGGCTGGGTGGTCGACGGTGTGATGAGTCAGAGCGAGCAGCAACTGCAAAACCTGTGGAAGCTGCGCGAATACATCTCCGAAACCATCAGCCACTGGACGCCTTACAAGAACGACATCTCGGTCACGGTCAGCCAGGTGCCGGCCTTCCTCAAGGATATCGATGCCATCGTCGAAGCCAATTACCCGGATTTCGAGGTGGTATGGTTCGGCCATATCGGTGACGGCAACCTGCATCTGAATATCTTGAAGCCCGAGAACCTGTCCAAGGACGAGTTCTTCGCCAAGTGCGCGGTGGTCAACAAGTGGGTGTTCGAGACCGTGCAGAAGTACAACGGCTCGATCAGCGCCGAGCACGGCGTGGGCATGACCAAGCGTGATTACCTGCACTACAGTCGCAGCGAGGCGGAAATCGCCTGCATGAAGGCGGTCAAGGCGGTGTTCGATCCGAACGGCATCATGAACCCCGGCAAGATCTTCGCCTGACGAAAAACGCCCATCCGACCGATGGGCGTTTTCGTATGCGGTGCACGACGGCGCCACCTCGTTTAAGGTACGACGTCCGGCCACAAGCCGAGCCATCCACAATACGAACAACACAGGAGTCGGTGATGAGCTATCAGCACCAGTACGTCGACGGAACCACCGTCCACTTCCCCCTCGGCAAGGTCGTTTGCATTGGCCGCAACTACGCCGAGCACGCCAAGGAACTGAATAACCCGGTGCCCAGCGAACCCTTGCTGTTCATCAAGCCGGGTTCCTGTGTGGTGCCGCTCGATGGCGGTTTCGCCATTCCCGAAGACCGCGGCTCGGTGCATTACGAGGCGGAGATCGCCGTGCTGATCGGCAAGCCGCTGTCGAAGAAACCGGACGCTGAGGAAGTGCGTGACGCCATCAGCGGCTTCGCCCCGGCGCTGGATCTGACCCTGCGCGACGTGCAGGCCAAGCTCAAGGAGAAGGGCTATCCCTGGGAAATCGCCAAGAGTTTCGACGGTGCCTGCGTGCTGGCGCCCTTCGTGCCCGGCGATGCCATCGAGGACCTGGCCGATATTGGCATTCGCCTGGTGATCAACGGTGAAACCCGTCAGGACGGAAATAGCCGCGACATGCTCAACCCCATCGTCGCAATGATCCAGCATATGGCCGGGCACTTCGCCCTGCAGCCGGGTGACGTGATTCTCACGGGTACGCCGGTCGGTGTTGGTGCGCTGAGCAAGGGCGACGAGCTGGTGCTGGAGTTGGTCGGTCACAGTAGTTTCACCAGCCGCGTGCTATAGAACTGCTCACGATCCCGCTGCGCGTCGGCCCTGCGGCGTTAAAAACAGGCTCGGAATGCTCATGTACAGAAGTACAGTCGCCCGCGACTCCGACCGTTCCTCGCCTGTTTTTGCGGGGCCGCCATCGGTATTGCATGGCTCTAGCTCGCAAGATCTTGCACAGGTTCTATACCAATCGCCGCCTTTCAGGCGGCGGAACTCTTCCAGACATCGGATGTCGGATCGCCATCAAGCAGCCGAGCCGTCGCCGATGCCCTCCCTCCGTTCCCGTCTTTCTCGCCCCCGTTACTGGTTGTCCGGCATAGCCGTGCTGGCCGTGATCACTGTCGTAAAAACCCAGCATCTGGATGATCGCGCCCTGCTCTGGTGGCAGGAGGGGCGTACGCCATTGGTCGAGCGCTTGTCCAGCGTCTGGCTGCCTGGCTACCGGGCGGTGATTCAGGCCAAGGCTTTGTCTGGTCTGGAACAAGATGAAACCTCGGGGCTGACCTACAACCCGGTAACCGGCACTCTCTTCACCGTCACGGGCAAGAATCCCCTGCTGGTGGAGCTCTCGCGTGAGGGTGAGGTGTTGCGGCGTATTCAGTTGAAGGGCTTCTCTGATCCGGAAGCGGTGGAGATGATGGACAACGGACGCATGGCCATCGTCGATGAGCGTCGGCGTCAGCTCACCACCTTTACCCTGCATGACGACGACCTGGAGCTGGATGCGGCCGATTTCCCCGGCTTCGACCTGGGCTTTGCCGAATCGGGTAACAAGGGCTTCGAGGCCGTTGCCTGGGATGCACGCAGCAGCAGCCTGATGCTGGGCAAGGAGCGTAGCCCGATGGGCTTGTTCAGCTTGCCTTTTCCTGGCGAGGACGGTGCTGCTGGCGTGATGCAGCCTTTCAACTACGGCAATCTGGGCATGCGCGATATTTCTTCGCTGAGCATCGATGCGCGTACCGGCCACGCACTGGTGCTGTCCGACGAGTCACGCATGCTGCTGGAGCTGGATCGCAGGGGGCACCCGGTCAGCTTTCTCAGCCTTACCGGCGGTCTCAACGGCCTGGAGCAGGGCATCAAGCAGGCCGAGGGCGTGACCATGGACGAAGAAGGCAACATCTATATCGTCGCCGAGCCCAATCTTTTTTACGTCTTCAGCAAGGCGCAGCCGGATCCCAGTTGAGTGGAGTGGCGAATTCAGTTTGGCTTAAGCCGTGATTCAGTCTGGCTTCAGCTAGCGGCACTAATCTGAGCCCGTCACTTACGAACAACGAGGTTCACACCATGAAACGTACCGCTCTCGCTCTGATGGTTCTGCCGCTGCTCAGCACCGCCGCTTTCGCCACCGGTTACACCGGTCCTGGCGCCACCCCGCAGGTCACCACCGTGGCTGCTGCACTGGAAGCTGCCGATGACACCCATGTCGTTCTGGAAGGCCAGATCGTCAAGCGCCTGCAGGACGAACTCTACGAGTTCAAGGACGCCACCGGCACCATCCAGGTCGAAATCGATGACGAAGACTGGCCGGGCCAGACCGTCTCGGAAACCGCCAAGGTGCGCCTGACCGGTGAAGTCGACAAGGACTTCAACAGCCGCGAGATCGATGTCGATCGCGTCGAACTGATCAACTGATCGCGATGTTCCGCCCGCCCGCCACGTCAAGCCCGTGGCGGGCTTTTTCGTGGTAGTCAGAGAAAATCATCATGCGTCGTCTGCTCTCCATAAACCCCTGGCTCTATCTGCTGTTCTTCGTCTTGTTGCTTGGCGCCGTGTTGGGTCAGCAGTATCGGCTGTTCGAGCGAGCCTGGTTCTCCGTGCAGGAGTGGCAGCATGGTGCGCAGTGGCGCGATCAGTCGCTGTGGCTGGGCGACTACCGCGTGGTGATAGAGGCCAAGCCCATTGCCGATATCAGCGATGTGTCGGCGCTGACCTACGATCCGGATCGCCACAGCCTGCTTAGCGTCACCAACAAGCCGGCCAAGGTGATCGAGATCAGCCTGCAGGGCGAGCTCAAGCGCACCATCGATCTCGAAGGTTTTGGTGATCCCGAGGCCATCGAATATGTGGCCCCCGGCACCTATGTGATTGCCGATGAGCGCGAGCAGCGCCTGGTCAAGGTACGCATCGACGATGCCACGCGCGTGCTCGACGCAGCCGACTTCCAGCAACTTTCCCTGGGTATCGGGCGCAACGGTAACAAGGGCTTCGAGGGGCTGGCCTACGACGCCAAGAACCAGCGCCTGCTGGTGGCCAAGGAGCGCGACCCGGTACGCATCTTCGAGGTGCTCGGCTTCCCCCATATCGATGAGAGCAAGCCGCTGGCGCTGCAGGTCAATACCGACCCAAAGCGCGATGCGCGGTTGTTCGTGCGCGACCTTTCCAGTCTCGACTTCGACGCCGCGACCGGCCATCTGTTGGCGCTGTCGGACGAGTCGCGCCTGGTGATCGAGCTTAATGCCGAAGGCAAGCCGATCAGTACATTGTCGCTGTTACGTGGCCAGCATGGCCTGCAGCGCAGCGTGCCGCAGGCCGAGGGGGTGGCGACGGATGACGACGGCAACCTGTACCTGATCAGTGAGCCGAACCTGTTCTATGTGTTCAGGAAGCAGGGCGACTAACTCGTCTGGTCGTCGATCACCGCGCTCGGTGCATTTTTTTGCACCGACTCGATGCCGCTCTTGCAGCTGGCGGCGCTGGCATACATCTGGCTTTGCCCGACCACCTGGCCGTTGGTGGCCATGAGCAGGAAGTAGTGTTTATCGTTGCTCGAGGTCTTGGTCTCGAAGGCGCCATCGCGTTGTGAGTTCTTCCTCACCGACTCGATGCCGTTAAGCGCCGAGTCCTTGGCCTTGTACATCTCGCTGCTGAGGATGACCTGGCCATTGCTCGCCAGCAGGTTGAAGTGGAACTGACCGTCTTTGGCCTTCTTCAGCTCGAACTTTCCAGACATGTTCATCTCTCCCTGAGCGCCCGGCGGTATGCCGCAGCGATGCTCAGAAAGCGTAGTTCATCAATGCGAGTGGCTCTTGCCGACATGGGTATGGCCATCGTCCGGTAGCGGTTGCACACCGCCGCTGACGTTGAGCTGGCGCAGGATGCCGCAGTCTTCCGCCTCCTTGGGGCCGTTGCAACGGTCGCGCAACTCGGTGAGTTGGTCACGTAGCGCCTGCAGGCTGTCGATGCGCGCCTGAACATGCTCGATATGTTCGTCCACCAGGCTGTTGATGCCGGCGCAGCTCTCGTGGGGCAGGTCGCGCAGGGCCAGCAGTCGTTGAATCTCTTCCAGGGTCATGTCCAGCGTCCGGCAATTGCGGATGAACACCAGACGTTCCAGGTGCTGGGCGCCGTACAGGCGGTAGTTGCCTTCGCTGCGTGCGGGCGCCGGCAGCAGGCCTTCGCGTTCGTAGTAGCGTACGGTCTCTACCTGGCAGCCGGCCTTTTTCGCCAATTCTCCGATTTTCATGGGATCGCTCCATAGGTGCTTGACCCTATAGTGACTACAGGGTGTGTACTCGGCAATAGATACCTGACGGAGATTTGCCATGAGCCGCTGCTGCGATCACTCGCACCAACAGCCACCTGCTCATCCTGAGCATGTCCACGATCACGCTGGACACAATCACGAGGCCGTGCCGCAGCCAGCGGACGCCGCGCTGACGGGCGCGTGCAATACCCGTATACGCATCGAGCAGATGGATTGCCCCACGGAAGAGCGCCTGATTCGCGACACGCTGGGTCGCCTGCCTGGCGTGGCCGGTCTGCATTTCAATCTGCTGCAGCGCGTGCTCACCGTCAGCCATGACGAAGGCATGCTGGCGCAGGTGCTGCCGGCCATCCGCGCGCTGGGGTTCACCCCGCAGGTCGAAGATGATCGCACTGCGCAGAAGCCAACTGCTGCGCCTGAGAAAAAGCCCTGGTGGCCACTGGTGCTGGCTGGTGGGGTGGCAACCGCTTCGGAAGTCGTGCATTTCGCCGGGCTCGGCCCCGACTGGCTGGTGGCACTGCTGGCCGTTGCCGCCATTCTGATGTGCGGGCTGAACACCTACAAGAAGGGCTGGATCGCCCTGAAGAACCGCAACCTCAATATCAATGCCCTGATGAGCATCGCCGTGACCGGCGCGGTGCTGATCGGCCAGTGGCCGGAAGCAGCGATGGTGATGGTGCTGTTCACTCTGGCCGAATTGATCGAGGCGCGCTCGTTGGATCGGGCACGTAACGCCATACGCGGGCTGATGGATCTGGCGCCGCCGCGCGCTACCGTGCAGCAGGCCGATGGCAGTTGGCAGGAGCTCGATGTGCAGGCCATCGGGCTGGGCGCGGTGGTGCGTGTGCGTCCTGGTGAGCGCATCAGCCTCGATGGTGAGGTGGTCGGCGGCAGTTCGACGGTCAATCAGGCGCCGATCACCGGAGAAAGCCTGCCGGTGGAAAAACGTGTGGGCGACGCAGTATTCGCGGGCACCATCAACGAGGCGGGCTCGCTGGAGTTTCGCGTAAGCGCGGCAGCACGCGATACCACCCTGGCGCGCATCATCCATGCGGTGGAGGAGGCGCAGGGCTCGCGTGCACCGACCCAGCGTTTCGTCGACCAGTTCTCGCGCATCTATACCCCGGTGGTCTTCGCCTTCGCCCTGGCGGTGGCCGTGCTGCCGCCGCTGGTCATCGGTGGCGCCTGGCTCGACTGGGTCTACCGCGCCCTGGTGCTGCTGGTGGTGGCCTGCCCCTGTGCGTTGGTGATTTCCACGCCGGTGACCATCGTCAGCGGCCTGGCGGCCGCCGCACGCAAGGGCATCCTGATCAAGGGCGGCGTCTATCTGGAGAACGGGCGGCATCTGGCCCTGCTGGCGCTGGACAAGACCGGCACGCTGACCCATGGCAAGCCGGTGCAGACCGACAGCCTGCACTTGCTGGAAGTGGATGAACCGCTGCACGCCGCCTGGGCGGCGAGTCTGGCCGCGCGCTCGGATCACCCGGTTTCCCGGGCGTTGGCCCAGCGTGCCGAAGAGCAGGGGCAGGCGTTGCACGATGTCGAGGATTTCGAGGCACTGCCGGGGCGGGGTAGCAGAGGACGGATCGATGGCACGCTTCTCTTTATGGGTAACCACCGCCTGGTCGAAGACCTCGGGCTGTGCTCGGCGCAACTGGAGCAGCGCCTCGAGGCATTGGAACGCCAGGGCAAGAGCGTGGTGGTGCTGTGCGACGAACAGCGTGCGCTGATGCTCTTCGCCGTGGCCGACACGGTGCGCCAGACCAGCCGCGAGGCGGTCGCCGAACTTCACGAACTGGGTGTACGCACCTGCATGCTCAGCGGTGACAACGTCCATACCGCCGCGGCCATCGCCGAACAGGTCGGTGTCGACGAGGCACGCGGCGACCTGTTGCCAGCCGACAAGCTGGCCTGGGTCGAGGCGCGTCAGGCACAGGGCAGGGTGGTCGGCATGGTCGGCGACGGCATCAACGATGCGCCAGCCCTGGCCAAGGCCGAGATCGGCTTTGCCATGGGCGCCGCCGGCACCGACACGGCCATCGAGACGGCAGATGTCGCGCTGATGGACGACGATTTGCGCAAGATTCCGGCCTTCGTTCGCCTGTCGCGGCAGACCCACGCCATCCTGGTACAAAACATCGTCCTGGCTCTGGGCATCAAGGCGATCTTCCTGGCCCTGACGCTGGCGGGCGAGGCGACCATGTGGATGGCCGTGTTCGCCGATATGGGCGTGAGCCTGATGGTGGTGTTCAACGGCCTGCGCCTGCTGCGCAAATGAAGGAGGGCGATATGAACATGAAACTGCAAGTCGCCATCGACGAGGCTTTCGCTCAGGCGCAACAAGAACTGCGTGCCCGCCGTAGCGCCGAAGCGATGGTCTGGCTGGAGCGGGCGCACATCCTTACTCAGCGTCGCCCATGGCTACATGCACGTTCACATCGGTTGATGCTGCGGGCCGGCTGGCAACAAGGGGATATGCGTGAGGTACTGGGGCAAATGCCGCGCATCCTGGCGGCGCTGCTGTTCTCGCGCATCTGGGTGCCCATCGGCAACACCGGGCGGGCGCGGGTCAGTGCCTTTCAACCCATGCCGATCAGCGAGGAACTGCGCCGCCTGCTCGAGTAGGGGTGGGCAAGCGCACCTGCCGTTTCCGGTGCGCATGGCGAATCGCAGGAGGCTCGGATTGCGTTCGGGCTACCTACTGCGCAAACCAGAGTGGTGGAACAACGGACTCTGTGGAAGGGGCTTCAGCCGCGACAATCGCCGCTGAAGCGCCTCCCACGGGATGTGCCGGTCACAGATTCAGCGTTTGAGTGTTTTCACGCCTTCGGCGGTGCCGAGCAGCAGCAGGTCGGCCGGGCGGGCGGCGAACAGGCCGTTGGTGACCACGCCGACGATGGCGTTGATGTCCGCCTCCAGCTGCACCGGGTCGGTGATCGACAGGTTGTGCACGTCGAGAATGACGTTGCCGTTGTCGGTCAGCACACCTTCGCGGTACACCGGGTCGCCACCCAGCTTCACCAGCTCGCGGGCGACATGGCTGCGCGCCATGGGAATTACTTCCACCGGCAGCGGGAAGGCGCCCAGCACCGGCACCAGCTTGCTGGCGTCGGCGATGCAGATGAAGGTCTTGGCCACGGCGGCGACGATCTTCTCGCGGGTCAGCGCCGCGCCGCCGCCCTTGATCAGGTGCAGGCGCTCGTCGCTCTCGTCGGCGCCATCGACGTAGAACTCCAGCTCGGCGGTGCTGTTGAGGTCGTAGACCGGGATGCCGTGGCCCTTCAGGCGTGCAGCGGTGGCTTCGGAGCTGGCGACGGCGCCATCGAAGTCCATCTTGTGCTTGGCCAGCGCGTCGATGAAGAAGTTGGCGGTGGAGCCGGTACCGACGCCAACGATGCTCTTGCTGTCGAGGCGCGGGAGAATGTGGTCGACGGCGGCCTGGGCCACGGCCTGTTTCAGCTGATCCTGGTTCATCGCGGGGAAATGCCTGGGAAGGTGGGGGAAGTAGGCGCGAATTATAGCCGCAAGTGCTGTGCTGACGGAGCAGAACCCACGCGTTTCGTATGGTCGTCCGGCGCGGCGCTGGGGTAGACTCGGCAGTCCTCTCAAAGCCCGAACGCCTGCGAAATCGCCATGCTCGAACAGTACGTGAAGAAGATCCTCACCTCGCGCGTTTATGACGTCGCGGTGGAAACCCCGCTGCAACCCGCCCGCCAGCTCAGTGAGCGGCTGGGCAGCCAGATTCTGCTCAAGCGCGAGGATCTGCAGCCGGTGTACTCGTTCAAGATTCGTGGCGCCTACAACAAGCTGGCGCAACTCTCGGCCGAAGAGCTGGCGCGCGGCGTGGTCACCGCCTCGGCCGGCAACCATGCGCAGGGTCTGGCCCTGGCGGCCAAGCATCTGGGGGTGAAGGCGACCATCGTCATGCCGCGTACCACGCCTGAGCTGAAGGTGCAGGGCGTACGCTCGCGTGGCGGCAAGGTGGTGCTGCACGGCGACGCCTTCCCCGAGGCGCTGGCGCATTCGCTGAAGCTGGTGGAAGAGAAGGGCTACACCTATATCCACCCCTACGACGACCCACTGGTGATCGCCGGTCAGGGCACCGTGGCCATGGAAGTGCTGCGTCAGCACCAGGGCCACATCGATGCCATCTTCGTACCAGTCGGTGGCGGCGGCCTGATCGCCGGCATCGCCGCGTACGTGAAATACCTGCGCCCGGAAATCAAGGTGATCGGCGTCGAGCCGGACGACTCCAACTGCCTGCAGCAGGCGATGGCGGCTGGCGAGCGCGTGGTGCTACCGACGGTCGGGCTGTTCGCCGACGGCGTGGCGGTGGCGCAGATCGGCCAGCACACCTTCGATATCTGCAAACAGTATGTCGACGAGGTGATCACCGTCAGCACCGACGAAATCTGCGCGGCTATAAAGGACATCTACGACGATACCCGCTCGATCACCGAGCCAGCCGGCGCGCTGGCCGTGGCCGGGATCAAGAAGTACGTCGAGCGTCAGGGTGCCAACGGCGAAGTGCTGGTGGGTATCGACTCCGGCGCCAACGTCAACTTCGACCGCCTGCGCCACGTTGCCGAGCGCGCCGAGCTGGGCGAGAAGCGCGAGGCGATCATCGCCGTGACCATCCCCGAGCAGCCGGGCAGCTTCAAGGCCTTCTGCGAGGCAGTGGGCAAGCGCCAGATCACCGAGTTCAACTATCGCTATCACACCGATCGCGAAGCGCACATCTTCGTCGGCGTGCAGACCCATCCGGAGAACGACCCACGCCAGGCGTTGGTCGAGGGCCTGCGTGCGCAGGGCTTCCCGGTGCTGGACCTGACCGATAACGAGTTGGCCAAATTGCATATCCGCCACATGGTCGGTGGTCATGCCGCTGGTGTCGGTAACGAGATGGTGCTGCGCTTCGAATTCCCCGAGCGGCCGGGTGCACTGTTCAATTTCCTGCAGAAACTGGGCGGGCGCTGGAACATCTCGATGTTCCACTACCGCAATCACGGTGCTGCTGATGGCCGCGTACTGGCGGCGCTGCAGGTGCCTGAAGATGAACGCCATCTGGTGCCGACGGCGCTGGATGCCATCGGTTATCCGTACTGGGATGAAAGCGACAACCCGGCTTATCGCCTGTTTCTGGGCTGAACACGACCTTCGAACCGTAGGGCGGGTGTAAGCCGCCCTGCGTAATCGCCTGATAATCAAGGAAGCCCCTGATGGAACACTATCTGCTGGTCCGTATTCTCCACAGCGCCCCGGGCGTGTTGCTGCTGCTCGGCCTGATCGCCCATGGCGTCATGCTGTTCAAGGCGCAGCGCGGTGGCGATGCGACGGTGCTGGCGCGCAAGCTGCGCGTGACCCTGCTGTTCAGCTTCCCGGCATTCGCCGTGCTGGCGCTGAGCCTGCCGGTTACCGGCTACTGGCTGGTGGACACAGCCGGCTGGCCGCTGGGACAGACCTGGCTGCTGCTGGGCAGCATTCTCTATGCGCTGATGATGCTGCTCGGTTTGTTACTGGCCGGTCGCCTGGCGGTCTGGCGTGCGCTGGGTGATGCGCCGGCGCCGACATCGCTCAAGCGTCTGTGCCTGATCTATGCGGGGCTGATTCTGCTGCTCTTGATCGTCATCATGGCGTTGATGGGCGCCAAGCCCACTTGAAGCAGCCGCAGAGCGGCTTCTGATGACCCTCTCCCGCCGGGAGAGGGTGCCCGAAGGGCGGGAGAGGGCTTGTGGTTCGATGAATCTCGACTGCCAAACCCTATCTCCTCTTAACGCAGCGAAATCACCGGCCAGCCGCGCCCGATGGCGGTGGCGCGCAGCACGTCGTCCGGGTCGACCGCCACCGGGTTGGCCACGGCCTCAAGCAGCGGCAGGTCATTGCGCGAGTCGCTGTAGAAGTAGGCGTCATCGAGGTTGTGCCCCGTTTCTGCCAGCCATTCGTTCAAGCGGGTCACTTTGCCGCCCTGGTAGCACGGCGTGCCGGCGATCTGCCCGGTATAGCGGCCATCCTGCATGCCGCATTCGGTGGCGATCAAGGTCTCCACACCCAGGCGCTCGGCGATGGGCGCGGTGACGAAGCGGTTGGTGGCGGTGATGATCACCAGCTTGTCGCCCGCAGCGCGGTGTTCGGCCAGCAATGCCTCGCCCTTGGCCAGGATGATCGGCTCGATCACCTCGGCCATGAACTCGCGGTGCCACTGCGCCAGTTGCGCCATGTCGTGGCGGCCGAGAATGGCCTGGCTGAAGTTCTGATAAGCCACCACATCCAGTTTGCCGGCGCAGTAATCGGCATAGAAGGCATCGTTGCGCGCCAGGTACTCGGCCGCGTCGACCAGGCCGCGCTGGCAGACGAATTCGCCCCAGCTGTGATCGCTGTCGCCAGCCAGCAGGGTGTTGTCGAGATCGAAAAGGGCCAAGCGCACGGTTCGTTACCTGTTCTGTAGAAAGGGAAGGCGCGCCAGAATAGCCGCTTTGCCGGGGCTTTCAAACAGCGCCTAAACCCGCGTTGCTGCTGTCGCCGGCTTTGTGGAACAATGCCGGAACTTGCGTGTACGAGGTTGCTTGCCGTGATCGATTCTGATGGTTTCCGCCCGAATGTCGGCATCATCCTGACCAATGATGTCGGCCAGGTGCTCTGGGCCAGGCGTATCAACCAGGACGCGTGGCAGTTTCCCCAGGGTGGCATCAATGATCGTGAATCGCCGGAAGAGGCGCTTTACCGTGAACTGAATGAAGAGGTCGGGCTCGAAGAGCAGGATGTGAAGATCCTCGCCTGCACCCGCGGCTGGTTGCGTTATCGTTTGCCGCAGCGTCTGGTGCGCACGCACAGTCAGCCGCTGTGCATCGGGCAGAAGCAGAAGTGGTTTCTGCTGCGCTTGACGGGGGCTGAAGACCGCGTACGCATGGACCTGACCGGCAAGCCCGAGTTCGACGGCTGGCGCTGGGTCAGCTACTGGTACCCGCTGGGCCAGGTGGTCACATTCAAGCGCGAGGTCTACCGACGCGCGCTCAAGGAACTTGCCCCGCGCCTGATAGTGCGCGACTGATACGGACCCCAATCGAGCATGCTCAATACGCTGCGCAAGATCGTCCAGGAAGTAAACGCCGCCAAGGATCTCAAGGCGGCGCTGTCGATCATCGTGCAGCGGGTCAAGGAAGCGATGGGCAGCCAGGTCTGCTCGGTCTACCTGCTCGACCCGGAAACCAATCGTTTCGTGCTGATGGCCACCGACGGCCTCAACAAGCGCTCTATCGGCAAGGTCAGCATGGCCCCCAGCGAAGGTCTGGTCGGCCTGGTCGGTAGCCGTGAAGAACCGCTGAACCTCGAAGACGCTGCCAGCCATCCCCGTTACCGCTACTTCGCCGAAACCGGCGAGGAGCGTTATGCCTCCTTCCTCGGTGCACCGATCATCCACCATCGGCGGGTGATGGGCGTGCTGGTCGTGCAGCAGAAGGAGCGCCGCCAGTTCGACGAAGGCGAGGAAGCCTTCCTGGTCACCATGAGCGCGCAGCTCGCCGGCGTTATCGCCCATGCCGAGGCGACCGGCTCGATTCGCGGCCTGGGGCGCCAGGGCAAGGGCGTGCAGGAGGCCAAGTTCGTCGGCGTGCCGGGTGCGCCGGGGGCAGCGGTCGGTACTGCTGTCGTGGTGCTGCCCCCGGCTGATCTGAATGTGGTTCCAGACCGCAGCGTCGATGACATCGCGGCCGAGCTGGAGCTGTTCGACAAGGCGCTCGGCTGGGTGCGCGAGGACATGCAGGAGCTGTCCGAGAAGCTCGCCACTCAGCTACGCAAGGAAGAGCGCGCGCTGTTCGACGTCTACCTGATGATGCTCGAGGACGCCGCACTGGGTAACGAGGTGCGCAAGGTCATCCGTACCGGTCAGTGGGCGCAGGGCGCCTTGCGCCAGGTGGTGCTCGACCACGTCAATCGTTTCGAGCTGATGGATGACGCTTACCTGCGCGAGCGCGCCTCCGATGTGCGCGACCTCGGCCGGCGTCTGCTCGCCTACCTGCAGGAAGAACGCAAGACCACGCTGGTCTATCCGGATAACACCATCCTGGTCAGCGAGGAGCTGTCGCCAGCGATGCTCGGCGAGGTGCCGGAAGGCAAGCTGGTCGGCCTGATCTCGGTGACCGGCTCGGGCAACTCCCACGTGGCGATTTTCGCCCGCGCCATGGGCATTCCCACGGTCATGGGTGTGGTTGACCTGCCGTACTCGAAGATCGACGGCATCAAGCTGATCGTCGATGGCTATCACGGCGAAGTCTTCACCAACCCCAGCGAGCTGCTGAGCAAGCAGTACGCCGATGTGGTCGAGGAGGAGCGCCAGCTCACCGAAGGGCTCGACGCTCTGCGCGCGCTGCCCTGCGAGACCCTCGACGGCCACCGTATGCCGCTGTGGGTCAACACCGGCCTGCTCGCCGATGTGGCACGTGCCCAGCAGCGAGGCGCCGAGGGCGTCGGCCTGTACCGTACCGAAGTACCGTTCATGGTCAACGAGCGCTTCCCCAGCGAGAAGGAACAGCTCGCCACCTATCGCGAGCAGTTGCAGGCCTTCCACCCGCTGCCGGTGACCATGCGCACCCTGGATATCGGCGGCGACAAGTCGCTGTCCTACTTCCCGATCAAGGAAGAGAACCCCTTCCTGGGCTGGCGCGGCATTCGCGTGACCCTCGATCACCCGGAAATCTTCCTGGTGCAGACCCGCGCCATGCTCAAGGCCAGCGAGGGTCTGAACAACCTGCGCATCCTGTTGCCGATGATTTCCGGCACGCAGGAGCTGGAAGAGGCATTGCACCTGATCCACCGCGCCTGGGGCGAGGTGCGTGACGAGGGGACCGATGTGCCACTGCCGCCTATCGGTGTGATGATCGAGATCCCGGCCGCCGTTTATCAGACCCGCGAACTGGCGCGCCAGGTGGATTTCCTCTCGGTCGGCTCCAACGACCTGACCCAATACCTGCTGGCGGTCGACCGCAACAACCCGCGTGTGGCCGATCTCTACGATTTCCTCCACCCGGCGGTGCTGCAGGCCTTGCAGAAAGTGGTCAACGACGCGCATCTCGAAGGCAAGCCGGTGAGCATCTGCGGTGAGATGGCCGGCGATCCGGCGGCTGCCGTGCTGTTGTTGGCAATGGGCTTCGATTCGCTGTCGATGAACGCCACCAACCTGCCCAAGGTGAAATGGTTGCTGCGTCAGGTGACCCAGAGCAAGGCCAAGGAACTGCTGGGGCAGGTGATGACCATGGACAACCCACACCTGATCTACAGCACCCTACACCTGGCGCTGCGCAATCTGGGGCTCGGTCGGGTGATCAACCCGGCGTCGAATATCCAGGCCTGATTCGCCTGTAGGAGCGAGCTCTGCTCGCTAAGCTTTTGCGCCGCCAAGTTCGCGAGCAGAGCTCGCTCCTACCTCAGGGGATTGATTCCATCATCGGCCTTGCCCCGGATCGCATCCGGGCTACCCGCGTAACGCGACCTCGCCCACCAAGGCACCATGCGGGCCGAAGCTGCGCTCGGTGATATTCCAACGCCCGTCCCGGCAGAGGTTCAGCACCGTGCTGGCGCGGGTGCCATAGGTAGCAGTGGTAATGAAGATACTCGACAGTACGCGCTCCGTCTCCAGCCCGACGCCGGTGTCCGGCAACAGGTGATCGGCTGGCTGGCTGCGATCGGCCAGCAGCTCCAGTAGCGCTTCATCCTCGCTTTCGAGTCTATCGCTCAGGGCATTTCTGGCACGCAGCAGCTTCGGCCACGGCGTGTCGAGATCGGCGTTGGACATACCATAAATGCCGCTCTGCAATTGCCGAGGCAGGCCTTCCTGAGAGTTGAAGTGCCAGAGCTGATGGCGGTCGCCCAACAGCAGGTTGAAGCCGGCATGCTCCTGTGCGCCGCGCATGATCCTGTCGAGATAGGCCGGTGCCGACTCCTGACCCAGCAGGTAGTCGGCTGTCAGCACGCCGCGTGAACGGGGACCGGCTTTTTGCCGCGGGTCGCGGATATTGGTCAGCGCCGCGAAGCGGCCTTGCGCGGTAACACCGAGCCAGGTACCCCCAGCTTGCAGATCGCGACCGGCGAATACGCCAGGTGCATCCGCCCATTCGCTCAGTGCTGCGCTGGGGCGCGCGTAGAACTCGTCGCGATTGGCCGCCAGGCGCAGCACCGTCGGGCTTTCGGGCTGCCAGGCGAAGACGATCAGGCACATGCGCATTCCTCCAATGGCGGAGTCTGGCAGGCTAGCGAGCTCAGCCAGGGGCGGCAACCGTTCCGTCGATCCGTGTGCCGTTGAGGAGGCATTTCCGCTACCATGCCGCTTTGTTTTTGGGGGTGTCGATGGAGCTGCTGCTCTACCTGGTACTGGGCTCGGCTGCCGGTGTGCTGGCTGGCCTGTTCGGCGTGGGCGGTGGTCTGATCATCGTGCCGGTGCTGGTGCTGAGCTTCACCGCCCAGGGTATGGCAACGGAAATCCTCACTCACCTGGCAGTGGGCACTTCCCTGGCGACGATCGTCTTTACCTCGATCAATTCGCTGCTCGAGCACCATCGCAAGGGCGCGGTGCGCTGGCCGCTGTTTCGCTGGTTGACCATTGGCATTCTGCTCGGTGCTGCGCTGGGGGCCATGACGGCGGCGTTGATCCAGGGGCCGTTGCTGCAGAAGATTATCGGTACGTTCGCCATCATCGTTGCCGCGCAGATGGCGCTGGACCTGAAACCCAAGGCCAGTCGCGGTGTCCCAGGCAAGCCGACATTAACGGTAGCCGGCGGGGTGATCGGTTGGGCGTCGGCGATCTTCGGCATTGGCGGTGGTTCGCTGACCGTGCCCTTTCTGGTCTGGCGCAGCGTGCCGATCCAGCAGGCGGTGGCCACCTCGGCAGCCTGTGGTTTGCCGATTGCCATTGCCGGCGCGTTGAGTTTCATGTTCACCGGCTGGGGGAATCCGAATCTGCCGCCATGGAGCGTCGGTTTCGTGTATCTCCCGGCATTGCTGGGGATAGCCCTGACCAGCATGTTCTTTGCCCGTTTTGGTGCGCGCCTGGCTCATCGCCTGTCGCCACTGTTGCTCAAGCGTCTGTTCGCCCTGCTGCTGTTCAGCGTGGGCCTGAGTTTTTTCATTTAAGGAGTCCTGGATGCTGCCTTATCCGCAGATCGACCCGGTGGCCATCGCCCTTGGTCCCCTGAAAATCCATTGGTACGGCCTGATGTACCTGGTCGGTATCGGTGGTGCCTGGTGGCTGGCGTCGCGCCGCCTGGCGCGTTTCGATGCGACCTGGACCAAGGACAAGCTGTCCGACCTGGTGTTCTGGGTGGCCATGGGGGTGATTCTCGGTGGGCGCCTGGGCTACGTGTTCTTCTATGATTTTGCCGCCTATATCGCCGAACCGGCGAAGATCCTGCGAGTCTGGGAAGGCGGCATGTCGTTCCACGGCGGGCTGATCGGGGTGATGCTGGCGACCTGGTGGTTCGGCAAGCGCAACGGCAAGAGCTTCTTCGAGCTGATGGATTTTATCGCCCCGCTGGTACCCATCGGCCTGGGCGCCGGGCGCATCGGCAACTTCATCAACGCCGAGCTGTGGGGCAAGGCCACCGATGTGCCCTGGGCGATGGTCTTCCCCACTGACCCTGAGCAACTGGCGCGCCATCCGTCGCAGCTCTATCAGTTCGCCCTGGAGGGCGTGGCGCTGTTCACCATCCTCTGGTTCTATTCGCGCAAACCGCGCCCGACCATGGCCGTTTCCGGCATGTTCGCCGCCTGCTACGGGGTGTTCCGCTTTATCGTAGAGTTTGTCCGCGTGCCAGACGCCCAGCTGGGTTACCTGGCCTGGGGCTGGCTGACCATGGGGCAGATTCTCTGCCTGCCGATGATCCTCGGCGGTATCGGCCTGATCGCCTACGCCTACAAGCGCCAGCCCGTACAAGGAGCCGCCTGATGAAACAGTACCTCGATCTAATGCGCCACGTGCGTGAGCACGGCACCTTCAAGGAAGACCGTACCGGTACCGGCACCTACAGCGTGTTCGGCTACCAGATGCGCTTCGATCTGGCCGATGGCTTCCCCATCGTCACCACCAAGAAGTGCCACCTGCGCTCGATCATTCACGAGTTGCTGTGGTTTCTGCAGGGCGACACCAACATCCGTTACTTGAAGGAAAACGGCGTCAGCATCTGGGACGAGTGGGCCGACGAGAACGGCGACCTCGGTCCGGTCTACGGCTACCAGTGGCGTAGCTGGCCGGCGCCCAATGGCGAGTCCATCGACCAGATCGCCAAGCTGATCGAAATGATCAGGAAGAACCCGGACTCGCGCCGCCTGATCGTCTCGGCCTGGAACCCGGCGCTGGTCGAGCAGATGGCCCTCCCGCCATGTCACGCGCTGTTCCAGTTCTACGTCGCTGACGGCAAGCTCTCCTGCCAGCTCTATCAGCGTTCGGCAGACATATTCCTCGGCGTGCCTTTCAACATCGCCAGCTACGCGCTGCTGACCCTGATGGTGGCGCAGGTGTGTAACCTGCAGCCGGGCGAGTTCATCTGGACCGGCGGCGACTGCCACCTGTACGCCAACCATATCGAACAGGCCGATCTGCAGCTGACTCGCCAGCCGCTGCCGCTGCCGACCATGAAGCTCAACCCCGAGGTGAAGGATCTGCTGGCCTTCAAATTCGAGGACTTCGAACTGGTCGGCTACGAAGCGCACCCGCATATCAAGGCGCCGGTGGCCGTCTGAGATGGAAGTGGGTGGGCTGAAGCCCACCAATTACAAGGCGATTTCGCTGCGCAGGCGTTCCACTTGCTCGGCGCGTTCAGCCTCTTCCAGACGTGCGCCGGGGTTGAGCGACGACCATTCGGGATGGGCGCGTGCCACGTTCAGCGGGGCGGGCAGCTTGCCCTGGCGCCATAGGACTTCCTGCGGGGCGCCGAGGGCGATGGCGTCCATGGCGGCGTGGCCGCGTTTATCCAGTGCCGCCAGCAGTTGCTGTTGTCGCAGGGCGAGCAGGCGCAGCACGGCGTCATCGACGGTCAGTTCGCGTTGGCCTTTCAATTTTCCCTTCAGTCTTTCTCCGTAGTTGCGCAGTGTCTGTGCGCTGCCGCCGATGACTGCGCCCAGTGCAGCGGCGGCGCCCAGGGTGATGCCGCCGACCAGTAGGTCGACACCGACGCCGGTGGCAGCGCCGGCCGCCATGCCGCCGCCGACCTTGATACCCAGCTGCTTGAGGGTTTCCGGGTTGAATAGATCGTCGCCCCAGCGACCGTCCAGCAGCGGCAGGTCGGCCGCTTTGGCATCGCTGCTGCGGAAGGCGTACAGGCGCAGCAGGGCTTCGACGCAGCGCTGTTCGCGCTGGCGAATGGCTGCACGCAGATCGCTCACGGCGGCCTGCTCCAGCAACGGCTGAGCGGCGACGCTGCGGCGGCAGGCGGCGCAGTCGATCAACAGTTCGGCGATCAGGCGGTTACCGGCCTGGCGACGGGCCTGGCGCTGTGCTTCGTGATCCTCGATCAGGCGTTGCAACTGGGAACGCGAACGCTCCAGCAGCAGGGCCAGGCTTTCGTAGAGGCGTCGTTCGCCATCTTCGGGTGGCGCCACGCTGTCGAACGCCACCAGGGCGTGCAGGCCGAGACGCGCCAGGGCCTCGCGCCACTCGCCTTCGCGGTGGCTGGCGCTGGCGACGAAGTTGAGCACCGGCAGCAGCGGGCGGCCACACATGGTCAGCACCGCCAGTTCGTCGCGATACTTGGCCAGCACCGGCTCGCGCACGTCGATCACGTACAGGCCGGCGTCGGAGGCCAGCAACTGGCGCAGCACCTTGGCTTCCTGCTCATAGCGCTGGCGCGCCTCGCTGCCTTCGAGGAAGCGGACCAGGCGCGCCGGGCCGTCCAGTCGCTCGCCGGGGCGGTCGAGGCGCTCCAGGTGGTCGAGCAGGGCGATGGCGTCTTCCAGGCCGGGGGTGTCGTACAGCTCCAGCAGCGCCTGGCCGTCCACCGACAGCCGCGCGCCCTCGACATGGCGGGTGGTGCTGGCACGCGGCGAGACTTCGCCGAACTCCACGTCGCGGGTCAGGGTGCGCAGCAACGAGGTCTTGCCGACGTTGGTATGGCCAACCAGGGCGAGTTTCAGTGCTGGGCTCATGGCGTGATCTCGGCCGGGTAGCCCGGAAGCAGAGCGTGCATTGAGGTAGGAGCGAGCTCTGCTCGCGAACCATGGCAAACGGCAAAAGCTTCGCGAGCAGAGCTCGCTCCTACATGAAGCCCGTGTGCCTGCGGCTCTCTAGTCATGCCCGCTCTCCAGCCAGCTCAGCGGCGCCGTGTCGCCATGGGGCAGTCCCAGCGTGCCGAGGGCCTGATGCCAGTCGGCCAGGCGCGCGCTGTCCAGGCTTTCGCCGGGGGCGGGTGGCAATAGCCAGATGCGCGTGGCGGAGGCCGAGCGCGCCAGTTCGCCGAGCAGTGCCAGGGTGCCGCGATCCGGCGAGCGGCGTGGGTCGCAGGCGATGGCCAGGCGCTCGGGCGGGAAACGGGTCAGTTGTTCGAGCAACTGGCGGCGCTGCTCGCGGCTGTCGATCACCCCGGCATCGGCCACGCCCTGTGGTAGCGGCAGCGGTGGCCAGGGACGGCGCTCGTCCAGCTCCAGTCCGAGCAGGAGGGTGCCACTGCCAGGTTGGGCACTGGCGCCGCCTTGCGGCTGGTGCAGGGCGGCCGGGGCCAGGTCGCAGACGCCGAGGCGTTCGCTGTCCGGTTGCAGGCGCTGGCGCAGCAAGCTGTAGCCCGGCAGGTCGAGATCCAGGCGCAGCCTGCGCGTGCCTGACTGCCAGCGCCACAGGCACAGCAACGCCAGCAGCAGGCGTGGCAGCAGGCCATAGACCAACACCACGCCGACCAGCCAGCCGGCCCAGCTCTGCCGGGCGGCTTCGCTGGCGATGGCGGCATCGCCGCTGGCGCGAATGACTTCGATATCCGGCAGGCTGAAGCCGAGCAGCGCAGGCAGGGCGCCGATGGCCTGGGTCAGGGCAATAAAGGTGTCGCCAGCGAGGATGGTGGTCTCCCAGACGAAGCCGTAGCGGCGGGTGGCGAGCAGCAGCAACAGGGTGGTCAGCGCGGCGAGCATGGCCAGCGTCCACAGGCCGTTGACCAGCAGGCCCAGGCCCCAGCGGGTCAGGCGTTGGCGTTGCAGCATCAGTAGCAGGGCCGGGGCCAATTGCGCTGCGCTGGCGTCGCGCGCCAGCTTCTCGCTGAGCCATAGCCAAAGACGACCGAGTGCGCCGGGGTGGTCGCGTGTCAGCAGCAGGCCGAGCAGCCAGCCCACCAGCATCAGCAGGTTGAGCCCGAGCAGGCTGCCCAGGGCCCAGAACACATTGACGGGTTGGCGCCCGTCACCCAAGGCGGCCAGAGCCAGACCGAAGCCGCTGAGCAAGGCCAGCAGGGCGAGTAGCAGGCCGGCCAGGCGCGCGCCCTGCAGCCAGTGCAGCAGCGCCTGCCACTGGCCGTCACGGCGGGCCAGAAACAGGGCGCGATGCTGGATGCGCTCGGCCAGGTCTCCGTGCTCGGCACGGGCCAGGCGATTGGCTTCGGCATCTTCGAGCGGGCCGGCGTGTTCCTCACGCAGGCGAATGGTCTCGCTGAGCCAGAGGCGTTGCAACGGTGTGGGGGAGGAGGCGTCTGTCACGCGGCGTCTCGTCGTTCGGATCAGGGGTTGAGAATAACCCCTGATCCGCCCCGGTGCGAATCAGCGCTGTTCGCGCAAGCGCACGGCGATGTCCGGCTGGTCGATGAACAGACCGTCGATGCCGGTGGCGAGGAAGGCGCGCAGTTCGGCCTCGATGTCGCCACGTTCGGCCGGCTCGCTGCCGTTGCGCAGGCTGGTGGGCAGGAACACGTTCTCGGCGCGGAAGGTATAGGGATGGACCTTGAGCTTGGCCGCATGGGCGTCACGCACCAGGCTGGTGGCCGTGGTCAGGTTGCCGGCGGCGTCGCGCGGGATGACCATACCTTTCTCCGGGCCGATGCCGCTGGCGTAGCGGGCGATGGCCTTCAGGCCCTTGGGCGTGATCATCTGGGCGTAGCCCAGGCCGGTGCCGAGCACCTGCTGATCATAGGGCTGGCCCTCGGTCCACAGCAGTTGCACCAGGCGCACCTGGGTCATACGGCTGAGGGTCTTGAGGTTCTCCACTTCGAAGGACTGGATGTACACCGGCGCCTTGGCGCTGTTGTAGCCGTTGCGCTTGAGGATCTTGACCAGTGGCTGCTCCATGGCCAGGCCGATCTGCTGGAAGTGGGTCGGGTGCTTGGTTTCCGGATACAGGCCGATGACCCGCTGCTGGCTGAGCTGCAGACTTTTCACCAGGTCGATGATCTCCTGCAGGGTTGGGATCTCGAACTGGCCATCGAAACGGGTGTTGGCCGGGCGCACCTGCGGGATGCGCTCGATGGCGCGCAGGGTCTTGAGTTCGGCCAGGGTGAAGTCCTCGCTGAACCAGCCTTCCAGGCTGACGCCATCCACCGTCTGGGTGCGCTTGCGGCTGGCGAACTCCGGACGCTGCGCCACGTCGGTGGTCAGGCCCAGTTCATTGTCGTGGCGGGCCACCAGTTGCCCGTCGCGAGTCATCACCAGGTCCGGCTCGACATAGTCGGCGCCCTGCAGAACCGCCAGGGCATAGGCGGCCAGGGTGTGTTCGGGGGCGTAGCCGCTGGCGCCACGGTGGGCGATGATCAGTGGCCTGGCGTCGGCATGGGGCTTGCCTTTCTGCGCCAGAGGCTGTTGCTGGGCCCAGTCGATGGCGGCCTGCACGCTGTCGGGCTTGGCTGGCGCGGCGAGGCCGAGGGTCGGTAGCAACAGGCCAGCGCAGAGCAGCCAGCTGCGAAGCGGTTTGGTCAACATGGTGGTACCTCCTTGCACAGGGGATGGAAAGCCAAGCGTGCACCGACAAGGGTGACGATTCTGCTACAGAGGTCCAAGCCTAGACGGTTCTGTGCGCCACTCGGCAAGTCAAAGGTGGGCTGCGGGGGCGCGGGACGCTCTGCTATGCTCGCGCTCATGAAAAAGACACTGCCCCTTTCCCTGATCGCCGCACTCGCGCACAACCGCGTGATCGGCCGCGACAACCAACTGCCCTGGCATCTGCCGGCGGATCTCAAGCACTTCAAGGCCCTGACCCTCGGCAAGCCGATCATCATGGGGCGCAAGACCTGGGATTCACTCGGTCGCCCGTTGCCGGGGCGGCTCAACATCGTGGTCAGCCGCCAGGCGGGCCTGACTCTGGAAGGCGCCGAGGTATTCGCGACGCTGGAAGAGGCCATCAAACGAGCCGACGCCTGGGCGCGTGAAGAGGACGCCGAGGAACTGATGCTGATCGGCGGCGCGCAGCTCTATGAGCTGGGCCTGGCCCAGGCCGATCGTCTGTACCTGACGCGTGTCGGTCTCGACCCTGATGGCGATGCCTTCTTCCCCGAGATCGACGAGTCGGCCTGGCGCATGACTTCCAGTGCCGAGCATCCGGCTTCGGCCGAGACGCCGTTCTACGCCTTCGAAGTGTGGGAACGCCGCAGCGCATAACCATAATGATCTTTTCGGTCGTCTCTGCCGCCAGGTTCTCCCGCGCGGCGTGACGGCCACTGCCTTGCTTCTGCCACAACCGCTTTCGTGCATCCTGATGCAGGTTTCTTCATGTCTGAGCAATCGCCCATCGACGAGCGTCCGAATGCCGTCGCTGCACTCTTCGTGCGCCACCCTCTCTGGGAAGATGCGCTGGCCCTGCTGTTCGGCACCGCTCTGGTGGCCCTGGGCATCGCCTTCTACGCACATGCGGGTTTGCTGACGGGTGGGACTGTCGGCATCGCCTTTCTGGCCAACTACCAGGCCGGCTGGCCGTTTGGTCTGGTGTTCTGCCTGGTCAACCTGCCGTTCTACCTGCTCGGTATCTGGCGCATGGGCTGGGCCTTCACCTTGCGTACCGGCTGCGCGGTGCTGCTGGTTTCGCTGCTGGCAGAGGCGACGCCGCAGTGGATCGCCTTCGCCCACCTCAGTTCGGTCTATGCCGCGCTTTTCGGTGGGGCTGCGATGGGCCTGGGTTTGCTCATGTTGTTCCGCCACCGCGCCAGTCTGGGCGGGGTGAACATTCTCGCGTTGTACATGCAGGAGCGCTTCGGCTTTCGGGCGGGCGCCGTGCAGATGGCCATCGATGCAAGCATCGTGCTGGCGGCCGTCTTCGTGGTGTCGCCAGACAAGGTTCTGCTCTCGGTTCTGGGGGCGGTGATGCTCAATCTGGTGCTGGCGATCAATCACCGGGCAGATCGTTATGTCGGCGTCAGTTGAGCCCATCAACGAGCGAGGGGCTGTCTCGCTGGAGACAGCCCCTCGTCGGGTTTCGCGGACGCGATAATCAGATCACTTCGGTGAACTGGATGATCTCCACCCAGTAGCCGTCCGGGTCCTTGATGAAGGCGATGTCGCGCATGCGGCCGTCGGTCAGGCGTTTCTGGAAGTCCACACCGAGGTCTTCGAAGCGCTGGCAGGCCGCCTTGATGTCCGGCACCGATACGCACAGGTGACCGAAGCCGCGCGGGTCGCTGTTGCCGCTGTGGTAGGAAAATTCCGGGTCTTTCTCGGTGCCGTAGTTGTAGGTCAGCTCCAACACGCCGGGGATCGACTTGCGCCATTGATGGCGAGCAGCCGGGTCAGCCGGGATCTGCGACTTGTCGGCGATCAAGGCGAGGAAGTACAGGCTGAACTCGGCATCGGGGAAGTCTTTCTTCTCCAGCAGGGTGAAGCCCAGCACGCGGGTGTAGAAATCCAGGGATTTCTGCAGATCCTTCACGCGGATCATGGTGTGGTTGTAGACGAAGTCGGCAGTGGCGACGTCGGGTTTGGCGGTCACGCCGGGAATGGCGTTGAGCTCGTCGAGGGTCATGGGGTTCTCCATCAGGTAGGGAATGGGGTCGGTGCTGAAAGGCCGTATCTGCCTAGATGGCTTCGCCCATGGCGTTTTTCAAGGTCGAATGTCACCGCAAGGTGGATGGGACTCTTTCATCTGCCTTGCTGGCGTGGCGTCTTGATTGGTGGGCTGAAGCCCACCCTACTCGAACGGGCATGGCTGTAGGGTAGGCCGGGCGGCGATCCGCTTCATCCAACTATTTCAATTCCGGCTCCCGCATCAGACCTGCAGCGTGATCAGCTCGGCCCGTGCCCGGCCATCCTCGATATGCAGGAGGCCCACGCCGATGGGCAGCTTGAAGCGCCGTGGCCCTGCGCTGCCGGGGTTGAGATAGAGCACGCCGTCGCGGGTTTCCTGCAGGGGTTTGTGCGAGTGCCCGGCGATTACCACATCGATTCCAAGCGCTCTGGGGTCGATATTCAGTTGCTTCAGGTCGTGCAGGACATAGAGCGTGATGTCTGCGAAGCGCAGCGTCAGCGCCTCGGGAATGTTATCGGCCCAAGCCTCCCGGTCGTTGTTGCCGCGTACCACCGACAGCGGTGCGATGCGCTCCAGCTCGGTCAGGATGTGCGGCCCGCCGATATCGCCGGCATGGATCAGATGATCGACGCCTTGCAGCGCTGCCAGCGCTTCGGGGCGCAGCAGGTTGTGGGTGTCAGCGATCAGGCCGATACGCATGATGGGCTCCTGAGCATGGATGCAGGAGCCAGCTTGCTGGCGATCAGCGCCAGATGCAAAACCTTCCGTCAACAAAAAGCCCGGCAAACCAGGCCGGGCTTTTCTCTGTTGCAGGCTGACGAATCAGCCGTCCAGCATTGCCTTGTTGCGCACCGCGCCCTTGTCGGCGCTGGTGGCGAGCAGGGCGTAGGCCTTGAGTGCCGTGGTCACCTTGCGGGTGCGCGGTGCGGCAGGCTTCCAGCCTTTCTTGTCCTGCTCGGCGCGGCGGGTGGCCAGCTCTTCATCGCTCACCAGCAGGTTGATGCTGCGGTTGGGGATGTCGATGAGGATCTTGTCGCCATCGTTGACCAGGCCGATGGCACCGCCTGCTGCAGCTTCCGGCGAGGCGTGACCGATGGACAGGCCGCTGGTGCCGCCGGAGAAACGACCGTCGGTGAGCAGGGCGCAGGCCTTGCCCAGCCCCTTGGACTTCAGGTAGCTGGTCGGATAGAGCATTTCCTGCATGCCCGGGCCGCCTTTCGGGCCTTCGTAGCGGATGATGACGATGTCACCTTCCTTCACTTCGTCGGCGAGGATGCCCTTGACCGCGCTGTCCTGGCTTTCGAAGACCTTGGCGTTGCCTTCGAAGACGTGGATCGACTCATCGACGCCGGCTGTCTTCACCACACAGCCATCGAGGGCGATGTTGCCGTACAGCACTGCCAGTCCACCCTCTTGGGAATAAGCGTGCTCGACGCTACGAATACAACCATTCTCGCGGTCATCATCCAGGCTCGGCCAGCGAGTGCTCTGGCTGAACGCGGTCTGGGTGGGGATGCCGGCCGGGCCTGCCTTGAAGAAGTGATGAACCGCTTCGTCCTGAGTCTGAGTGATGTCCCATTGGGCGATGGCTTCGGCCATGTTCGGGCTGTGCACGGTGTGTGCGTCGGTGTGCAACAGGCCACCACGCGCCAGCTCGCCGAGAATGGAGAAGATGCCGCCAGCGCGATGCACGTCTTCCATGTGGTACTTCTGGATGTTCGGCGCGACTTTGCACAGCTGCGGCACCTTGCGCGACAGGCGATCGATGTCACGCAGGTCGAAGGCGATCTCCGCTTCCTGGGCTGCAGCCAGCAAGTGCAGGATAGTGTTGGTCGAGCCGCCCATGGCGATGTCCAGGGTCATGGCGTTTTCGAACGCCTTGAAGCTGGCGACGTTGCGTGGCAGCACCGACTCGTCGCCTTCGCCGTAGTAGCGTTGGCAGAGTTCGACGGCCAGGCGACCGGCGCGCAGGAACAGTTGTTCACGATCGCTGTGGGTGGCCAGGGTCGAGCCGTTGCCTGGCAGCGCCAGACCCAGGGCTTCGACCAGGCAGTTCATCGAGTTGGCAGTGAACATGCCGGAGCAGCTGCCGCAGGTCGGGCAGGCGCTGCGCTCGTACTCGGCGACCTTCTCGTCGGAGGCGCTGGAGTCGGCGGCGATGACCATGGCATCGACCAGATCCAGACCGTGGCTGGCCAGCTTGGTCTTGCCGGCTTCCATCGGCCCGCCGGAAACGAACACCACCGGGATGTTCAGGCGCAGGGCGGCCATCAGCATGCCGGGGGTGATCTTGTCGCAGTTGGAGATGCAGACGATGGCGTCGGCGCAGTGGGCGTTGACCATGTACTCCACGGAGTCGGCGATGATCTCGCGGCTCGGCAGCGAATAGAGCATGCCGTCATGGCCCATGGCGATGCCGTCGTCGACGGCGATGGTGTTGAATTCCTTGGCCACGCCGCCGTGCTTCTCGATCTCGCGGGCGACCAGTTGACCCAGATCCTTCAGGTGCACGTGGCCGGGCACGAATTGGGTGAAGGAGTTGGCGATGGCGATGATCGGTTTCTTGAAGTCTTCGTCCTTCATCCCGGTGGCGCGCCACAGGGCGCGGGCGCCGGCCATGTTGCGGCCGTGGGTGGAGGTCTTCGAGCGGTAGTCAGGCATGACACGGTTCCTGCGTCTGATCAGGTGATGTTCGTATGGTGAGCGTCGACTGAACCGGATGCAAACGGAAGGTGCCCGTGTGTTCGGCGGGGCCGCAGGACGCCGCGGGGTGGGCGCGCGTCTGGCCCGTGCTCAGGGCCCGCCAGGGGATGGTGGCGAGGAATGCTGTGATTCTACTCCCGCCACTGGCGCAGCGCCAAGGCGCGGCTGATTGCCGGTGCAGATGGCTGTCATTCCTTGGTGCGATGCCGTTCATCCGGTTGCGCCGTTCGGGCGACTGCTGTTGTGACCTTCAGGTCATCTAGGCTGTGTGATGGTGCGCTCTGCTCCATCGGCGCCCGCACTCGCCAGCGCAAGGATGTGTGCTGCGCCGTCCTGTCGATGTGGTGGTTCGCAGGGCGATGGCGACTCGTACAACAATGGAACGAGGAACCTCCGATGCTCGACTTGAAACTCGGTGGCCTGACGGCCGCCTGCCTGTTGATCTGCACCACCGCTCTGGCTGCTCCTCTGCCGGACACTCCAGGAGCGCCATTTCCAGCTGTAGCCAGTGTCGACCGCAGTGGTCCTTACGCCACCAGTAACCAGAGCGAGGGGCCGAGCTGTCGCATCTACCGGCCCAGCAACCTGGGGCAGGGCGGCGTGCGCCATCCGGTGATTCTCTGGGGCAATGGCACCGGTACCGGGCCGTCGGTCTATGCCGGCTTGCTATCGCACTGGGCCAGCCATGGCTTCGTGGTAGCAGCGGCGGAAACCTCCAACGCCGGTACAGGCCGGGAAATGCTGGCTTGCCTGGACTATCTGGTGCAGGAGAACGACAACCCCTACGGCACCTACGCCGGCAAGCTCAATACGGGGCGAGTCGGTACTTCCGGGCATTCCCAGGGCGGCGGCGGTTCGATCATGGCAGGGCAGGACGCGAGGGTGCGCACCACGGCGCCGATCCAGCCCTACACCATCGGCCTGGGTCACGACAGCGGCTCGCAGCGCCGCCAGCAGGGGCCGATGTTCCTGATGTCCGGCGGCGCTGACACCATTGCCATTCCCTATCTCAATGCCCAGCCGGTCTATCTGCGTGCCAATGTGCCGGTGTTCTGGGGCGAGCGGCGTTACGTCAGCCACTTCGAGCCGGTCGGCGACGGCGGTGCCTACCGTGGCCCCAGCACCGCCTGGTTTCGCTTCCAGCTGATGGACGACCAGAGTTCGCGTGGCACCTTCTACGGCACGCTGTGCAGCCTGTGCACCAGCCTGCTGTGGTCGGTAGACCGTCGCGGTTTCTAGTACCCCAGCATCCTCCGCCCTGCGGGGCGGGGTATTGCCTGGACGCTGATGTCCCGGCCCATGGCAGGCCGCAAACTGTCTGCTATCGCTTGCTTTGCAGCAGTCATTCCAATCCTTCTGGCAAGCGGATGCCACTATCCGCGATACGGTAGAGATCGCCGGAGTCGAAGCTTGGTGACGGGGCGTTATCGTCACCGATGTTGTGCTGCAAGCTGGCGAGAATGCTGGAGTAGGGCTGAGGTATTTCTGCAGTCGGGTTGTTCGGCTGTGCCTGGGGTTGACCGCTGATGGTCAGGGTGCCGTCTACGAAGGTAATGGCGTAGTTGCCAGAGGCCAGGCCATTGGCGCTGATAGCGTAACTGCCGTTATTGACCGCACCCTGAGCACTGCCACCGTAGGTAAGATTGCCGCCGAGCACGCTGGCATCCTCGCCATTGACGAAGCCGCTGTAGCTGACGCCATTGCCGCCAGTGAAGGCGAGGCCATCGTAAGTCTTGCTGGCATCAGCGGCGGTGATGGTGAGGGCCGCTTTGTCGATGGTCAGGGTGGTATCGGCGTAGCTGATATCGTAGCCCTTTTGGCCGGAATACAGTCCGCCGAGGGTTAGGCTGCCATCCGTGGTGCTGTAGCTGCCAGCGTTCTGCGAGGCGCTGGAGTAGGTTAGGCTACCAAGCAGCAGGTCATCATCCAGGGTAGTGCCAAGATCCGTTGTATAGCCGCTGGTGCCGCTGTTTTGGCCATCGTAGGTTTTATTGCCGATGTCCGTTGCTGTGACGGTCACGCTCTGCATGAAGCTGCGCAGCAGCGGTGCAGTTTGCCCCTCATAGATCCTCCACACTGCATTGCTGCCGCCGCTGGTAGCCAGGTTCCAGGTGGCATAGTTGGAGGCGTCGCGTAACGCCGTGCTGTCCAGGCCGCGTAGATTCTCCACGGTCGCAGATCCACCGATGGTGCCCGCGCCGGGGCCGGTGAAGGTGTCGGTATTCCAGAACGAGTCCGCTACGCGTCCGGTTGATATATCGCCTACCAACCCCCCTACGGACGTCACTCCGCTCACGTCGCCGGTGGCGTAGGTGTATTCGATCAAGCCGCCGGAATAACCGGCCAGGCCGCCTACATACTGTGTGCCCTGCACCTGGCCGGTGGCATAGGCGTTGCGGATGGTGCCGGTGTTGGCCCCTACGAGGCCGCCGGTAAATACGACTCCGGTGACGTTGCCCGTGGCATAGGAATTTTCCACCAGGCCCCAGTTTTCACCGGTCAGTCCACCGACGACATTCTCTGCGCCGCTCACATCGCCAGTGGCATAACTGTTACGAATGATGCCGTTGTCCCGGTTGCGTGCCACCAAGCCACCCGCTCCGCGCGCAGTGGAGCTGATGGTGACGTTGGTATGCAGGTCGCTCAGTATGCCGCCGTAGTTGATGCCTACCAGGCTGGCAGCATTGGACCCGCCATGAACGCTGCCACCAACCATTCCCAGGTCGTGAATCTGCGCCCCGGAGGCTGTCTGCCCGATCAATGCGACTTCGCTTTCGTTTGCGCGATTGATCCTGAGGTCGCGAATCAGGTGGCCTTGACCATCCAGCGAGCCGGTAAAGGGGGTGCTGGCGTTGCCCACCGGTTTGAACCCTGCCGCTCCCCAGACATCGCTGTAGTAGCCATTGCCGCCTGCTGCAAGCGCTGCACCGAGATTCAGGTCGGTACCCAGGCGGTAGTTGGCCGACAGATCCAGTGCCATCAGTTGCAGGGCGTGGGGCGTGAAGAGGGTGGTCGAGTACTCGCCGCGTAGCATGGGCCGTGTATCGCCCTCGAACATCACCCAGGTATCGGTGAAGTCGAAGCCGGCATAGGTGGCTTGGGTGCGGGCATTGGTGGAGTCGATGCCAGTGCCGGCAGCGCTGGTTGCTTGGCCGGTCGAATCCATGTCCCAGTAGCTGTTGGTGACCGTAGCGCCGTCGCCATCAACATTGCCCACCAGCCCGCCAGTGCCGGTCACTCGACCGCTGGCGTAAGCATTGGTCAATGTGGTGCCTTGCACGGTGCTGCCGATCAGCCCGCCGATGGCACTACCCGTACCGGTTACCGCTCCGGTTGCATAGGTGTCTGTGACCGATGCCGCACGGTTACGGCCGATCAGGCCACCCACCTCACTCGCCCCGCTGACCGTAGCGGTAGAGGAGGACTGGCTGACGGAGCCCTGATCGCTCCAGCCCACCAGCCCGCCGACTAAACCGCCCGCTGAAGATACCTGCCCGGTGACATGGGTATTGGTCAGCGTGCCGGCGCTCAGCCTTGCCACCAGGCCACCCACGGTGCCAGCGCCGGTGATGGAGACATTGGACAGGGTCAGATCGCGGATGGTGGCTTCAGTCAGGCCGAACAGACCGACAGTCGACTCGTTCGGGCGATTGATGACCAGGCTGTCGATGGTGTGGCCGAGGCCGGCAAAGGTGCCGTTGAAGCCATCGATGGGGGCAAAGCCCGCTCCAGCGTTCCAGGTACTGGTCGCAGCGGCATCGAGGTCGATGGCGAGCGCGTAGTGGCCGCTTCCCGAGATGCCTTGCAGGGCGCTGAGGTCGCGAATCAGGGTGTAGTCAACGCCGCCGAGACTCAGTCCGGCATTGCCTCCTGAGAGGGTGATGCGGGCGCCCTGGTTCAGGCTGTAACCGTTGCCATAGGCCAGCACCAGCGCTGCATTGTCGCCGCTGGCGGTGATGTCCTTGTTGACGTTTATGCGGCCGTGGGCATCGAGCGTCAGCGTGGTATCTGCGCTCCAGCTCACGGCAGCATTGACGTTGATGTCACCGTTTTCGCTGCCCCCCGCCACGGTCTGTAGCGTGATGCTGGTGTTCTGCAGGTTGGCGCTGAGGGTGCTGGCACCGATGCCGCTGGTGGTCTGGCTGGCACTGCCGGCGCTGACGGTGAAGTCGGTCGGGTCGATCAGCCAGGTGCCGGTTTGCCCGGTCGTGGCCTTGGTGGTGACGGTCGTGCCCTCGGCGATCTGCACATGGGCACCGCTGGTGTCGATAAAGCCGCCATTGCCGCCATCCGCCGCGCTGGCATCCAGGGTGCCGGCGACCTGCACCGTGCCGCCGTCGAAGTCGCCGAGCAGGACGATCTTGCCTTCCTTCTCTCCCAGGGTGCGGGCCTGGATCACTCCGGTGTTGTTGACCACCGTCTGCAGCAGGGCATCGGCGGCGCTGGCGGTGAGGATGACGTTGCCGCCGTCGGTCTGGATCAGTTGGTGGTTTTCCACCAGCGCGTCCTTCACCGCCTGGTCGATCTGCACGCTGAGCAGGCCATCACCCGCGAAGTCGAGGGTAACCGCGTTACCGGCGGCCAGGGCCACCGTGCCCTGGTTGGCGACGATCACGCCGTTGTTGCTGACCGTGCCGCCGAGCAGGGCGACGCTACCGCCATCGGCGGCGCTGATGCGCCCATTGTTGATGACCGAAGCGTTGCTGCCGTTGCCCTTGAAGGCATAGTTGCCCGCTTCGAAATCGCTCACTGACAGATCCAGGGTGGAGGCCACCAGACCGCCAACGTTGACCTGCGCACCGGCGCCGAACAGCACGCCGTTGGGATTGATGATGAACACCCGGCCATTGGCATCGAGCTGGCCCATGATCTTCGAGCCGTCGGCGCCGAGTACGCGGTTGAGGGCGATCGAGTCGGTGCCGGGCTGATTGAAGGTGACCTTGTTGCCGGCGCCGATATCGAAGCTCTGCCAGTCGATGGCCAGCTTGTTGCTGGCTTGATCGATGACCATCTGCTGGCCGTTGGGCTGGCTGATGCTGCCGCTGCCGGAGACCACCTGACCGCCAGCGGGCAGGTCGGCGGCGAAGGCCGAGCCGGCCAGCACGAGGCTTGTCGCCAATACCGCACCGGCCCCCTTGCCACGTTTGCGGGCGTGTTCATGGGCGACGGCCCAGGCACCCAGGGCGTGGTTCCAGATTAGAGCGTAGCTGCGGTTCATGGATGTCCCCTTATCAATCGTCTGGCTGCGGAGTGTTGCGTTTCGGCCTGCGGTGTAACCATCAAGGGTTTGCAGCGTTAGAAGAAGCGCACCACCTGCGCCCATACGCGCGGGCTGCGGTCGACATCGCTCTGCGGGTCGCTGTTGCCCAGTTTCCACGCGGTCACGGCGCTGACCTGCCAGCCGTGGGCTGCCCAGCGTGCGCCCAGGCCGGCACCGGAAAGGCTGCGATGGTTCTCGCCGGAGGCCCAGGTGTTCTTGTTCAGGCGCACCTGGCCATGGTCGACGAAGGTGCTGAGCTGCCAGGCATCGGTCAGCGCATAGCGCAGTTCAAGGTTGGCCAGCCAGCCCTGGTCGCCGGAGGCTTCGCCCTGCGGGTAGGCGCGTACACCGTAGGCGCCGCCCAGGTAGAGCTTTTCCGAACTGTCGAGGTTGCCGTCGGCCCATTGGCCTTGCAGCTGGGTGTACAGGCTGAAGCGTTCGCTCAGGCGCTGCAGGCGAACCAGGCTGGGGTTGAGCTTGTGGAAGCGGCCGGCCGTGCCGGCAGTGAGGTCGTCGATACGCTGCGCAGTGGCATCGTCGAGGTTCAGGCTACCCTGGCTCCAAGCCAGGGCGAAGCTGTTGATGCCACCGCCGAGCAGGTTGTCACGGCTGTTGCCGTTGAGCGTCAGGATGACCACGCGCGAGCGTTTTTCGCTCTTCTGGTCGAACAGGTCGATGTCGTCCTGCAGGCGCTTGTCGTCGAATTGGGCCTGCACATAGAGGTTGAAATCCCGCGAGCGCACCAGCGGTTGCAGGGCGAAGACGCTGGCGATGCGTGCATTGCCATGGGCATCGAGGTCTTCGAAGTCCTTGGCCAGCTCATAGTCCATGTCCGAATAGGCCACGCCGAGCTGAGTCGACCAGGGACCGACAGGTAGCTGATAGGCGATGCGGCCGTAGTTCTGATCTTCGTCCGAGCCCATGGCGCGCAGGGTCAGGCGGTCTCCCAGCCCCAATGGGCTGTTGAGATTGAGGGTGCCGCCGAGGCGGTACTGACCGGTGAAGCGGTTGCCGTAGTTGTCGGCGTCGATGGAACCGGACAGTAGCGGTGTGCGCTCGATATTCACCAGCAGGTCGGTACTGCCGGTGCTGATGCCGGGGCGCAGGGTGGACTTCACCTCGACGCCGGGGGTGTCCTGCAGCAGTAGCAGGCTGCGTTCGAGCGGCCTGGCCTGCACCGCATCGCCGGCTTGCAGCGTCGCCAGGGGCGCGAGGGCGCTGCCACCCAGGCCGGCTTGGTCGTTGATCTGCACCTGGCCGTAGCGGCCTTCGAGCACGGCGATCCGGACCATGCCGCCATCGATCTCCTGAGCGGGCAGATAGGCGCGTGCCAGCGGGTAACCGCGTTCGCGGTAGAAGCGGGTGATGCGATTGGCGGCGCCCTGCAGGTCGCCAAGTGTGAGGGTGCGATTGTTCAGGTCATCGAGTAGCGGCAGCAGTTGCTCGTTGGGGATGGCGCTGTTGCCCTCGAGGACGAAACCTGCGACCTGCAGGCTCGGCCCAGCGCTTTGCACCTGGTCACCGGGTGAGTCGGGCAGGTTGATGTCTATGGATTGCCGCTCGGGTAACTGCAGGGGCTTCTGGTCGAGGCTTTGTTGAGTCTGACCGGCGTCCGGCGCTACGGCTGCCAGAACCGGGTTGGTGAGGGTATTCCCGGCGGCCAGCAAGGCGACGGACAACAGGCTCGTGGCAACACGCATGGCGATCAGCTTCCTTCTGGGAGACGGCTGCCCAGGCCTGGGTGATTTGCATGAGGCCGAAGACAAAGAGGAAGCGTAGGGCGTGTGACCCGGATGTAGCTTGATAGAACTTGCGGTGTTTGCCTCAGCCCTCCAGGCCGAGGGCGATATCCAGACATTGCGTGGCATCACCCGACCAGGGGGGCTGGCGATAGAGTTCATAGCCGCCTTGGGGGACAAAACGCTCACCGGAGCTTTCCGGCCAGGCCACGGCGAGGGTGCGATAGGCCGCGAATACCTGGTTGTAGGGTGCCTGGTGTTGCAGGCAGGCGTAACGTCCGGCGGGCAGCCTCAAGCGGCTCAGTGGGGCGTCACCGATGGGGAGTCCGAGATCGACCACAGCGCAGTCGTAGCGCACCAGGTCGTTGGGAGTGATCTCCGGGTTGTCGGTGATGGCTCCGATGGCCCTGGCGTTATCCAGTGGATAGCCGATACGTTGCAGTTCTTCGGCAAAGCGTCGCCAGTGCTCCGCGACTCGCGCATAGCTGCCGTAGAAACGCATGCTCAGCAGCGCCAGATCGGGTAGGTGGATGACCTGCACTTTGGCCGCTCTCCGATATTCCTCGGTGGTGGCGGGGATGCTGGCCTGGCGCGCGAACTGACGGTATTGGGTGGGCGTCAGGGCGAACTGGCGATGGAAGGCACGGATGAAGGCCTCATGACTGGAGTAGCCAACGGACAGAGCGATGGAAAGCACCGACTCCGGGTAGATCAACAGGTGAATCGCCGCGCGGTCGAGGCGGGTACGACGAATGTATTCGCTAGGGCTTTCGCCCATCACCTCGCGGAAATGGCGTTGAAAGTGGAAGGTGCTCAGGCTGGCACGGGCAGCCAGGCGATCAAGCGAGAGCGGCCGGTCCAGGTGGGCTTCAATGTAGCGAATGGCGCGCAGGATGCGCCGGTCTTCCAGCACATGGGGCGGTGGCTTGTCCCGTTCGTAGGGTTTGCGCGACCCCGCATGCGGGCGTTCGAACAGCAGCGCGTGCTCCTGTTCGATCAGTCGATGTTCGAGTGCGGGCGCAAGCTCGCCCGGGGAGTGATCTGTCGAGTCGGCATCCATGGTGGGTACTTGCTAGCCGTGGCAGTCGGTGAGGGCTGCTCCAGGGCAGCTCGACGATCATAACGGACGTGTTTGTCGAGCGACCAGTGCTCGATGGCCACGCGCAGCGTTGATCTAGCTGCGCAGGATCTGCGCGGGAATCTGCTCCAGCGGAATCTCGCGTCCAACCGCGCCGAGTTTCTTCGCTTCCTTGGGCATGCCGTAGACCACGCAGCTGGCTTCGTCCTGGCCCAAGGTCTGCGCGCCGGCCTCATACATCTCGCGCAGACCACGGGCACCGTCGTCGCCCATACCGGTCATGATGATGCCGGTGGCGTTGGCCCCGGCAGCGCGGGCGGTGGAGCGAAACAACACGTCCACCGAAGGTTTGTGCCGGCTGACGGGCGGGCCGTCGACCACCTCCACCATATACTGCGCGCCACTGCGCTTGAGCAGCATATGGCGGCCGCCGGGGGCGATCAGGGCGCGACCGGGCATGACGCGGTCGCCGTGGCGTGCTTCCAGCACTTCGATCTGGCACAGGCCGTTGAGGCGTTCGGCGAAGGCTGCGGTAAAGCGTTCGGGCATGTGCTGGACGATGATGATGCCAGGGCAAACCCGTGGCAGTGCGGTGAGGATATGTTCCAGGGCCTGAGTACCACCGGTGGAGGTGCCGATGGCCACCACGCGTTCGGTGGTATGAGCCATGGCCGGCTGGCCGGCGGGGATCACGGCGTCGGCGCCCAGCTTGGGTTGTACCGGGGCTTTGCTCTTGGCCAGCTGGCGCATGTTGGCGCGGGCGGCTGCTTTCACGGCGCCGAGCAGGTCATCGCTGGCATTGACCAGAAATTTGCTCAGGTTGACCTGCGGTTTGGTGACGATGCTCACGGCGCCGGCAGCGAGGGCCTGCATGGTGGTGCTGGCGCCTTTCTCGGTCAGCGTCGAGCAGATGACCACCGGCGTGGGGCGCTCGGCCATGAGTTTCTTGAGAAAGGTGATGCCGTCCATGCGCGGCATTTCCACGTCGAGGACGATCACGTCCGGCCACTCGCGCTCCATCTTGCTCAGGGCGAACAGCGGGTCGGCAGCGGTGCCTAGCACCTCGATGGCTGGGTCGGCGGCCAATACAGATGCCAGGACCTGGCGCACGACGGCAGAGTCGTCGACGATCATGACTTTGATGGGTTTCATTTGGGGCGTACTCCAGAACGGCCATGGATCGGCGGCGGTGCCGACTGTTTAAGGGCTAGCTGGCCGCTCCATATGTCGAATATGAGGTTCCGATATCCGACGCCGCCTACATGCTCTCCATGGCAGATGAGTCCCTGCTCGGCAACCAGGCGCCTGGCCATTTCGACATTTTGCAGGCCTATGTGTTGTTGTCTGCTAGAGGCGATGGATGGAAACATGTGCCCCCCGCCGAAGATCCGAACCTGGTAATCGGACACGCGGGTACCGCTCGATGCCACGGCCTCGCTCAACAGGCGCATCGCTTCGTCACCGTAGCGGCCATCTGGAAGCGCGCTCGCGCGCCCGCGACTGGGCAGCATGTAATGACACATGCCGCCGAGGCGCGCGCGAGGGTGCCACAACACCAGCGAGACACAAGAGCCGAGCAGTGTACGAATCCGGGTGTAGGTTCCGCCAAAGTGGTAGTCGCCTGGCTGTAGGTAGACTTCGGTGATGCTGGGTGGGTTAGTCATCGGGATTGCGATAGATCGAAGGTTTGATGACCTTGAGTGTGTCGTTCACGCCGTTGAGGCTTTCCGAGTGACTGATGATGAAGTAGCCGCCAGGGCGCAGATGTTTGAGCAGGCGGGTGACCACGCGGCGTTTCGTTTCTGCGTCGAAATAGATCATCACGTTGCGCAGGAATATCGTGTCGAATTGCCCGACGTCCGGCAGTGCGGTGTTCAGGTTGATCTGAGTGAAGCGCACCCGCTGACGCAAAGCCGGTGTGATCATCATCCGCCCTTCGTTCTCGCCTACCCCACGCAGGCAATGCTTGACCAGCAGATGACGGGGAATGTCGTCACGATCTTCCAATGCATAGACGCCGGTGCGGGCGCGCTCCAACACCCGATGACTGATGTCTGAGGCGAGTATTTCCCAGGGGCGTTCGCCAAGAATGTCGGCCAGTAGCAAGGCGATTGTGTAGGGTTCCTCGCCGCTGGAGCAGGCGCCGCTCCAGATGCGCAAGGGGCGTCCCGAGGGCACCCCGCCGGGTTTTCTCAGGCATTCGCGGAGGAAGTCGAAGTGCTTCGGTTCACGGAAGAAGTAGGTCTCGTTGGTGGTGAGTAGATCGATACAGATCTGCAGTTCCTGCGCATCCTTGCCCAGGCATTTGAAGTATTCGCCATAGCTGGCCATGGCGAAGTTGCGCAGGCGCTTGTTGAGGCGGCCAGCTACCAGTGGTTTCTTGGCGTCGGAGAGGTGAATGCCGGCGATGTCGTGGAGTAGACGGCGAAACTGGCCGAACTCCAGATCGGTGAGGGCGGTGGGTGCGCTGGTGTGCATATCAGCCCGTTCTCGATTCGTGCGCCAGATTCTGGGCCTGCCCGAGCAGCTCGCGGTCTTCTGCTGAAATCACCCGGCTGACGTCGAGCATGACCACCAGGCGTTCGTCCAGCTTGCCCATGCCGAGAATGAAATCGGCGCGGACGTGGCTGCCGAAACTCGGTGACGGTTCGATTTCTCCAGCGGCGAGTTCGCGCACTTCGTTGACGGCATCGACCACCATGCCGATCACCTGGATACCGTCATGTTGAGCGATCTCCAGAATCACGATGCAGGTGCGTGGGCCGATGATCGTGGCCGAGCCGCCGAAGCGCACGCCCAGGTCGATGACCGGCACCACGGCGCCACGCAGGTTGATGACGCCGAGGATGCTCGGCGGCAGCATCGGCACGCCGGTCAACTTGCCGTACTCGATGATCTCCCGCACGACCTGGATTTCCACGGCGAAAATTTCCCTGGCCAGGGTGAAGGTCAGGTACTGCCCGGCCGGCGCAATAGCGCCGGCTAGCAATCTGGGGCTGGCGCTCATCGACCTACTCCTGAAAGCGTACGTATCCGGCAGGCAGGCTCGCCGCCATGCTGGGCGCGGCACTTTCTTCTTCTTCGCGCGGCGCACGAAGTTTGCTGTTGCTGCGCTGCTGGGCCTTGCTGCGTGCCGGGCTAGCACCGCGGTCGGCACCACCGAGACGGAAGAAGTCCATCAGCTGCTGCAGCTGTTCGGCCTGGCCACTCATTTCCTCGGCTGTGGCAGCCAGCTCTTCGGAGGCGGAGGCATTCTGCTGGGTCAGGTCGCTGAGCTGGTTCATCGCCGTGCTGATCTGGTTGACACCACTGCTTTGCTCTTCCGATGCTGCCGCGATTTCCTGCACCAGGTCAGAGGTCTTGGTGATAGATGGCACGATTTCATCGAGCAGGCTACCGGCACGTTCGGCCAAGGCCACGCTGTTCTTCGCCACTTCGCCGATTTCCTGCGCTGCTACCTGGCTGCGCTCGGCCAGCTTGCGAACTTCGGCGGCCACTACGGCGAAGCCCTTGCCATGCTCGCCGGCGCGGGCGGCCTCGATGGCGGCGTTGAGTGCCAGCAGGTTGGTCTGATAGGCGATGTCGTCGACGATGCCGATCTTGTCGGCGATGGTCTTCATCGCACTGACGGTGTCCTTCACGGCCTGACCACCCTCGCTGGCCTCGTTGGAGGCCTTGCTGGCCATGCCGTCGGTGACTTTGGCGTTTTCGGTGTTCTGCGAGATGGAGGCCGACATCTGCTCCATCGAGGCACTGGTTTCCTCTACCGAGGCCGCTTGCTCGGAGGCCGCCTGGCTCATGCTCTGCGCCGTGGAGGATATTTCCTCGGAGGCACTGGACAGCGAGTCGGCAGAGCCGCGTACTTCAGAGATGATCTGGGTGAGTTTCTCGCTCATGTTACCCATTGCCGCCAGCAGTTGGCCGGTTTCGTCGCGGGCATCACTGTTCAGGCGCACACCGAGATCACCGTCAGCCAGGCGGTTGGCAGCATCCACCGCCTGATTCAGCGGACGCGTGATGCTGCGGCTGATCAGCAGACCCAGGCCGATACCGAATAGCACGCCACCGAAAATCACACCGATCATGATGTTGCGGCTGCTGACATAGAGCGCGTTGGCTTCTTGGTTGGCCTGCTTGGCATTGTTCTCCTTGTCCTTAGACAGCTCGCTGATGATCTGGTCGAGCCTGTCGCCTTTCTCCCGAACCAGGCCGAGTTGCCGTTGCAGCTCCAGGTTCTCGTCATACAGATCCTGTGCGGCTGCGGTAGCGAGTGCCTGAGCCATGCTGCGTTGGTACTCGACCCAGATCGCATCGATCTCACGGAACATCGCCAGGGAGCTTTCGTTGTAGAACAGCACGCGCGCATCATCGATGTTCTGTTTGGCGGCCTGACTGTATTGCTCGATGTCTTCCAGGATGCGTTCGCGATCCTGCTGGCTGGTGGCGAGCAGGAAATTGGAGCGCGCCCGACCGATGTAGATGATGTTGATGTTGGCTTCCTTGATTTTGGAAAGCCCCATTAGTTCTCGATCGTAGAGTGCGTCTGAAAGCTCGTTGAGTACCGAGCTATTCGAGAGCCCGACCAGACCGACTATGGCACTGATACTGGCGACCAGAATGAAAGCGATGATGAGCCTGGTACCGATCTTGAATTTGCTGAGCATGGTGAAGATCCTTTGCTGGGGTAGTCGCAGGTGAGACCGGAGTCGGGAGGCTAGCCACCATCGCAGGTGGCTGGTTTGCCGAGCGCTTCCAGGTCGAGAACCTGATCGAGCGCCAGAAGCGTGATGAAACGGTCACCCAGGCGAATGACGCCGGTGATGAATTCGCTACGTAGGTGGCTGCCGAAGGCCGGCGCTGGCTGAATTTCCGTTTTTTCGATTTCTCGAACTGCATTGACCGCGTCGACCAGTACGCCCAGCGATTGCTGGCGATCCTCGTCGGGCACATCGAGGATGACGATGCAGGTGCGTTTGTTCAGTTCGGTGCGTGGGCCACCGAAGCGTGCTTGCAGGTCGATCACCGGTACCACCGAGCCGCGCAGGTTGATGGCGCCGCGCACTGCCGCAGGCATGCGCGGTACCGGAGTGAAACGGGTGTATTCGAGGATTTCTCTGACGTTCAGCGAGTCGACCGCATAGTGTTCCCCGGTGAGCGTGAACGTCAGGTACTGCTGGGTTGATTTTTCCGTCTCGAGGGCGACTTCATTCATGCTTCGATCCTCGCCCGCTGCGGGCTTTCCGGGGTGCGAGTGAGCTGACTGAGCAGGTTGGGGATATCGAGGATCAGAGCCACCATCCCATCGCCGAGAATGGTGAATCCACCGAGGCCCGAACTGGCGGAAAACACCTTGCCCAACGGCTTGATCACGGTCTGGAACTCACCGAGCAACTGATCTACCACCAAGCCAGCGCGTAATCCTGCTTGCTGCACCACCACCACGTTTTCGCGACGTGGGCGTGGGCTGTCGTCTTCGAACAGCTCGCGCAGATGCACGACTGGCAGCATTTGGCCGCGCAGCTCCAGGTGGCCGCGCTGAAGCACGGCGTCGCCGTTCAGCTCGATGCACTCCTCGACCAGCTCCAGCGGAATCACGTAGCTGGCCTGACCGACGCTGACCAGGAAGCCATCGATGATGGCCAGTGTCAGCGGCAGGCGAATGCGTACGCTGGTGCCTTGGCCCGGTGTGCTGTTGAGTTCGATGGTGCCGCGCAGGGCAGTGATGTTGCGCTTGACGACATCCATGCCGACACCACGGCCCGAGAGGTTGCTGACCTGTTCGGCGGTGGAGAAACCGGGCTCGAAGATCAGGTTGAAGATGTCCTTGTCGGACAGCTGCTGCCCATCGCTGAGCATGCCGCGCTCGCGAGCTTTGGCCAGGATGCGCTGTGGATCGAGACCGCCACCGTCGTCGCCGACCTCGATGATGATGCTGCCGGCATCGTGGAAGGCGTTGAGCCAGACTCTGCCCTGGGCCGTCTTGCCCTGCGCCAGGCGTGTCTCGGCCGATTCGATGCCATGATCCATGGCGTTGCGCACCAGGTGCGTCAGCGGGTCGGTGATGCGCTCGACCACGGTTTTGTCCAGCTCGGTCTCGCCGCCGCTGATGGAAAGGGCGATGTCCTTGCCGATTTCTCGCGAGACATCGCGTACCACACGCTGGAAGCGGTTGAAGGTGCCGCCGATCTGCACCATGCGCAGTGGCAAGGCGGAGTCACGTACTTCCTCGACCAGGCGTGAGAGCACTTCGGTGGCTTCCTGCATTTCACTGTGGCCACAACGTTGGGCAGTCATCTGAGCGCCGGCGCCGGCGATGATCAATTCGCCGACCAGATCGATCAGACGATCGAGCTTGCTGGCATCGACGCGTATCAGGTTGTTCTCGTTGCTTCGGTTTTCCTTGACCTGTTGTTGCTTCTGCAGGGCGGCAGCGATCACCGGCGGCTGCACCAGGCTTTGCTCCATCAGCACCTGGCCGATGGGCAGGGGGTCGTCCTGTTGCTGGCTTCGTACCTGGGCGTGCAACACCTCCTGCAGCTCGGTGGTGGTCAGCGTGCCGCAACGCATGAGGATTTCGCCCAGGCGCATGTCTTCTTCGGGCAGGGCGCGAATCAGTTCGAGGTATTCGTCGGACTTGCTGTGGGGCGGCAGGATGCGAATCAGGCTGTCCTCGCGGACGAACTCGAAGGCACCATCGATAGTGGCTTTGTCGGCGTCGCTGAAAAAGGCGACTTCGAACCCCAGGTAACAGGTTTCCGGATCCATTTCCGCTGCGGTCGGCATGCGGTCAAGCACCGGTACGATGCTGACGATGCGGCCAAAGGTATTGAGGTAGCGGAACAGTCCCAGCGGATCCATGCCGTTGCGCAGGGTATCCGGGCCGAAGCGCAGCGACAGGTGCCAGTGATCGGCGCTCAGACCATGCTCATGACCGCGTTCGATGCGTTCGGGGGCGCGAAGCTGTGACTGGCTGCTTGAGGGCGTCGGTAGATAGCGACTCAGGCATTCGCTCAGCTGTTCGTGCAGCGGCTGTATCTCGTCTGGCAGGGTGGTCAGGTCGGCACCCTCATCGACCAGCCTGACCAGTTGGCCGAGATGGTCGCTGACTTGCAGAAACAAGGCTGTCAGATCAGCGTCGAAACGCAACTCGCCGCTGCGCACGCGGTCGAGTACGCTTTCGGCGATATGGGTGAAGGCCACGATCAGGTCGAGGCCGAACAGGCCGGCCGATCCCTTGATGGTATGCGCCGCGCGGAAGATTGCGTTGATGGTGTCGCTGTCGCCAGGTGCATGCTCCAGCATCAGCAGCGCTTCTTCCATCTGCTGTAGCAACTCCTGACTCTCGGCGATGAAGACTTTCAGAACCTCGTCCATGTCCATGTGGGCTACTCGCTCGTCGGCTGAATCAGGATGGGGTCGCCGAAGAACGAGGCCAGGCCGCTGAGCTCGAGGGCTTCGATCACCATCGGGCTATGGTTGGTGAGGCGCAGTTCACAACCGATGCGGTTGGCTTCCTGCTTCGCCATGATCAGCAGTTGCAGGCCGGAGCAGTCGATTTCGTCGAGGGCGGACAAGTCCAGTTCCAGCTCGGTGTCGGGGGCCATGGCGTGCAGCAGCAGGGCCATGTTCTCACCAGCGCTGTAGATGGTCAGGCCACCCTCGAGCGGTAGGATGCGGTACAGACCTTCACTGCTCATGGCCGCGGGCTCACGGCAGGATCAGCTTGGAGACGGCCGTGAGCATCTGTGCCGGTTGAAAAGGCTTGACCACCCAAGCCTTGGCGCCGGCTGCACGACCTTCCTCTTTCTTCGCTTCACCGGCCTCGGTGGTAAGCATGATCACCGGGGTGAACTTGTACGCAGGCAGTTGCTTGACGTTCTTGAGGAAGGTGATGCCGTCCATGTTCGGCATGTTCACGTCGCTGATGATCAGGTGCACCTTGCGCCCGTCCAGTTTGGTCAGGGCGTCCTTGCCATCGCAGCCTTCGATGACGTCGTAGCCCGCGCCCTTGAGCGTAATGCTGACGACCTGCCGGATCGAGGCGGAGTCGTCGACGATGAGTACGGTCTTGCCCATGGAGAACCTCAGAAGAAAGTGATTTCGGAATCGTTGCGCTTGCCGGGAGCCTCGCCCCGATGGATGTCGTGTTGCTCGGGCATGGTGTAGGTCTGCGCCAGCTCATCCAGCCAGCGTGGGACGTCCAGGGGCGCAGGTTGGTGGCCGAGTCGGAGTTGTTCGTTGCGGGTGTGGAGGTGTTCGAACAGCTTGTCGATGTCGCCGCTCACATGCCCTAGCATCTGGCTGATGCGATCCTGGAACTGCAGGGATACCAACACGTCAGCTATGTCCTGGGCGACGGCCTCGCTCTGGCTGCGCATCGCTTCGTTGTGGCTGACGATGCCGCCGGCACTCTGGTGGAAGCGGGTGATCACGCCTTTGATCACTTCGCTGGCGTTGTTCAGGGTCACGGCGTCGGTCTTGGCGTATTCGCGGGAGATGTTCAGGGTCTTGTGAATGGCGCTGTTGACGATGGTCACGGTCTCGCCGATGCGCTGGCCGGTGTCGCCGGACATGGTGGACAGTTTGCGCACTTCGTCTGCGACCACGGCGAAGCCCCGACCGCTCTCGCCTGCCCGCGCGGCCTCGATAGCGGCATTGAGCGCCAGCAGGTTGGTCTGCTTGGCGATGTCGGCGACGTCTTGCGCCATCTCCTGCAGTTGGTCGGTAAAGCTCGATAGCTCCATGACCTCCTTGAGCAGCGACTCCTTGCTGGCCAGTGCCTCGCGCAGGGCCATGATGATCATGTCCAGTTCGTGCTGGCTGGTGGACAGAAGTGCGACCAGGCGATTGCCGGCCTCGCGTTCGGGGCCATTGCCCAGGCTCTGCTGAATACGCACCGCGAGGTTGGCGAAGCGCTCGCTCAGCGCGCTGATGGCTTCTTCCGTATGGCTGCGGGCGGAGTGGATCTGCTGCGACCACAACGGCAAGGTCTGCTCGCAGAGCTCTTCCACGTCTCGCTGCAGAGGTTGCTCATCAGAACTCTGAGCGTCGACGGATGGTGGCAATGACTTGAGTCGTTGGTGCTGAAAGAGCAGTGCACCGCCAACTACCAGGAGGCCAACCAGCGCGGGAACAGTATTCAGCCAGCCAATGCCGACCAGCAGAACAGCCGCGACGCCGGCCAGCAGCATTAGCGATGGGATAACCAGGGGGAGGTTCTGATCGCGCACTTCTTGGCTCCGCGACTGCTGGGGTCAGGTGATCGCGGAATAGTTGCCAGGCTAGAAGGGAGGTTCCTGCAGAGTGCCTGTCATCATTCCATCGACATGTCGAGGATGCATTAGGCACTTGGGATGGGGGCATCGGAATGTGCTGGATTTACGCGTGCATTTGTCCCGGTTTGTACTAGGGAAATCCTCAGTCAGGCTCGGATGTGCTGAGCCTGCTGGCAAACTTGATGAGGTCCGCGTTGCTTGAGAATCCCATCTTTTCCATCAGATTTATCTTATGCGTGCTGACGGTCTTGTTGCTGATCATCAACTGTTCGGCAATCTGGTTGACGCTAAGGCCGTCTGCCAGCAGTCGCATGATCTGGAACTCTCGGTTGGTCAGGCTGTCGAGGCCGGATGGAGGGTTCTGCTTGAGGCTGTTGAGGGCGATCTGTTCGAGCAGCTCCGGGTCGATGTAGCGTGCGCCGGTGCTGACCTTCTTCACCGCAGCGATCAGGGTCTCGGGGGATTGGGTCTTGGTCATGTAGCCGGTGGCACCCGAGCGCAGCACGCGCATGGCGACATGGGGGTCGCTGTGCATGCTGAGGACCAGAATGGGTAGCTGCGGGTACTGATGGACAACGCGTGATATGAGAGCTTCGCCACTGAGGCCGGGCATGCTGATATCCAGAAGCAGGAGGTCTATATGTTTCACCCTCAGGCGCTCCAGGGCCTGTAGACCGTTGGCGGCCTCGTCGGCTATGTGGATGTCCTTGTCCAGTTCGAATAGCCGTTTCAGGCCCTCTCGCATGATCGTGTGATCGTCGACGATCATCAGGTTGATCATAGGCTTTCCTTCATCGGTTGATTTTCACTGGGAATATTGCCTGGACGATGGTGCCCTGGCCGGGATGGCTGAAGATGATCACGGGGCCACCGAGTTGCTTGCCGCGCTCGCGCATGCCCGAGAGCCCGGTGGAGTCGGGCAGGATATCGCTGAGGGTGAAGCCCTGGCCGTCATCGAATATCTCAAGCACATAATCATTCTCGCGACGCTCCAGGCTTACCTCGGCTCGACTGGCATTGGCATGGCGGAGGATGTTGGTCAGTGACTCCTGAACGATGCGATAAAGCTGGGCGGCGCGTCCCGGTTCCAGTTCGAAATTCTGCTTGGGCAGGTTGCAGCGACAGTCGACTTCCGAGAGTTGGCGGAATTCTTCTATCAGGCCTTCGAGAGTGCTGATCAGGTTGTGTTGCAGTTGCTTGATGGGGGCTCCGTTGTGAATTTCACGAATGACTTCGATAGCGCTATGGGAAATGCTGGTCAATCGCTCGATATGGCCAAGCAGGTCCGGGCGATCCTGACCCAGATGGATCCGTAATACACCCAAACCTTGTTGCAGTGCGGTCAGCTGTTGTCCCAGCTCGTCGTGCAACTCGCGCGCGATGCGCTTGCGTTCCTGGGTGCGGGCCAGAGCACAAAGCCTGGCCTGTTGCGACCGGCAACTGGGACAGGTGGGTTCGATATCTGAGGTTTGCTGCTTGCGAGGAGGGAGGTCGTAGCGCGAGAGCGTCGTTGTTATGTTCACCTTGGCTCTATCTCTTCTTGGCGCGGGGCGGGCAATCCACCGCTGGGCTGGCACGGGTTGAGGCTTCTTCTGGCCTGCTCATAAGTTGCAGGTCAGCAAGGACGCCCAACATCGAAAGAAGAAGTAACGGAAGATGAGGATTTAACTCGCCAGGGGGGAGAGTTGAGATGTGCATTCCCCTGTTTCCAGTCACTTGGACGAGAGGCCGGTACCGTTCAGAAACAGTAGGATGCAGTTCAGCGTTTTAGCTGCATCTGTATTTATCCGTCTCCATAAACAGGGTTGCGACCAGTCTTTGGCGGGTGAGGGGCGGGGCGAGTGCATCGGCCACCAAGTGGCTAATGCCTTCGTGGGAAGGAGTGTTCATGGTACGGGCTCTGCTTGTCTGAGGACCTAGCATATCGCCCGTATAGTTCATGAGGACAGCAAGAAATAAGCCTGACGCTGGAATACTGGCGTGCTAGACGCCCTTGTGTCGTACCCAGGCATGTATCGGACTATTACTGGTACCGATGTGCTCGATTAGTTTGGTATCTCGATCCCTCGCATCCGCTCGGCGCGGCGGCGCAGCAGTTCGATGGTCACCAGCAAAGCGATGGATACCAGGATCAGCAAGGTGGCGATGGCCAGGATGCTCGGGTTGATCTGTTCGCGCAGGCCCGAGAACATCTGCCGCGGAATGGTGCGCTGCTGTGGGCCGGCCATGAACAGGATCACCACCACCTCATCGAAGGAGGTGATGAAGGCGAACAGCGCGCCGGAAATCACCCCGGGGCGGATCAACGGCATGATCACGTCGAAGAATACGCGTATTGGCGTGGCGCCTAGGTTCAGCGCCGCGCGCGCCAGGCTGTAGTCGAAACCGGTGAGCGTGGCGGTGACGGTGATGATGACGAAGGGTGTACCGAGCGCCGCGTGGGCCAGGATCACACCCAGATAGCCACCGGCCAGGCCCAGGTTGGAGTAGAAGAAGAACATGCCAGCGGCGGTGATGATCAGCGGCACGATCATCGGCGACAGCAGCAGGGCGGTGATGAAGCGGCGAAACGGCATCTCATCGCGCGCCAGGCCCACGGCTGCGCAGGTGCCCAGAATCGTGGCGAGGACGGTGGAGAGGATGCCGATGAAGAAGCTGTTCTTGATCGCCAGTATCCACTTCGGATCGTTGAAGATCTCCCGGTACCAGCGCAGCGAGTAGGCCTCGGGGTCCAGCGTGAGCATGCCCTCGGTGAAGCTGAAGAAGGGCTCGGCGTTGAACGACAGCGGCACGATCACCAGGATCGGCAGGATCAGGAACAGCAGCACCAGCCAGGAGCTGACCTTGAGCAGCCAGTTGCCGAGGTGGTGCCAGAAGCCGTAGTAGGCGGGAATTTTCATAGCGCCGAGCCCGAATCGATGAGGCGATGGATGCCGCCTGTAGCCCGGACGCAGTCCGGGGAAGGAGAGGTGGCGGGTTTCCCGGATTGAATCCGGGCTACGCCGTGCGGTTGCGATGCTGATACGGACATGTTCATCCCAACTTGATATTGCTGGCGCCGACGAAACGGTCGTACACCCAGTACAGCAGCAGAATCAGCCCGAGCAGCAGCGAGCCCAGCGCGGCGGCCAGTTCCCAGTTGTTCGAGCGCTGCATGTGGAAGGCGATGATGTTGCTGATCATCTGCCCGTCGGTACCACCGACCAGCGCCGGGGTGATGTAGTAGCCCACAGAGATGATGAACACCAGCAGCGCCCCGGCGCTGAGCCCGGGCAATGTCATCGGGAAGTAGATGCGGGCGAACGCCGGGATCGGTTTGTCGCCAAGGCTCAGCGCTGCGCGCATGTAGCTGGGATCGATGCCGCGCATCACGCTGTACAGCGGCAGGATCATGAACGGCAGCAGGATGTGGGTCATGGCCACCACGGTGGCGAATGAGGTGTAGAGCATCTCGAAGGGCTGACTGATCAGGCCGATGCCCATGAGCGTGGAATTGATCACGCCGTTGGTCTGCAGCAGCGCGATCCATGAGGTGGTGCGCACCAGCAGTGAGGTCCAGAACGGCAGCAACACCAGCACCAGCAGCAGGTTGGCGCGGTTCGACGGCAGCCCGGCCAGGTAGTAGGCCAGCGGGTAGCCGAGCAGGGCGCAGAGCAGGGTGATGACCAGCGCCATGTTCAGGGTCTTGGAAAACAGCTGCAGGTAGATCTGCGTGTCCTGGCGTACCTGAATGCCATCGTCTGGGTGCATCTCCAGGTCCAGAGCCGTCAGGTAGTAGTCGTAGGTGTAGACCTTGCCGGCGCGCTCGATGGCGTACCACAGCTCGGGCTTGCTCCAGTTGCGATGGCTGGCGAGCAGGGCTTCGACCCCCTCGGATGGCAGCGTTTCGGCATCCATCCGGCCGATGCGCCGCGCGGTGGCTTTGACCACGCTGGACATGCCCGTATAGGCGCGGTTGAACTCCTCGGACAGCTTGCCGGACAGGCGCTGTTTGTCGAGGGCGTGCAGTTCGTCGACGAATATGCTCAGCGTGCGTTCGTCGGGCAATTGCTTGTGATCGTCCCAGCGTTCGAGTTCGGCCAGGGTTTGCGGAATCAGCTCGGCCACCGTCGGGTGGTACACGCTGCGCCACAGCATGCTGCCAATCGGGGCGACGAAGGTGACGATGATGAACAGCAGCAGCGGAACCACGAAGAGAAAGGCGGCGAGGCGTTTCTTGCGACGGGCGCTGGCGGCTTGGCCGGCTTCGCTGGTGGTGAGAGAGGTCAAGACATTACTCCGGGATAAGCCCCTTCTCCGTTGGACCTCGGTACCCGTGGGAGGGGGCTTCAGCCGCGACCGTCGCCGCTGAAGCGCCTCCCACAGGTCGTCCGTGGGGAGGGTGTGGTGCTTACTTCAACAGCCACTCGTTGAATTTCTCGCCCAGCGACTCGCCATAGTCAGCCCAGAACTCGGAGCCGGCCTGGATGCCTTTGTCCAGGTGAGCGGTCGGCAGGTGCGGCGCCGCACTCTGGTCGGCCAGCGGCATGGACGACTTGCGGGTCGGGCCATAGGCCACGTCCGGCATGCCAGCCAGGGGCTTGGAGCCGGTGGCGTACTTGATGAACTCCATGGCCAGGTCCTTCTTCTTGGTGCCCTTGACGATGGCCCAGGCGTCGAGGTCGTAGACGTGGCCGTCCCAGACGATTTCGAAGGGTTTCTTCTCCTGCACGATGGCGTCGTAGAAGCGGCCGTTGGCCGACTGCACCAGCACCGCACCGCCGTCATTGAGCAGTTGTGGCGCCTGCGACCAGGAGTCGAACCAGACGATGTCCTTCTTGATGCTGTCCAGCTTGTCGAAGGCGCGTTGTTGGCCTTCCGGGGTGGCCAGCACTTCGTAGACTTCATCGGGCGCCACGCCGTCGGCCAGCAGTGCCCATTCCATGTTCACCTGCGGGCGTTTGCGCAGGGCGCGCTTGCCGGGAATCTTGGCGGTGTCGAAGAAGTCGCCGATGCTGGCAGCCTTGGTGCCGCCGATGGTGTTCTGGTTGTAGGCGAACACCACCGACCAGACGATGTTGCCCACCGCGCACTCGCTGGCCAGGGCTTCGGGGATGAAGTCCTGGGCGGCCGGGGTGCCGTCGATGCCGGCCGGCAGTACGCTGTGGTCGAGGGTTTCCAGCAGGCCTTCGGAGCAGGCGCGCTCGAGGTCGATCACCTCGAAGTCGACCACATCCCACTGAATGTTGCCGGATTCGACCTGGGCCTTGATCTCGGCGACGCCGCCCGAGTAATCCTCGAACAATACCTTGACGCCGGACTCTGCCTGGTAAGGGTCGATGACGTGTTTTTTCTGCGCCGCGCCATAGGCGCCGCCCCAGGACACCACGGTGAGGCTGTCCTGGGCCGTGGCGTTGCCCGCTGTGAGTCCCAATGCCGCCACCAGGGCGAAGGTGGAAAAGCTGGTAGTCAGTGATCTAGCCATTGCTGTGCTCCATTTGCTTCTACTAGTTGTGGGGTCAGAGCGTCTTCGGCACTTCCGATCGATCCAGGGCCTGGCTGTCTTCCGGCAGCCAGGCGAGGTCGATCTCTTCCTGAGCGCTGAGTTGCGGGGCTGAACTGTCGTTCAGATTCTTCACCACCAGCTCGCTGCCGCTGGCGGTTTCGAAGTGGTAGCGGATGTATTCGCCGACGTAGTGGCGGGTGACGAAGCGGGCCTTGACCTGGTTGCCGGCGCCGCCAAGGCGGTCGGTGAAGTTGAGCTTTTCCGGGCGTACCGACACCGTGGTGGCCTGGCCGACTTCGGTGCAATTGGCTTTCAGCGTGCGGACCAGGCCGCCATCGTCGAGGCGCACCTGGACGCGATCAGCCTCGACTGCCTCGATCACGCCGGAGAGCTTGTTGCTTTCGCCGATGAAGTCGGCGACGAACATGTTGGCTGGGCGTTCGTAGAGCACGTGCGGCGCGGCGCATTGCTGCACCACGCCGTTATTGAACACGGCGATGCGGTCGCTCATGGTCAGCGCTTCGGTCTGGTCGTGGGTGACGTAGATCACGGTGAAGCCGAGCTGCTCGTGCAGGCGCTTGATCTCGAACTGCATCTGCTCGCGCAGCTTCTTGTCCAGTGCGCCGAGCGGCTCGTCCATCAGCACGATGTCCGGGGCGAAGATCAGCGCGCGGGCCAGGGCCACGCGCTGGCGCTGGCCGCCGGAAAGCTGGGCGGGGTAGCGGCCGCCGAAGGCCTGCAGTTCGACCAGGGCGAGGTACTCCTCGACCTTGGCGCGAATCTCGTCCTTGGGCAATTTGCGGATTTTCAGTGGGTAGGCCAGGTTCTCGCGGATGGTCATGTGCGGGAACAGCGCGTACTGCTGGAAGACCATGCCGATGTTGCGAGCGTAGGGGGCGATGCTGGTGACGTTGCGGCCGTTGATCAGGATCTCGCCGCTGGTCACGTCCTCGAAGCCGGCGAGCATCATTAGGCAGGTGGTCTTGCCTGAGCCGGAGGGGCCGAGCAGGGTGATGAATTCGCCCTTGGCCACGTTGAGGTTGAAGTCCTTGACCACCAGGGTCTTGTGATCGTAGGTCTTCTTGACGTTGGTGAATCGCAGGAACGCGTCGTTCCCAGCTTGCGCAGTCATAGTCCTCCCCGCTATCGGCAATATGGAGTCAGCTCGTGGCCAAGGCTCCAACTTCTGAGTCGATTCGCCCCCTTCGTGGGGGACGTTCGTTATGTTGATAGCCAAAAGCAATAAGCAAGCCAGTTAACCCGTGGTCGGCTGATAGCGCTTAGCTATGCACTTTGAAGCCTAGTCGATGCTGGGCGAGATGCGAGGCGGGTGTGGGGGGAGGTAACAGCGAGAGGGGGGAAGAGGCACCTGCCGAAACGCACTCGGCAGGTGCAGGTTGCTCAACTGTTGGGCAGCAGGCGCATGGTCAGGCTTTTGATGTAGCGGGTCTCGTTGATCGCCGGGTGCACCGGGTGATCCGGGCCCTGGGCGCCGCGCTCGAGTAGTTGAATGTTGCGATCCAGATGGCGGGCGCTGGTCAGCAGAATGTTCTGCAGGTTGTCTTCTTCCAGGTGCATGGAGCAGCTGGCGCTGACCAGGATGCCGTCCTTGTTCAGCAGGCGCATGGCGGTTTCGTTGAGGCGCCGGTAGGCCGCTTCGCCGTTCTTGATGTCCTTCTTGCGCTTGATGAAGGCGGGTGGGTCGGCGATCACCACGTCGAAGCGCTCTTCGGCGGACTTCAGTTCACGCAGGGCGGCGAACACGTCACCTTCGACGCAGGTGACCTTTTCGGCGAAACCGTTGAGCGTGGCGTTGCGCTCCACGCCGTCGAGGGCGAAGCCCGAGGCGTCCACGCAGAACACTTCGCTGGCGCCGAACGCTGCAGCCTGCACGCCCCAGCCGCCGATGTAGCTGAACAGGTCGAGCACGCGCTTGCCTTTGACGTAGGGCGCCAGGCGTGCGCGGTTCATGCGGTGGTCATAGAACCAGCCGGTCTTCTGGCCTTCGATCACCGGTGCTTCGAACTTCACGCCGTTCTCTTCCAGGGCGACCCACTCCGGCACCACGCCGAAGGCAGTGTCGACGTAGCGCTCGAGGCCTTCGGCGTCGCGGGCGGCGGAGTCGTTCTTGAGCAGGATGCCGCTGGGTTTGCACACCTGGATCAGCGCGGCGAGCACGTCGTCCTTGTGTGCCTCCATGGTGGCCGAAGCCAGCTGCACCACCAGAATGTCGAAGAAGCGGTCGACCACCAGGCCCGGTAGCAGATCGGAGTCGCCATACACCAGGCGGTAGCAGGGCTTGTCGAACAGACGCTCGCGCAGCGACAGGCAGACGTTGAGGCGATGCACCAGCAGGGATTTGTCCAGCACGTGCTTGACGTCGCGCGACAGCAGGCGCGCGCAGATCAGGTTGTTCGGACTCATGGCGACGATGCCCAGCGGCTTGCCGCCGGCGGCTTCGAGAACAGCCTGATCCCCGGCGGCAAAACCATGCAGCGGTGTGGCGGCGACATCGATCTCGTTGCTGTAGACCCACAGGTGGCCGGCGCGCAGGCGTCGGTCGGCGTTGGCTTTCAGGCGCAGACTGGGCAGGGAAGACATGAGTTCGGGCTCCGCGGGGAAAAGAGCGGAATTATAGCGGTTTGCACACGGGGCCGGCGGTTACAAAAGTCGACTGCGGGCTGGTCTGTGCTTTGGCTAGACTGTGCGCTACTTCTCACCCTGCACGATCCCTCTTTCATGACCTACGAACTTACCGCCGAACAGATCCAGCAAGTCCTGCAGGGGATCAGCGTACCGCCGCAACCACAGATCATGGTCGATCTGCAGATGGAACAGATCATGCCCAGCCCCGATCTGCGCAGCATCGCCAAGCTGATCAGTCAGGACCCGGGGCTGTCCGGCGCGCTGCTGAAGATCGTCAACTCGCCACACTTCGGCCTGGCCAACCGCATCGCTTCGATCCAGCAGGCGGTCAATCTGATGGGCTGCAACACCGTGATCAACCTGATCAATGCGCAGTCGATCAAAGGCGAGCTGACCGACGAAGCGATCCTGGTGCTCAACCGCTTCTGGGACAGTGCCCAGGACGTGGCGATGACCTGCCTGACCCTGGCCAAGCGCCTCGGTTATCACTCGCCTGACGAAGCCTACAGCCTTGGGCTGTTCCACGACTGCGGCATCCCGCTGATGCTCAAGCGCTTCCCCAACTACATGCAGGTGCTGGAGGAGGCCTACGCCAGTGCCAGTGAAGAGCGGCGTGTGGTCGATACCGAGAATCGCCTGCTGACCACCAACCATGCCGTGGTCGGCTATTTCACCGCGCGCTCCTGGCGCCTGCCGGAGCACCTCTGCGAGGTCATTGCCAACCACCACAATGCCTTGTCGATCTTCAGCGATGACTCGGGGCGTGACGCTCAGTTGAAGACGCTGCTGGGCATTCTCAAGATGGCCGAGCACATCTGCGAGACGCATCGCGTGCAGGGTGGGCAGGCCATCGACATGGAGTGGCAGCACATCGCGCAGCCGATTCTCGAGTATCTGGGGTTGTCGGAGTATGACTTCGAGAACCTGCGCGAAAGCATCCGCGATCTGGCGGTGCTCTGAGTCTTCGTGGGGTTGCGCCGCCGTGCAACTGAGCGTGTAGGCGGCTTACCCTACCGCTTGCTGCGCAGCTCCTGCTAAGGTGGCGAACCGCCGTTTTCCTGTTGTATTGCCATGCCTGAATTACCCGAAGTCGAAACTACCCGCCGCGGTATCGCCCCCTATCTCGAGGGTCAGCGCGTCAGCCGCGTCATCGTGCGTGAGCGCCGTCTGCGCTGGCCCATCCCCGAAGACCTGGACGTGCGTCTGTCCGGCCAGCGAATCGAGTGCGTCGAGCGCCGCGCCAAGTACCTGCTGATCAAGGCCGAAGTCGGCAGTCTGATCAGTCATCTGGGTATGTCTGGCAGTCTGCGTCTGGTCGAGTGTGGCCTGGCCGCAGCCAAGCATGAGCATGTGGATATCGAGCTGGAGTCCGGCCTGGCGCTGCGTTACACCGACCCGCGGCGTTTCGGCGCGCTGCTGTGGAGCGAAGATCCGCTGCGCCACGAGCTGCTCAGCAAGCTCGGCCCTGAGCCGTTGGGCGGATTGTTCGAGGGTGAGCGCCTGTTCCAGATGTCGCGCGGGCGCAGCATGGCGGTCAAACCCTTCATCATGGATAACGCCGTGGTCGTCGGCGTGGGCAATATCTACGCCACCGAAGCGCTGTTCGCCGCCGGTATTGATCCGCGTCGTGAGGCGGGCTCGATTTCGCGGGCGCGCTACCTGCGCCTGGCCGATGAGATCAAGCGCATCCTCGCTCATGCCATCGAGCGTGGCGGCACCACCTTGCGCGACTTCGTCGGTGGCGATGGCCAGCCCGGCTACTTCCAGCAGGAGCTGTTCGCCTACGGGCGCGGCGGCGAGTTCTGCAAGGTCTGCGGCAGCACGCTACGTGAGGTGAAGTTGGGACAGCGCGCGAGTGTCTACTGTCCCAAGTGTCAACGTTGAAAAACTGTTGACGGGCGAACCGTAGGGCGGGTGCAACCCGCCACAGCGCGATAGGCGGGTTGCACCCGCCCTACGCTGACCGAAACCAAGAACAAGAAATACCGAGGTTGATCGATGTCCGGTAACTACTTGCCGCCCAATCCTGCGGCCCAATGGCTGGGGCGCGGCGTGCTGAAACTCATGGGCTGGCGCATCGAGGGCGAGTTGCCCAAGCTCGACAAGTTCGTCGCCATCGGCGCCCACCACACGTCCAACTGGGACTTCGTGATCTTCATTGCGCTGAAGTTCGTGCTGCGTCTCAACGCGCGCTGGTTCGGCAAGCACAGCATCTTTCGCTGGCCCTTCGGCGGCCTCATGCGCAGTTGGGGCGGCATTGCGATTCGTCGGGACCGTAAGTTGAACACCGTCGAACAGGCCGTTCAGGCCTTTCGCGAGCATGACGAGTTCATTCTGGTGCTGTCGCCCGAAGGCACGCGCAAGAAGGTCGAGCGCTGGAAGATGGGCTTCTACCATATTGCGCTGGGCGCGGGCGTACCCATAGTGCTGGGCGCGCTGGATTACCAGAATCGGCGGGTGGTGATCGCTCCGACCTTTTTGCCAACAGGTGACGAGCAAGCCGACCTGGCAGCCATGCTGGCGTTCTTTCGTCCTTACGTGCCGAAAAAGCCGGAGTATGCCTTTCACGGCGATTGACGCCCGTCACGCTGACAATTATCAATGCGCTGTTATAGTTACTGGCACTTTCCCGAATAATCTGAAGGATCGATCCATGAAAGCGTTCCGCACCCCCGCTGTTGTCCTGGCGCTGACCTCTGGCCTGCTGGCGCTATCGGCGCAAGCGGAAGTGGTTCAGCAGAACGCCAGTGGTGATCCGTTGTACACCGTCGAGGCGCCCAAGGGCTATGCCATGATTGGTGATCTGCTCATCGCCCGCCCCCTGCTGATCGGCGCCACTGCGATCGGTGCTGCAGCCTTCATCGTCAGCCTGCCGTTCACCGCGCTGGGCGGTAACGTCGGCGAGGCAGCGCAGTCCCTCGTGGTAGCGCCGGGCAAAGAAGCCTTCGTACGCTGCCTGGGCTGCACCAGCAGCGGCTACAAGCAAGACTGATTCGCTGCACTGCTTGTCGCGGCCTCTCTCCTCCTCATCGAGGCGAGGGGCCGTTTACGTTTTAACGCCGAGAAAAGGAAGAAGCGGTAGTGATGAAGTACCTGCGCTGGGTGATATTGCTGCTGGTGGTAATGGGGCTGATCGCCTCGTTCTGGTTCAGCCAGGGCTGGCTGCAACTCTGCGCCGGGCTGGCGATCTTCCTGTTCGGCATGCAGTGCCTGGAAGAGGGCTTGCGCCAACTGGCGGGCAGCAAGCTGGAGCAGATACTTGGGCGCAGCACCTCGACATCCTTCAAGAGTCTGTTGTTCGGCGTCGGCGGCACCTTGTTGCTGCAGTCCAGCACCCTGGTGTCGCTGCTGACCATCGCCTTTATCAGCACCGGGCTGATCCAACTGGCGGGCGGCATCGCCATTCTTTTCGGCGCCAACCTCGGCGCCACCAGCGGTATCTGGTTGCTGGCGCTGGCGGGACAGAACCTCAGCCTCAGTCCGCTGGCCTTGCCATTGCTGGTGTTCGGTGTGCTGGCCGGTTTCTTCGGGGCGAAGAGCAAGGCGGCCGGGCGTATCGTGTTAGGCGTTGCCTTCATCTTCCTGGGGATCGATCAGATCAAGGAAGGCTTCGCCAGCTTTGGCGATGGTCTGGACATGAGTGCATACCAGGAAGGCGGGCTACGCGGCGCGCTGCTGTTCACCGCAATAGGCATGGCCATCACCGTGGTGCTGCAATCCAGCCATGCGACCCTGATGCTGACTCTCGCAGCGTTGGCTGGCGGTCAGCTGGAGTTGAGCCAGAGTCTGGCCATTGCCATTGGCTCCAATATCGGCAGCAGTGTGACCACCGGCTTCGTCGGCTCGCTGGGCGGCAACCGCAGCGGGCAGCGCCTTGCCCTGGCCCATGTGCTGTTCAACGTGGTCACTGGCGTGCTGGCATTCATCCTGCTCGAGCCGCTGACCTGGCTGGTGCACGCGCTGGCCGAACCGCTGGGGCTTGGCGAAAACAGCCTGATCCAACTGGCGATGTTCCACACCCTGTTCAATGCCATGGGCGTTGCGCTGTTCTGGCCGCTGCAGGGGCGTCTGGCGCAGTTGTTGATCCGCTGGCTGCCGGAACGTAGCGAGCCACAGGTACTGATCACCGAACTGGCGAGCGAGAAAGTCGCCGAGCCCGAGCGAACGCGAGCGCGCTACCTCAACGAACGGGCGTTGGATTCGGTGGATGCCGCCTCCGGCGCGGTGGTGCAGGAGCTGGGGCACCTTGGCCGCTTGAGCCTCGAGGTGATCTGCCATGCACTCTATCTGCCGGTTGATCAGTTGGCGCGTGCACGGGCGGATGAGCAACTGCTGCAGGCCAAGCCCACGCAGGGCGGCTTCGATGCGGAGCACTTGTACCAATTCCATATCAAGGGTGTGTATGGCGATCTGCTGAGCTTCATGGGGCGCATGGAACTGCCCATGGACGAAGCGCATCAGCAGTTCTGGGTCAGTTGCCAGTTGGCGGCGCTGCAACTGGTGGATGCGGTCAAGGACGCCAAGCACCTGCAGAAGAATCTTGGCCATTATCTGGACGCACCACCCTCGGCGGTGCGTGATGCCTATGTGGAGCTGCGTCGCCATTTGCTCACCACCCTGCACGAGGTGCGTGAGTTGGCACGCTCGGACATGCCTGACGAAATGTGGCAGTCACGCCTGCGTTGGTTGGATGAGCAGGCGGCGAGCTTCGATGCGAGGTTTCGTCAGCGCCTGTTCGCCGAGGTACGCGACGGCCGTCTGGATGGCCTGCAGACCAGCTCGCTGATGAACGACCTGGGTTATGTCAGCCGTATTTTCCAGAGCCTGCGCAACGTGCTGATGCTGAGCAACGAGCAGGCGCTGTTCCGCGAATTGCGCAAGTTCGGTGAGGAGCAGGAGAGCCTGATCAGGCTCTCCTGACACAAGGCGTAGCCCGTAGCCGGATGAAATCCGGGAGCGGTTGTGCAGTTTCCCCGGATTGCATCCGGGCCACGGTCACATTCGGGCGCTGCGCTTCAAGGCGTCGCTGTGCCAATCCCGCGAGGATCGCTCGCGGCCTTCACTTCGCCGCTGACCTTGTCCCAGAACAGCACCTGCTGATTACCGTAATGCCGATCCAGGCGCTTGAGTTCATGGCCACGCCGTTGCAGCTCGGCGATCTGCTCATCGCTGAAGGTGTCCGGCTCGTGCTCGATCACGTCGGGCAGGAACTGGTGGTGATAGCGTGCCACGGCTGGCCAGCGCTCGATGGGCTGATCGTCCAGGTACTCGAGCATCGACAGCAGCACCATGCTGGGGATACGGCTGCCGCCCGGCGTGCCGAAGGCTGCGAACTCGTCGCTGCTCTCGATAAAGCTGGGGCTCATCGACGATAGCGGCCGCTTGCCTCCGGCAATCGCATTCGCCTGGCTGCCGGTCAGGCCGTAGGCGTTGGCGCCCTGCACGTCGGCGGCGAAGTCGTCCATCTCGTCGTTGAGCAGTACACCGGTGCCGGGTACGGTGAAGGCGGCGCCAAAGGGCAGGTTGATCGACAGCGTTGCAGCGACAGCATTGCCTTCGGCATCGAGCACGGCAAAGTGGGTGGTGTGGTCGCCCTCGTGCCAGGTGCCGGCCGGCGGCAGGCTGGCGCTGGGTGTGGCGCGCTCGGGGTCGATGCTGCCGGCCAGTACAGCCAGATGCCCAGGCGAAAGCAGTTGCTCGACCGGATTCTTGACGAAGTCCGGGTCGCCGAGCAGGCCACGGTCACGGTAGGCGCGGCGCAGGGCTTCGACCACATAATGCACGCGCTGTACGGGCTCGGCGTCGCGCCAGGGCAGTTGTTCGAGAATCGCCAGGCTCTGCGCCAGGGCTATACCGCCCGCCGAGGGCGGCGGTGCGCTGATCAGCTCGCGGCCATCTTCCAGGGAGAAATGTAGCGGCGCACGGCGGGCAATACGGTATTCACGCAGGTCATCCTCGGTCCAGATACCGCCGGCATGGCGCACGCCTTTGATCAGGCGCTCGGCTATCGGGCCGTTATAGAAACCCTCCCGGCCATGTTCGGCCAACGCCTGCAGGGTGGCAGCCAGATCCGTCTGACGCAGTAGATGGCCCTCGGCGGGGATTTCGCCCCGGTCAAGAAAGAGCTTGGCGCTTTCGGCATCGTCACGCAGCGCTGCCAGGCGCCAGGTCGCGCGCTCGCGGTAGACACGGTCCACCGCGAAGCCCTCGTTGGCCAGGTGGATTGCCGGTGCCAGGCTGGTTTTCAGCGGCAGGCGGCCGTGCTTCTCCGCCAGCTCGACCAATGCTGCTGGCAGCCCTGGAATGGCGGCAGCCAGTGCGCCGTTGAGCGACAACTCGCGCTGCACCTTGCCATCGCGGACATACAGATTCGGTTTGGCTTCCAGCGGTGCGCGTTCGCGGGCATCGAGGAAGTCGTAGCCTGGCGTATCGCCGGCAGTGCGCAGCAGGAAGAAGCCGCCGCCGCCAAGGCCTGAGCCGTAGGGTTCGACCACGGCTAGTGCCGCGCTGGCAGCGACGGCGGCATCGAAGGCATTGCCGCCGGCGTCGAGCATCTGCTGCGCAGCGGCCGTGGCGGCGGGGTGAGCGGTGGCAATGGCGGGTTGCTGCGGGGCGGCATGGGCCAGCAGGCTGGCGCCGAGCAGCAGGGTTGATAGCAGGAGTTTACGCAACATGCGATCTACCTGAGGCGGCTGAAGGAGGCTGGAAGCTTAACAGCCTCGCTCGGGCGAGGGGGCACAATGGGCGCGGAGGAAACGGGAGACCGGCGGCCTCCCGGGGAGAATCAGGCCTTGCCGGTGATGATGCGGTATTTGTGCATCAGCTCATCCTTGCTCTCGACATTGTTCTCGTCGAGCGGGATGCAGTCCACCGGGCACACCTGCTGGCATTGCGGCTCATCGTAGTGGCCAACGCACTCGGTGCACAGGTTGGGGTCGATCACGTAGATCTCCTCACCCTGGGAAATGGCGCCGTTGGGGCACTCGGGTTCGCAGACGTCGCAGTTGATGCAATCGTCGGTGATGATCAGGGACATGGGGCAACTCCTGTCGAGGCGCAGGCTTCGACACTGGCAGACAACAATGACGCAATTGTGCCGGATTGGTGCAGCTTGTGTCATGCGCCCGTGCTGCATCTGTGGGAGGGGCTTTAGCCGCGACAGTCGCCGCTGAAGCGCCTCCCACAAGTGCTCTTCAGCTTTTGCGAAAGCGCTCGTTCAGCGCGTCGGCCACGGCAGGGTGGACGAACTTGGTGATATCGCCGCCCAGGGCTGCGATCTCGCGCACCAGGGTCGAGGAGATGAAGGAATACTTTTCCGATGGCGTGAGGAACAGGCTTTCCACGTCCGGCGCCAGTTGACGGTTCATGTTGGCCAGCTGGAATTCATATTCGAAGTCCGACACCGCGCGCAGGCCGCGCAGGAAGACATTGGCGTTCTGCTCCTTGACGAAGTGCGCCAGCAGCGACGAAAAACCCATCACTTCGACGTTGGGCAGGTGCTTGGTCACCTCGCGGGCCAGCTCGACGCGTTGCTCCAGGGAAAACAGAGGGTTCTTCTTGGGGCTGGCGGCGACGGCGATGATAACGTGATCGAACAGGCGCGCGGCGCGTTCGACCAGATCACCGTGGCCCTTGGTGATGGGGTCGAAGGTGCCGGGGTATAACACTCGATTCATCGGGACGTCCTGGCGGGTCGAAAAGGAGTCGGATGGTAGCGCAGCGCATGCCAGCGGCCAAGCCACGGCCTGCGTTGCGTTCTCCCATGCCAGGGCAGTAGCGTCTAGCTCGGGCTTTTCAGCCGCTCGGCCAGCAGCGTCGCAAGCTTGGCGGTCAGGCCGTAGATCGACAGTTGGGGGTTGGCGCCGATGCTGGTGGGAAATAGCGAACCGTCGTGGATCGACAGGTTGGCCAGGTGATGGTGCCGGCCCAGGCTGTCGACCACTGCCTGCTGTGCATCCTCGCCCATGGCGCAGCCGCCCATCACGTGAGCACTGCCCAGGCGGGTGCGGTACAGCGCCAGGTCGAGGTTCTCGATCATGTCCCGGGCCTCCTTCCAACTGCCGATGTAACGCGCATCGGCATGGGTCGGCATCACCGCCTTGGCACCGGCGGCGAACTGGATTTCCGCCATGGTCAGGTAGGCGCGGCGCACGCCATCCCAGGTGTAGTCGGTCATCTGGTAGTCGAGCACCGGGCTGCCATCGCCACGCAGCTCGACGCGGCCTTCGGCGCTGTCTTCGTGAAAGCCGTCGCGCAGCAGGGCGAGCATCACGTTGGTGTGCGGCAATTGCGCCATGCGCAGGGCGTTCTCACGGCCGAAATCACCGAGCAGGGTGGCGGTCAGCGCCGGTTGCAGCGGCGGCACTTCCAGTTTGTAGGAGAGGCGCCCACTGGTGCCGTCGTCCCACTGAAAATGATCCGAGTAGACCGACTGCGGCGCACCGTAAAAGGGGTTGATGACCTGCTCGAACTGCGCCGCGGAGAAGTTCGCCAGGTGCAGGTAGGTGCGCCGGCCGACGCGCTGGTGTGGGTCGGGCACATTGGAACGCAGCAGGATACCGGGCGTGTTGATGCCGCCGCCGGCCAGCACGTAATGCCGCGCTTTGACCCGGATGCGCTTGCCGTTGGGCGCCACGCAGCGTTCGTCCATGCCCAGGCAGTCGATGCCGACCACCTGGTCGCCTTCGATCAGCAGCTTGTCGGCGCGCGCCAGGTAGAGCAGCTCGCCGCCGGCGTCGAGGGTGGCGGGGATGGTGGTGACCAGCATCGACTGCTTGGCGTTGGTCGGGCAGCCCATGCCGCAATAACCGAGGTTCCAGCAGCCGCGCACGTTGCGCGGGATCGGCGCCCAGTGATAGCCGAGCTTGTCGCAGCCGCTGCGCAGCACCTCGTTGTTGGCATTCGGTGGCACCGCCCAGGGCGCCACGCCCAGGCGCTGTTCCATCTTCTCGAACCAGGGCGCCATGGACTCGACGTCATGGCCCTTTACGCCGTGGACTTCGGCCCAGTGCGCCAGGGTCTGTGGCGGCGTGCGGAAGCTGCTGGTCCAGTTGATCAGCGTGGTGCCACCGACCGCGCGGCCCTGCAGGATGGTGATCGCGCCGTCCTTGCTCATGCGGCCGATGCCTTCCTGATAGAGGTTCGGGTAGGCGTCGGCTTCCTGCATCTTGAAGTCGTCGCTGGTCTTGAGTGGGCCTTCCTCGATCAGCAGCACCTTGTAACCCGCCGCGCTGAGGATTTCCGCCGTGGTGCCACCACCGGCGCCGCTACCGACGATGGCGACGTCGGCTTCCAGGGTCAGGTCGTTTTCCAGACGCGAACCGTCATGGGTTTTCCAACCCCTGGCCAGGCCTTGCTTGAACAGATCGGGTACGGGCATTTCGAATTCTCTTGTTGTTATGGACAGCGCAGCCCTGGTAGGAGCCGGCTTGCCGGCGATCCAGCAATCGCCGGCAAGCCGGCTCCTACAACTAGACCGTAGGTGGCCCTGGATAGCCGCAATGCGCCCAGGCTTCCTGGCGGCTGTACCAGGCCATCATCACCAGTTGCAGCAGCGAAGCGTGGCCCATGCGCAGCAGGCTCAGGCTGCTGTTCTGCCAGCGCGCGAGGAAGTTGCGTACGTCATCGGCGCTGGCGTTGTCCCAACTGCCCCAGACCCCGGTCAGCGGGCCGCGGGTGATGGGCAGGGCCAGCACGTCGAACAGCTGCACGGTGAGTTTGAGCATCTCCGGCGACAGGTGCGCCAGGCTGTTGTCGAGGCTCTTGAGCGTGCCGTCGACGGCCTGCGGCATCTGCTGTGCGGTCACGGCGCCGTCGAGCATCACCGGGATCAGCGCGCGCAGGAAGGGCATATCGCTGCTGCGCAGGATCAGGTAGCCGCTGGCCGGCGTACTGGTCGAGCAGCCGCTGAGGGTGGCGGTCAGCCCGGCGGTGCCGAGCAGCGCGGTGCCCAGCAGGCCGACCTTGAGCAGGTTGCGCCGCGACAGCTGCGGCGTGTTCAGGGTGGTGTCGTTCATTGTTGTTATCACCAGGCGTAAAACGGGCGCTGCCCGCGTTGTTCAGCGTACGAACAGCTTGTAGACCAGCTTCTGGATCGCCTTGCCGTAGGGCGGGTAGATCAGCCGCGCGGCGTTGAAGCGCTGCTTGATAAACACGCCCTTGGCCTTGCTGAAGGTCAGGAAGCCTTCGTGGCCGTGGTAATGGCCCATGCCAGACGGGCCGATACCGCCGAACGGCATATCGTCCTGGGCCACGTGCAGCAGGGTGTCATTGAGGCACACGCCGCCGGAGTGGGTTTCATGCAGCACGCGCTGCTGCTCGCGCTTGTCGTAGCCGAAGTAGTACAGCGCCAGCGGCCGTGGCCGCGCGTTGACGTAGGCGAAGGCGTCTTCGATACGGTCGTAGGGCACCACGGGCAGCAGCGGGCCGAAGATCTCGTCCTGCATCAGCTTCATCTCGTCGCTGACGTCCAGCACCAGGCTCTGCGGCAGGCGCCGGCCCTGGGTTTCTGGGTACAGCGAGACGATACGCGCGCCCTTGGCTTCGGCATCCTGCAGGTAGCCATTGAGGCGGGCCAGCTGTCGCTCGTTGATGATCGCGGTGTAGTCGGGGTTGTCCTTGAGCTGTGGATAGAAGCGCTGCACGACGTCGCGGTAGGCGCTGACGAAGCCGTCGATGCGATCGCGCGGCACCAGCACGTAGTCCGGCGCTACGCAGGTCTGCCCGGCGTTGAGGGTCTTGCCGAAGGCGATGCGCTCGGCGGCGTCCGCCAGCGGCACGTCGGCGGAAACGATGGCTGGCGACTTGCCGCCCAGCTCCAAGGTCACCGGGGTCAGGTTCTCGGCGGCGGCGCGCATTACGTGCTTACCGATGCTGGTGGCACCGGTGAACAGCAGGTGGTCGAACGGCAGTTTGGAAAAGGCCATGCCGACTTCCGCCTCGCCCAAGGCGACGCTGACCAGGTCCTCGGGGAAAACGCGTGCCAGCAGATCCTTGACCAGCTGCGAGGTGGCCGGGGTGGATTCGCTCATCTTGATCATTACCCGGTTGCCGGCGGCCAGCGCGCCGGTCAGCGGGCCGATGGCGAGAAACAGCGGGTAGTTCCACGGCACGATGACGCCGACCACGCCCAGTGGCTGGTAGACGACCTTGGCCGCGGCGGGCATGAACTGCAGGCCGACGCTGCGCCGCGACGGCTTCATCCACTTCCTGATGCGTTTGCTCGCGTAATGGATGCCATGCAGGCTGGGCATCAGCTCGGCGAGCAGGGTTTCGTCGGCCGAACGGTTGCTGAAGTCCTCGGAGATCGCCGCCACCAGCGCGTCCTGCTGCTGGGTCAGCAGCTCGCGCAGGGATTTCAGCCACTGCATGCGCTGCTCGGCCGACGGCATCGGGTTGGCGGCGAAGGCCGCGCGCTGCAGGGCGAAGGTGCTGTCCAGCTGGTTGATCTGCTGCTGGCTGTGCTGCAGGTAGGCGATGTCGGCGACCATAGGTTTCTCCTCGACGTTCCAGCGGGCAGGCTGTTGAAAAACTATCTGCGTTGTCATCGCTGCGTTAAAAACAGGCTCGTGCGCGAGTCCGATCAAAATGCTCATTTACCACTTGTAAAGTCGAGCGCGACTCCGACCGATTTTTGCCTGTTTTTGCGGGGCCGCCATAGGTATTGCGCTGACTGCCTCGGCTCGGGCTTCCTGCTTCGCTCTACCTCCTGCATCCATGCAGTCGTCGCCGACGTTTTTAAACAGCCTGCTGGAGGCGGCTATAAGCCGCGATTAGGCTAAGCTGGATTTTTAGAGCAATTACTCTAATGTGTCAAATAGGATGCCGCGCAGCCGTCCTCGCTGCACCCTAACCAAAGGCCTGCCAGGGCCTGGGGGATGCATTGGGGGGTAACACTCCGGCTGTTTCGCCTGTACCTTTGCCACTTTTGAAGTCGAGATCGAGCTGCGTTATGGCGCCACCCAAGACCCGCGACCGCATCGTTGCCGAGAGCCTGGCCCTGTTCAACGCCCAGGGTGAGCGCAACGTCACCACCAACCATATCGCCGCGCACCTGGGCATATCGCCGGGCAACCTGTACTACCACTTCCGCAACAAGCAGATGATCATCGCTGAGCTGTTCGCCCAATACGAAACGCAGGTCGACAGCTTCCTGCGCCTGCCCGAAGGCCGCGCGCTGACGGTGGAGGACAAGACCTTCTACCTGGAGGCGCTGCTGGCAGCGATGTGGCACTACCGCTTCCTGCACCGCGACCTCGAACACCTGCTGGAATCCGACGCCGAGCTGGCCGAGCGCTATCGTGCTTTCGCCCGGCGCTGCCTGATAGGCGCGCAGTCGGTTTATCAGGGCTTCGTCGAGGCCGGCATTCTGCTGATGAGCCCGGCGCAGATCCAGGCGTTGACGCTCAACGCCTGGATCATCATGACCTCCTGGGTGCGCTTTCTCTGCACGGCTGGCGCCAGCCCGGACAACCTCAGCCAGGACATGCTGCGCCGCGGTATCTACCAGGTGCTGGCGCTGGAGGGGGGCTATATCGCCCCCGCCGCGCGCGAGGCGGTCGAGGCGCTCTACGATCGCCTGCACGTGCCGCTGGAGCAGGTGCTCTGAGGCGATCAGCTACTGCTGCCCAGCGCCACTGGCCTGGCCCGCAAGGGCGGCTGGTCGGGTTGCAGGCGGCGTAACTGGCGGTATAGCGCGCGGGTTTCCAGCAGATTCCACACCCGCAGCAAGGTCTCGATGGCATCCAGCGGCTTGCTGATGAAGTCGCGCGCGCCCAGCGCCAGCGCGCGCAGCCGGGCCTCGCGGGTGGCATCGGCGGTGAGCACCAGAATCGGCAAGTAATCGTCGACGGGAATGCGCCGCTGCAGCTGTTCGAGCACGGCGAAGCCGTCCAGGCCGGGCATGTGCAGGTCGAGAATCAGCAGGTCCGGCTCGAAGCTGCTGAATAACGCCAGAGCCTGCGCCGGGTCGGTGCAACAGAGCACGTTGTGCAGCCCTTCGCGGGCCAGCAGTTGTTCGACCAGCTCGAGGTTGGCGGGCTGATCATCGATCACCAGGATACGAAAATCGTCGGCGGGCGCTGGGTGGTTCATGGTCAGGCTCCGAGAGGCGGGGTGGGCGTGGCGACATCCAGATGCTGGCGCAGGGCGGCGAGAAAGGTCGGTACGTGCAGGGGTTTGCTCAGCACCGCGGTGGCGCCGGCCTGCTGCAGGTCGCGCCGAGTGCCGGCGCTGACGTCGGCGGTGATCAGCAGCACGGGTGTATCGCTGCTGCTGGGGTGCAGGCGCAGGCGTTTGAGTACTTCCTGGCCCGAGAGGTCGGGCAGGTCGAGATCCAGCAGGATCACCTCGGGGCGGTGCTGCCAGGCCAGGTCGAGACCGAGCTGCCCCTGCATGGCCGAAATCACCTGCACCTGCGGCCAGCGCGACAGCAGGGTCTCGATCAGCGCCAGGCTGGACAGGTTGTCTTCAATGCACAGCACGCGCAGCGGCCGCTCCGGCGGGGCGATGTCGCTGGCCGCAGGCGGTGGTGCCGCGGCCGCCGCCGGCAGCAGGCCTTCATGCACCTGAGCCCGTGGCAGCGTCAGGCTAAAGGTGCTGCCTTCACCGGGTGTGCTGTGCACGCCGAGGCTGCCATCCATCTGCTCCAGCAGGCTCTTGCTCAGGGCCAGGCCCAGACCGGTGCCCTCCACCTCGCTGGCCGCGGCGCCGAGGCGCTCGAAGGGAATGAACAGGCGCTCCAGATCCTCGGCGGCGATGCCGGGGCCATTGTCGATCACGCTCAACGTGACGGTGTCGCTGTCGGCCTGCACCCGCACTTCGACATGGCCACCAGGGTGGTTGTACTTGATCGCGTTGGACAGCAGGTTGAGCAGCACCTGCACCAGGCGTTGGCGGTCAGCTTGCACGCAGAGTGTTGTTGCCAGGTCGTCTGGCAGGCGCAGGCGGATGTCGGCACTGTCGGCCTGTGGCGACAGCAGCAGGCTGACCTCCTGCAGCAGTGGTCGCAGCGCCAAGGGCTCGGGGCTCATCGCCAGGCGTCCGGATTCGATGCGGGCGATATCCAGCACCTCATTGATCAGCCCCAGCAGGTGCCGGCCGGCGCGCAGGATATGACGCACCTGGGCCTGTTGCGCCGGCGTGCCCGTGTCCATTTCCAGCAACTGGGCGAAACCGAGAATGGAGTTGAGCGGCGTGCGCAACTCGTGGCTCATGCGCGAGAGAAATTCGCTTTTTGCCCGGCTGGCGTTCTCCGCCTCTTCGCGGGCCGTGCGCAGGGCGGCCTCGGCATTGCGCCGGTCGGTGATGTCACGGGTGATCTTGGAGAAACCGCGCAAGGTGCCGCTGGCGTCACGCTGGGCGGTGATCACCACGTTGGCCCAGAACAGCGAGCCATCGCGGCGCTGGCGCCAGGCTTCCTCCTCGTAGCGGCCTTCGCGCGTGGCCACTTGCAGGGCGTGCTGCGGTGCTGTGTCACGGGCCTGCGGCGGGTAGAACAGGGAGAAGTGACGGCCGAGGATGTCTGCTTCGCTGTAGCCTTTGATGCGCTCGGCGCCGGTGTTCCAGGAGGTGACGTGGCCACTGGGGTCGAGGCCGAAGATGCCGTATTCCTTGACCCCGTCGATGATCAGGCGCAGGCGCTCCTCGTTGTCGCGCAAGGCCCGCTCGCGTTCGGCCAGCAGTTGCCCGGCCTCCTCCAGGCTGGCGGCGAGCTGGCCGATCTCATCGGCTGCGGGGCCATGGGGAATCAGCGGCTGGCCCAGTGCCAGGCGCCGGGCGTTGCGTTCGACCCGCTGGACCCGCTGGACGATGCCGGTGGACAGCAGCACCACCGCGAACAGCGCGCCGAGCACGCCGAACATGGCGGCCAGACCGGTGGCCAGGAGCATGCGCGAGCGTACGGCGCTGGCCTCGGCGTTGCGTTCGTCGAGCAAGGTCTGCTCGCGCTCGAGCATCTGCTGGATCTCCTGGCGCAGCGCATCGAGCACATGCTTGTTGTCTACCAGGATGCGCGTCACCGCCGCGCGGTCTTCACTGCTGGCCAGCGTCTTGAGCTGTTCCAGGCCTTCCAGCTTGATCACGATCAACGGGCGCAGGCGTTCCAGGCTGCTGCGCATCTGCGGGTCGCGAATGTCGCTATCGAGGCGCCGCAGCGTGCTGTCGATTCGTTCAACGGCGCTGCGGTATGAAGGCAGGAAGTCGCTGCGCTGGATCAGCAGATAGCCGCGTACGCTGGCCGCCGCCTCGGCCAGCAGGCTGTGCACCGCCTGTACGTCGCCCTGCACGCGTAGCGCCCGGCGCACGTCGTCCTCGACCCGCGAGGTCTGGCGCTCGGTGAAGTACACCAGCACCAGCGAGATCAGCAGCACCGCCAGCGGCAGGGCGATGATCACCAGGCTCTTGCTGCGCAGGGGGCGGTCGGTCCAGCGGCTGAACAGGCTCTTCACGGCTGGCGCTCCGTCGGTGCCACCAGGCCCAGGGCGATGCCTTGTACGGCGGCCTGGGTGCGGTCGGCAACCCCCAGTTTGCCGATTACCCGTTCGACATGAGCCTTGGCCGTGCCGGTGGCGATGCCCAGCTTTTCGCCGATCTCGCGGTTGGTGAAGCCGCCAGCAATCAGCCCGAGCACCTGGCGCTCGCGCGGCGTCAGCGCGCTGTTGGCCGCGCCGCTCTGGTTGCGTTCGACCACGCGGCGCAGCAACTGCGCGCTGACCATGCCGTTGAGCGCGCTCTGGCCCGCCGCCACCTGGCGCAGGCCGTCGATCACTTCCTGGCGGCTGGCGTCCTTGAGCAGGTAGCCGACGGCCCCGGCGCTGATCGCCGCTTCCAGGTGGTCGGGGCTGTCGTACATGGTGAACAGCAGCACCTTGATCCCCGGCAAGCGTTCGCGCAGCAGGCGCGCCGTGGCCAGCCCGTTGAGATGGGGCATGCGGATGTCGAGGATGGCGATATCCGGTTGCAGGCGCTCGCAGAGTTCCAGCGCCTGGCGTCCGTCCACCGCCTGGCCGACGATGCTGAATTCGGGGCAGTCGGCGAGCATGGCGGCGAAGCCGGCGCGGGTCACTTCATGGTCATCGGCGAGCAGCAGGCGAATCGGCTCGTTCATGCGTGTTCCTCATCCGCCAGGGCGTGTGGAATGCTGGCCAGCAGGTGCGTGCCCTGGCCGGGCTGGCTATGACAACTGAACTGGCCACCGAGCAGCAGGCAGCGCTCGCGCATGGCCACCAGGCCCATGCCGCCTTCACCCGCCAGCTGCTTCTGCCCGGCGGCGAAGCCGGGACCGCGATCTTCCACCTGCAACCGGGCTGTATCGCCGTCGAGGTGCAGATCCAGGCTGACCGCGCCGCTGTCGGTGTGCTTGCAGATATTGTTGATGGCCTCCTGGCCGACGCGAAACAGGGCGATTTCCACCGCCGGGCGCAGGCGCTGCATATCGCGGCGCAGCCACTGCACCTGGCGACCCTGGCTGCGCAGACGGTCGAGTTCGCGGTCGAGCGCCGGTGCCAGGCCGAAGTCATCCAGCAGGGTGGGGCGCAGGCCGCTGATGGCCTGACGCGTCTCGCCCATGCTGCGTTGCGCCAGTTGCAGGATGGGTGCCAGAGCGGCACGCAACTCGTCATTCAGCTGGCGATGCTGGGCGAAGCCCTGCAGACGCTGGTGCAGCCCGGCCAGGGTCTGCGCCAGGCCGTCGTGCAGGTCATAGGCCACCCGTGCGCGTTCGTCCTCCTGGGCGGTCATCTGCTGGTGTACCAGCTCCGACATGCTGCGCTCGCGCAGGCTCAGTGCGGCCAGCAACTGGCTGTTGTGCAGATGCCCTGCGAGCAGGGTGGCGAGCAGTTGCAAGGCTTCGAGGTCTTCCGCGTCGGGGCCGCGCATGGCGCTAGCGTTGCCCAGCAGCAGGGCGCCGAAGACTTCGCCCGAAGCCGCATGCAAGGGTAGGCAGAGCGCCAGGGCAACCTCCGGCAGCGGCGCTGCGAACACCTGGGCGGCGCCTTGCCAGGGCAAAGTAGCGAGTTGCTGTTGCAAGGCGGCAGGGCCGAAGCCGGCGCTGCGGCTCGGGCTGCCATCGGCATGCCTGAGCAGCAGTACGCCACCATCCATGGCGCAGAAGCTGCAGGCCCGTTGCAGGGCCAGCGCGCCGCTCTCGGCGGCGGGTAGCGCATTGAGGGTGCGACCGCTCTCGACCAGCAGGCGCAGGCGCGCGGCGCGGCTTTCCGCCTGGCGGTAATCGGCGCGCAGGGCCAGTACGCTGTCAGGTGGGGTGTGCTGCATCCGGGCCTCCAGGGTTTGGCGCGTCAACCGACGGCGCAGGCTAATAAATTGAACCGCGTCCGGCATCTGCCACCTGGCATAGACCGCCGCCTCCACCTGGCCGATGTGCCTGCGGTGGGCGGCCTGCATGCTGGTGGCGTCTTTCAATAGCCGGAGATTCAACCATGTTGAAACCCTTGTTCAGCAGCTGTGCCCTGGTATTCGCCCTGTCCGTGCCGCTGGTTCAGGCGGCCGATGCGCCTTATGTCTACACGGAAACGGCAACCGCCCCGAGCAATGCGCAGGAGCAGCAGATCGCCGGCCTGTTCGAGCGCTGGAACGCCGCCTTGCAGACTGGCGACTCGGCCAAGGTCGCTGCCTTGTACGCCGACAACGGCGTGCTGCAGCCCACGGTATCGAATCGAGTGCGCGTAGGCCATGAGGCAATCAAGGACTATTTCGACCATTTCTTACAGGCCAAGCCGGTGGGCACGATCAACATGCGTGAAATTCGCCAGATCGGCCCGGATGCAGCGGTGGATTCGGGGGTTTACACCTTCGCCCTGACCCAGGGTGATGCGGTGCGCCAGGTGCAGGCGCGCTACACCTTCGTTTACCAGAAGGTCGATGGCGAGTGGAAAATCCTCAAGCACCACTCCTCGGCGATGCCGGAGCAGCCTGCCGCCAGTTGATTCAGGTGAGTGTGTCCAGCCAGTGAGGAATGCGCCGCTCCAGGTAGTAACTGGGGCGGCGCGGGCTACCTTCGACGAAGCCGACATGCCCGCCCTGGGCATGCAGCTCGAACTCGGTGCCGGGCGCCAGTTCGCCGGCCTCCGGCAGGCTGTGGCGGAAGATGAAGGGGTCGTCCTCGGCCTGGATGATCAGCGTACGTGTGCGGATTTCACCCAGGTAGAAACGGCTGGAGGCGCGGCGGTAGTAGTCGTGGGCATCGGCGAAACCGTGCAGCGGCGCGGTGATGCGTCCGTCGAAGTCCCAGAAGGTGCGCATGCCGTCCAGCGGGCCCAGGCGCTGCAGCACCGACAGGCGCTCGCCCTGGCCACTCTCGGCGAACAGGCGCTGCTTGTTGTTCACGTAGGCGACCATTTCACGCATGAAGTGCGCCTGATACACCCGCGAGAAACCCAGGCCGATGCGGTCGGCGCACTGATCCAGACGAAACGGCACCGACACCGCCACCGCTGCTTGCAGCTGGCTTTGCTCGCCACTCTCACCCAGATACTTGAGCAACACGTTGCCGCCCAGGGAATAACCGACGGCGTATAGCGGCGCCATCGGTCGTTGCGCGCGCAGGTGGGCGACAGCCGAAGCCAGATCTTCGCTGGCGCCGGAGTGGTAGCCGCGCGGCAGCAGATTGGGTTCACCGGAGCAGCCGCGCCAGTTCAGCGCCACGCTGGCCCAGCCGCGCGCGGCCAGAACCTGCTGCAGGCCGAGCACGTAGAGCGAGTTGGAGCTGCCGGTCAGGCCATGCAGCACCAGCACCAGCGGCGCATGGGCGTCATGCGGGCCGTGCCAGTCGAGGTCGAGAAAATCGCCATCGTCCAGCCACAGCCGCTCGCGCTGCCGTTCCAGTTGCGGCGGCTTGCGACAGAAGGGGTTCCACAGCGTCTGTAGATGCGGGCCGGGGAGCCACCAGGCGGGGCGAAAGTCAGCTGTCATGGTGCGTTCGGTCGTCGGCAGCACGGATTCAGGGGGCTCGATGTAGGGCGTACTCGCGAAGCAGTACGCCGTTGCTGGAGACCTCATGGCACAGGCGCCAGAGAGCGGGCTTTCTTGGGGGCATACGTTGGCATGGGCTGGCGGACTGTTCGCTGGCGCTACGAGCGGTCGGCGTTCCGATCCGCCCTACGCTAGGCCAACTTACGAGGATTGTGCTCGCCCCTTCAGGTTCGCCGCAATATCGGCGCCTTAGCGCCGACGCTTGCGCATTATGCGCCAGGCGCACCAGGCCAAAACCAGCAGGGCGGCAATGCGCTGGTTGGCTAGGCCGATTGTGATGCCAGCGTTGGGATTGTGCGGTATCGCGCGTTGCAAGTTCAGTGCAATTTCCTGCTGGCTGAGCAGTACCGGCAGCGCCAGTGCGATCAGCAGCAGGTAGGGTAGGTGGGCGTATATGAAGTCTTTCATCCACGCTGCCACAGCGCGTAGTGCACCTGGCCGGTGTGCTTCTCGCGATGCAGACGCCAGTTGCCGGGCAGGCCCAGGCTTGAGGGCGCGGTTTCGCTTTCGGTATAGACCCAGGCGTCATCGGCCAGCCAGCCCTGAGCTTCCAGCAGGTTGCAGGCGTCCTGCAGCAGATCCTTGTGGAACGGCGGGTCGAGCAGAACGATATCGAAGCGCCGCTGCGCCGGACGCGCCAGCAGTTGCAGGGCGTCGCCCAGTTGAATCTCGCCCGTGCTGCATTGCAGCGTCGCCAGGTGGCCGCGCAAGGCGCTCACCGAGGCCGGGTTGAGGTCGCAGGCCAGACCGCTGGCAGCACCACGCGACAGCGCTTCGAGCAGCAGCGCGCCACTGCCGGCGAAGGGGTCTAGCACATGGGCACCCTCGACATAGGGCGCCAGCCAGTTGAACAGCGTCTCACGCACCCGGTCCGGGGTCGGGCGCAGGCCCGGACCGTCGGGGAAGGCAAAGCGCCGCGAACGCCACTCGCCGCCGATGATGCGCAATTGACCCTGGCCGCCGTGAGCCTTGGCGGCCGGTTTGGGCTGTGTGCGACCACGCATCAGTGCGGCACCGCGCTGGGCAGTTCGGCCGGGCGGTCGGTGGGCGGCGGCAGCTCTTTTTGCGGCACCGTCGGGCCGGCGGTGACCACCACCAGCGCCTCGGGGTCGAGGTGTTTGGCCATCGCCGCTTTCACTTGATCGGTGCTCAGGCTTTGCACGTCACGCATGAAGTCGTCCAGGTAGCTCAGCGGCAGATCGTAGAAACCCATCGACGCCAACTGGCCGACGATGGCGGCGTTGCTCGCGGTGGACAGTGGGAAGCTGCCGGCCAGTTCGCGCTTGGCGTTGTCCAGTTCCTGCTGGGTGGGGCCGTCACGCAGGTAGTCGGCGAGCAGTTGCTTGACCAGCGCCAGGGTGCCTTCGCTCAGTTCGGCGCGGGTCTGCAGGTTGATCATGAACGGGCCACGCGCCTGCATGGCGCTGAAGCCGGAGTAGACGCCATAGGTCAGACCGCGCTTCTCGCGCACCTCGCTCATCAGGCGCGTACCGAAACCGCCACCGCCGAAGATCTGGTTGCCCAGGTACAGCGCGGCATAGTCCGGGTCGCGGCGGTCGATGCCGAGCTGAGCGATCATCAGGTGGGTCTGGTTGGACGGATACTCGATATGGCTGATGCCCGGCTTGGGCGCTTGCGGCTGGGCGATCTTCGCCAGGGCCGGGCCTTGCGGCAGGGCGGCGGATACCTGATTGGCGATGGCCTCGGCTTCGGCGCGCGACAGATCGCCCACCAGCGCGATCACCGCATTGCCGGCTGCATAGGCGCGGGCATGGAAAGCCTGCAACTGCTGGCGAGTGATGGTCGGGATCGACTGCGCCGTACCGTCGCTTGGGTGAGCGTAGGGGTGCTGACCGTACAGACGCTCGAACAATTCGAGGCTGGCCAATTTGCCGGGGTTCTGCTTCTGGAACTCGAAGCCGGCCAGCAACTGGTTCTTGATCCGTGCCAGCGAGTCGGCGGGGAAGGTGGGCTTGCCCAGTACCTCGGCGAACAGTGCCAGTGCCGGCTCACGTTGTTCCTGCGCGCTCAGGCTGCGCATGCTAGCCACGGCCATGTCGCGGTAGGCGCCGTTGCCGAACTCGGCGCCGAGGCCCTCGAAGCCGGCGGCGATGGCGCCGACGTCCTTGCCCGGCACACCTTCATTAAGCATGGCGTTGGTCAGGGTGGCCAGACCCGGCACGCCGCCGTCCTGGCTGCTGCCGGCGGCGAAGGTCAGGCGCAGGTCGAACATGGGCAGCTCATGGGCTTCGACGAACAGCACCTTGGCGCCTTGCGCAGTCTGCCAGGTCTGGATATCCAGGGTGCGGCGCAATGGCGCCTTGCCGTCAAGCGCAGCCAGCGACTGCAGCTTGGCAGCATCTCCGGTCGTCGTGCTGTCGGACAGGTTGGCGCAGGCGCCCAGCGCCAGGGCGCTGGACAGGATCAGGCCGAGCAGGCCCAGGCGGCGTTGCTCAGTCTTCATGGGCGGGACTCCTCATGGCGGGATTCTTCAGGCAGTACGTGGGCGACACTCAGGCGGTCGCGAACGAAGAAGGTACGGGCGGCCTGCTGAATGTCGGCCGGGGTCACGGCTTCCAGCTCGGCCAGTTCCTGGTCGATCAGTTGCCAGGACAGGCCGACGGTTTCCAGTTGGCCGATGCTGGTGGCCTGGCTGGTGATCGAGTCGCGCTCGAACACCAGGCCGGCGATCACCTGGGCGCGTACTCGGGCCAGTTCGGCGGCGGACGGCGGGGCTTTCTTCAGATCTTCCAGCTCGTGCCACAGGCCGGCTTCGGCCTGCTCCAGGGTCTTGCCCTTCTGCACGTTGGGGGTGGCAGAGAGAATGAACAGGCTGTCGCCACGGGTGAAGGCGTTGTACCAGGCGCTGGCACCGGACACGAGCTCTTCGCCACGCTCCAGGCGGGTGGACAGGCGAGCGCTGTAGCCACCGTCGAGCAGAGCAGCGGCCAGGCGCAGGGCATAAACCTGGCGCGGTGTTTCGGCGGTGGCCAGGCCCGGCACGTTGAAGCCCATGATCAGGCTCGGCAACTGCGTCTTGAGGTACAGCGTGGTGCGGCGTTCGCCCGGCGCAGCCAGTTCCAGCGGCAGTTTGGCAGTGGGCACTTCGCCGCGCGGGATGTCGCCGAAGTAGCGCTGTACCTGGCTCTTGACCTCATCCACGGTCACGTCACCGACCACCACCAGGGTGGCGTTGTTCGGTGCATACCACTTCTGGTGCCAGGCACGCAGTTCGTCGATGTGCATGCGATCGAGGTCGGCCATCCAGCCGATGGTGGGGATGCTGTAGCCGCTGGCAGGGTAAGCCATGGCCTTGAAACGCTCGTAAGCCAGGGAAGATGGGCGGTCGTCGGTACGCAGACGGCGCTCCTCCTTGATCACCTCGATTTCCTTGGCGAACTCGTCTGCTGGCAGCTTCAGGCTGGCCAGGCGGTCGGCCTCCAGCTCCAGGGCCACACCCAGGCGGTCGCTGGCCAGTACCTGGTAGTAGGCGGTGTAGTCGTCGCTGGTGAAGGCGTTCTCCTCGGCGCCCAGTTCGCGCAGGATGCGCGAGGCTTCGCCGGGGCCGAACTTGCGGCTGCCCTTGAACATCATGTGCTCCAGCGCGTGGGACAGGCCGGTGGAACCTGGCGTCTCGTAACTGGAGCCGACCTTGTACCAGATCTGCGAGACCACCACGGGGGCGCGGTGATCCTCGCGGACTATGACCTTGAGGCCATTGTCCAGTTTGAATTCGTGGGTGGGTTGAGCGGGGGAAGCGAAGGCTGCGAGTGGCACGCAGAGTGCGCCGAACAGCAGGCCGAGGGAACGGCGGGCAATGGCATTCATCGAAAGTCTGACCTGTCAGATAGCCTGGGCGGTCGTACCGCCGACGGGCGAAGAGGTGCTAGGATACCCCATCCTTTTCCGGGGCGGCGCGGCAAGGCTTTACAGCCTGTTAGCGTTCGCTCCCCTGAGATGCAAGCGACCCATGTTTGGTTCCAATGACGACAAGAAGTCGCCGGCCGAGGCTGGCGCGCAGACCCCGCCTGTGACCGAAGAAAAGAAATCCCTGTTCAGCTGGTGGCGCAAGAAACCGGCAGAGACCGCTGCCGAGCCGGCTCAGTCCGCGCCCGTCGAGCAACCTGCGGCTCAGGCGCCTGCCGAGCCTTCGACGCCTGAGCCCGAAGCCGTGCCGGCAGTCGAGCCGGAGATGGCTGAGGTCGCGCCCGCTCCAGCGCCACAGCCTGAGCCGTTGGTTGCCGCTCCTGTTGTCATTGAGCAGCCGCCGCTCGTGCCTGAATCTGTCGTCGAAGCCCTGCCCGACGTTGCTCCAGCTCTCGTCGCGGCGCCAGCCACGCAGGAAAAGCCGAGCTTCTTCGCCCGCCTCAAGCAAGGCCTGTCCAAGACCAGCGCCAGCCTTGGCGAGGGCATGGCCAGCCTGTTCCTCGGCAAGAAGGCCATCGACGATGATCTGCTCGACGATCTGGAAACCCGCCTGCTCACCGCTGACGTTGGCGTCGAGGCGACCACCGCGATCATCGGCAACCTGACCAAGCGCGTCGCTCGCAAGGAACTGGCCGACAGCGGCGCCCTGTACAAGGCGCTGCAGGAAGAACTGGTGACCCTGCTCAAGCCGGTCGAGCAGTCGCTGGTCATCGACACTGCCAAACAGCCTTACGTGATTCTCGTCGTAGGCGTGAATGGCGTGGGCAAGACCACCACCATCGGCAAGCTGGCCAAGAAGCTGCAGCTCGAAGGCAAGAAGGTCATGCTCGCCGCGGGCGACACCTTCCGCGCCGCTGCGGTGGAGCAGCTGCAGGTCTGGGGTGAGCGCAACAACATCGCGGTCATCGCTCAGCACACCGGTGCCGATTCGGCCTCGGTGATCTTCGATGCAGTGCAGGCCGCCAAGTCGCGTGGCATCGACGTGCTGATCGCCGACACCGCCGGGCGCCTGCACACCAAAGACAACCTGATGGAAGAGCTGAAGAAGGTCCGTCGGGTGATCGGCAAGCTGGACGAGACGGCGCCGCATGAAGTGCTGCTGGTGCTCGATGCCGGCACCGGCCAGAACGCCATCAACCAGGCCAAGCAGTTCAACCAGACCGTGAACCTCACCGGTCTGGCACTGACCAAACTCGATGGCACCGCCAAGGGCGGCGTCATCTTCGCCCTGGCCAAGCAGTTCGGCCTGCCGATTCGCTATATCGGCGTGGGTGAGGGCATCGATGACTTGCGTCCATTCGAGGCGCAGGCTTTCGTCCAGGCACTCTTCGAGGAGCGTGAGCGCGGATGATCCGATTCGAGCAGGTCGCCAAGCGTTACCCCAATGGCCATGTCGGGCTGCACGAACTGAGTTTCCGCGTTCGCCCCGGCGAATTTCTCTTCGTTACCGGTCACTCCGGTGCCGGCAAGAGCACGCTGCTGCGTCTGCTACTGGCGATGGAGCGGCCCACCAGCGGCAAGTTGCTGCTGGCCGGGCAGGACCTGTCGACCATCACCAATGCACAGATTCCTTTCCTGCGCCGGCAGATCGGCGTGGTGTTCCAGAACCACCAGTTGCTGTTCGACCGTACCGTGTACGACAACGTCGCGCTGCCGCTGCAGATTCTCGGCCTGTCCAAGCCGGAAATCGGCAAACGCGTCGGTGCCGCACTGGAGCGCGTCAGCCTCAGTGACAAGGCGGCGCAGTCGCCCGGCGATCTGTCCACCGGTCAGCAACAGCGCGTCGGCATCGCCCGCGCCATCGTTCACCGGCCGGCCCTGCTGCTGGCAGACGAGCCCACCGGTAACCTCGACCCGCGACTGGCCGCCGAGATCATGGGGGTGTTCGAAGACATCAACCAGCTGGGCACCACGGTGCTGATCGCCAGCCACGACCTGGCGCTGATCGCGCGCATGCGCCAGCGCATGCTCACCCTGCAACGCGGTCGCCTGATCGGTGATGGGGAGGCTGCCTGATGAGCGCATCGAAGATGCCCACGCCGCAACCGGCCGAACGTGTCGGCGCGGCGCCGCGCAACAAGGTGGTCGACGGCCCGGCGGACGAACCGGATTTCCGCACGCTGTTCCATGCCTGGTTGGAAAGCCATCGCGCCAGCCTGGTCGACAGCCTGCGCCGCCTGGCGCGCCAGCCCATCGGCAGCTTCTTCACCTGCCTGGTGATGGCCGTGGCGCTGAGCCTGCCCATGGGCCTGTCGCTGCTGCTGGACAACGTCGAGAAACTTGGCGGCTCCTGGCAGCGTGCGGCGCAGATTTCCTTGTTCCTCGACATGTCCGCCGACGAGCGTGACGGCCAGGCCCTGCGCGAGCAGATCGCGGCGATGGATGACGTCTCCGATGCCGAGTGGATCAGCCGCGAACAGGCACTGGAAGAGTTCCAGCAGCTGTCCGGCCTGGGGCAGGCACTCAAGGAGCTTCCAGAGAATCCGCTACCGGGCGTGGTCCTGGTCACACCGAAGGAAGTCGACAAGGCCAAGCTCGAGGCCCTGCGCCAGCGCCTGGCGGAGCTGCCCAAGGTGGAGCAGGCGCAGCTCGATCTGGTCTGGGTCGAGCGCCTGACCGCCATCCTCAAGCTGGGCGATCGTTTCGTCTTCGGCCTCAGCCTGCTGCTGATCCTGGCGCTGCTGCTGGTGATCGGTAATACCATCCGCCTGCACATCGAGAATCGCCGCGCCGAGATCGAGGTGATCAAGCTGGTAGGTGGAACCGATGGCTACGTGCGACGTCCCTTCCTTTATATGGGCGCGTTGTACGGTTTTGGCGCGGGCATCTTCGCCTGGTTGCTGCTGGCCTTCGGGCTGGATTGGCTGAACGATGCTGTAGTACGTTTGGCCGGACTTTACGGTAGCGATTTCGCGCTGGGTGGCGTACCTTCTTCCGACGGTTTTTCGCTGCTGCTCGGCGCCGTGCTGTTGGGCTATATTGGCGCCTGGCTGGCGGTGGCGCGTCATCTGAACGAACTTGCGCCCCGTTAGGGCGTTGTTCGGCAAGGCTGAACGCAAGCTGACAAGTCATTGTTTTAGTTGATATTGGCTATCTACCAGGGAACTTATCCACAGGCCCTGCATCAGATAGCGCAGTGCTACACTGCACGAGTTTCGTGATCGGAGGATTCGAATGTCCACTTCCTTGCAACCTGTTCATGCTCTGGTTCCAGGCGCCAACCTGGAAGCGTACGTGCATGCGGTCAACAGCATTCCGCTGCTGACGCCCGAGCAGGAGCGTGAACTGGCCGAAAATCTCTACTACCAGCAGGATCTCGAGGCCGCCCGCCAGATGGTGTTGGCCCACCTGCGCTTCGTGGTGCATATCGCGCGCAGCTACTCCGGTTATGGCCTGGCCCAGGCCGACCTGATCCAGGAAGGCAATGTCGGCCTGATGAAGGCGGTCAAGCGCTTCAACCCGGAAATGGGCGTGCGTCTGGTGTCCTTCGCAGTGCACTGGATTCGTGCCGAGATCCACGAGTTCATCCTGAAGAACTGGCGCATCGTCAAAGTGGCCACCACCAAGGCGCAGCGCAAACTGTTCTTCAACCTGCGCAGCCAGAAGAAGCGTCTGGCCTGGCTGAACAACGATGAAGTCACCGCCGTGGCCGCAAGCCTGGGCGTCGAGCCGCACGAAGTGCGCGAGATGGAAAGTCGCCTGACCGGCCAGGACATGGCCTTCGACCCGGCCGCCGATGCCGATGACGACAGCGCCTTCCAGTCGCCTGCGCATTACCTGGAAGACCACCGCTACGATCCGGCCCGCCAGCTCGAAGATGCTGACTGGAGCGACAGTTCCAGCAGCAACCTGCACGAAGCGCTGGAAAGCCTGGACGAGCGCAGCCGCGACATCCTCTACCAGCGCTGGCTGGCCGAGGAGAAGGCGACGCTGCATGATCTGGCCGCCAAGTACAATGTGTCGGCCGAGCGTATTCGTCAGCTCGAGAAGAACGCGATGAACAAGCTCAAGGGCTGTATTGCCGCCTGAGCCTGCCGTTACCCCGAAAAGCCGCACCCTGGTGCGGCTTTTTGCTGTCTGGAGCAACTGCCTTGAACAAGACCCCTCTGAAAGCGCAGCACTTGCTGGTATTCGTGGCCGTGGCCGTGCTGTTCTTCGCCTGGGGCGCCTGGTTGATGCGCAGCGGTGAGGTGCATCCGCTGGCCAATCTGCAGCAATGGCGCGATGCGCTGTTGCAGCCGCTGGCCGAAGACGAGCTGACGCTGCGTGAGGTACAGGCGTTGGCGCCAGGAGAGCTGTGGCTGGCGCCGCGCCTGGACGGCGCACGGCTTTTCTATCGTGCGTCGCTCGACGGGGAAGAGGGCGAGTGGTTGCTCGAGGCGGAGGTGAGGTTGAGCCTTGAGCAGCGCGACAGTCTGATGGCGGCGCAGGGCCTCCAGGCCGGTGATACCGAGTTGGCCCTTGGTCAATCACTGGTCGATCAGATGGCTGGCTTTTCCATCGTCGGCCTCAATCTGAGAGCCCCGCAAGCGCTGGTCAGCGACCGCCTGGCTGCCAGTCTCGGGCAGCCACGCTTGACGTTGGAACTGGCCGAAGGCCAGGCCTGGGTCTATCCACAATGGGGGCTGACCGTGCATCTGCAGGGCGACGAGGTCGAGCTGTTGCACGCCGTCCCGCGCAAGGCTTTTCGCGCTACCCGCTAGCTTACAGCCAGCGCGGCCACCAATCGGGGCGCTGCGGCTTGAGTTGATTGAGGTAGTGGCTGCCACCCAGCTGCGTCATCTGCTGACGAATCCAGGCGGCGCGACGATTGACGTAGGCGTCCGGTCGGCCGGCGCTCCAGCGTAGCGGGTTGGGTAGTACCGCTGCCAGCTGGCTGGCCTGCTGGCGATTGAGGTAGGGCGCGCCGACGCCGAAGTGATGCTGTGCGGCCGCTTCAGCGCCGAAGATGCCATCACCCCACTCGACGCTATTGAGGTACACCTCGAGGATGCGCTCTTTCGACCAGAGCACTTCGATCAGCGCAGTGAACCAGGCTTCCAGGCCCTTGCGCAGCCAGCTGCGCCCGGACCAGAGAAACAGGTTCTTCGCCACCTGCTGGCTGAGGGTGCTGGCGCCCCTGAGCGAGCCGCCGCTCTGGTTGTGTGCCAGCGCCGCTTGAATCGCGCCGACGTCGAAGCCCCAATGCTCGGCGAATTTCTGGTCTTCAGCGGCGATCACCGCCATCTTCAGGTGATCCGGCAGTTCTTTCCAGGGGCGCCACTGGCGCTTCAGTTCAATGGGTTGTTCGCTGCCCCAGGATTCGATCTTGCGCTCGATCATCAGCGCTGTACCGGGCGGCGGTACCCAGCGCAGAGCAAGCACCAGCAGCACGCTGGCCAGGATCAGCCAAAGCAGCAGTTTCAGCAGGCGGCGGGTCAGGGCTCGGAGCATGGGGTCTCGCATTGATCAGATGAGGCGCTATTAAAACAAAAAATCGCCGGGAGCGATTTTTGACGTCGCTTTGCGACGGCCCGAAGGGTTGCCGCCAAGGATGGCAGGCAACAAAAAGTGCCGAGTAAGTTCCCGCGAAACCACAGGATTGGGCGCAGGTGTGACAATAACGACCATTTCGTCTTCAGGCCCAATGGCTAAACTGCGCCCAGGTCGATTTATTCAGGAGTTTCCATGGCCCGTCTCTGGCTGCTGTTGTCCGCATTCACCGGTTTCACTGGTGTCGCCCTGGGCGCGTTCGCGGCCCATGGCCTGAAGCACAGGCTGACGCCCGAATATCTGGCGGTTTTCCAGACCGGTACGCATTACCAACTGATCCACGCGCTGGCCCTGTTCGGCGTCGGCCTGCTGGCGATGCATGCACCCGGGCGGCTGGTGAATCTGGCTGGCTGCGCCTTCGCGCTGGGTATCCTGCTGTTTTCCGGCAGCCTCTATCTGCTGACCCTCAGCGGTATCGGCAAGCTCGGCATGATCACACCTTTCGGCGGCGTCGCCTTCCTCGTTGGCTGGCTGTGTCTGGGCCTGAGCGCCTGGAAGCTGACCTGACCCTGGCGTCAGAAATGAGGACGAATGGCGCCTTTTAGCCTTGGTCGTGGCCAGTTAACGGGCTAGAATGCCGGCCCTCTTTCCAGTTGTGACCGAGTCGTCATGCGTATCCAGTTGAATGGTGAACCCTTCGAACTGCCGGATAACCAGAGCGTCGCCGACCTGTTGGTTCGCCTCGACCTGACCGGGCGCCGTGTGGCGGTCGAACTCAATCAGGACATCGTTCCACGCAGCCAGCACAACAGCACCCAGCTCGCCGAGGGCGATCAGGTGGAAGTGGTGCACGCCATCGGCGGCGGTTGACCTCACGAGGAGTTTTCCATGAGCCAAGTTCGCAGCGACAAGCCCTTCACCCTGGCCGGTCGTACGTTCCAGTCGCGCCTGCTGGTCGGTACCGGCAAGTACAAGGATATGGATGAGACCCGTGACGCCATCGCCGCCTCCGGCGCCGAGATCGTCACCGTGGCGGTGCGCCGCACCAATATCGGCCAGAACCCCGGTGAGCCGAACCTGCTCGACGTGATCAGCCCGGACCAGTACACCATCCTGCCCAATACCGCTGGCTGCTATGACGCCGTCGAGGCCGTGCGCACCTGTCGCCTGGCTCGCGAGCTGCTCGATGGCCACAACCTGGTCAAGCTGGAAGTGCTGGCCGACCAGAAGACCCTGTTCCCCAACGTCATCGAGACCATCAAGGCCGCCGAAGTGCTGGTCAAGGACGGTTTCGACGTCATGGTGTACACCAGCGACGATCCGATCATCGCGCGTCAGCTGGCCGAGATCGGCTGCATCGCGGTGATGCCGCTGGCCGGCCTGATCGGCTCGGGCCTGGGCATCTGCAACCCGTACAACCTGCGCATCATTCTCGAGGAATCGAAAGTGCCGGTGCTGGTCGATGCCGGTGTGGGTACTGCCTCCGACGCCACCATCGCCATGGAGCTGGGCTGCGAAGCCGTGCTGATGAACAGCGCCATTGCCGAAGCGCAGAATCCGGTGCTGATGGCGCGCGCCATGCAGCATGCCGTCGAGGCTGGCCGCCTGGCCTACCTGGCCGGTCGCATGCCGAAGAAACTTTATGCCAGTGCGTCGTCGCCGCTGACTGGCCTGATCAACTAAGGATGACGATTTGCTGCGGGTCGGCTCTGCTGCGTTGAATGCAGGGCTTCAGCCCGCAGAGTCGTAAAACACTCGACAAGAGCCCAGCATGACCGATACCCAACAGCCCGAACTGACCGAAGACGGTCGCCAGCGCCGTACCATCAAGAGCTTCGTGATGCGCGCCGGGCGCATGACCGAAGGCCAGCAGCGCGGCCTGGACAAGGGCTGGCCGCTGTTCGGCCTGGAACTGGAAGATGGCCTGCGCGACTTCGACCAGGTGTTCGGTCGCAGCGCGCCGCGCACCTTCGAGATCGGCTTCGGTATGGGCCACTCCACCCTGGAGATGGCCGCTGCCGCGCCCGAGCAGGATTTCATTGGCGTCGAGGTACATAAACCCGGCGTCGGTGCGTTGCTGAGCGGCGCGATGATGCAGAATCTGCACAACATTCGCGTGTACAGCTGCGATGCGCTGGAAGTACTGCGCGACTGCGTCGCCGATGCCAGCCTCGATCGCGTGCTGCTGTTCTTCCCCGACCCCTGGCACAAGTCGCGGCACCACAAGCGCCGCATCGTCCAGCCGGCTTTCGCCGAGCTGGTGCGCAGCAAGCTGAAGGTCGGTGGCGTACTGCACATGGCCACCGACTGGGAGAACTACGCCGAGCACATGCTCGAAGTGATGAATGCAGCGCCGGGCTATCGCAACCTGGCGGCCGATGGCACCTACGTGCCGCGTCCCGAGGAGCGCCCGGTGACCAAGTTCGAACGTCGTGGCGAGCGTCTCGGCCATGGCGTGTGGGATCTGAAGTTCCAGCGTCAGGAATGACTCACCCAGCGACAAGCGTTTGATTAGAACCGGCAGGATGCACGATTAGATCGGGATAACCCGACAGCCAGGATGGCGCCTCACCTCAGAACCTGCTCACGATCTGCTGCGCGTCGGCGCTACTGCGTTAAAAACAAGCTCGGAATGCTCATTTACCACTCGTAAAGTCGAGCGCGACTCCGACCGTTCCTCGCTTGTTTTTGCCTTGTATCGCTCTAGCTCGCGAGATCGTGAGCAGGCTCTCAGAACACAACAAAGACAAGCGCACCTACAAGGGGCGCGGACGATAGCGGCCCCGCTAGCAGGCGCCGCGAGGAGAGCATTGTGTTGAGATCGGTTTCCCTTCTTCTGCTGACTGCCCTGGCGTTTCAGGCCCAGGCCAAGGTCGATGCCAGCCAGGCTGCGCGCCTGGGTCAGGAACTGACGCCGCTTGGCGGCGAGCGTGCCGGTAATGCCAGTGGCACTATCCCAGCCTGGACGGGCGGCCTGGCCACGCCGCCGGCCAATTACCAGCCGGGCATGCATCACCCTGATCCCTATGCTGACGACAAACTGCTGTACCGGGTCGACAGCCAGAACCTGGCGCAGTACGAACAGCAGCTGCCGGTCGGCCTCAAGACCCTGCTGCAGCAGAATCCCAGCTTCTATTTGCGCGTATTCCCGACCCGGCGCAGTGCGGCCGCGCCACAACGCATCTACGACGCTACTCGCTTCAACGCCCTCAATGCCGAGCTGATTGCCGGTGGCAATGGCGTTCAGGGGGCTGCTTCCGGCGTGCCGTTCCCGCTGCCGGCGAACGGCCAGGAGGCGATCTGGAACCACGTCATGCGGTATCGCGGCGACCAGATCAGCATGGCCACCAATCAGGCGGCGGTGCTCAGCAACGGTAGTTACAACCTGCTCAAGCTCGAACGCGACATCTACTTCGTCTATGGTCGTGACGGCGTGGCCCCGCAGGACCTGGACAACACCCTGTTCTATTACAAGTACAAGGTGGTAGCTCCTGCCAAGCTGGCCGGCTCGGCGCTGGTGGTGCAGGAGACCCTCGATCAGGTGCTGGCGATTCGCAAGGCCTGGCGTTTCAACCGTGGCGAGCGCCGTGTGCGCCGCCTGCCGATGCTTGCCTACGACACCCTGCAGCCCGACACCAATGGCATGGCCACCGCTGATCAGGTGGATTCCTACAATGGCGCGCCGGATCGCTACGAGTGGCAGTTATTGGGTAAGCGCGAGATGCTGGTGCCCTACAACAGCTATGCCGTGCACCAGCGCGGCATTCCCTACGCCGATATCCTGCAGGCCAAGCACATCAACCCCGAGCTGTTGCGCTACGAGCTGCACCGCGTCTGGGTGGTCGAGGCGGATCTGCGTACCGGCTTCAGCCATCCCTATGGCAAACGCCGCTTCTATCTGGATGAGGACAGCTGGCAGATCCTCGCCGTCGACCTGTATGACCGCAACGGTAACCTGATCGGTCTGCAGGAAGCCCACCCGATCAGCTACTACGACGTGCCGATGTTCGGCTCGACCCTGGAGACCATTTACGATCTCAAGGGTGGCCGCTACTTCGCTGACGGCCTGGATAACAACGAGAAGATGTACGACTTCAACGCCCGACTGAGCCCGCGCGACTTCACCCCGCAGGCACTGCGCCGCGAAGGTAACTGAATCGTCGTCACTGGCGCGACCAGCGCATCGTCAGCTCCGGCTGGCCGGTGTGCGGGTCGCGCGTCTCGTCCAGCGTCACGAACCCGCCTGCCCGGTAGAAGGCCACTGCCCGGGTGTTGGCGCGGTAGACGCCGAGTTCCAGGCGGTTGCGCCTGCGTTTGGCTTCGTCCAGCAACTGACTACCCAGACCGCGGCCTTGCGCGTCCGGGCTGACGAACAGCGCAGCCAGGCGCTGTTCATGCAGTGACGCGAAGCCGAGCACTCGACCCTGTTCCTCCAACACCAGGGTTTCGGCCTGCGGCAGATAAAGCTCGCGCATGGCGGGTAGCTGCTCGTACCAGAACGTCTCCGGCACGAAGTCGTGGGCCTGCAGGGAGGCCCTTAGCCAGAGATCGAGTACCGCGTCGCTGTCTGTGGGATGGAAGGGGCGAATCATGATGAAATCCTGTTCGAGGAGAGGGACATCCATGGAGGTTCGGTTACATATCTTCGGAGCATCCGGCTCGGGCACCACCACGCTGGCCCGCACGCTGGCCGAGCGCAACGGCTGGCTGCACCTGGATACCGACGATTTCTACTGGCTGCCCAGCGAGCCGCCCTATCTGCACAAGCGGCCGCCCGAGGAGCGCGTCAGGCTGATCCGCGAGCGTAGCGCTCAGGCGCCCAGCTGGGTGCTCAGTGGTTCGCTGTGCAGCTGGGGCGAAGCGTTGATCCCTTCGTTCAGCCATGCCTTGTTCCTGCGCCTGGACGACCGGGAGCGTATGCGCCGACTGCGGCAGCGTGAAGCGCAGCGCTACGCTGAACGCATTCTGCCAGGAGGTGACATGCACGGGCAGAGCCTGGCTTTCCTGCAATGGGCCGCCGGCTACGAGCAGGGGGACCTGCACACACGCAGCCTGCTTATGCACGAAACCTGGATGGCCCGCCATCTGGGCTGCCCGCTGCTGCGGCTGGACTCCACCCGGCACACGCCCGAACAACTGGCTGAGCGCGTGCTGAGCTGGCTGCAGTCCTGAGCGAGGTGCTCAGTAGATCCAATGTCGTAGGTAAGGGACACCTCTAGCTCAGTGCTTTTAAGCGGTTTTGCACGTTTTCGGCTTCACGTTTTCCGTCGTGCGGTCGCTTATTACCTGCGTGTGCCCGTCAGGACCAGCCAGGTTCCCGGGCAACCCATAACCGCTTCCAGATCCCGGTGATAACGCTCTGCGCTGAAAGCCCGCCCAGGGGTTCGTGCCTGCGCGCTGCGTCGCTTGCTCATGGATCTGGCTTTCAACGACAGGTGTCTGCTCGAGCCTGACATCGATGGAGTCCTGTGCATGAATATCAAGGATTGGCCGCTGCGCCTGAAAATCACCCTGACGGCGGCGGCGCTGTTATCGCTGGTCAGCATTGTGCTGATCTGGCAGAGCGTTTCGTCCCTGGACCGGACCGTCAATGATACCCTACGGCGGGATATCGACGGCTTCGCCCAGTCGATATCGGTCAACCTGGGCAACTGGATGAACGACCGCATCAACGCCGTGAAGACCACTGCGGGCAGCCTGGTGCAGCAGCCGCAGATCGCCCCGCATATTCTGCTGCAGCAGACCTGGGCGACCTTCGCCTTCAATATCACCTACATCGGCACCATCGATGGACAGATGCTGCAGAATGACCCGACGGTGATCCTGCAGAACTACGATCCGCGCCAGCGCGGTTGGTATCAGGGCGCCGAGAAGAACAACGATGTGTTCATCAGCGACCCTTACGTATCGCTCACCGATGGCGCTTACGTGGTGACCATCGCCTACCCGGCACGCCGTAACGGCACGCTGATTGGCGTGGTCGGCGCCAATCTGACGCTCGATACGTTGACCGAGACCATCGGCAAGTTGAGCATCCCTGGCGAAGGCTACGCGCTGTTGATCGACCAGAGCGGGCAGATGATCGCGCACCCCGACAAGGAGTGGCGCACCAAGTCGGCCGCCGACTTTTCGCCAGCGCTGGCTGACGAGCAGCTCAAGGCTCTGGTGCAGCAACGTCGTCTCACTCAGGCTGAGGTGGCGGGCACCGACAGCCTGTTGTACGCCGTCGAGATCCCCAATACCCGGTGGACTTTCGTGATGGTCATGGATGAGGCAAAAGTGCTCGCGCCGGTGCGTAAGCAGCTCGCTGTGCAATTGCTCATCGGTACCGGCATGCTGGCCGTCGCCATTCTGGTGCTGGCTCTGCTGGGTCGTGTGCTGTTCCGTGATCTCGAGCAGATCCGTCACAACCTCAACGCCATCGCCGAAGGCAATGGTGACCTGACCCAGCGCCTGCCGGTCAACTCCAATGACGAGATTGGCCAGCTATCGAGCAGCTTCAACCGCTTCATCGAGCAACTGCACGGCATCATCTCCCGTCTGCGCGAGGTTGCCGTGGCGCTGAGCAACGAGTCCGGACAGGTGGCGCAGGATGCTGAAGCGCAGAACCAGCACGTGCAGCAGCACCAGTCCGAGCTGCACCTGGTGGCCACTGCAGTGACGCAGATGGCTTCCGCCACACAGGAAATCTCGCACAATGCCGAGACCGCCTCCGGCCAGGCCGTGGATTCGGTCAGCCTGAGTGTGGAAGGGCGCCGCCAGGTGGAGCGCAGCCAGCAGTCCATCGCCCTGCTGGCTGAAGAAGTCGAAGGGGCCGGGCGCATCATCGATGAATTGCACCGCCACTCCAACGAGATCAGCTCGATTCTCTCCACCATCGCCAGTATCGCTGACCAGACCAACCTGCTGGCCCTAAACGCGGCCATCGAGGCGGCGCGTGCCGGCGAGCACGGTCGTGGTTTTTCGGTGGTGGCCGATGAGGTGCGCGTGCTGTCCAAGCGCACCCATGAGTCGACCCGCGAGATCGAGGCGATGATCCAGGTGCTGCAGGACGCCACTCGCCAGGCCGTCGGGGTGATGGACAACGCCGCTGCCAAGGCTTCGCAGAGTGTGACTGATGCCCAGGCGGCCAGTGACCTGTTGCAGCAGATCACCGATGCGGTCGGGCAGATCAACGACATGGCTGCGCAGATCGCCTCGGCGGCGGAAGAGCAGGCCTGTGTCACCGTGGAGGTCAACCGCAACACCGAGAACATCCGCGCCATGGGCGATCAGATGTCGCAGAGCAGCCATGCCGCCTCGGCAGCTGCCTCCAACCTGCAGGCGCTAGGCCGGCAGATCGGTAGCGAAGTGTCCAAGTTCGTGCTGTAGAAACGGCGGTTCGCCCCCTCGCCATAGGAGCGGCTTCAGCCGCGAAGGCCACTGTCCGTGGCTGACACCGCTCCTACAAGGGAAATCAGTTCTTCTTGCAGCGAATGCAATGGCGCTTCGCGGTCGACCTAGTTCCTGTCGGCCAATATGCCGATCACCACGAAGATGAGGATCAACACAGGCGCCAGTGTGTAGTTGTTGAAGTGCGCCAGGCCCTTGGCCAGCCAGGGTGTGAGGAAGACGATCGCCAGGCCGTAGCCGACCGCACAGAACACCACGAACAGCAGGGTACGCAGGACGAAATTGAGGTTGCCGATGGTGCGTTGAACCCAGGCGTTGATGGCTGGGCCGAACAGCACCAGCAGGGTGGCCATGATGGCCAGGGAGATATCGCCGAGGTGGCTGCGGCTCCAGCGCGAGAGGGTGACGATCAGGTCCAGTAGCAGATCCATTCAGGCTCCTTGGCAGGTGTAACGGTCAGCGCAGCGGCATCAGGGCTGCGCGAGCGAAGCGCCTAAGCCTAACGGATTGTCGTGGCGCTGTGGGTGAACTAGGCCAGGAACTGCTGCAGCAGATCATTGAGAAACAGCTGCCCCTTGGCCGTGGCGACCAGTCGAGTTTCGTCGGCTTGCAGCAGACCCTGGCGTTCGGCTTCGCGGCGTGCCTGTTCGAGTTGCTGCAACGGCAGGCCGGTGCGCTGGCTGAACAGTTCGGCCGGCGCGCCTTCGGTCAGGCGCAGCACGTTCATCAGAAATTCGAAGGGCAACTCGTCGGCTTCCAGCAGGCGTTCGCCAGCCTGGAATGCCTTGGCCGGGTCGAGGTAGTCCTTCGGCAGGCGGGTTTTCCAGGTGCGCTGGATGCGCCCTGCGGGTGTGCTCAGCTTGGCGTGAGCGCCAGCGCCGATGCCGAGAAAGTCGCCGAAGGTCCAGTAGTTGAGGTTATGCCGTGCCTGTTTGCCGGGCTGGGCGTAGGCGGACACTTCGTACTGCGCGTAGCCCTCGGCGGCGAGCAGCGCCTGGCCGGCTTCCTGGATGTCCCACAACAGATCGTCCTCGGGCAGCTCGGGCGGCTGGCTCCAGAACACCGTGTTCGGCTCCATGGTCAGCTGGTACCAGGACAGGTGCGTGGGGGCCTGAGCGATGGCGGTGCGCAGGTCGAACAGGGCGTCTTCGATGCTCTGTTGCGGCAGGCCGTGCATCAGATCGAGGTTGAAGTTATCGAAGCCGGCAGCACGCGCCATATCGGCAGCGCGAATGGCTTCGTCGCCATTGTGGATGCGCCCCAGCGCCTTGAGCTTGGCTTCCTGGAAACTCTGCACGCCGATGGACAGACGGTTGATGCCGAGGCTTCGGTAGCCCTTGAACTTGGCCTGCTCGAAGGTGCCGGGGTTGGCTTCCAGGGTGATCTCAATGTTTGGCGCAAAGGCGATGCGCCGCTCGACGCCTTCCAGCAGACGGCCCAGAGCCCGGTCGGAGAACAGACTGGGCGTGCCGCCACCGAAGAAGATCGAGCTCAGTGGCCGGCCATAGGCGTGCTGCACGTCGATATCGAGGTCGGCGAGCAGCGCGTCGACGTATTCCTCTTCAGGCAGCGTCGGCCCGGCAGCATGGGAGTTGAAGTCGCAGTAAGGGCATTTGCGCACGCACCACGGGATGTGGATATAGAGCGCGAGGGGCGGGAGCAGGAAACTCCCGCCAGCGGAATCGCTCATGCCAGCCCCAGGCGCTGCTTGAGCAGGGCCATGGCGCGGGCGCGGTGGCTGAGGCGGTTCTTCTGCTCGGCGGGCAGTTCGGCACTGGAGCAGCTGGTTTCCGGCACCCAGAACAGCGGGTCGTAGCCGAAGCCTTGCTCGCCACGGGCTTCGTGCAGGATGCTGCCGTGCCACAGGCCTTCACAGAGGATCGGCAGCGGATCGTCGGCGTGCCGCACCAGGGCCAGGGCGCAGACGAACTGGGCGCCGCGCTCGGCGTCCGGCACGTCTTTCAGGGCAGCGAGCAGCTTGGCGTTGTTCGCTGCATCGCCCTGGCCATCGGCATAGCGCGCCGAGTAGATGCCGGGCGCGCCGCCGAGGAAATCCACCGCCAGGCCGGAGTCGTCTGCCAGCGCCGGCAGGCCGGAGATGCGCGCGGCGTTGCGTGCCTTGAGGATGGCGTTCTCGACGAACGACAGGCCGGTCTCTTCCGGTTCGACGCTGGAGAACTCGCCGATCGAGCGCACGCGTACTGCATCGCCAAGCATGGCCTGCAACTCTTTGAGCTTGCCGGCGTTATGGCTGGCCAGTACCAGTTCCTTGAGGTCGATCATGCGGATATTGCCTGTCAGTTGAATGTTGAATTACAGAACCTGTAGGAGCGGCGCCCCGCCGCGAATCAGGACGCAACGTCCTGAACGCTTCGTCCCGTGGCGGGGCTCTTACGTAAAGGCGCTGGCAGCGCCTTCAGCATCAGTCATCCGGGAACATTTCCTGGTTGAAGGTGATGCGGTGCGTGTTGTCGCCTTGGCGCACATCGAGGCTGAAGCTGAGGATCTCGCGGCTGGAGAAGGGGAACTGTGCCAGGTAATAGATGGCGCCGCTCTCGGTGACCTGCCTGAAGGTCAACGCGGTGCTCTGCCCCAGCAGGTTCTTCACCTGGCCGCTGACCTGCGCGGTGCTGGCCTTGCCGGCTTTGAGCACTGCAACGTTGACCACGCCCTGAGTCTTGCTGCGCACCAGGCCGGCGGCGCTGGCGATGTCCGGCTGCAGGAAGCTGGAGTTGAACACGCTGTAGTGCACGTCGAGGTCGCCGAAGCTCTGCTTGCGCTCGGCGGCGGCCGGCAGGGCCAGGCACAGGGCGATCAGGAAGGGGATGATGCGGCGCATGATGTTCTCCTCGTTCAGACCGCAACGCGGTGTGCGGAGAGGTCCGCGCCGCTGATGCGGTAGATACCGATCTCGCCCAGCAGGTTGGGCCAGATGCGGCTTGCCAGGCCATGGCGGTGGTCACGGTCCACTGCCAGGCGTTCTTCCACACGGGCACCCTGGGCGTGACAGAGACGCTCGAAGTCCTCGAAGGTGCAGAAGTGGATATTCGGGGTGTTGTACCAGGTATAGGGCAGGAAGTCCGACACCGGCATGCGACCTTTCGTCGTCAGGTACCAGCGGCAGCGCCAGTGGCCGAAGTTGGGGAAGGTGATGATGCAGGTCTTGCCGACCCGCAGCATTTCGGCCAGCACCTTGTCCGGATAGTGTAGCGCTTGCAGCGACTGGGTCATGACCACCACGTCGAAGCTGTTGCTGGCGAAGTTGCCTAGGCCCAGGTCGAGGTTCTGCTCGATGACGTTGACGCCGCGCTCGATGCACAGGGCGATCTTGTCCGGGTCGATCTCCAGGCCGTAGCCGGCCACCTGCTTGTTGTCGCGCAGCCAGGCGAGCAGCTCGCCGTCGCCGCAGCCCAGGTCGAGCACACGGCTGCCCGGGGCGATCCATTCCTGGATGATGTCCAGATCCGCTCGCATGCTCATACCTCGATTCGCTTCATGTAACTGCCGAATGCCTGCAGATAACGCGGGATCGGCATGAGGAAGGCGTCGTGGCCCTGCGGCGCATCGATCTCCAGGTAGCAGACGTTCTTCTTCGCCGCCGTCAGGGCGTCGACGATCTCCCGCGAGCGGGCGGGGGAGAAGCGCCAGTCGGTGGTGAAGGACATCAGGCAGAAATCCGCCTTGGCCACGGCCAGGGTCTTGGCCAGATCACCGTCGTTGGCGGCAGCCGGGTCGAAGTAGTCCAGCGCCTTGGTCATCAGCAGATAGGTGTTGGCGTCGAAACGGCCGGAGAATTCCTCGCCCTGATAGCGCAGGTAGCTTTCCACCTGGAACTCGACGCTGTGGAAGTCGTAGTTGAGCTTCTCGCTCTTCAGACCGCGGCCGAATTTCTCGCCCATGGCGTCGTCGGACAGGTAGGTGATATGGCCGACCATGCGCGCCAGCATCAGCCCGCGCTTGGGGATCACTCCCTGTTCCTGGAAATGCCCACCGTGAAATTCCGGATCGGTGAGAATCGCCTGGCGCGCCACCTCGTTGAAGGCGATGTTCTGCGCCGACAGCTTGGGCGCCGAGGCGATGGCCAGGCAGTGACGCACACGCTCGGGGTAGCTGATGGTCCACTGCATGGCCTGCATGCCGCCGAGGCTGCCGCCGATCACCGCCGCCCACTGGGCAATGCCGAGCACATCGGCCAGACGCGCCTGGCTGTGCACCCAGTCTTCCACCGTCATTACCGGGAAGTCGGCGCCGTAGGGCTTACCGGTGGCCGGGTTGGCGCTGCTCGGGCCCGTAGAGCCGTTGCAGCCGCCGAGGTTGTTGAGGCTGACGACGAAGAACTTGTTGGTGTCGATGGGCTTGCCGGGGCCGATGCAGCTGTCCCACCAGCCGGGCTTGCGATCATCCGGGCTGTGATAGCCGGCGGCGTGATGGTGGCCGGACAGGGCGTGGCAGATCAGCACCGCATTGCTGCGTGCGGCGTTCAGTTCGCCATAGGTTTCGACGACCAGTTCGTACTCGGCCAGGCTGCGCCCGCAGGCCAGCGCCAGGGGTTCGCTGAAGCGAAATACCTGGGGACTGACCAGGCCGACGGAATCTTCGGGAAATGCAGTGGGCATTGAGGCGCTGCTAATGAATCGGAGGAGGGCGCCAGTCTAAAGAGCACCGACCCGAGCGGCAACCTGGACGCTAGGTTTCCTCTGCAATGCAATGTTTGATCTGCAAGGCCCAGTCGGGGATGTCGGAGTCGGCTGCATAGGTTTTGCAGAGACTGCCCTGACGGGTGCGAAAAAGCAGGCGTGGGCTTTGGTCGTTCACAGAGTTGTCGTAGACATAGAGGCGATCTACTACAGACGACAGCGCGACACAGTTGGCGATGGACTTGGTGTAGCGAGAAACGATCTTGCTGATTGGCACTTCATGGCCGCCATCCATGTAGCGGTAGGTAATTCGGTAGGCGTTGATGGCGGGGTGCGAGGTACTGACGAAAAATACCCGGACGAAGAAGCCGGCACTGATAGCTCGGCGAATGAATTCGAGTTTGTCCTCGGTCGACAACACTGTCTCGAAGGCCAGGCTGCGACCACTCTGTAGGCACTGTTCACGCAATTGCTCAGCCTTTTCGGCTGCTTGCCTGAAAGCCTCTTCCGAGTTCCAGCCGCCAAACTCCTCCTGCGCCATTTCATCGGGATTGATGAAGGTGCAGCCGGACAGCCAGTGGTGCTCGCGCAGGGTTTCGGTGATCGACGTCTTACCTGAGCCGTTGGGGCCGGCAAAGACGATCAGTTTGGGTTTGTTCTCAGGCATCACGGCTGGCGCGTGCGGCCGAGTTTTCCTTCTTGGCGCGGATTGCCTGTATCAAAGCCTGGTTTAACTGATTATCCACGCGCTCGACACGCCTGTGAGCAGTCTTGCGAACTTGTGTCATAAGCTCTGCAAGCTGTGTATCACTTGGGTCTTCTTGGGAGGTAATCAGGCTAAAGTGGTTGTTCATTACAAGCCTCCTGATCATGGCTTTAGCAACAGCATATGGGCTTCCGTGAGGAAATCCAATCAGCCAAGGTCAACTGCTCCCCTTGAGCGCGCCGCCGTCGGCAGGCTGACCACCTTGCCCTGGCGCTGCACCGGTGCCGGACGACGCAGCACGCGCAGCATGTCGCTGGCCAGGGCCAGCTGCTGTTCCAGCTCTTCCCGGTAACGCGCCAGTTGCAGGCTGCGTTTGCGCGTCTGCTGGGTTTCCTGGGCCAGCGCCTTGAGGCGCAGCATGTGGCTTTCCAGCATCTGCTTGTGTTCCAGGGTGTGCTGCATCAGCGGCATCAGCGCATCGGCGGCCCATTGCTCGGCGTCCAGGCGCAGGCGCTGGTGCAGGCCGATCACTTCCTGGGCCAGGGTGGCGAAGAAGCGTCGGGTCAGGCTGCGCTGCTCGGTGAGCAGGGTCTTCAGGTGCAAGCGGAACTGGTCGCCCTTTTCCTGCAGTTTCTTCAGCTCGCGCAGATAACGCTGGATCTTGAACTGCGGTGCGTCGACCCCGCCCAGCGGGTTGTCTTCGTTGTGTCGACGATAGATGGCGGCAACCATCTTATTGGCCATGTCGGCTTCGTGCTGCAGGTTGTGCAGATCCTGCTCGACGGCGCGGAAGAAATGCAGGATGGCCTGGTTGATGCCCAGGGTGGTCCAGCTGCCGGTGAGATTGCGGCGCACCTCGCTCAGGTGTTCCTCCAGGCGTTCGGCGCGCGCGGCGTAGCGCAGTAGCTGACCCTGACGCTGCAGCAGGCGCTGGTTGGTCTTCAGACCGAGCAGGCGCTTGTGGTGCAGGCTGTGGTCTTCCTTGGTCTTGGCGGTCAGCTCGAACAGCAACTGGCCGTTGTCCTGCTGATGGTTGCCGAGCAGGGCCAACTGCTCACTGACTTTCTCCAGGCGCAGGTTGAGCACATGTTGGCTGTTGTTCACCAACGCCAGGACCTGACGCACCACGTTATCTTCGATCAGGCGTTCCTTCTGCGCGACGATGCGCTCGCATAGCAGGTTTTCCAGACCGGCCATCTGGCTGCGTGCCAGCAATTCTTCGTCCTTGCGCACCTTGGCCAGCAGCGCCTGCTTGGCCGACAGCGGCAGCACGTCCTGCTTGGCTATACCCAACTGCTTGGCGGTGGCGCTCTGGATCTGGCCGATGGCGTTCTGCACGAAGGTCTCGCCTGCCAGGTCGTCCCACAGCACGTCGATCTTGTTGAGCACGGCGAACAGGCTGGTCTGGGCGTCTTCGTCGAGCTGACGGATGTGCTGCTGCCAGATGCTCATGTCGCTGGCGGTGACGCCGGTATCGGCGGCCAGCAGGAAGATGATCGCCTGGGCATTGGGCAGCATCGACAGGGTCAGCTCCGGCTCGCTGCCCAGTGCATTGAGCCCGGGGGTGTCGAGAATGCGCAGGCCCTGGCGCAGCAGCGGGTGGTCGAAGTTGACCATCGCATGGCGCCAGGCCGGCACCAGTACCTGGCCACGTTTGCCGGTGCCTTCGAGCATGTCCGGGTGAAAACCGAGCTGGATCGCCTGTTCCACCGGCATGGATTTGGTTTTGGCCACCTGGCTGAAAGCCAGCGCCATGTTGGCCGGGTCGCTGGTATCCAGCGGGATGTTCACCCAGTGCCGTGGGATGCGTTTGAACTGTGCGACGCTGGCCGAGGCCGTGCGCGTCTCGATCGGCAACAGGCGAATGTAGGGGCGTTCCGAGCGCGGGTCGAAGAACAGCTCGGTGGGGCACATGGTGGTGCGGCCGGCGTGCGAGGGCAGCATGCGCTGGCCGTACTCGGAAAAGAACAGGCTGTTGATCAGCTCGGTCTTGCCGCGCGAGAACTCGCCGACGAAGGCCAGGGTGATGTGGTCGGTGCGCAGGATCTTCAGCGCGCGTTCGAGCTTGGTCTCAACTGCTTCGGAGTTGAGCCGGTTGTGTTCCAGCCAACTGCGATAACGCGTTATCTCACGCATCAGTTCGCGTTTCCAGGCGACGTAAGCGTCAACCTGCTGGCTGAGACGTTCCATGCTCATCCTGGCTCTCCTCTCGGCAAGTTCATCCACTTGCTGGGGCTGCGTGACTGTTCAGTTGGTGTTGCCGCCAGGAAGCACGGCATTGGCGAGAATAACCTGCATTATGCGAGGTACAAGGCGGCCGTCAATTGGCTGCTTGTACAGTCCCGCCTTGTGGTCGGGTATGACGGCTGAGTGGTCATCAGGGGGGCTGCAAGCCGGGAATCGCTGGCAGGTTACGTGGCTTGCGGATGCGCAGACGCTTGTGTCGATTGAGTTCGCCGCTTTCCAGGCTCACCTGGCTCTTGGCCACGCCGAACGCCTTGGCCAGAAAGGCCTGCAGATGGGCGTTGGCCTTCCCCTCGACCGGTGGCGCGGTGAGGCGGATCTTCAACCGATCACCCTGCAGCCCGGCGAACTCGTTCTTGCTCGCCTTGGGCTGCAGGTGACAGTCGAGGATCAGGTCCTCGCCATCCCAGCGGTAGAAACTTGCGGTCTTGATCGGCATACCCCTCATCCGGCGCTGCGCGCCACCTTCTCCCGGAGGGAGAAGGTCAGCAAGGAAGGTGTCGCTGCGCGACTCTCATGCTAGAGGAAGGGGCTGAGCATCGGTGGCAGGCCGGTGGACGCGGCCAGGCTGCCGATGACGAAGCGATCGATCAGATTGATGGTGATGAAAGCGAAGATCGGCGAAATATCCAGGCCGCCGAGGTTCGGCAGCAGCTTGCGGAACGGCGCCAACAGTGGTTCGCAGATCTGATTGACCAGCTGCGCGCCGGGGTTGTAGCTGCCCGGGGCGACCCACGACAGGATCACGCTGATGATCAGGGCGAAGAAGAACACCTTGAGAAACAGCGAGGTCACGCCGATCAATGACCACACCAGAAGTTGCAGGATGAAGCCGCCGACGTTGTAGCCCATCAGCGTCAGGGTGATGACCATCAGCAGCAGCTGCACCAGGATGGCCAGCACCAGCGAGGCCAGATCCAGCCCGGCGAAACCGGGGATGATCCGCCGCAGGGGCGTCACCAGCGGCTGTGTGGCCTTGACGATGAACTGGCTCAGCGGGTTGTAGAAGTCCGCGCGCACCAGTTGCAGGATGAAACGCAGCAGGACGATCAGCAGATACAGGCTGCCGAGGGTCTGGATGATGTAGATCAGGGCTTCGATGAGTCCGGACATGTGTGCTTCCTTTATTGACCCAGTTGTTCGGCCAGTTCGGCCGAGCGATTGGCGGCGGCATTCAATGCCTGTTGTACCAGCGTTTCGAAGCCGCCGGCCTGGAAGGTTTTGATCGCCGCTTCGGTGGTTCCGTTCGGCGAGGTCACACGGCGCCGCAGTTCGGCGGCGTCGACATCACTCTCGCTGGCCATGCGTGCGGCGCCCAGTGCAGTCTGGATGCTCAGGTGTGCAGCCGTCTCGCGCGGCAGGCCGAGTTGCTCGCCAGCCGCTGTCATGGCTTCGATCAGCAGGAAAAAATAAGCCGGGCCGCTGCCGGAAACGGCGGTAACGGCGTCTAGTTGGGCTTCTTCATCCAGCCACAGGGCCAGGCCAACGGCGCTCAGCACCTGTTCGGCCTGGGCTTTCTGTGCGGCGCTGACGCGGGCGTTGGCGAACAGGCCGGAAACGCCCTGGCGCAATAGCGCCGGCGTGTTGGGCATGCAACGCACGACTGGGCGCTGGCCCAGCCAGTTTTCCAGGCTGGCGCAGCTGATGCCGGCGGCGATGGAGATGATCACCTGATTGGGAGCCAGGTGTGGCGCCAGATCCAGGCATACCGCTTTCATGATCTGTGGTTTGACCGCCAGCACGATCAGGTCGACGCCTTTTATGGCTTCACCGTTATCCGCGAAGGTGGCGATGCCGTGCTCTTGCTGCAGGCGGGCACGTTGTTCGCTGCCGGGCTCGCTGGCGCGGATGGCGCTGGCTGCCACGCCTTGGGCGCGCAGACCGCCAATCAGGCTGGCTGCCATGTTGCCGGCGCCGACGAAGGCGATGGTCGGGTTGCTCATTGCAGAAAATCCTTCATTCAGTGAGTGGGCTGGCCGTAATCGCGGGCGCCGAACAGGGCGGTGCCGATGCGCACCCAGGTGGCACCTTCGGCGATGGCGGCCTCCAGGTCATGGCTCATGCCCATGGACAAGGTATCGAGGTCCAGCGCCAGGTCATCATGCAATTGGCGCAAGTGGGCGAAGGCGGCATGTTGCGCGGCGATATCGTCGGTAGGTTCGGGAATTGCCATCAGCCCACGCAGGCGCAGGTTGGGCAGGGTGGTTACAGCCTTGGCCAGCTCTGGCAGCGCTTCTGGGCTGCAGCCGGATTTGCTGTCCTCACCGCTGACGTTGACCTGCAGGCAGATATTCAGCGGCGGCAGGTGGGCGGGGCGCTGCTCGGAGAGGCGTTGGGCGATTTTCAGGCGATCCACCGAATGTACCCAGTCGAAATGCTCGGCGATGGGCCGGGTCTTGTTCGATTGAATGGGGCCGATGAAGTGCCAGATCAAGGGCAGATCACTCAGTTCGGCCTGTTTTTCCAGCGCTTCCTGCAGGTAGTTCTCGCCAAAATCGCACAAACCAGCCGCATGAGCTTCACGAATGGCCGCTGCCGGTTTGGTCTTGCTCACCGCGAGCAGGCCGATATCCGTCAAATTACGCTGCGAGGCTTGCGCCGCCTCACGGATGCGCGCTCCGACCTTTGCAATATTCTCTGCTATCGTGGACATTACCTGCGCTCTATAAGCCTGGCCGTTGCGTTCGCGGCATTCTACCTGCTTGCTTGTAATTGGGGAGTCCCATGGATATCACTGAGCTGCTCGCCTTCAGCGCCAAACAAGGCGCGTCGGATTTGCACCTCTCGGCGGGTCTGCCGCCGATGATCCGCGTCGACGGCGATGTACGCCGCATCAACCTGCCGCCGCTGGATCACAAGCAGGTACACGCGCTGATCTACGACATCATGAATGACAAGCAGCGCAAGGACTTCGAAGAGTTCCTCGAGACCGACTTCTCCTTCGAAGTGCCGGGTGTGGCGCGTTTCCGGGTCAACGCCTTCAACCAGAACCGTGGCGCCGGTGCGGTGTTCCGTACCATTCCGTCCAAGGTGCTGACCATGGAAGACCTGGGCATGGGCGAGGTGTTCCGCAAGATCACTGACGTGCCGCGCGGCCTGGTGCTGGTTACCGGCCCGACCGGTTCGGGCAAGTCGACCACCCTGGCGGCGATGCTCGACTACCTCAACAGCAACAAGTACCACCACATTCTTACCATCGAAGATCCCATCGAATTCGTCCACGAGTCGAAGAAGTGCCTGGTCAACCAGCGCGAGGTGCACCGCGACACCCATGGCTTCTCCGAAGCGCTGCGCTCGGCCCTGCGTGAAGACCCGGACATCATTCTGGTGGGCGAGATGCGCGACCTGGAAACCATCCGCCTGGCGCTGACCGCCGCGGAAACCGGCCACCTGGTCTTCGGCACCCTGCACACCACCTCCGCCGCCAAGACCATCGACCGTGTGGTCGACGTGTTCCCGGCCGAGGAGAAGTCGATGGTGCGTTCGATGCTCTCCGAGTCGCTGCAGGCGGTGATCTCGCAGACTCTGCTGAAGAAGATCGGCGGCGGTCGTGTCGCGGCGCACGAAATCATGATTGGCACCCCGGCGATTCGTAACCTGATCCGTGAGGACAAGGTGGCGCAGATGTATTCGGCGATCCAGACCGGCGGCGCACTGGGCATGCAGACCCTCGATGCCTGCCTCAAAACACTGGTGTCCAAGGGGTTGGTCAGCCGCGACAGCGCGCGCGAGAAGGCCAAGAGTCCGGAAAGTCTCTAACTAGCAACGTGCTGCGGCCGGCTGTCGGTCGCAGCGCTAGCGACTGCGGAACACGCCAGCAGTCGCTGAGCCCCTGCCGGGGCCTTCCGAATCCTGTGCGTGTCGTTGATGAGCGAAACCTAAGATGGAATTCGAAAAACTGCTGCGCCTGATGGTGGAAAAAGGCGGCTCCGACCTGTTCATCACCGCTGGCGTCCCGCCGTCGATGAAGGTCAATGGCAAGATCATGCCGGTGACCAAGAACGCCATGTCGCCGGAGCAGACCCGCGAGACCGTGTTGGGTGTGATGAACGAAGCACAACGCCGCGACTTTGCCGAGAACCATGAGTGCAACTTCGCCATCAGCGCCCGTGGTATCGGTCGTTTCCGTGTCAGCGCCTTCTACCAGCGCAACCTGGTGGGCATGGTGCTGCGCCGGATCGAGACCAATATCCCGACCATCGACGAACTCAAGCTGCCGGAAATCCTCAAGAAGCTGGCGTTGACCAAGCGCGGCCTGGTGCTGTTCGTCGGGGCTACCGGTACCGGCAAGTCCACCTCGCTGGCGGCGATGATCGGTTACCGCAACAAGAACAGCAGCGGCCATATCATCTCCATCGAAGACCCGATCGAGTACATCCACCAGCATCAGAGCTGCATCGTCACCCAGCGTGAAGTGGGTATCGACACCGAGTCGTTCGAAGTGGCGCTGAAGAACACCCTGCGTCAGGCGCCGGACGTGATTCTTATCGGTGAGGTGCGCACCCGCGAGACCATGGATCATGCCGTGGCTTTCGCCGAAACCGGCCATCTGTGTCTGGCCACCCTGCATGCCAACAACGCCAACCAGGCGCTGGACCGCATCATCAACTTCTTCCCGGCGGATCGGCAGAACCAGGTGTGGATGGACCTGTCGCTCAACCTCAAGGCCATCGTCGCTCAGCAACTGATTCCAACCCCGGACGGCAAGGGCCGTCGCGCGGTGATCGAGGTGCTGATCAACACCCCGCTGGCCGCCGACCTGATCCGCAAGGGTGAGGTGCACGAGCTCAAGGGCCTGATGAAGCGCTCCACCGAGCAGGGCATGCAGACCTTCGACCAGGCGCTGTACAACCTCTACACCCAGGGCGAGATCACCTACGAAGATGCACTGCTCTACGCCGACTCGGCCAACGACCTGCGCCTGATGATCAAGCTCGGTTCGGAAACCGACGGCGATCACCTGACCAGCATGGCCCAGGGCCTGGCGCTGGAGGTCAGCGAGGAAGATCCGGGGCGTCGCTTCCGCTGACGCTGCCTGACGGGGGACGCGCTGCGTCCCCTTCGTTTATCTGGGCGATGCGTTTGCCCTTTCTGCCGGCCAGCACCAATGCCTGGCCATCGCGCTGCGCACCGGCGCGTGCTTCGCTCATCAGTTGCGGAATCAGCGGGCCTTCCGGCAGGTGCTTCCAGAATCTCAGCGGCAGATGCTGCTGCATTACCGTGCGGTTGAGCCGCGCCGGATTGAAGGTGCTGCCGTAATAGGCACGCCACAGGGCCTGACCGTCATCCTCGGGCTGCTCTGCCCAGGCTTGCCATTGCGCCGGGCAGCGGGGCTCGTGCTGCAGGTGCTGGCCATCCCAGTACACGCCGTCGCGCGGTGTAGCGATCAACCAACTGTGCTTGCCCAGGCGCTCGGCGAAGTGACCACTGGCCGAGGCGAGGATGTCGTGCGCCGGTTCGAACCAGGCGACGAAGTCCGGCGCGCCTTGCGCCTTGCTCGGCTGAAAGCGCACGAAAGCATGCAGGTGATGGGCCTCGCGCCGCACCGCCTTGAGCCGGCGATGCAGCTCGCTGCCGTCGGGGTCGCCGGCGAGTACGGCGCTGCGCTCGCCCTGCACGAAGCGCCACAGCACGCGGTAGAGCAGGCTCCAGCGCTCCTCGCCGCGATACTGTGCGGCGCTTTCCAGCAAGCCGAGCAATTCGGGTGAGACACGCAGACGGCCATTGGGCTCCGGCGCGCGTTCGGCGGGCTGGTCGAACAAGCCGGGCGCTGCCTCTTCGTCCAGCCATTGCAGCTGGTGCGGCGCCAGGCCCTGCAGCAAGGCGCGGCGCGCGGCCTGGCGCCAGGTGGCGAAGGTGCCGTCGAAACGCAGGCTGTGTATCACCACAATGCCATCTGCACCGGGGTGTCGCGCAGTTGCTGGCGCAGCACCACGGATTCGTGTTCGGCCCGCGGTGGCCGGTAATCCTGGGTAACGATGAAGGGCTTGGCCTTTTCCAGCACGCAGCGCAGGCGGGTCAGATCCTCATAGCGGATGCGTCGTTCGCGGCGCAGTGCGCCCAGGCGCCTGGCGCTGAGCACGCCGATGCCGGGCACGCGGGCGATCAATGACTCGTCGGCGCGGTTCAGGTCCACCGGAAACTGCTCGCGATTGGCCAGGGCCCAGGCCAGCTTGGGGTCGATATCCAGCGCCAGGTTGCCTGGGCCGGCGAGCAGCTCCGTGGCGCTGAAGCCATAGCCGCGCATGAGGAAATCCGCCTGGTACAGGCGATGTTCGCGGAGCAGGGGCGGCGCCTCGAAGGGCACGGTTTTCGGGCTCTGCGGGATGGGGCTGAAGGCCGAGTAGTAGACGCGGCGCAGGCGATAGTCGTGATACAGGCTCTGAGCGTTGTGCAGGATGGTGCTGTCATCGGTGGCATCGGCGCCGACGATCATCTGCGTGCTTTGCCCGGCCGGGGCGAAACGTGGCGCGCGACGTTCTTCCTGGGCCTCGCGCTCACCGAGATGAATGCTGTGCATGGCCTGGTGGATGCTGCCGACGTTCTTTTCCGGCGCCAGGCGCACCAGGCTGGTTTCGGTGGGCAGTTCGATATTGACGCTGAGGCGATCGGCGTAAAGACCAGCCTCGGCGATCAGTTCCGGCGCGGCATCGGGGATGGTCTTCAGATGAATGTAACCGCGGAACTGATGCTCCTGGCGCAGCAGCTTGGCGACGCGAATCAACTGCTCCATGGTGTAGTCAGCCGAGCGGATGATGCCGGAGCTGAGGAACAGGCCGCTGATACAGTTGCGCTTGTAGAAGTCCAAGGTCAGTGTCACCACTTCCTCGGGCGTGAAGCGCGCACGCGGCACATCGCTGGATCGGCGGTTGATGCAGTACTGGCAGTCGTACAGGCAGAAGTTGGTCAGCAGCACTTTGAGCAGTGCCACGCAGCGACCGTCCGGCGTGTAGCTGTGGCAGATGCCCATGCCGTTGGCCGAGCCGATGCCGTCCTTGCCCTTGGAGCTGCGCTTTGGTGCGCCGCTGCTGGCGCAGGAGGCGTCGTACTTGGCGGCGTCGGCGAGGATGGTGAGCTTTTCGATCAATTGCATGGCAGGCGATATCTATACTGTTTTTTTATACAGTATATGGCCGTCGTACAGCTATCAAGCTATTCGTTGTGCGGCGCTGCCTCGCTGCAAATGAAACCTTCACTCGACGCGCAGCGTCATAGCAGCATCTTGCACAAGGAGTTCGCCATGCAACGACAGGATACGCACAGCAAACTGATCGGTTACCTGCTGTGGATCTTCGGCTTTCTCGGTTCCCACCGCTTCTACTACGGCAAGCCGGTCACCGGCACCATCTGGTTCTTCACCCTGGGATTGTTCTTCATCGGCTGGATCATCGACCTGTTTCTGATCCCCTCGATGGATCGCGAGGCCGACCTGCGCTTCACCGCAGGCGACACCGACTACAACGTGGCGTGGATCCTGCTGACCTTCCTCGGCGTGTTCGGTGTGCACCGCATGTATCAGGGCAAGTGGATCACCGGGATCATTTACTTATTTACCGGCGGCCTGTTCCTGATCGGCGTGCTCTACGACTTCTGGACGCTCAATACGCAGATCTCTATCAAAAACGCGCAGCGCGGGTGATCGGGCGGCGACAATTGTCGGTGCGCGCGGCGCACCCTACGGTCGTCGCGTCGTAGCCCGGATGCAATCCGGGGAAAATGAAAAGGGCATCCCGTGGGATGCCCTTTTTCGTAACGCTGGCGGGATCAGTCGTCGCTGTCGTCGTCGTCCGCGCCGTCGACCTTCATGCCCAGCTCCTTGATCTTGCGCGTCAGGGTGTTACGACCCCAACCCAGCAGCAGGGCGGCGTCGCGACGACGGCCGGCGGTGTGCTTGAGCGCGGTCTCGATCATGATGCGTTCGAACGCCGGCACGGCGGTGTCGAGCAGGTTGGACTGGCCGCGTGCCAGGGCCTGATCGGCCCACAGGCGCAGCGCCTGTTCCCAGTTGGTCACTGGTGCGGCGTCCTGCGGCTGGGTCAGCAGTTCCGGCGGCAGGTCGTCGACATGCACCTCACGGCCCGAGGCCATGACGGTAATCCAGCGGCAGGTGTTCTCCAGCTGACGCACGTTGCCTGGCCAGGGCAGGTGCTTGAGGTAATCCTCGGTCTCGCTCTTGAGCAGCTTGGGTTCCACCGCCAGTTCCTGCGCGGCGCGGGCGAGGAAGTGGTTGGCCAGGGTGGGGATGTCCTCGCGGCGGTCGGCCAGACGCGGGATATGGATGCGAATGACGTTGAGGCGGTGGAACAGGTCTTCGCGGAACTTGCCGGCTTGCACCAGGGTTTCCAGGTTCTGGTGGGTGGCGGCGATGATGCGCACGTCCACCTTCACCGGGGTGTGGCCGCCGACACGGTAGAACTCGCCATCGGCCAATACGCGCAGCAGGCGGGTCTGGGTGTCAGCCGGCATGTCGCCGATCTCGTCGAGGAACAGCGTGCCGCCGTCGGCCTGCTCGAAGCGACCGCGGCGCTGGTTGGCCGCGCCAGTGAAGGCGCCTTTCTCGTGGCCGAACAGCTCGGACTCCATCAAATCCTTGGGGATCGCGGCCATGTTCAGGGCGATGAACGGCGCGGCAGCGCGCGGGCTGTGGCGGTGCAGGGCATGGGCCACCAGCTCCTTGCCGGTGCCGGATTCGCCGTTGATCAGTACGGTGATATTGGAATGGCTCAAGCGGCCGATGGCGCGGAACACCTCCTGCATCGCCGGCGCCTCGCCGATGATTTCCGGGGTGCGCGCCTGCGCTGCGGGCGCGGCCAGGCTCTGCTGTTCCTGGGCATGCTGGAAGGCGCGCTTGACCAGCGAGACCGCCTCGTCGACGTCGAACGGCTTGGGCAGGTATTCGAAGGCGCCGCCCTGGTAGCTGGCCACCGCGCTGTCCAGATCCGAATGCGCGGTCATGATGATCACCGGCAGGCGCGGGTACAGCTCACGGATGCGGGCCAGCAGGTCGAGGCCGCTGGCGCCGGGCATGCGGATGTCGGAGATGATCACGTCCGGCTGCTGGCGGGTCAGGCGGGCGAGTACACCGTCGGCACTGTCGAAACTCTGGGTGGTCATGCCTTCCTGTTGCAGGGCCTTTTCCAGTACCCAGCGGATGGAACGATCGTCGTCGACAATCCAGACGGTTTCACTGCGGCTCATGGCGTGGGCGCTCCTTGTTCCAGCGGTAGGAAGATCGAGAATACGGTGTGGCCGGGATAGCTCTCGCACTCGATCAGGCCCTGGTGCTGACTGATGATGTTCTGGGTGATGGCCAGGCCCAGGCCGGTGCCGTCGGCACGCCCGCTGACCATGGGATAGAAGATGGTTTCCTGCAGCTCAGGCGGGATGCCGGGGCCGTTGTCGATGATCTCGACCTTGACCACCAAGCGGTGGCGGGTGTGGCCGATGGTGAACTGGCGCAGGGTGCGAGTACGCAGGCTGATGCGCCCGAGGCCCATGTCGTGCTTCTGCCCGGCGATGGCCTGCATGGCGTTGCGCACGATATTCAGTACGGCCTGGATCATCTGCTCGCGGTCGATCAGCAGATCCGGAATGCTCGGGTCGTAGTCGCGCACCAAAGTGATGCTGCCCTGGCTTTCCGCTTCGATCAGGTTGGCGACGCGCTCGAGCACCTCGTGGACGTTGGTCATCGCCAGCGACGGCAGCTTGTTCGAGCCGAGCATGCGGTCGACCAGGTTACGCAGGCGATCGGCCTCTTCGATGATGACGTTGGTGTAGTCCTTGAGCTCTTCGTTGGGCAGTTCGCGCGACAGCAGTTGTGCTGCGCCGCGAATGCCGCCGAGTGGATTCTTGATTTCGTGGGCCAGGCCGCGCACCAGCAGTTTGGTGGTTTCCTGCTTGGACAGCTGTGCCTCTTCCTTGGTGATGCGCAGTAGGCGATCACGCGGGTGCACCTCCAGCAGCAGCAGGGTTTCACCCTTGCTGAACAATGGGGTGACGGCATAGTCCACGGTCAGCGTCTGGCCAGTGACCGAGGTCAGCACGGCTTCACGCTTGTTGAACGGATGAGCCTGCTCCACCGCCTGGCGCAAGGATGACAGCGCCTCGGGCGATTCGGTGAACAGGTCGCTGATGAACTGACCATGGCTGCGTTGGCCGCTGACGGCCAGGAGCATTTCCGCCGCCGGGTTCATGTACTCAAGGCACAGCTGGCTGTTGAGCAGCAGGGTGGCGGTGGTCAGGTTGTCGAGTAGCAGTCGGTGCAGCGCGTCGTTGATGGTCATAGGCAGTGCGTTCCGGCGATGGGCAGGAAAATGCAAGAAGCAAACCAAGGCCCCGAAAAGACGCATTATTTGTGCGGTCTGCCAGGGTTTAGTGGTGCGGCGGCGCGACTGGGCGAAGAAAAGCGACCCAAAACAGGGAGAGCTTAGGAGGTGGTGCGCTTGATTGCACCATTAAGGTGCGAGTTGATTCAGAAGAAGGGAAGGATACTGACCTCTTCCTCGGGCTTGTCTTTCAGCGGGCATTCGGGGCGAACGCCGTATTCATCCTTCTTGCACGGATTGATCTTGCGCTTCTGCGCCAGGGTCATGCGGTGCATGTGGAAGGGTTGCGCCGGTGTGCGTTCGACGATGAGCCCGGCGGAGTCGATGATTTCTGCCACCAGTTGGTGCGTGCCGCGGTCGACGTGCTGCAGGGAGAAGACCGGGCTGCGGCTTGTCTCGCCCTGGGGCTCGCCATCGAGCAGCAGCCGGTAGCTGTGGCCGGGTAGCAGGCCGGGCTCGCTGTTGAGGGTGACGATCATGTCGCCGGAACCGTTATGGATCGAGGCGTCCGGCTCCGGCACAAGAATGCGCAGCACCTGATAGTGCACGGTCGGTTTGCTTGCCGCAGCTGGTGGGGCCATGCGCACCGTGGGTTGGGGCTGGCTCATTTGCGCGGTGTTGGACGGCGCGAGCATCACCCGTTCGGCATTGCTGCTGCGCGGCTTGTCAGTGAAAACGCGGTTACCTTCAGCGTCGATATAGGTATAGACCTGAGCCGAAGCTGCTTGGGTGATGAACAACAGGCAGAGCAGCAGTGTACGCATCGTGATCAGTTCGCAGGTCTTGGGGTTGGACGCGGTGGCGTGACAGGTGGGCGGGCAGGGCTGTTGACGCTGATGCGCTGCACGGTAAAGGTTTCGGTGGCGCTCTGCTGGATGATGCGTTCACCCAAGACCACCGCCACCGCCAGGCTGTGCTCGCCGCGCTCGACATTGGTCAGCTGCAGGCTCGGTACGTTGCTGGCCTGGCCGTATGGCTCGCCATCGAGAATCAGCCGTAGCTGGTGGCCGGGTTGCAGGCGTGGCTGGATGTTCACTCCGACGACGAAGGTGCCGTTGTTGGCGCGCATGGCTTCATCATCCGGGATGCCGGTCAGGCTCAACACGGAGTAAGGGGCCGCGCTCTGTGCTGAGGTGTCGCCGCTGGTGTCTGCAGGAATGCTGGGCGTTTGCATCTCTACCGTATTGGTTGGCGGCAGGTTGACGCTCTCGGCTGCTGCGCCATCGGGCGGCTGGTTGGTAAAGACCGTGTTGCCGTTGGCGTCGATGTATTTGTAGATCTGCGCGCTGGCCGGCAAGGCCAGGGTAAGCAGCAGGCAGGCGAGTAACGGGCGCATGGGCCGATCCTTCCGCGGATGATGCGCTAAGCCTTGCACTGCTGGCGGTTCCTGGCAAGCGCAGGGCGCCATGGCTGTGATGTTTGGCTACAAATCGGCGCGGGCCGTGGGCGCGGATTCTGTTGGGGCCGTGTGGTCGCCTGGGCTGTACGCACGATCTGCTGCTGAGCCCCGGGCTCTCGAGGCGCACGGTGCACCCTACGGCGGAAAATGAAAAAGCCCGGCCAGGCAGAACCGGGCGGGGCTTTCGAGAGCGCCGCACGAGGCGGCGCAAACTGGCTTAGACGCTGTAGTACAGGTCGTATTCCAGCGGGTGTACGAAGGTACGTACCTTGATTTCTTCTTCGGATTTCAGCTCGATGTAGGCATCGATGAAGTCGTCGGAGAACACGCCGCCCTTGGTCAGGAACGCACGGCCCTTGTCCAGCTCTTCCAGGGCTTCTTTCAGGCTGCCGCAGACTTGCGGGATCAGCTTGCCTTCTTCCGGCGGCAGGTCGTACAGGTTCTTGTCGGCTGCATCGCCCGGGTGGATCTTGTTCTGGATACCGTCGATACCGGCCATCAGCAGAGCAGCGAAGGCCAGGTACGGGTTGGCAGCCGGGTCCGGGAAGCGCGCTTCGATGCGGCGGGCTTTCGGGCTGGCAACGTACGGGATACGGATCGAGGCGGAGCGGTTGCGAGCCGAGTAGGCCAGCATCACCGGTGCTTCGAAGCCCGGAACCAGACGCTTGTAGGAGTTGGTCGACGGGTTGGTGAAGCCGTTCAGAGCCTTGCCGTGCTTGATGATGCCGCCGATGAAGTACAGAGCGGTCTCGGACAGGCCGGCATAGCCTTCACCAGCGAAGGTGTTCTTGCCGTCTTTGGAGATCGACATGTGCACGTGCATGCCCGAGCCGTTGTCGCCGTACAGCGGCTTCGGCATGAAGGTAGCGGTCTTGCCGTAGGCGTCGGCTACGTTGTGCACGCAGTACTTCAGGGTCTGAACTTCGTCAGCCTTGGCCACCAGGGTGTTGAACTTCACGCCGATTTCGTTCTGACCGGCAGTGGCCACTTCGTGGTGGTGCACTTCGACGACCAGGCCCATTTCTTCCATGGCGTTGCACATGGCAGTACGGATTTCGTGGTCGTGGTCGCACGGCGGAACCGGGAAGTAACCGCCTTTGACGGCCGGACGGTGGCCCTTGTTGCCGCCTTCGACGTCGCCGTCGGTCATCCAGGAGCCTTGCTCGGAGTAGATCTTGAACATCGAGCCGGAGATGTCGGACTTGAACTTCACTTCGTCGAAGATGAAGAACTCGGGCTCCGGGCCAACGAATACGGTGTCACCGATGCCGGTGCCTTTGAGGAACTCTTCAGCGCGCTTGGCGATGGAGCGCGGGTCGCGGTCGTAGCCTTGCATGGTGCTCGGCTCGATGATGTCGCAGACCAGGATCAGGGTCGGCTCTTCGGTGAACGGGTCCAGAACGGCGGTATCGTCTACCGGCATCAGGATCATGTCGGAGGCTTCGATGCCTTTCCAGCCATGGATGGAGGAGCCGTCGAACATTTTGCCGTGCTCGAAGAAATCTTCGTCCAGGGCGTCACGGGCCGGCATGGTCACGTGGTGCTGCTTGCCCTTGGTGTCGGTGAAGCGCAGGTCTACCCACTTCACGTCGTGTTCTTTGATCAGTTGAACAGCCTTAGACATGTTGTCCTCCAGGTGGAAAAGGCTCTTATCGATAAGCCTTGAAGATGCGGTGAAGCCCGGCGGGATAGTCCTCCAGGGCGACCTGCCTCACAAGGGAGCAAATTGCATGCCAGTGCCCTTTATTGGGCAGAAGCCGCGAAACTCAGGCGCTGTGCCGTCTGCGCGGTAATTCGTCAGAAATATTTGCACCATTTGAGGGCCTTTAATTTCGATGAAGATCTATTTTGGTGCGCTGCGTGGTTGGTGCAGTATTTTTGGTCAAAGCTTGAACAATTTCCGCTATAATCCGCGCCCCTGTTTTTTCGTCCCCCAAGTGGGCGGCCTATTCATGAAGCTCATCGTCAAAGTTTTCCCGGAAATCACCATCAAGAGCCGCCCGGTGCGCAAGCAGTTCATCCGCCAGTTGGGGAAGAACATTCGCTCCGTGCTGCGCGATCTTGACCCCGAACTGCGGGTGACCGGTGTCTGGGACAACCTCGAGGTCGAAACCGATCTGGACGATCCCAAGCTGCTTGCCGAGATGACCGAACGCCTGCGCAACACACCGGGTATCGGTCTGTTCCTCGAGGTCAATGAATACCCGCTGGGCGATCTGGACGACATCACCGAACACTGCAAGCGTCATTACGCCGAGCAGCTGCCAGGCAAGATTTTCGCCGTGCGCTGCAAGCGCGGTGGCAAGCATGAATTCTCTTCCATCGATGTCGAGCGTCATGTCGGTTCGCGCCTGCGTCTGGAGTGCGGCGCTGCCGGTATCGACCTGAAGAAGCCGGACGTCGAAGTACGCATGGAGATTCGCGACCAGCGCCTGTTCGTGGTGCACAACCGTCACGAGGGCCTCGGTGGTTACCCGCTGGGCTCGCTGGAGCAGACCCTGGTGCTGATGAGCGGTGGCTTCGACTCCACCGTGGCGGCCTACCAGATGATGCGTCGCGGCCTGGTCAGCCACTTCTGCTTCTTCAATCTCGGCGGTCGTGCCCACGAATTGGGCGTGATGGAAGTGGCGCACTATATATGGCAGAAATTCGGCCGCTCGCAGCGTGTGCTGTTCGTCAGCGTGCCGTTCGAGGAAGTGGTCGGCGAGATTCTCGGCAAGGTCGACAACAGCCAGATGGGCGTGATCCTCAAGCGCATGATGCTGCGCGCTGCCACCCGTGTCGCCGAAAAGCTGCAGATCGAGGCGCTGGTCACCGGCGAGGCGATCAGCCAGGTCTCCAGCCAGACCCTGACCAACCTTGCAGTGATCGACTCGGCTACCGACATGCTGGTGATGCGCCCGCTGATCGCCAGCCACAAGCAGGACATCATCGACACTGCCACGCGCATTGGCACCGCCGAGTTCGCCAAGAACATGCCTGAGTACTGCGGCGTGATCTCGGTCAACCCGACTACCAAGGCTCGCGGTTACCGCATCGAGCACGAGGAGGCCCAGTTCGACATGGCCATCCTCGAACGCGCCCTCGAACGCGCCACCCAACTGCCCATCGACCGCGTGATCGACGAGCTGGGCAAGGACGTGCAGGTCGAGGAAGTACGTGAAGCACTGGCCGGCCAGATCGTCATCGATATTCGCCATCCCGACGCCGCCGAAGACGAGCCGTTGGACGTGCCGGGTATCGAAGTGCAGGCGCTGCCGTTCTATGCGCTGAACAACAAATTCAAGGAACTGGATGAGAACCGCCAGTACCTGCTGTATTGCGACAAGGGCGTGATGAGCCGTCTGCATGCCCACCATCTGCTGAGCGAGGGACATGCCAATGTGCGCGTTTATCGTCCGGCATAGAACGCCGGGGCTTAATGGCGGAAGTATCCGCCATCGCCCTCCCGACCGTTCGCCAGCGGCGACACCCCATTCAGCTCGCTGAAACAGTTTTCTTCATATTCGTCGTCCAGGCTGGGCGACACACCGAATCCTCTGATCGAGATACACACAGTGATCGAAAATCTGCGCAACATCGCCATCATCGCCCACGTCGACCATGGCAAAACCACCCTCGTCGACGCCCTGCTGCGTCAGTCCGGCACCCTGGAGCGTAACGAGCTCAACGACGAGCGCGTGATGGACAGCAACGACCAGGAAAAAGAGCGCGGCATCACCATTCTGGCCAAGAACACCGCCATCAAGTGGAATGACTACCGCATCAACATCGTCGACACCCCCGGCCACGCCGACTTCGGTGGTGAAGTCGAGCGCGTGATGTCCATGGTCGACTCCGTACTGCTGGTGGTCGACGCCCAGGACGGCCCGATGCCGCAAACCCGCTTCGTGACCAAGAAGGCCTTCGAAGCCGGCCTCAAGCCGATCGTCGTGATCAACAAGATCGACCGTCCGGGCGCGCGTCCTGACTGGGTCATGGATCAGATCTTCGACCTGTTCGACAACCTCGGTGCCACCGATGAGCAGCTCGACTTCCAGGTCGTTTACGCCAGCGCCCTGAACGGCATCGCCGGTCTCGACCACACCGCCATGGCCGAAGACCTGACCCCGCTGTACCAGGCCATCGTCGACCACGTGCCGGCGCCGAACGTCGACCTCGACGGCCCGTTCCAGATGCAGATTTCCGCTCTGGACTACAACAGCTTCCTCGGCATCATCGGCGTTGGCCGTATTGCCCGTGGCAAGATCAAGCCGAACACTCCGGTGACTGCCATCGACGTCGACGGCAAGAAGCGTAACGGCCGTATCCTCAAGCTGATGGGCCACCACGGCCTGCACCGCGTAGACGTCGAAGAAGCCACCGCTGGTGATATCGTCTGCGTCAGCGGTATGGACCAGCTGTTCATCTCCGATACCCTGTGCGACATCAACCACGTCGAAGCGATGAAGCCGCTGACCGTTGACGAGCCGACCGTCTCGATGACCTTCCAGGTCAACGATTCGCCGTTCTGCGGCAAGGAAGGCAAGTTCGTCACCAGCCGCAACATCAAGGAGCGCCTGGACAAGGAGCTGCTGTACAACGTGGCCCTGCGCGTTGAAGAAGGCGACAGCGCCGACAAGTTCAAGGTCTCCGGTCGTGGCGAGCTGCACCTCTCGGTACTGATCGAAACCATGCGTCGCGAAGGCTTCGAAATGGGCGTTGGCCGCCCGGAAGTGATCATCCGTGAAGTCAACGGCGTCAAGCAGGAGCCGTACGAGAACGTCACCATCGACATCCCTGAAGAATCCCAGGGCAAGGTCATGGAAGAAATGGGCCTGCGTAAGGGTGACCTGACCAACATGTCGCCGGACGGCAAAGGTCGCGTGCGTCTGGAATACAACATCCCGGCTCGCGGTCTGATCGGTTTCCGTAACCAGTTCCTGACCCTGACCAACGGCGCCGGCATCCTGACCTCGATCTTCGACCGTTACGACACCGTCAAGCCGGGCAGCATGTCTGGCCGTCAGAACGGCGTACTGGTGTCGATCGATACCGGCAAGGCGCTGACCTACTCCCTGGAAACCCTGCAGGCGCGCGGCAAGCTGTTCGTCGAGCACGGCCAGGAGATCTACAACGGTCAGATCGTCGGCCTGAACAGCCGCGACAACGACCTGGGTGTGAACCCCACCAAAGGCAAGAAGCTCGACAACATGCGCGCTTCGGGCAAGGACGAAACCATCGCCCTGGTACCGCCGGTTCGCTTCACCCTGGAGCAGGCGCTGGAGTTCATCCAGGATGACGAGCTGTGCGAAGTGACGCCGAAGTCGATCCGTCTGCGCAAGAAGATCCTCGACGAAGGCGAGCGTACCCGCGCTGCCAAGAAAGCCAACAAGGCCTGACGCTTAGCGACTCGCCGCGGCTGTAAATGAAAAGCCCCGCCAGAGCAATCTGGCGGGGCTTTTTTTGGGGCGCCGTTAGGTGTTGTGCCTCTGCTGGAGCGGCTTCAGCCGCGCTGTGGCCGACAGGCCAGCAACCCATAGGCGGCCAGCCCGATCACCACCAGCAGGCTGAGTGTCATCACTCGCCCGCCACCTGGCGCAGCGATTGCGCCGGGGTGTCGCCGAGGTTGTTGAGCATGCGTTCGCTGTACCAGTCGAGGAAGTTGATCACACCGAACTCGTAGGTCTTGGAGTAGGGGCCCGGCTGGTAGGCGGTGGAGTTGATGCCGCGCTGGTTTTCCTCGGCCAGGCGGCGGTCCTGGTCGTTGGTGGCATCCCACACCTGGCGCAGGCGGGCGACGTCGTAGTCGACCCCTTCGACGGCATCCTTGTGCACCAGCCACTTGGTGGTGACCATGGTTTGCTGCGCGCTGATCGGCCACACGGTGAAGACGATCATGTGGTCGCCCATGCAGTGGTTCCACGAATGTGGCAGGTGCAGGATGCGCATGGAGCCCAGGTCAGGGTCGGTGATGCGGCCCATGAGTTTCTTGCAGCCCTGTTTGCCATCCATGGTCATGGATACGGTGCCCTTGAGCAGCGGCATGCGTACGATGCGGTTGCGCAGGCCGAAGCTGGCGTGGGCGTAGGGGATCTTGTCCTTGTCCCAGCGGGTGGTGCATTCGGCGACCTGATCCTTGAACGCCTGGCTGGCGCGCGGATCGGTGACGTCATCCCATTCCAGCAGGGTGTTGAGCAGTTCCGGGTGCGAGCCATTGCAGTGGTAGCACTCGCGGTTGTTCTCGAGCACCAGCTTCCAGTTGGCCTTTTCCATCAGGGTGGTCTGCACGGCCACCTTGGTGTTCTCCATGTCATAGGGTTCCATGTAATGCGCCAGGGTGGCGAGGAACTCGTCGATGGCCGGCGGGTTTTCCGCCAGGGAGATGAAGATGTAGCCGCCAGCGGTCTTGCACTGCACCGGTTTCAGGCTGTAGTCCTTGAGGTCGAAGTCGGCGCCCATTTCAGTACCGGCGAACAACAGGCGCCCGTCGAGCTCGTAGGTCCACTGGTGGTAAGGGCATACCAGCTTGGCGACCTTGCCCTTGTCCGAGACACACAGGCGCGAGCCACGGTGACGGCAGACGTTGTGGAAGGCATGGATCTGCCCTTCGGCGCCGCGAATGACCAGAATCGGGTTATCGCCGATCTGCAGGGTGAGGAAGTTGCCCTTGGCCGGGATTTCGCAGGTCATGCCGGCGATCAGCCATTCCTTGTGGAAGATCTCCTGCATGTCGACCTGGAACAGGCGTTCGTCGCTGTAGAACGGCTGCGGCAGCGAGAAGCTGTGGTCGCGTTCGTTCAGCATCTGTGCGGTGGCCTTGCGCACGGGTTCCAGCGGGTCGCCCAGGCTCAGGTTTTGGGTGCAGTCCATGGTGGCTCCTCATTGGCGGGCGCCTCGCGCCTGCCGGAAATAGTGGCTGATACGGTATGTGCCGCAAGGTCTCGATCGTTCGCTGCTGCCTGCAATGGGCGTGCATGCTTGGTGAGCGGAGTGTGGAGCCGGCAACAGGTAAAACCTTATCCATGGGCGACATGGCCAGATTTGTTTCCGACGCGCCAGGCCCCGTGCTATCGGGCAGGTCGCGATAAGCATGCGGATGTCGCTGGTAGATAAATGACGACCGGCAGCCTTTCGCACAATCCGCCGCATATAGGCCGATATCCGGCCGCGTGGAGAGCCGTTCATGACCACCAACGCCTTCCTCAATCCGGTTACGACGCAGACCTGGACCAACGGTCGCCATCTGGTGCGTTGCGTCAAGGTGATCCAGGAAACCTGGGATGTGCGCACCTTCTGCTTCATGGCCGATCAGCCGGTGCTGTTCTTCTTCAAGCCCGGGCAGTTCGTCACCCTGGAGCTGGAGATCGACGGCCAGCCGATCATGCGTTCCTACACCATCTCCAGCTCGCCTTCGGTGCCTTACAGCTTCTCCATCACCATCAAGCGGGTGCCGGGCGGCAAGGTCTCGAACTGGCTGCACGACAACCTCAAGGAAGGCGACGAGGTGCCAGTGCATGGGCCGGTGGGCCTGTTCAATGCCATCGATTTTCCCACCGACAAGGCGCTGTTTCTTTCCGGTGGTGTCGGCATCACGCCGGTGATGTCGATGGCGCGCTGGTTCTACGACACCAACGCCAATGTCGACATGGTCTTCGTGCACAGCGCTCGTTCGCCGAAGGACATCATTTACCAGCGCGAGCTGGAGCATATGGCGGCGCGCATCAACAACTTCAGCCTGCACGTTATCTGCGAGAAGCACGGTCTGGGTGAAGCCTGGGCGGGTTATCGCGGTTACCTGAACAAGCCGATGCTGGAGCTCATCGCTCCGGATTATCTTGATCGCGAGATCTTCTGCTGCGGCCCGACGCCTTACATGAGCGCCATCAAGCGCCTGCTCGAGGCGGCTGGCTACGACATGAATCGCTACCACGAGGAGGCCTTCGGCCCGACGCCGCCGGAGATTCGTGCCGAGGTCAAGGAGCTGGCTGCCGAGGCGGCCGATGCGCCGGATGTGCCGCTGGCCGACTTGCACCAGGTGGAGTTCACCAGCACTGGCAAGAGCATTCGTGTGGTACCCGGCGAAACCGTGCACGCCGCTGCCGCCAAACTCGGCCTGCATATTCCCAAGGCCTGTGGCATGGGCATCTGCGGTACCTGCAAGGTAATGAAGACAGCCGGCGAAGTGGAGATGGAGCACAACGGCGGCATCACCGACGAGGATGTGGCTGAGGGCTACATCCTGTCGTGTTGCAGCGTGCCGAAAGGGGATGTGGCGATCGACTATTGATCGCCATGAAGGTTTGTAGCCCGGATGAAATCCGGGGCGATTGATCGATTTCCCCGGATTTCATCCGGGCTACTTAGCCATAAACCCCGCTCGTGGGACTTATGGCGTTTCAGGCGCTCATCACTTCACGGATATCGGCGGCCAGTTGGCGCACGCGGGCTTCGTCGGTATCCCAGCTGCACATGAAGCGCGCGCCGCCGGCGCCGATGAAGGTGTAGAAGCGCCAGCCGCGTGCGGTGAGGGCGGCAATGGCCGGCTCCGACAGTTGCAGGAACACGCCGTTGGCCTGAACCGGGAACATCAGGCTGACACCGGGCACGTCCTCGACCAGTGTGGCCAGCAATTGCGCGCAGCGGTTGGCATGGTTGGCATATTTGAGCCAGGCATCATCCTGCAGGATGCCGACCCAGGGTGCGGACAGGTAGCGCATCTTCGAGGCCAGCTGGCCGGCCTGCTTGCAGCGATAGTCGAAGTCTTCGGCCAGATCCTTGTTGAAGAAGACGATGGCTTCACCGACGGCCATGCCGTTCTTGGTGCCGCCGAAGCACAGCACGTCCACGCCAGCCTTCCAGGTCAGCTCCGCCGGGCTGCAGCCAAGAAAGGCGCAGGCGTTGGAGAAGCGTGCGCCGTCCATGTGCAGGTTGAGATTCAGCTCCTTGCAGACCTGGCTGATGGCGCGGACTTCCTCCGGGCGGTACACGGTACCGACTTCGGTGGCCTGGGTGAGGGTGACCACGCGCGGCTTCGGATAGTGGATGTCCTGACGCTTGAGGGCGATTTCGCGGATGGCTTGCGGGGTCAGCTTGCCGTTCTCGGTCTTGGCCAGCAGCAGCTTGGAGCCGTTGGAGAAGAACTCCGGCGCGCCGCACTCGTCGGTCTCGACGTGGGCGGTCTCCGAGCAGATTACGCTGTGATAGCTCTGGCACAGTGAGGCCAGGGCCAGGGAGTTGGCGGCGGTGCCGTTGAAGGCGAAGAACACTTCGCAGTCGGTCTCGAACAGGCGGCGGAAGTGATCGGCGGCGCGCGCCGTCCATTCGTCATCGCCGTAGGCGCGCTGGTGGCCCTGGTTGGCCTCGGCCATGGCGGCCCAGGCTTCGGGACAGATGCCGGAGTAGTTGTCGCTGGCGAATTGCTGGGCATTGTCGGGCATTGGCGCGTTCCTTCTGAAAAAAACTGCCGGCGGGTCTGCCGACAAAGCGCTCACTTTAACCTGCGGCTGGCGGTCAGGCGTCCGTCGCGGCGACGAGTTGTTGCGCTGAAGCGTACTGCCGGGTCGGTTCGTGGCCAACCGTTCGGCTCGCAGATGGAACTTGGGGCTTGCAGCGGGGTTCACACTTACCAGAGGGCGGCAGTCGATCCGCTCTCCGCAATCAAGAGAAGGAGTTTCCCATGACTTATCGTCACCTGCTCGCCCTTGCCCTGCCGCTGGCCGTGGCGCTGCCCGTTTCCGCCGCTGAGTGGTCGGATAATGCCAAGACCGAGTTCGTTCAGCAGTGCATCGCTGGCGCACCGGCAGGCTACGAGGAGCCACAATTGCGCGCTTATTGCGACTGTGCTGCGACCAAGGTCAGCCAGGAATTCAGTGAAGCTGAATTGCAGGAAATCAGCCGCCAGTCCCCGCCTGACCCTGCCATGCAGCAGCGTCTGGTGAATGCCTCCAGCAGCTGTGCTGAAAAGCTCAAGCCGTAAGGCGTCGTTGAGCAAATAGCAGGCGCTGGCGCTGGAGCCCCATGGGCCCTGGCCTGGCGCCATGTTTCCACAGGCCATGCACAGCGCCGCCCACAGTATTTGTGCACAAGCCTGATCTATCTCCTTGATCCTGTTCGATTTTTAGTCGTCTCCCGGCAGGCCGCGGTGGTGCTGGGCGCGCGCCCTCGTCGAACAGCCTATGCACAGTTTCATCCACATCTTCTGTGCATATCCCCAACCGATACCTGCCTCTCGTTCATGTCGCTGGTGGATAAGCCAGGGAGCCTGCGTGCGTGTATGGATATCGAACAGCGCCCTCATGAGCAGCGCTGGCGAGGGCGGCAGCCATCTGCTGACAGCTTTTCCACAGGCTAGTCCACCGCTTCTGTGCATGGTCTGCATTGTTAACTGCTTGATATCGATCAGGAAATGACCGCTGCCAGGAAACCCTTGCAGCTGTTGGGGTGACGCGCGCTATGCACGGCTTATCCACAGCTTGATCCCCGTGATCTGTGTGCAAACCAGCGGCGCACCCGCGACGCGCCTGATTGCGACAAGGCCATGTCGCAAACGAATGCTCTCGCGGCGTTGGCAGGCATTTGAGGGGGCAGGGGCGGCCCTACCATCGCTGCACAGGGCCTTGCTGGCCCGCCCGTCCAAGACCGCCGCCCATAGGCGCTGCAGGAGAGTCGAGATGTTCAGCAAGCAGGATCAGATTCAGGGTTACGACGACGAGTTGCTCGCGGCGATCGATCAGGAAGAACGCCGCCAGGAAGAGCACATCGAGCTGATCGCCTCGGAGAACTACTGCAGCCAGCGGGTGATGGAAGCGCAGGGCAGCGGCCTGACCAACAAATACGCCGAAGGTTATCCGGGCAAGCGTTATTACGGTGGCTGCGAGTACGTTGACAAGGTCGAGCAGCTGGCCATCGACCGCGCCAAGGCTCTGTTCGGCGCCGATTACGCCAACGTCCAGCCGCACTCCGGCTCTTCGGCCAACAGCGCCGTGTACCTGGCGCTGCTCAATGCCGGCGACACCATCCTCGGCATGAGCCTGGCCCACGGCGGCCACCTGACCCACGGCGCCAAGGTGTCGTCCTCGGGCAAGCTCTACAACGCCGTGCAGTACGGCCTGGACACCGCCACCGGGCTGATCGACTACGACGAGGTCGAGCGCCTGGCCGTGGAGCACAAACCGAAGATCATCGTCGCCGGCTTCTCCGCCTACTCCAAGACCCTCGACTTCCCGCGCTTTCGCGCCATCGCCGATAAGGTCGGCGCGCTACTGTTCGTCGATATGGCGCACGTGGCGGGCCTGGTCGCTGCGGGTCTGTACCCGAACCCGATTCCCTTTGCCGACGTGGTCACCACCACCACGCACAAGACCCTGCGCGGCCCGCGCGGCGGCCTGATCCTGGCCAAGGCCAACGAAGAGATCGAGAAGAAGCTCAACTCCGCCGTCTTCCCCGGCGCCCAGGGTGGCCCGCTGATGCACGTGATTGCGGCCAAGGCGGTGTGCTTCAAGGAGGCCATGGAGCCGGAGTTCAAGGCCTACCAGCAGCAGGTCATCGACAACGCTCAGGCCATGGCCAAGGTGTTCATCGAGCGTGGCTACGAAGTGGTGTCCGGCGGCACCGACAACCACCTGTTCCTGCTCAGCCTGATCAAGCAGGGCCTGACCGGCAAGGAGGCCGATGCTGCCCTTGGCCGTGCCGGTATCACCGTGAACAAGAACGCTGTGCCCAACGACCCGCAGTCGCCGTTCGTGACCTCGGGCATTCGTATCGGCACGCCGGCGGTGACCACCCGTGGCTTCAAGGTCGCTCAGTGCCAGGCGCTGGCCGGCTGGATCTGCGACATCCTCGACCACCTTGGCGATGCCGATGTCGAGGCGCAGGTGGCCAAGCTGGTGGCCGGGCTTTGCGCGGATTATCCGGTGTATCGCTGACAGGTTACCCCTCTCCCTCGGGGAGAGGGTGCCCGCAGGGCGGGTGAGGGCGCTGGCGTCGGCCCCTCACCCCTAGCCCCTCTCCCAGAGGGAGGGGAACAGAATTCAGGAGCCTCCTTATGCAACGTTATTCCGGCTTCGGCCTGTTCAAGCACTCGTTCAGCCACCATGAGAACTGGCAGCGCATGTGGCGCAACCCGACGCCCAAGCCGGTGTACGACGTGGTCATCGTCGGCGGTGGCGGCCACGGTCTGGCCACGGCCTATTACCTGGCCAAGGAATTCGGCGTGAAGAACGTCGCCGTGGTCGAGAAGGGCTGGCTCGGCGGCGGCAACACCGCGCGCAATACAACCATCGTGCGTTCCAACTACCTGTGGGACGAGTCCGCGCAGCTCTACGAACACGCCATGAAGCTGTGGGAAGGTCTGTCGCAGGACATCAACTACAACGTCATGTTCTCCCAGCGTGGCGTCTACAACCTCTGTCACACCCTGCAGGACATGCGTGACGCCGAGCGCCGCGTCAGCGCCAACCGTCTCAACGGCGTGGATGGCGAACTGCTGGACGCCAAGCAGGTAGCCGAGGAAATTCCCTACCTCGACTGCAGCAAGAACTCCCGTTATCCGGTGATGGGCTCCACCGTGCAGCGTCGCGGCGGCGTCGCCCGTCATGACGCCGTGGCCTGGGGCTACGCACGTGCCGCTGATGCTCTGGGCGTCGATCTGATCCAGAACACCGAGGTGACCGGTTTCCGCAAGCAGAACGGTGCGGTGATCGGTGTGGAAACCAACAAGGGCTTCATCGGTGCCAAGCGCGTCGGTGTGGTCACTGCCGGTAACTCCGGGCATATGGCGGGGCTCGCCGGTTTCCGCCTGCCGCTGGAATCCCACCCGCTGCAGGCGCTGGTATCCGAGCCGATCAAGCCGATCATCGACAGCGTGATCATGTCCAACGCCGTGCACGGTTACATCAGTCAGTCGGACAAGGGCGACCTGGTCATCGGCGCCGGCATCGACGGCTACAACGGCTACGGGCAGCGCGGCTCCTACGGCACCATCGAGCACACCCTGCAGGCCATCGTCGAGATGTTCCCGGTGCTCTCGCGGGTGCGCATGAATCGCCAGTGGGGCGGCATCGTCGATACCAGCCCGGACGCCTGCCCGATCATTTCCAAGACCCCGGTGGACAACCTGTTCTTCAACTGCGGTTGGGGTACTGGTGGCTTCAAGGCCACGCCGGGTTCGGGTCACGTGTTCGCCGCCAGCCTGGCCAAGGGTGAAATGCACCCACTGGCCAAGCCGTTCTCCATCGACCGTTTCCACACTGGTGCACTGATTGACGAGCACGGCGCCGCTGCCGTGGCTCATTAAAAGTTCGCGCGCAGCGCGACATCTGATGACCCTCTCCCGCTTGCGGGAGAGGGTGCCCGAAGGGCGGGAGAGGGTCGGCGGCCAACACCGAATGCCCTCTCCCCCGACCCCTCTCCCACAAGTGGGAGAGGGGAGACAAAAACCTTCTCCCCCAGCCCCTCTCCCGAAGGGAGAGGGGAGGCAAGATAAACCCCGTTGGCATCTGCGAGCGGGGAAGCGTTTCAGGAGGCCAACATGCTGCACATCTTCTGCCCCTACTGTGGCGAACTGCGCTCCGAAGAGGAATTCCACGCCAAGGGCCAGGCGCACATCGCTCGCCCGCTCGATCCCGATGCCTGCAGCGATGCAGAGTGGGGCGAGTACATGTTCTTCCGCGACAACCCGCGTGGTATCCACCATGAGCTGTGGGTGCACGCAGCCGGTTGCCGCAAGTATTTCAACGCCACCCGCCACACCGTGACCTACGAGATCCTCGAGACCTACAAGGTCGGCGAGAAGCCTTCGGTCACCGCAGTCGGGGCCACCGACAAGCAAGCCGTGGCAGAAGGAGTAACGGCATGAGTCAGGTCAATCGTCTTGCCAAGGGTGGTCGCATCGACCGTAGCCAGGCGCTGAGCTTCACCTTCAATGGCCAGACCTACCAGGGTTACGCCGGCGACAGCCTGGCCGCAGCGCTGCTGGCCAATGGCGTCGACATCGTCGGTCGTAGCTTCAAGTATTCGCGGCCGCGCGGCATCGTCGCAGCCGGTAGCGAAGAGCCCAATGCCGTGCTGCAGATCGGTTCCACCGAAGCGGCGCAGATCCCCAACGTGCGCGCCACCCAGCAGGCGCTATACAGCGGTCTGGTGGCCAACAGCACCAACGGCTGGCCGAGCGTCAACACCGACCTGATGGGCATCCTCGGCAAGGTTGGCGGCGGCATGATGCCGCCCGGTTTCTACTACAAGACCTTCATGTATCCGCAGAACCTGTGGATGACCTATGAGAAGTACATCCGCAAGGCCGCAGGCTTAGGTCGTTCGCCCACCGAGGTCGACCCGGACATCTACGACCAGCTCAACCAGTACTGCGACGTGCTGGTCGTCGGCGCCGGCCCTGCCGGTCTCGCCGCCGCGCTGGCTGCTGGCCGTAGCGGTGCGCGGGTGATCCTTGCCGATGAACAGGAAGAGTTCGGCGGCAGCCTGCTCGACACCCGCGAGACCCTCGACGGTAAGCCTGCTGCCGACTGGGTGGCGCAGGCCATCGCCGAGCTGAAGACGCTGCCGGAAGTGACCCTGCTCTCGCGGGCCACGGTCAATGGCTACCACGACCACAACTTCCTCACCATCCACCAACGCCTTACCGACCACCTCGGTGAAACCGCGCCGATGGGCCAGGCCCGTCAGCGCATGCACCGCGTGCGTGCCAAGCGTGTGGTGTTGGCCAGTGGCGCCCACGAGCGGCCGCTGGTGTACGCCAACAACGACGTGCCCGGCAACATGCTGGCTGGCGCCGTGTCGACCTACGTGCGTCGTTATGGCGTGGCGCCAGGGCAGGAACTGGTGTTGTCGACCAACAACGATTACGCCTACCGCGTGGTGCTCGACTGGCTCGATGCCGGGCGCAAGGTGGTGGCTGTCGCCGATGCCCGCAGCAACCCGCGCGGCAGCTGGGTCGAGGAAGCACGTGCGCGTGGTGTGCGCATCCTCACCGGCAGCGCAGTGGTCGAGGCACGTGGCAGCAAGCGCGTGACCGGTGCGCGTATCTGCGCCATCGATGCCAAGGCACACAAGGTCACCAGCCCTGGCGAAGTGCTGGACTGCGACCTGATCGTCAGCTCCGGTGGCTACAGCCCGGTGGTGCATCTGGCGTCGCACCTGGGCGGTCGCCCCGAATGGCGCGAGGACATCCTCGGTTTCGTGCCGGGGCCGGGCAACGGCATCCAGCAGCGCATCGACGCCGGTGCGGTGAATGGCGTGTTCGCCCTCGGCGACGTGCTTGCCAATGGCTTCGAGGCGGGCGCCAAGGCGGCTGCCGAGGCTGGCTACAAGGCCGTCAGTGGCAGCCTGCCACAGGCCGAGGTGCGTCAGGAAGAGCCGATGCTGGCGCTGTTTCAGGTACCGCACGACAAGTCCACTGCGCGTGCGCCGAAGCAGTTCGTCGACCTGCAGAACGACGTCACCGCGGCCGGCATCGAGCTGGCAACGCGTGAAGGCTTCGAGTCGGTCGAGCACGTCAAGCGTTACACCGCACTGGGCTTTGGCACCGACCAGGGCAAGCTGGGCAACATCAACGGTCTGGCCATCGCCGCGCGTTCGATGGGCATCAGCATCCCGCAGATGGGCACTACCATGTTCCGCCCGAACTACACGCCGGTGACTTTCGGTGCTGTGGCCGGTCGCCACTGTGGCGAGCTGTTCGATGCCAAGCGCTACACCGCGATGCAGGCCTGGCACGTGAAGAACGGCGCCGAGTTCGAGGACGTCGGCCAGTGGAAGCGCCCCTGGTACTTCCCGAAAAATGGCGAGGATCTGCACGCCGCCGTGGCCCGTGAATGCCTGGCCGTACGCAACAGTGTGGGCATCCTCGATGCCTCGACCCTGGGCAAGATCGACATCCAGGGCCCGGATGCGCGCGAGTTCCTCAATCGCGTCTACACCAACGCCTGGACCAAGCTGGACGTGGGCAAGGCGCGCTACGGTCTGATGTGCAAGGAAGACGGCATGGTCTTCGACGACGGCGTTACCGCCTGTCTGGCCGACAACCATTTCGTCATGACCACCACCACTGGCGGCGCGGCGCGGGTGATGGAATGGCTGGAGATCTACCACCAGACCGAATGGCCGGAGCTGAAGGTGTACTTCACCTCGGTCACCGACCACTGGGCGACCATGACCCTGTCCGGCCCCAACAGCCGCAAGCTGCTGGCCAAGGTCACCGACATCGACCTGGACAAGGACGCCTTCCCGTTCATGAGCTGGAAGGAAGGCCTGGTCGGTGGCGTGCCGGCGCGGGTGTTCCGCATCTCTTTCACCGGCGAGCTGAGCTACGAGGTGAACGTGCAGGCCGACTACGCCCTGGGCGTGTGGGAGCAGATCATCGAGGCCGGCAAGGAATTCGACCTGACCCCCTACGGTACCGAGACCATGCACGTGCTGCGTGCCGAGAAAGGCTTCATCATCGTCGGCCAGGACACCGACGCCTCGGTGACCCCGGACGACCTCAACATGGGCTGGTGCGTCGGTCGCACCAAACCTTTCTCCTGGATCGGCAAGCGTGGCATGAACCGCGCCGACTGCCTGCGCGAAGACCGCAAGCAGCTGGTCGGGCTGAAACCGGTCAACCCGAACCAGGTGCTGCCGGAAGGTGCGCAACTGGTGTTCGACCCGAAACAGTCCATCCCGATGCAGATGGTCGGTCACGTCACCTCCAGCTACATGAGCGCGGCTATGGGCTACAGCTTCGCCATGGCGGTGGTCAAGGGCGGCCTCAAGCGCATGGGCGAGCGCGTGTTCGCGCCACTGGCCGATGGCAGCGTGATCGAAGCCGAAATCTGCAGCTCCGTGTTCTATGACCCGAAAGGGGATCGCCAGAATGTCTAACGTCAACGTCTATCAGCAACGTCCCGCCGACATCGCCGGGCAATCGCCGCTGCACCATGCCGGCCTGCACGAACTGGTCGGCAAGGGGCGCAACAACGCCGGCATCACCCTGCGCGAGAAGAAGCTGCGCGGTCACCTGGTGATCCGTGGCGACGCCCGCGACACCGCCTTCTCTGGCGGCGTGCACAAGGCCCTGGGCCTGGAGCTGCCGGTGGCGCTGACCCTGGTCGCCGACGGCGACACCTCACTGCAGTGGCTGGGCCCGGACGAGTGGCTGCTGATCGTGCCCGGCGGCAGCGAGTTCGAGGTCGAGCGCAAACTGCGTGCGGCGCTGGACGGTCAGCACTTCTCGGTGGTCAACGTCAGCGGCGGGCAGACCCTGTTGGAGCTGAGCGGGGCGAAGGTGCGCGAGCTGCTGATGAAGTCGACCAGCTACGACGTACACCCGAGCAACTTCCCGGTGGGCAAGGCGGTGGGCACCGTGTTCGCCAAGTCCCAGCTGGTGATTCGCCACACCGGCGAGGAGACCTGGGAGCTGGTGATCCGCCGCAGCTTCTCCGACTACTTCTGGCTGTGGCTGCAGGATGCCAGCGCCGAGTATGGGTTGGCGGTCGAGGCCTGAGCCGCACGCGAACCGTCCCCTCTCCCGCTTGCAGGAGAGGGTTAGGGAGAGGGCCGCTTTACCCTCTCCCCCAGCCCCTCTCCCATAAATGGGAGAGGGGAGCCATTCAGCGGAGCCCCCTACCATGAGCCGCACCCCTGACACCTGGATTCTCACCGCCCATTGCCCGAGCGTGCTCGGCACCGTGGATGCGGTGACGCGCTTTCTCTTCGAGCAGCGCTGCTACGTCACTGAGCATCACAGCTTCGATGATCGGTTGTCCTCGCGCTTTTTCATCCGTGTCGAGTTCCGTCAGCCGCAGGACTTCGACGAAGCCGCCTTCCGCGCCGGTGTGGCCGAGCGTCTGGCACCCTTCGATATGCAGGTCGAGCTGACCCCGCCGGGCTACCGCGCCAAGGTGGTGTTGATGGTGTCCAAGGCCGACCATTGCCTTAATGATCTGCTCTATCGCCAGCGCATCGGTCAGCTGGCCATGGACGTGGTGGCGGTGGTGTCCAACCACCCGGATCTCGAACCGCTGGCGCGCTGGCACGGCATTCCCTACCACCATTTCCCGCTCGATCCGGCCGACAAGCCGGCGCAGGAGCGCAAGGTGCTGCAGGTGATCGAGGACACCGGCGCCGAGCTGGTGGTGCTCGCCCGCTACATGCAGGTGCTGTCGCCCGAGCTGTGCCGCAAGCTGGACGGCTGGGCGATCAATATTCACCACTCGCTGCTGCCCGGCTTCAAGGGCGCCAAGCCCTATCACCAGGCCTACCAGAAGGGCGTCAAGCTGGTCGGCGCCACGGCGCACTACATCAACAACGACCTCGACGAGGGGCCGATCATCGCCCAGGGTGTGGAGGCGGTGGATCACGCCCACTATCCCGAAGACCTGATCGCCAAGGGTCGCGACATCGAATGCCTGACCCTGGCCCGCGCCGTCGGTTATCACATCGATCGCCGCGTGTTCCTCAACGCCAATCGCACGGTGGTGCTCAACGCCTGAACGCATCGCCAACCCGAATATTGGTGGGCTAAAGCCCACCCTACGGTAACGATGCCACTTGTAGGGTGGGCTTTAGTCCACCAGGCGCAACGAAGAAAGTTATTGGTGGGCTAAAGCGGATCGCCGCTCGGCCCACCCTACGGAAGCCGCCCTGCCAGGTTTCACCGGCGGTTTCCGGCAACAGACGCAACAAGCTCCAGTGCAAGGCCGCGCGGCCAGTCGGTCGCGTCTTGTGTCCACAACAAGAAAGGAGAGTTACGCATGTCTGGTAATCGTGGTGTGGTTTATCTCGGTACGGGCAAGGTCGAAGTGCAGAAGATCGACTACCCGAAAATGCAGGACCCACGCGGCAAGAAGATCGAGCACGGGGTCATCCTGAAGGTGGTTTCCACCAATATCTGCGGCTCCGACCAGCACATGGTGCGTGGCCGTACCACCGCGCAAGTCGGCCTGGTGCTGGGCCATGAGATCACCGGCGAGGTGATCGAGAAGGGCCGCGACGTCGAGCGTTTGCAGATCGGTGATCTGGTGTCCGTTCCCTTCAACGTCGCCTGCGGTCGCTGCCGCTCCTGCAAGGAGCAGCACACAGGCGTGTGCCTGACCGTCAACCCGGCGCGTGCCGGCGGTGCCTACGGCTACGTCGACATGGGCGACTGGACCGGTGGCCAGGCCGAATACGTGCTGGTGCCCTATGCTGACTTCAACCTGCTCAAGCTGCCGGATCGCGACAAGGCCATGGAGAAGATCCGCGACCTGACCTGCCTGTCCGACATCCTGCCCACCGGCTACCACGGTGCGGTCACTGCCGGCGTCGGCCCGGGCTCCACCGTTTACGTCGCTGGCGCCGGCCCGGTTGGCCTGGCCGCTGCCGCCTCGGCGCGCCTGCTCGGTGCTGCGGTGGTGATCGTCGGTGACGTGAATCCAACACGTCTGGCCCATGCCAAGGCACAGGGGTTCGAAATCGCCGACCTGTCCAAGGACACGCCATTGCATGAACAGATCGCCGATCTGCTGGGCGAGCCGGAAGTGGATTGCGCGGTCGATGCGGTGGGCTTCGAAGCGCGTGGCCATGGCCATGCCGGTGCCCAGCAGGAGGCGCCGGCCACCGTGCTCAATTCGCTGATGCAGATCACCCGCGTGGCCGGCAAGATCGGCATCCCCGGCCTGTACGTGACCGAAGATCCGGGCGCGGTGGATGCGGCGGCGAAGATCGGCTCCCTGAGCATCCGCTTCGGCCTCGGCTGGGCCAAGTCGCACAGCTTCCACACCGGCCAGACCCCGGTGATGAAGTACAACCGCGCGCTGATGCAGGCCATCATGTGGGATCGCATCAATATCGCCGAAGTGGTCGGTGTGCAGGTGATCAGCCTGGACGATGCGCCGCGTGGCTACGGCGAGTTCGATGCTGGCGTGCCGAAGAAATTCGTCATCGACCCGCACAAGACCTTCAGTGCAGCGTGACGGCGTGACCTGGGCTTAGTCCCAGGCCGCTACCTTTCACGGCAAAGGCGCAGTTGTTGGCGTCGTCTTTCTGGAGCCTGCGGGCTCCCTTTTTGTTTTGCATGAGGTCGTTCCGGGTTCACCTTTTTCGCGGCTGAAGCCGCTCCTACCGCGGCTGCGGTGGTTACAGCCCGTACTTCTTCACCTTGTCGAACAGCGTGGTCTTGGCCAGGCCCAGTGCCTGTGCCGCCTGGCTGAGATTGCCGTCGTGGCGTTCCAGAGCACCGGCCAGCAGGTTGCGCTCGAAGGCTTCCACCGCTTCGTTGAAACCCAACGCATTGCTGTCGGCCTGGCCGCTTTTCTTGAACACCGGCAGGCCGAGGGCGAAGCGCTCGGCAACATTACGCAGTTCGCGCACGTTGCCCGGCCAGTCGTGGGCGGTCAGCGCCGCCAGGGTGTGTCGATCCAGCTCCGGCACGCCGCGGTCGAAGCGCAGCGCCGCCAGTTGCAGGAAGTGTTCGAACAGCAGGGCGATGTCCTCGCGGCGTTCACGCAGCGGTGGCAGCTCCAGGGTCACCACGTTGAGACGGTAATACAGGTCGCTGCGAAATTCGCCGCGCTTGCCCAGCTCGCCGAGATCCGCCTTGGTCGCGGCGATCACCCGACAATCGACCGTGATCGACTGGTTCGAGCCGAGGCGCTCCAGGCTGTGCTCCTGCAACACGCGCAGTAATTTGATCTGCAGGTTGATCGGCATGCTCTCGATCTCGTCGAGGAACAGGCTGCCGCCGTCGGCGTGTTCGATCTTGCCGATGCGGCGTTTGCCGGCGCCGGTGAAGGCATGCGCCTCGTGACCGAAAATCTCGCTCTCGAACAGGCTTTCCGGCAGGCCGCCGCAGTTGAGCGCGACGAACTGCTTGTGCTGGCGTCGGCTGAAGTCGTGCAGGCAGCGGGCGATCAGCTCCTTGCCGGTGCCGGTTTCGCCTTCGATCAACACGTTGGCGCCTGTATCGGCGACGTTGGCGATCAGTTCGCGCAGCTGTTGCATGGCCGGCGAGCGACCGATGATGCGCTGCTCCAGCGCCTGACGCCCGGCCAGTTGGCGGCGCAGGGCGCTGACCTCGCGGGCCAGGCTGCGCTGCTCCAGGGCGCGGCGGGCAACGTCCACCAGGCGCTCGGGGGAGAAGGGCTTTTCCACGAAGTCATAGGCGCCGTCGCGCATCGCGCCGACCGCCATGCCGATATCGCCGTGGCCGGTGATCAGCACCACCGGCAGGCTCGGGTCACGCTGCTTGAGGCGGGTGAGCAGTTCCAGGCCATCGACGCCGGGTAGGCGGATGTCGCTGACGACGATGCCGGCGAAGTCCGCGTCGACCTGCGCCAGCGCTTCTTCGGCGCTGCTGACGCCGATGCTGGGGATGTCTTCCAGCGCCAGGGCCTGCTGGCAGCCGAGCAGCACATGGGGATCGTCTTCGACGATCAGGACGGTGAGGCAGTCGCTCATGCTTGTGGCTCTCGCGGGTAGGGCAGGCTGAGGACGAAAGCGGTGCCGCCCTCTTCGGGGTGGCGCACGGTGAGGCTGCCGCCGGCAGCGGCGGCGAGGCTGGCAGAAAGGGTCAGGCCGAGGCCCAGGCCCTGCTCACCGGGCTTGGTGGTGAAGAAGGGCTCGAACAGGTGCGCGCGAGTCTCCGGGGCGATGCCGGGGCCATTGTCGCGCACTTCCAACTGATAATGCTCGGCCTCGCTGGCACCGCTCAGCCAGATCTGTCGGTCGGTCTGCGGCTGCAGGGCGTCGAGGGCGTTACTGATCAGGTTGACCAGAATCTGCTCCAGGCGAATCTGCTCGATATTCAGGCGCGTCTCGGTAAACGCGTGGTGGATCTGTACACGGGTACGCTGCAGGCGCGGGTGCAACAGCAGCAGCGCCGAGTCCACCGCCTGCTGCAGCGACGCCTCGCCCTGGTCGCCGCTACGGCGGGCGAAGGCGCGCAGGCTGGCGGTGATCTTGCCCATGCGATCGACCAGCTCGGCGATGTTCTGCAGATTGCTGCTGGCAACATCCAGCGCACCGCGCTGGAGAAAGCGCACGGCATTGGCGGACAGGGTGCGCAGCGCTGCAAGCGGCTGGTTCAGTTCGTGGGCGATGCTGGTGGACATCTGCCCGATCACCGCCAGCTTGCCGGCCTGCACCAGCTCGTCCTGGGCCTGGCGCAGGGTGGTCTCGGCCTGCTGGCGCTCGCGCACCTCGGCTTGCAGGCGCTCATTGCTGGCCTGCAGGTCGGCGGTGCGCTCGGTGATCTTGCGTTCCAGTTCGTCGTTGGCCGCCTGTAGTGCCTCGCGGGCGGCCAGGCGGGTGGCGATGACCTTGCGCCGCTCGTTCCAGGCGATCAGCAGAAAGGCCAGCAGGGCCGCCGCCACTGCCGCCAGCATGCCGTGGCTCATGGCCGCGCTACGTTGTTCCTGCAGCGGGCTGAGCAGGGTCAGGTGCCAGGGCGTATCTTCCAGACGGCGCGTCTGCAGCAGGTAGTTGGCGGGCGCGCCGGCGGTGGCGAAGCTGACCTGTTCGATACCTTCGTCCAGCGGTGAGCGGTTGAACAGCTGCAGTTCTTCCAGCGCCGCCCAGTGATATTGCAGGCTGCGCGCCAGACGCTCCTTGGTGGCATCGTCGAGCGGACGCACGGACTTCAGGCGCACCATCGGATCGCTGGCGAGGATGATGATGCCGTTCTCGTCGCTGACGTAGGCTTCCAGCAACGCGCGTTGCCAGCGCTCCTCGAGCGCGTCGAGGCGCACCTTGACCACCGCCACGCCGATGATGCGATTGCCCTCGCGCAGGCCATGAGCCAGGTAGTAGCCTGGCTCGCCGGTGGTGCTGCCGATACCGTAGAAGCGGCCCGGGCGGCCCTTGATGGCGTCCTGGTAGTAGGCGCGGAACGACAGGTCCTCACCGAGGTAGCTGTCGGCCTCGTCCCAGTTGCTGGTGGCGATCACCCGGCCGTCCGGGTCGAGCACGTAGATGGCCAGGCTGCCGCTACGTTCGTTGAGACCCTGCAGGTACATATTGACGTGATGACGGCGATAGGCCGTAGGCGCCAGCAGCAGGCGCGAGACGTTGCCTTCCAGCTCCAGCAGGCTGGGTAGGTAGGTGTATTTGGTGATTTCGCTTTCCACCGCGCGCGCGTTGAGCTCCAGCTGGCGCTCGCCGTTCTCGGCCAGCGCACGAATGCCGGCACGGTCGCTGATGTGATAGGCGGCGTAGCCGCAGCCGAGCACCAGCAGCAGGAACAGCAGAATCAGCGACAGGTGATGGAGCAGGCGCGGTTTCACGGTCAGATCGGCGCGAGGAAGGGCGGGCAGGCATTGCATCATAGTCCTCCCCAGACTGGCCAGATATGTGGATGTGTAGCCCGGATGCAATCCGGGAAGCCGTGAACGGTCATCCCCGGATTGCATCCGGGCTACGTCAGGCGCGACAGGTCAGTGCTGCAGGATCTTCGCCAGGAACTGCTGGGCGCGCTCGGAGCGGGCGTTGATGTCGCCGAAGAACTCTTCCTTGGGGCAATCCTCGACGATCTGCCCGGCGTCCATGAAGATCACCCGATCGGCGACCTTGCGGGCGAAGCCCATCTCGTGGGTCACGCACATCATGGTCATGCCTTCCTGGGCAAGCTGCACCATCACGTCGAGCACTTCGTTGACCATCTCCGGGTCGAGCGCCGAGGTCGGCTCGTCGAACAGCATCACCACCGGGTCCATGGCCAGGGCACGGGCAATGGCCACGCGCTGTTGCTGGCCACCGGAGAGCTGACCAGGATGCTTGTGCGCATGGGCAGCCAGACCGACGCGATCGAGCAGGGCCAGCCCCTTCTTGGTGGCTTCTTCCTTGCTGCGGCCGAGCACCTTGATCTGGGCGATGGTCAGGTTCTCGGTGATGGTCAGGTGCGGGAACAGCTCGAAGTGTTGGAACACCATGCCGACGCGCGAGCGCAGCTTGGGCAGGTTGGTCTTCTTGTCGGCGATGGAGGTGCCGTCGACGTTGATGTCACCCTTCTGGAACGGCTCCAGCGCGTTGACGCACTTGATCAGGGTCGACTTGCCCGAGCCGGACGGCCCGCACACCACGACCACTTCGCCCTTCTTCACCTCGGTGCTGCAATCGGTCAGCACCTGGAAGTCCCCGTACCACTTGTTGACGTTCTGGATGGAAATCATACGGCTAACCTTTTTTGCAGAAGCTTGACCAGGCGCGAGGCGGCGAAGCTGATGGTGAAGTAGACCAGGCCGGCGAAGATCAGGAACTCATGGGGCTGGCCGATGATGTCGCCACGCGAGCGTGCGGCGTTGAGGAAGTCCATCAGGCCCACGGTGTACACCAGCGAGGTGTCCTGAAAGAGGATGATGCTCTGCTGCAGCAGCAGCGGCGTCATCTTGCGGAAGGCCTGCGGCAGGATGATCAGGCGCATGCTCTGGCCGTAGCTCATGCCGAGCGCCTGGGAGGCACCCATCTGACCCTTGGGAATGGCCTGGATACCGGCACGCACGATCTCGCAGAAATAGGCCGCCTCGAACATCACGAAGGCCACCAGGCAAGAACTGAAGGCGCCTACCGGGGTGTCCTCGCCGGTGATCCAGCGCAGGATGAACGGCACCGCGAAGTAGAACCAGGTGATCACCAGCAGCAAAGGGATCGAGCGGAAGTAGTTGACGTAGGTGGCGGCGATGTTAGCCAGCAGCTTGCTGTGCGACAGGCGCATCAGGGCCAGCAGAGTGCCCAGTGCCACCCCGCCGAGGATGCCCAGGGCCATCAGCTGCAGGGTCATCGCCATGCCGTCCCACAGGCCCGGCAGGGCGGGGATGATTTCGCTGAAATCCATCATTTACCCCCTACGGAGATCAGGCCGGGCACCGCAACTTTCTTCTCGATCATGCGCATGATCATCATCAGACTCATGTTCAGGGTGAAGTAGATCAGCGTGGCCAGGGTGAAGGCTTCGAACAGGTTGGCGCTGAATTCGGCGGTCTGCTTGGTCTGTGCCAGCAGCTCCATCAGGCCGATCAGCGACGCCACCGAGGAGTTCTTGAAGATGTTGAGAAACTCGCTGGTGAGCGGCGGAATGATGATGCGAAACGCCTGCGGCAGCAGCACGTTGCGGTAGATCTGCGGCAGGCGGAAGCCCATGGCGTAAGCGGCGGCAGTCTGCCCCTTGGGCAGCGCCTCGATACCGGTGCGTACCTGTTCGCAGACCCGCGCGGCGGTGAACAGGCCGAGGCACACCACCACCGAGAGATAGGCCGAGGTGGCCGGGGTGAGGTCCTGCTTGAACCAGAGTTCCAGCGGCTCGGGCAGCAGGTCCGGCACCAGGAAGTACCAGAGGAACAGCTGTACCAGCAGCGGCACGTTGCGGAAGATTTCCACGTAGGCGGTGGCCAGGCCGGACAGCCAGCGGTTCGGCAGGGTACGCATCACGCCGAGCAGCGAGCCCAGCGCCAGGGCGATGATCCAGCCAGCCAGGGCGATGGCGATGGTCCAGCCCAGGCCGGTGATGAACCAGTCCAGGTAGGTTTCGCTGCCGATGCCGGTGGACTTGAAATAAATACCCCAGTCCCAGTTGTAATTCATGCGGGTGACCCCCGTGTGGCTAAAGCTTGGGTTGGAGGGGCCGAGCGCGCAGCAGCGTGCCCCAGCCGCGGGTGGCGGCTGTGCCCCTTATCCATCAGGAGAAAGACCCGTAGGGCGGGTGCAACCCGCCAGAGTCGTCGTGGACGATCGGGTTGGCGGGTTGCACCCGCCCTACGGTGCTGTGCTAGCTCTTGTGAAGCTGGCGCAGGTTTACCGTCAGATCTGTTCTGCAGATTTGTCGGTCGGGTTGGCGATCAGCTTCTTCAGCTCGTCGCTCATGGGGAAATTCAGGTTCAGGCCCTTCGGCGGCACCGGCTGGAGGAACCATTTGGCGTAGATGTCGTTGATCTCGCCGGAGGCGAAGGTGTCGCTGATGGCCTTGTCGACCACCTGCTTGAAGCCGGCATCACCCTTGCGCACCATGCAGCCGTAGATTTCGAAGGACTGCGGGGTACCGACCACGGCCCAGTCATCCGGCTTCTTGGCCTTGGCCATTTCGCCGGCGAGCAGGGCGTCGTCCATCATGAAGGCGACGGCGCGGTTGGATTCGAGCATCAGGAAGGACTCGCCGTGATCCTTGGCGGAAATCACGTTCATGCCCATCTTCTTCTCGGCATTCATCGACTTGATCAGGCGCTCGGAGGTGGTACCGGCGGTGGTCACCACGTTCTTGCCCTTGAGGTCTTCGAAATCGTTGATGCCGCTGGTCTTCTTGGCCAGCAGGCGGGTGCCTACCTCGAAGATGCCGACGGAGAAGTCGACCTGCTGCTGACGCTCGATGTTGTTGGTGGTGGAGCCGCACTCCAGGTCGACGGTGCCGTTCTGCACCAGCGGGATGCGGGTCTGCGAGGTGACCAGGTTGTAGCGTACCTTCAGGTCCGGCATGCCCAGTTCCTGTTTGATCGCCTCGACCACCTTCAGCTGCAGGTCATGGGAGTAGCCGATCGGCTGGCGCGAGTTGTCGCCGAAGTAGGAGAAGGGAATGGACGAGTCGCGGTGGCCCAGGGTGATGGTGCCGCTGTCCTTGATCTTCTTCAGGGTGCCGGTCAGTTCCGCAGCGGTCACCGGGGTGGAAAGGACGGCGGCGGCAATGGCCACGCTCAGTACACGGTGGAAGGTACGCATGAATCGAATCCTCGATGTTGTTGTTGTGATGGCGGGGTACGCCACTTTGCTCATGGAAGGTCTATTGCATTCCTGCAGTGACTTGAGCAGGTTGTGTGCCAGCGCTTTCGAGGGTTTCGATAATTTGTTAACTATTTGATTTATATGAATTAAATTTTTAACTTCAGGTTGTCTTCATTTGTTGCTCGTTCGCTCTTCCGACCATCGCGTGCAGGCGTATTCGGAAATCCGAACGACGCCCGGTGCGGTGCCGACAGTCAGTCGTGGTTTTCGCTGCGCAACTGCTCGATGCGTTTGTCCTTGGCCAGCCACAGGTCCGAAATCCAGTCCTGCACCTGCAGGCGGAAAGCTGGGTCGTTCTCGTAATCGCCCTGGTACAGCGCCGGGTCGAGTTCGAGTGTCTGAATATCCATGATCACCTTCGGCACCTGGCCGCTGAGCAGGGCCCAGAACCCCGGCACCTGCTTGCCGGGATACACCAGCGTCACGTCCAGCACGGCGTCGATCTGTTCACCCAGCGTCGCGAGTACGAACGCCACGCCGCCGGCCTTGGGCTTGAGCAGATAGCGATAGGGCGACTGCTGCTGGGCCTGCTTGGCCGCAGTGAAGCGGGTGCCTTCGAGATAGTTGACCACGGTGACCGGCAGGCGCTTGAACTTCTCGCAGGCGGCCTTGGTGATCTCCAGATCCTTGCCCTTCATGTGCGGGTTCTTGTCCAGGAAGGCCTTGGAGTAACGCTTCATGAAGGGGTAATCGAGCGCCCAGAAGGCCAGGCCGAGAAAGGGCACCCAGATCAGTTGCTGCTTGAGGAAGAACTTGAAGTAGGGCGTCCTGCGGTTGAAGGCCTGTACTAGGGCGGGAATGTCGACCCAGGACTGGTGATTGCTGATCACCAGGTAGGAGCGGTCTCTGCGCAGCTCGGCGTTGCCGCGGATGTCCCAGTGTGTCGGCGTCAGCAGGGCGAAGATGCGTTTGCAGTTCTCCGCCCAGAATTCGGCCACCCACATCACCCCGCGCGAACAGGCGTCGCGGGTGCTTTGTCCGGGCAAGACGAGCTTGGCGAGGGCGATCAGCAGCAATGGGCCGATCAGGATCAGGGTGTTGGCGAGCAGCAGGACTATATTGAGTAGGCCGGTCAGCAGGGGACGCATATCAACTCCTTGGCGGGCGCGAAGGAGGCCATCATAAGCACCTGAAGAATTTGTCTCAAAATTGCGAATAGTGGCCTATGGCTATTTGGCGCGGAAGCCTTGATGCTGATCGGTGTGGAATGTAAGGGGGATTGTTCGACGATTCTCAGGTGGCCTGCTCGAACCCTCCCGCCAACTTGCTCTGGATGCTCTCGATGTTGAAACGCATTGCGGTAGCCGATCTGCGTATTGGCATGTATATCCAAGAGTTCTGCGGCTCCTGGATGGATCATCCCTTCTGGAAGTCCAAGTTCGTCCTTAATTCTGAAAAAGACCTCGCTCGTATTCGCGATAGTGCGATCACCGAGTTGTGGATCGATGTCAGCAAGGGCAGCGATGTCGCCGTTGGCGTGAAGGCCGCCACAGAGGCCGAGGTCGAGTGCGAAGCCGAGGCGCGGTTACTGGCCGCTATCGAGCCGCCCAAGGTCAAGGCGCTATCGATGGAGCAGGAGCTGGAGCAGGCCGTGAAGCTCTGCGCGCGCTCCAAGCAGGCGGTGATGGACATGTTCTGCGATGCGCGCATGGGCCAGGCGCTGCAGTTCGAGCAGGCTGAATCGCTGGTCGAGGAAATTTCCGAGTCGGTGATGCGCCACCCCAATGCCTTGATCAGCCTGGCACGACTCAAGCACAGCAATGAATACACCTACATGCACTCGGTCGCGGTGTGTGCGCTGATGATCGCCCTGGCTCGCCAGCTCGGCCTGCCCGAAGCGGCCGTGCGCGAGGCCGGACTGGCCGGTTTGCTGCACGATATCGGCAAGATGGCCGTACCGCAGGAGTTGCTGGACAAACCCGGCAAACTCACCGACAACGAGTTCGCCGAGGTACGCAAGCATCCGGAAGAGGGCGGCGGCATTCTGATCGCCAGCAAGCAGGTCAGTGCGTTGGTCCTCGATGTGTGCCTGCATCACCACGAGAAGGTCGATGGCAGCGGTTATCCACACCGCCTGCAGGGCGAGCAGATCAGCCTGATGGCGAAAATGGGCGCGGTCTGCGACGTGTACGATGCCATCACCTCCAACCGTCCCTACAAACAGGGCTGGGACCCGGCCGAGTCGATCCGCAAGATGGCCGAGTGGAAGGGGCATTTCGACGAGTTGGTGTTCCAGGCCTTCGTCAAGACCGTCGGCATCTACCCGGTTGGCGCGCTGGTGCGTTTGCAGAGTGGACGCCTGGCGGTAGTCATGGAGCAGAATCCCAGGGCGCTGCTGGCGCCCAGGGTCAAGGTGTTCTTCTCGGCCAAGTCACGTTTGCCGTTGCCGCAGAGTGTCGTCGATCTGAGCAAGATTACCGATCAGGACCGCATCGTCGGGCGTGAGTCTGCCGAGGAGTGGGGGTTCGAGCGGCTCGACGAGTTGTGGAGTGGGATGGATCTGGAGGGGCGCGGCCGCTGAGTCTGTTCTGCAAAAGCCATCTATCGTCACTCCCGCGAAGGCGTGAGCCCAGATGCTTCGCAGGTTCTGAATACCCGCTTGCGCGGGCATGACGATTTTTTCAGTGTCTCCCTGACGGCGTGCGGAAACCTCAGGTTAGAAAATAGCCCTTGCACGCAGCATGTTGTAACGCTTCTGGCGGAACGCGGCAGGCGCATGGCAGTCGTAGGTTCGGTTACCGCAAACGAGAGGACCTGACCTTGAAATACGCTCTGCTCCTGCTGGCCGCTGCCATCAGTCTGCCGACCATGGCCGATGAACAACCGGACCTTTACGGCCGCTACGAACTGATCAAGCTCCCTGCTCTGGGCCAGACCCTCAAGGCCAAGATGGACACCGGCGCGATGACCGCCTCGCTATCGGCCAAGGACATCGAACCCTTCAAGCGCGACGGCGAAGACTGGGTACGTTTCCGCCTGGCCGTCGATGGTGCCGAGGATACGGTTTACGAACACCCGCTGGTGCGCATCGCCGAGATCAAGAAGCGCGCTGAAGAGAGTGACGCCGAAATCAAGGAAGTCGCCTACTCGCAGCGTCCGGTGATCGAGATGCCGATCTGCCTGGGCGAAGAGGAACGCACCATCGAAGTCAACCTGACGGATCGCAGCACCTTCAGCTATCCGCTGCTGATCGGTGCCAGCGCCATGCGCGATCTTGGTGCAGCAGTGGACCCGGCCGAGCGCTACACCCGCGATCGTCCCCAATGCTGAGTTAATTGTCGCATTTCGGAAAAGGCTGATACTCATTGGCCATTACACTCGTCGAGAGTGCCCAGTATCGACTTCCTTGCCCCAAGGGGCGCCGGGCCTGCTTTTTGCTACATGCAATTCTTTGCCAGGCCTGTAGGCCCTTTAGGTCATTGAGGTGTCGCTATGACGGGAGTACTCAAGCCGGGTGTACGGCTGCTGCAGCGTTTCAGTTTTGCCCACAAGTTTCAGTTGGTGTTCCTGTTGTTCGCGCTTCCGCTCGGATACGCGTTGTGGGTCATCAGCAGTGACTACTTGTCGCGTCTGCAGTCCGTGGACTTCGAGGTGGAAGGTGCGCAAGCGCTGGAGCGCATGGCGCAGGTGCAGCATGAGCTGATTGCCCAGCGCACCCTGCTGGCGCGTTGGAAAGGCACCGAGAATGCCGCGCAGGGGCTGCTGCAGCAGCGCGAGGCCAGGCTCGACGAGGCTTTGCAGCAGGCCGCCGAGCCGCTGCAGAGCGACCTGATCAGCGATCAGGCGCGCCAGCATTTCCAGGCCCTGCAGGGCGAGCGTGACGGCTTGCGAGCTGCAGGGCTGACCAAGGTGGCCCTGCCCGACGCGCTGGAGCGTTACCAGAAGGCACTGCTGTCGCTGATCGCCCTGCGTGAGCAGGTGGCGACCGACAGCACCCTGATTCTCGATCCGCGCCTCGACACCTACCTGATGATGGAGCAGATCACCTACATCATGCCGCGTCTGCTCGAGCAGCTCGGCACCTTCGCCGCTCAGGGTCATGGCGCCGTGGTCTCGCAGCATTTCACCCTGCAGAGCCGGGTGCTGATCCGCGACCTGCGCCGTAGCCTGGACGAGCAACGGGCGCAACTGGTCAAGGCGCAGATCACCCTGTCACGCGAGGCGCCGCAGGCCATGCGCCAACTGAGCGCGCCCTTCGATGCCTCGCTCAAGGCATTCGACGACTTCCTCTCCCAGATCGACCGCGACATGTTCGAAGCCAGCCCCATGGCACTCACGCCCGAGCAGTTCGTACAGCGTGTCGAGGCGCTGGAGAGCCAGTTGCAGGGTCTGCAGCAAGCACTCTATCAGCAGTTCAGCGCCAGCCTCGGTTATTACCGGCAGCAGGCGCTGCACTCGATGGTCCAAGTGATCGGCGCCTTCATCGCGCTCACCCTGCTGGCGATGTACGTACTGATATGCCTGAACGCCTCGATCCGCATCAGCACCAGCAACATCATCGAAGCCGCGCGTGGTCTGCGTGACGGCGACCTGCGCGTGCGCATGGAGGTCAGCGGCCGTGATGACCTGGCCGCCATCGCCCAGGCGCTGAATACTGCGGTCGAGCAGATGCGCGACTCGCTACAGGGCGTCAACCGCGAAAGCCAGCAACTGGACAGCACGGTGCAACTGCTCGGTGGCCAGGCGCGTGACGCCCTGGACGCCGTCGAACAGCAGCAGGCGCAGATGAGCCAGATCGCCACCGCCGCGACGCAGATGGCCGCCACCGCGCAGAGCGTGGCGCAAAGCTGCGAGCAGGCAGCGGTGGAAGCGCAGCAGACCCGCGAGGTGGCGTTGAGCAGCAACCAGCGCAGTGAGCGCACCAGCGCCAGCATGCGCCACCTCAGCAGCCGTCTCGGCGACAGCGCCGCTGCGTTGCAGCAACTGCGTGATCAGACCCAGCAGATCAACCGCGTGGTCGAGGTGATCAAGGGCATTGCCGAGCAGACCAACCTGCTGGCACTCAATGCCGCCATCGAGGCGGCGCGCGCCGGCGAGGCCGGTCGAGGCTTTGCCGTGGTTGCCGACGAAGTGCGCTCGCTGTCCAAACGCACCCAGGACTCGACCCAGGAAATCGCCCAGACCGTGGACAACCTGCAGCGCGTGGTTGGTCAGTCGGTCACCCTGATGGAAGAAGCCTGCAGCCAGGCCGACGGCGATATCGGCAGCGTGCTGGCCATGGGTGATGAACTGCAGAACATCGTCGACTCGGTGCAGCGCGTCAGCGACCGCCTGGCGCAGATCGCCACGGCTGCCGAGCAGCAGGCGGCCACCGCCGATGAGGTCAGTGGCAATATCCAGCAGGTCGATCAGGCCGCCGGACAACTGCTCGACGGCGCCCAGGCTGTGAGCAGCGCCGCCGAGCAACTACGCCGAGGCAGCGAAGGGCTGGCGCAGAATACTGGACGATTCAGCCTCGAGTGAGGCTGACCGCGGCGGCCAACTCTGCTAAAAACGGATAACAACAAAAGGAGTCGCCAGCATGAAAACCGCCGCAGAAGTTCTTCGCAATAAAGCCCATGCCTACGTTTACAGCGTCGACCGTGAGGATTCCCTGCTCGACGGTTTGCGTGTGCTGGCCGAAAAGGGTGTCGGGGCACTGGTGGTGCTCTCCGGCGGGCGCCTGGTAGGCATCGTCAGCGAGCGTGACTACGTGCGCAAGGTAGCACTGGCCGAGCGTTCGCTGCTCAACACCAAGATCAGTGAAATCATGACCAGCGACGTCATCAGCGTCGGCCCGCGTGACAGCGTGCAGTACTGCATGGAGCTGATGACCGAGCGCCGCCTGCGTCACCTGCCGGTGCTGGCCGAAGGCGAACTGATCGGCCTGCTGTCCATCGGTGACCTGGTCAAGGAAACCATTGCCGAACAGGCCGACCTGATCCGTCAGCTGGAGCAGTACATCCGCGGCGAGATTCCCTGAGCGCGTAGCCCGGCTGCAATCCGGGAAGTTGTGCCGTTCATTCCCCCGGATTCCATCCGGGCTACGGGCGAGCGGAAACCTTGTGGGAGGCGCTTGTCGCGTAGGGCGGGTGCAACCCGCCAACCACCCCTGACGGGCTGCCCCAGTCCTACGCTATCGCCCGCTTGACGCATGATCCGGCCCCCGGCAGCCTGCCGCTGTTGCCCAACAGGTGCAGGACGCCCGATGCCGCAGATACTCGTAGTCGAAGACTAAGCCGCGATTGCCGATACGCTGGTCTATGCCCTGCAGGCTGAAGGCTTCGTCACGCACTGGTCGAGCCTGGGCGGCGAGGCGCTGACGCTGCTGGAAAATGGCGCCTTCGACCAGGCCATTCTCGACGTCGGCCTGCCCGATATCAGCGGCTTCGAAGTGTGCAAGCGCCTGCGTCTCTTCTCCGAACTACCGGTGATCTTCCTCACCGCGCGCAGCGAGGAGATCGACCGCGTGGTGGGTCTGGAAATCGGCGCCGACGACTACGTGGTCAAACCCTTCAGCCCGCGTGAGGTCGCCGCCAGGGTCAAGGCCATCCTCAAACGCGTGGCGCCGCGTGAAGCACCAGCAGCCAGCGCGCCGAGAACCTTTCAGATCGATGATGCCGCCTTTCGCATTCACTACCATGGCCAGGCCCTGAGCCTGACCCGCCACGAATTTCGCCTGCTGCGCACGCTGCTCGGCCAGCCACGCCGGGTCTATGCGCGCGAGCAATTGCTCGATGCCCTCGGCGTGGCCAGTGAGGCCGGCTACGAGCGCAACATCGACAGCCATATCAAGAGTGTGCGCGCCAAACTGCGCGCCATCGCCCCGCGCGAAGAGGCGATCCAGATGCATCGCGGCCTGGGCTACAGTTTCGAAGCGGGGGGCCTGAGTCATGCCACTTGGCGTACGCATCGTCCTCGTCTACTTCCTCTTCGTCGGCCTGGCCGGCTGGTTCGTGCTGAGCACGGTGATGGACGAGATTCGCCCGGTGTACGCCAGAGCACCGAGGAGGCGCTGGTCGACACCGCCAACCTGCTGGCCGAGATCCTGCGTGACGAGGTCAAGGCCGGCACCCTCGGCGAGGGCCGCCTGAACGACGCACTGGAGGCCTATGGCCGGCGCCAGCCCAGGCCAGCATCTGGGGGCTGACCAAGGCCGAGGTCAACCACCGCATCTACGTCACCGACGCCCAGGGCATCGTCCTGCTCGACTCCACTGGCCTGGCGGTCGGCCAGGATTATTCGCGCTGGAACGATGTGCTGCTGACCCTGCGCGGCCAGTACGGCGCCCGCTCGACCCGCGAAGACCCGGACGATCCCGACTCTTCGGTGATGTATGTCGCCGCACCTATCAGGGATGGCGAGCAGATCATTGGCGTGGTCTCGGTGGCCAAACCCAACCGCACCCTGCAGCCCTATATCGAGCGCTCGCAAACGCGCCTGAGCTGGCTCGGTGCCGGGTTGATCGGCCTTGGCCTGTTGATTGGCGCGGGGCTGTCCTGGTGGCTCAGCGCCGCGCTGGGCAAGCTCACTCGCTACGCCCAGGCGGTCAGCGAGGGCCAACGCGCCGAGATGCCCACTGTGCGCGGCGGCGAACTGGGGCAACTGGCCAAGGCGGTGGAGCGCATGCGCACCGAGCTGGAGGGTAAGGCCTACGTCGAGCGCTACGTGCACACCCGTGACCCACTAACTGAAAAGCCCGCTGGCCGCCATCCGCGGCGCCGCCGAACTGCTCGAAGGTGATATGCCGGTCGAGCAGCGCCAGCACTTCGTGGGCAATATCCAGCAGGAAGGCGCACGCCTGCAGAACCTGATCGAACGCCTGCTGCACCTGGCGCAGGTGGAGCAGCGCCAGGGCCTGGAAGAACGCGTGACAGTGCCGCTGGCGCCACTGGTGGACGAATTGCTGCAAGCGCAGCAGGCGCGTATCACCGCTGCCCATCTGCAGATTGATCAGGCAATACCGACCGGCCTCAGCCTGCGCGGCGAGCGCTTCCTGCTGCGCCAGGCACTGGCCAATCTGCTGGACAACGCCCTGGACTTCACCCCGCCTGGCGGGCGCATCCGCATCGCCGCCGAACGCCAGGACGAGCGCGTGACGCTGCGTCTGTTCAACCAGGGCGAAGCCATCCCCGACTACGCCCTGGCGCGCCTGACCGAACGCTTCTACTCCCTGGCCCGTCCCAACGGCGGCCGCAAGAGCACCGGCCTGGGCCTGAACTTCGTGCAGGAGGTGGCCGAGCTGCATGGTGGTGAGTTGCAGATCGGTAATGTCGAAGGTGGGGTGGAAGTGAGTCTGATGCTCCCCACTTAGGATGGGTAGAGCAACGTAAACCCCAGCCATGGTGGACAAGCCTCGCGTTGTCCACCCTACGCCACGGTTTACCGTAGGGTGGATGACGCTTTTTTCATCCACCGCTGGGAGTGGTTGTCCGGGCTACTTGCTCGATATCCATTTGATTACCGAACGTTTGATTAAGGGGCGGGCTTTAGCCCGTCCCAGCGAGCGAAGCGAGCGGTTTGAACCACTAGTTAGAGGCAACTTAGTTCGGTTCATAAACAACCTCAAAATCAGGGCCAAGCTCTGCTTGAAGATCCGATAAAAAAGCGAGTGCTTCTGCCTCGAATTTTTCGTATTCATCGGGACTCCAAGGGCCTGGGTCGGGTGGATATTCCCAATTTAAGGCGGTGTCGTGCCACTGCGATAATGCATTTAATCGTTCGAGCATTGCATTGCTTAGGGGTAATTTGTCGTCCACTGGTCCGACATCAAATTCTTTTAGTGCTGCTTCATTTCCACACCACAAAGAACCTCCGCCCCATTCGAACATTAGTCTGATGTGCAAGGTGCCGGACATTGGTGTGGCCTCTAACGTTTGGTTAAGGGGCGGGCCTTAGCCCGTCCCGAGTGAGCGAAGCGAACGACTTGAACCATTTGTTAGCTTTAGTTGAACTCGAACTCTTTGTCGCCGAGCTTGAAGATGGTTTTTATTCCTGAGTTCATGAGTTCAAAACCGAGATGGTAGGGTGCTTTTGCTTCTGTAGGTTGGTAAGAAATATAAACATCGACATTTTGATAGAAGCAAAACCGACCAAGGTAAAGCCCGAATTCGTCAGTGTCTGTAAATTGATAATAGAATACTTTCGGGTTGTCGCCGTATTTTGGTTTGTCGGCTAGCTCAAGGCGGGCCTTCTCTTTAAGGAAAGCCTTAAATGTTTTGGGGTTTTTCTCGTTTGTATGGAGGAAGCCGAGATATGGCTTTATGATCCCATTGAAATTTTTGCCGAAGTGATGCCGGTGTATTCCATGTGCAATGTGTCTGAAACAGCTTATTAGTCTCTCGTGGTCAGGAGTTCCCCAGAGAAGCTCAAGAAATTGATTTTCATCGCCAATTCGAATTAATTCTTTTCGTAGAAATACGGCGGTTGCAGAAGCTGAGTGCAACACGGTTACTGGATTGAAGCAGGTGCATCATGCTGCAACGCCACTACTTCTGTCATGACCTCAATCGGGCATTTCCAATTGAAGCGCTTGCGCG
>NZ_PGLR01000069.1 GCF_002803095.1 Pseudomonas sp. ZH-FAD | reverse complement strand
GGTCTCGATACTGGATACGATCAATCGGCTTAACCGCATGGCCTGAACCGCCGTGTACGGAACCGTACGCACGGTGGTGTGGGAGGACGGCGGCCGTGAGGCCGCCTCCTACCCGATCTTTACGTCCAGGAAGCCAGCACCTCGCTGTCCCGTTGGGCTTCGAGCCCTCAAGCTCCTGCTCGTCACCGGGGCTCGTCCAGGTGCGCTAGAGCACAGTCAAGCTCACGGCATGCTCGACGTGTCAGACCAACGTGCTGTCCAGGCACCAGTCACTGCCTTTCAGCAGCTGGCGCAAGATCGGCATGGTTTTGATCTTGTGCTGCACCTCGGCCAAGTAGGCGCACCGGGCACGAAGCTCAAGCAGCTGATCGGGCTCGTTCGCGCCTCGCTCGACCGTGACAACCTCAAGCGGTGTCAGCGCTTCGAGCGATCCACGCTCAACGAGCTGGAATAGCACTGTCTCTACTTGGTCAGCTGTTACTGCCTCGGCTGAGGTCTTGATAGGGCGTTCCGGGCGGACAAGCACAGCGCCGTACAGGTTGGCTTTGAGGATTTCCTCGGCGTGCTCCAGCATTGTATTTGCCAGCCCCACCAAGTTGGTCGCCACGGCTGCCAGCACGCGCTCAGGCGTGAGCCAGACGTTGTTCTCAGCCAATAAGCCTTGGGCTCACTCTGCCTTGCTTGCGGCATCCACCACTGCATCGGAGTGGTTGTAGAGCTGGAACCCGCTCTGGACGAAGCGTGCTTGGCCAATCTGAATTTCGTGCATCATCGTCTCCTGACCTGAACCCCACCGACTCGCAGCTGGGCGTGTTTTCGATGTGGTGAATCCTCCCATGCGCCCAGCAGTGTCACCGGATGCGTGGGCGGCAAAGCAGGTAATGCTCAGCACCCAAGGCCGGAAGCCAGCATCCATCACCACGCATCCGCAGGCGCCGGCTACTTCTGCTGGCGCGGCTGCACAGGGTAGGTCTGCACGACTACCGGGCCAGACTGATCCATGAGCTTGATCATGTACCGCCAGTAGCGACGCTGCCGGCGACGCTCGATGAGTTCGGCGATGAGCTTGAACATGTGGAATCCTCGATTGTGATTTGACGGTAGGTCGGAACGCTTACGCCCGACCGGCCTTGTAGTAACCCTCTGCCCACGCAGCGGAGGGCTTGAGACCCATGCAGGCAAGGCACTTGTCGGCAGCCTTCCACCCGTAGAGCCATTTGTTCAGCACGTCAGATGCCCGGCTTTGATCGCCGCCAGGATTGCGGGCAACGCTTTGTTGGAGGGCTCGCAGGTTCGACACCTCGGCCTCGACGCTGCAATCCATGCTGTCCAGGTATTCCTCAATGAACGGATTCCCGCAGTTGCTGATCGCCGCTACGAGCTGTTTTGCCATGAACGCCATGTAGCCGTTCTGCGCCTTGATCCCCATTGCCGTTATCCTCTGGTTGGTGGCTGGTCTTCGCTATGGATCAATCATCACCGGGCACTGGCTGTGTCATCGGGATCGGTCAGGGGGCGAAGCAAATGCTCGATGCCCGCGTTGTGAAGTGAGGGGGATAGAGGCGCATGGGCTGCACAGCAATCGTGGATGGCAAGCGAGTCATTGGCGCGTTCCTGCCTGATGTGGAATGGCGGCAGGTTGTGAAGCGCTCGAAGCTGCGGGAGGTGTTGATGCCTGACACCAAGCTCCCCGCCGTGGCCAAGACCGTTCGCTGGCGCGGGGGAATCACCCGGTTCTTCTCCCACTTCCCAGGTGAGGCTCCCGAGGGCTATGTCTCGCACGAAAGCCCCGAGCACGCAGCCCAGAAGCTGGCCGTCTACGCTCGCCTCCTGGGACTGGGTTTCACGGTTGAGCTGGAAGCCGGCATGGATGACTGGCGAGCTGATGTGCTGGTAGGGCCTTCTGCCTTCGGGCCTGCGCTTGCGATAGAGGTTCAGCTTACCCGTCAGTCAGCCCAAGCCACCTACGAGCGCACTGAGCAACGTTTTGCGTCTGGGGTTCCCACGCTATGGCTTTTCGGCAAAAACGCTTCCACGGGCCACCTGGGGGCTGATCTGACCGCATCCAACCCTGTGTTCGTCGCCAAGGACGTAGATCACGCAGCCGATATTGCTCAAGCCGTATGTTCGGGTTCCGCGTTCTACGATGACCTGAGCCAGTTCGAGCAGACGCCGGCACGGCCTATCGGCGTGAAGGTTGCGTGCAAGTGCGGGGTGGACTGGCTGCGCCCTATCGGCGTTGTGCTGCTGGCCAACCGCATCCGGGGCGACCTCAAGCCCGTGTACGTCTCTTGCTCCGTCACGGCAGCGAAGAAACAGGGGCGGACACTCACCATGTCCGAGGCTGAGGATTACCTGCGACGGTACATGCGGGTCTTCGGGAGAGCCGCGAAAACCTACGGGATAGCCCTTGGCGAGAGCAGGGTGGCAAGCAAATTCCGTTCTGATGCCGGTGCCCTGTACCGCCGCGACTACGCCTGCCCCAAATGCCGTGTGCGGGCGTACACCATGGGCTCCATTGGCGTTGCCAGTCCCATCCCTGGTGATGAGCTGGTGCGTTGCCCGCTCCCGGTAGTGGCGAATGTGGATGCAAGGCCGGTGCTGAGACTGGAGCCAGCATGGTTCATTGCGAAGCCTGCCCCGGCCCAAGAATCGGTAATGAGCATTGCCGAGTGGAAGGTGCGCTTCATTGATCGGGCGCGAGCAAGCTTGCTGATGCTGGCGCCCGAGGAAGGCGTGTACTGACGAGGTGGGCTACTTGAACTTAATGTTGCCAACGCCGGAGACGGATTTCTCTCGTTGGGCTGGATTCCCACGGACAACTATGTCACCACATCCAGACACTCTCGCTTTCACCGCCTCGCTCACATGGGCCTTTACGTCACCAACCCCGGAAACCAACAGATTGGCTGTCTTGGCGATGAGCTTTCGCGCATCTACGTCGCCAACACCTGCAACCTCGGCGTCCAGGTGGTCAACGTGACCGAACGCAGTAATGTCGCCGGCTCCCTTCAAAGCAATTTCCAGAGCTGCTTGCTGTAGGTCGTAGAGGGTCACGTCACCGCTACCATTTAGGCGGAAACCGGGGGCTTCCGGTAGAGCAATGCCCACCATGCAGCGCCCCTGGCTCACAATGCCTGAACCACTTTTCTTGATTCCGTTTTCGTAGATCGTCCCACCAGCAACGATATTGCCGCTGCCAGTCACGGTGATCCTGCCGCCGCTCATGCTGATAGAGGAACCAATCTGGTCTATGACCAACTTGTCGCCTTCGAAGCGCGTCGTGACGTTCGCAAGCGCTTTCTGATCCTCCACCGCAACGACGAGGCGGGGCTCACTGGCCCGGAAGAACACAACGTCGAGTGCGCCTTTGACTACGATCTTGCGCACCGCACGCATCGGGCGTTCTTCTTTCACGTAGTTCTCAGCGCGATCCCAGGCGGATTCGCTTTGGGAGGCGCTGGTCAATAAGAGATTGTTCATGGGGTGGTCGTCCAATGGGAATGCGATGGCCATACGTTAAGGCAGGCAGGCGCGTGTCGTCACCTGCCGCTACTTCTGAGCTGATTGCAGCAGTTTGGCGAGAGCCTGTGCTGTCTCGGTAGTCATGTTGAAGTTGAAGTCACGCATCCAGTTGCCATTGCTCAGTGACACCCTGACGCCTTCGCGGTAGGGGTCGCCATCGGTAATGGGTGCCACGAATAGCTGTGGCGCTGGTTGGTCGATGGGGTTCTTCGGGGGCTCACCGCGCAGCACACGCTGGATACGCTCGGCCACGTCCAGAGCCTGGGGCACGCTCAGCTGGAGCAACGTGGACTCGGCATTCGTGTAGTTGCTGTCGATGTGATGGAGCGAAGCCCCATCTTCGGTAATGGCGACTATCAGGGTGGTCTTGTCGTATTCCTCCCAGCTGCGGTAGATCGCGCTCTTGGTGGTGTGGATCACGTTCATTGTTCAGGTGCCTCGTTGCGTGGGGGGCGGCTCAGATCAGCGGCCATACGGGAACATGAGGTGCTTTGCGATGGTGCGCAGCTTTGCTGGTGCCCGGCCTGCACCCTTGCGGAATTGAATCCACTCCCGGTCGCAGACACCGCACGCAACCGTGCCTTCTGGGCGTTCTTCCGTAAACACTCCCATGTCGCCGGCCAGCCATGCACGGTGCAGGTTGGTGCGAGCCAGGAGGCGGCGCATAGCGCGAGGCAACAGAAGGCCGCTGTAGCCGGCGAGGTAGAAGCGGAGATTGAGACTGGTCATGTTGGATGCCCCGTGTTGGTAGTCGATGGGGTAACGATACGGCCCGTCTCGCTGTGTCAGCGTGGAGTGGCGCAGGGCATGCGAAATGCTCAGCACCCACACTGGGAACCCGGACGCTGGCGCCCTTGTCGGTCAGTCCTTTCTCGGCGCCTCGGTGGGAAGCTCGCCCTTCGCCGCCGCTTCCTCCAGCAGGGCTCGCACCTGCGCCAGCTTCACGCGCTGCCCGGCAATCTGCCACGCAAAGGAGCCGCTACGGCTCACGTCCACGATGATGAGCGTCAAACCCACCGATTCCGAACCGCGCCCCCAACGGTCAGCCTTGGCTTTGGCCTTCATGCGATTGATGACCAGATCAACGTCTGTTGCTGCGCCTGGATCGTCTTCATGGGACAGGATGATCTTCCCATCCTCGACCGCCAGGACACCTACGCCGGGATTGGCTTCCATGTACTGATTGGCGTCCCGAGTCCCTTCTTCGGAATCGGGATACTCAGCCACAATGCGGTACTTGAGGCCATAGAGGGTGTGGTACTTGGGCTCGGTGCTGGTGCTGGTCATGATCTTGTCCCTGGCCGATTCGCTGTGTTGGTCAGATGGTGTCAGTGTCGTTGATGAAGGTGCGTAGCGTCTCAACCATTGTCAGGGACGCCTCGCAGCTGTCGTCATCCGGCGCCCAATCCCCGGAAGCCAGCAGGGCAAAGTCCTCGCCCAAGCACTTCACAGCTTGCTTTGCCGCCTCCAACTCTGGCGTCTGGGGAAAGCTGTGCTCGCCCAGGTAAATGTTCAGGCGCTCGACCATGCCGAGGGACGCCTCGCAACCATCGTCGTCGCCGAGCCAATCGCCAGAAGCAAGCAGGGAAAGGTCTTGGGTAAGGCAGGAAACGGCATCCAGCGCGGAAACTTTGGCGGCGGTAAAGGCTACGGTCATGTTGTGATCCTCTCGGGTGTGGTCGGTCGTTGACTCGATGTGCCCATGCTCCCATCAGCAACGCTGTGTCATCGCCCGCCAGCACGAATCGCCAGGGCAGATACTGGGATTCCGCAGCACATGCACGGTTTTGTTACGCCAGCCTCCGCAGAATGCACAGTCCTGATGGTTCGGGCGCACTGGGCTTCCGCCTCGGCTGCGTGCTCACCAACCCGCTTTGCCTGAACCCCACCAGGACGCCGAAGGCGGACATGAAAAAGGGGCCTTTCGGCCCCTGTGTCTGGGTTCTATCAGCGGCTGACGTGTGCGTCGCGGAACACGATGTAGCGTTGCGGGCCGATCTGTTCCCATCCCATACCTCCGAAGCATTCGCCCAGCTGGCTGCCCAGCAAGAATGCGTCCGGCAGGTCTTTGACCGGCACTCCGACACAGTAGAAGTGCCCCCCAAAGCACCCTGGCTCAATGGTACGGCCAACCTCCGCGAGCTTGGGCAATAGCTTCTGCGCAACATCGTTCTTGGGCTTGAGGGTGTTCGTCAGGGCATGCAGGCTCAGCCACGCCTCCAGGGACTTCTCGATGCCTCCACGCCACACGGCGCCGCCTTTGCTGGCTTCGCCGTAGTAGACGTTGAACTGCTCGCCCTCCTTGATGCCGTGCGGGATAGCTACCCGGCGAAGCAACGGATGCCCGATCACATCGTAATCGTGGAAGCCGTTGGAGCTGGAATGCAGTGCAGTGACGATGGGAGTGCTACTGGTCATGGCTGTGTTTCCGAGTTGTTGGGGATGCGTACATGATCCACCCGCTTGGCCTGTGTCATTGCTCGGCCTCTGGTGAGTGGATGGCTCAGGCCTTGGCCATGAGGTCATCCACGGTCAGGGGGCGTTGCACGGTGAGCAGAAGGCGGTAGGTGGTGCCGCTGTCATCGGGATCGGTAGGGCAGTCGATAGCCATCACCTCGCCCGTAGCCAGGAGCGCTACCTGCTGGTCTTCGAAGTGAAAGTCGGTGTCGTCGCAGCAGCTGAGCCGGAGTTGATCCTGGTTGGCTGACGCGTCTACGAAGTGGCCGAAACCCACCTCTACCGCTTCCATGGCCTCGACGTAGACCGAATCAGCTGCCTTAACCAGATCGAACAGTGAGTAAGTGGCCGCGCCGGCTCCGCCGAGACTTTCCAGCGCTTCCTCTGCGTCGGCATGTCCGCAAGTGCATTCAGCTGCGCCAGTGAAGCGCTTCGCGCAATCGACCCGGTGCCCTTGCTCAACGCGTGCGGCCAGTTCGGCTTTGCCCAGATGGGCGGTATTGGTGTTGGTCATGACGTATGTCCTGTGTCTGCTTGGGTGTGACCATCATCGAGCAGGCCGGGCTGTGTCATGGGCTCGGGGGTATGTACCTACCAAAATGCCGGCGCCCACCATTGGGAATTGGCGTGATTCCTCCACCCGCTATAGGTCGTTGCTCCCGCGTCAGATTATTTGCCATCGCACCCTTCGCATCGGGGGCTTTGGGTTCCCATTATCAGTTACGGGGGTTCCGTCGATCTGGTTGCCTACGCGGCCAGCCGAACCCAGACTTTGGATTCGATGCGTGTGAGGGTGTATGAACGAATCTGCCTGCGTCTCCGACCTGAGCCTCTACGAGCTAGACCGCCATCACTGGCTGGTTGAGCACCATGGCTCTCTCATAGGCTTCTCCAGTGAGCGCGGTAAGCTCCTGGCTGAGCAGGTTGGCGGATGCGAGAGCCTGAGAGCCCATCAGCGGATTCCAGGCCACATCAACGCCCTGTCTGTATCGAACGAGAATCGGCTCGCGCTGGGCCAATGCATCAACACCTACAAGCCGGTTGCCGACCTTGTTACGGATTACGCCGTTGATCGAGCCCGTAGCTACGTTCAGAGCCTGTTCGGTGTCAGCTTAGGTGAGGTGCGAGTCATACGGGCTGAGGCACATGTGATGCCAGCATCCGCGCTTGGATCGGTCTATAGCAATGGCACCAGGGGGCACATTGTCGTCGTGCCTGGGCATTCGTTTGATCCTGTTGGCGTGCTGGTCCGCCAATTCGCTATCGCTGCTCACTACACGCTGATGCGTGGGAAAGTGGGCTTGGCTGCAATGATGAGCGACGACCTCACGCAAGCCATGGTCGGGCAGTACGCCGTGCTCAGATTCGCTACGGATCACCCGGAGCAATGCACGGTTATGCGCCATATGCAGTTCCTGGTCAGCTGGGAGTTCGCAAAAGGGCTGTCCAAAACCCCGGAAATGCCTATGGGCTTCATCGCCTCTGACCTCGGAGAGGCCTTGATGAAGGCGTATGGCACTGGGATGTTCCGTGCCATCCTCCAGGACCTGTATGAAAGCGCGAGCCATGGGCGTGCTATCTGGTTCGGTAGCAGTAATTTCACAGGTACTGCGCTGGCGCTTGGCTTTCTCGGTGATGACCAGGGGATGCAGCGCTTCATGGCGATAGACGCTGGCGATAGGACGCTTGCTGACAAGTTGAGCGAAGCCTTTCCTGGCGCCGAGGAAGACCACTTCCAGTGGATTCAGGTCCGCTTCAACGAGACTCTTTCGGGCGTCATCGCTAAGTCGAATGCTCAAGCTGAGTGATGGGGAATGGGGGGCGGCTCTGGGCAGTGCGTTTAAGCCTGCCCAGGCTGGATGTGTCTCTAGCGGGAGAGCATCGCTACGGCGTCAGCTGGGGTCATACCGCTCGCAAGACTCTCTTTCAGCCGGCTGTGCATGGACAACACCTCATCCGCCTCAATCTCAATCACGGCAATACTCGGCTTGAGAGCAGCAAAGGCAAGCAGATGTATATCCCACTCAGAGCCAGCGCTAATCTCCACTAGGGAAAGGTTTCCGTCCGCTGTGAGGGTGCAGAAAGTCACCTCACGGTCGCAGTCCGTCAGATCGATTCCCAAGCATGACGTGAGCAGTACCCGGCCCTTTGGGTGAGCAAGCGCCGCAGCTGCCTTGCTGATCGTTTCGGCCATGGGTGGTGGCTTGGGGACAGACCTTTCAACTTTAGGATGCTGTGCTTCGGAATCGGCATGGGGACCACTCCGGCATGGCTTGGGGTCAGTTGTTGCTATCCTCTGGTATTCCCCTAGTGCTACCCCGACCTTCTCGATAGAGGCCCACTCAATAGGGTTGTGAGCAGCCAGGAACGCCCTGGCTGCTGCGTGGTGTGCCGCCTTGCCATGGAAAACCAGTCTCCACGCTAGGTCGTCACCGTCAAGCTTCGGCACAGTGACCCCAAACTGAGCGGTTGCTGCCTCTGGGTCGTCGAACGCCTGTACTTGCCATGGCCCATTCGCGCTGTCAGATGTATCGAACAATCCCCAGCCCTCTTTGGCAGCAGCTAGGGCATCTGTGGCCCCCCACTGTGGGGTATCAGGTGCGGGGGAGGGGCGGATGGGGGCGATAACGCCCTGATCGGTGCTCGTCGTCATGGTGGCTCCTGTGCGATTGAACTGGAGCCATAGTGAATGCAGTCGAGCAGTGTCACTGAACTGCTGGCACTAATCCTCGGACTAGAGCCTGGGAATTGGTGAGTCGAATCCCAGCCGCTTGCAAGTCGCCAAGCGAAAAATCCTCAAACCTCAACGCTGGCGCCGAGGGGTGGAAATCGCAAAGCCCGAGAATAGGACGCGAGAGAGGGCAACCACGCATCCTGGGATCGACCGATTGGGAGCGGGAGGTGACGGCCAGTCTCTGGAAGTGAGGTGCTGGTATCTCCTGCGGGCAGGGGGTGGTTTCAGTTGCCGATACGCAGGTTGTGAAGTGGTGGTGCCATCTGACTACTCGAAGTGCTGAACATTGGCGTCAGAAGGCAGATTTGGAAGCCGAATCTCAAGCCACGGTACGGGGGCTGAGCCCTCAGAGCCGATCTTGCCTACTCACGCCTGACTCCCAAATATCGGGAATCAGCGCCGCCCGCGCCCGAGCATGGGAGCCGAGCTGCCAAGTCCCACCGTGCGGGCTCACATCAACGCTCGCTTCCGAATCTGAGAGCTGAGGGGCCGGAGCTACACTCAACCCCGCCTCCTGCCTGAACAACACCAGCACGCTCTCAGACAACACGGTGTACGCAAGCAGAAATGGCGGCGCACAAGCGACATGGCCATCGCATGAGCTGACAATAGCAGGACACACGCTATGGGATGTTTGTAATGGGCCAGCCACATTCTCGCGCTACCGATACAGCGCCAGTAGTCATGTACTTGCATGCAGATAAATGCTCAGCCGCCTCGACCGCAACCTTCCTCGAAAGGCTTGGTATCCAAATGGTTGAAGCTGACCTGTCTGGCGCCAGCTACAGCATGGACATAAGCGTCAGCGAGGTGCCTGTGCTGCTTGTTGGAAATCAAGTCCTAGACTGGCCGGACTCATTCAACACGCTTTGCGGTCAGCTCGAACATGGCGGCGAGGATCGATTGATCATCGTAATGACTGATCGGGCCATCACCTTTGATGAGCGCAGACGGCTTTCCAGTTTAGGTAACGTTCGGCTAACGAGCGTGCAGGACGAGCCCAAGCGTGTCCGTGACCTCATCCGAGATTGGATGAGGGACCGGACAATGCTGGGCTACCGTGTGCTCCTGGTTGAGGACAGTAAGACCGACGCCTACCTTGCCTCGAAGTACATGGCCGAGGTTGGGGTGGAGGTATTGCACATTACCAGTGCGGTAGAAGTCCTCGATGCTATTGATGCCTTCCAGCCTGACCTGATAATTAGCGATCTTCACCTGCCAGAGTGCGAAGGTGATCAGATGGCTCGGATAATCCGCCAGGACCGAGAGGCTACTATGCCGATCATCTTCCTATCAGCCGAAGGCAACAGCGAGAAGCAACTGATCGCTATTGCTGCGGGTGCAGACGGGTTTATCCGAAAGCCGCTCCACAAAGAGCCCTTCATCAAGGTGCTCAAGTCTACGATCAGGCGCTCTGTCGCACTGCAAAATCGCATGCGCCGCGATCCTCTCACTAACCTACTGAACCGCTCGCAGTTCGATTCCATAATGCGGCGCCTGTCAGAGCGTGGAGAGGTATGCGCCCTGGCGGTCCTTGATATTGACCACTTCAAGAAAGTAAATGACACCCATGGCCACCCTGTTGGCGACCAAGTTATTTGCCAGCTGGCGAAGGTCCTAGAGGATGGCGTGCGAAGCACTGACTATGTTGGCCGAATGGGCGGTGAAGAATTCGCCCTGCTCATGCCTGCCTGTGATTTAGCTAATGCCGAAATAGTGCTCAACCGGCTGAGAGAGAAATTCGCGCTGGTAGCAATGACAGGGGAGGGGGGAGCTGAATTTAGGTGTACGTTCAGCGGTGGGATGACAGTGCTTGGAAAGGATGCGAGTGCCGCGTACAAGAAAGCCGATCAGGCCCTCTATGATTCTAAGAATACAGGGCGGAACCGAGTTACGGTTCGCCCCTAATCCATTCAAGCAGTCAGGGTGGTTGCTTGTGGTTCTTCGTTGGCCGCGTCGGCGGTCTGGCGGTCGTTGTGTTGTGCAGGCTTGTGCGGAAAGTTTGCCACAGTAGCATCGTGCTCCTGGTCGTCCGCATCGCTCGCGACGACTGCTGCGCCCTCTAGAGTTACTTCGGGGTGGTCGTCGTGAGTCAGCAACGCTTTCAGTAGCACCTCATCATCGTCAAACCGTGCAACCGGGAATCCTTCTGGCATGGTCACTCGCTCAAGGTGCTGCCGGATATCTCCGTAGGTGAGCACACTGCGGGTGCGCATCATTTTCACCAGATCGGCCAGCACCTTGCGATTCTCAACGCAGGCTGCATAGCAGCGGTCGAAGACATTCTTCCTTAGCATTGCAATGCGTGACGCCTTGATCTGGGCTTCATGCACGTTTATGGGGGCCGCATTGAAGGTTCGATCAGGTCGTAGGGTGAGGTAGTTGCTTGCAAGGTGGTCGAAAGACGTTAGGTCATCTAGGGCGGCCTGACTCGACTTACCAGTGAGTACCTTCTCAGCCGCAGAGCCCATCATCAGCATGTGCAGGCGCCAGTAGAGGAATTCCTCGGTATTGACGAGGTTCGTATTGCTGTACACGCGGGCAATCCGTTCGTTGGCGTCCAGTTCCAGGCTGAAAGCGTCATCGAACAGTACATTCGAGCCCGCGTAACCGATTGCACGACCGGCCTGATGGGTTAGGAGTCGGGTTAGGTCGGCAATCGTTACTTGGAATGCGGGTTGCTGTGGCACCGAAGGCTTTATGCCAGGAACGGCGACCAGAGCGTGACTTTCCCTTGCATCTTCACCACTGGAGCGCCCGGCTGGGGCTGCAAAGAAGTAGCCGATGGCAACGATTGCCAAAGCCACCACGCCACTGGCTACGATTGTCAGGTTCGAAGCCACATACGCGCTGACGGGATTCCAGGCCACGTAGCCGATGAAGGAAAGGCAGGTGATGGCCCAGCTCAGATTGAGCCCAGCCATCATGCCTTTACTGACTGCGCTCGCAACCTCGCCCGTTTTGGCAAGCACAATCTCGCGGATCAGCAGGCCGAGGCCCAAGACCAGAGACAGCAAAATCGCCAAGGTGCAGGCGCTCGCCACAATTGCACTTGGCTTGGAGTCGTACCGATACTGGGCTACGACGAACATGGCCAGAAACGCAGCGTTCAGCAAGCAGGCCGTGACCCAGTTTGGAATCAGGCCACCAGCATCTTTTAGATTATGCAGTCCCATAGTCTCACCGATGTGTTAGAGGGCTTGGAGATTGGCCGGAGTGGCGGCTTCGGCAGCAGTGACGGTTTCAGATGCTGGCGCAGGTTCGGCACTCTGAGCTGGAGCGATGACGGCCTCCTTCGTTGCGGCTGGTTCAGCGGCGCTCTGGGGCTTGGAGTTTTCCGGTTTGGAAGCTGCTGCACCCTGAACGCTGGCGGTCGTAGCGCTGGGTTTGGTTGGCTTAGCCTGCTCACCTTTCGAGGCGCCACCATTCGAGGCGTCTTTGGCTGGTGCGGCAGGCTTAGCAGCTGGCTTTGCTCCCGCCTTAGCAGGGGTGGAGCCAGTTGCCGCAGAATTGTCGCGGCTCTGGCCCTGGCGCTGCTCATTACCACGCGCCTGACCGCCATTGCGGCGACGGCTGCCACCACGGCTGGATGCCTCCAGCTCCCGCTCGATCTGTGCCAGCTCGGATTCGAACTGAGCGGTTGCCTGTGCGAATCGGTCCATTGCGCGGCGACCTGCATCGCGGATCGCGGGCGGCGCCATAGCGATCTGGATTGCGCGCTGCTCGATTCGAGAGACGCGGACAGTGTTCTGACACATGCGTGCGCTGTACTCACCAGTGATAGTGATGGTGCGCTGCGGCAAGGTGATATTCGGTTGGTTCGACTTCTCAGCCATGTGAGTCATCCTTTGCTATTTATGGGTTGGTTCCGTGGCTCCGCAGCAACGTCCAGGTGCTCACTTCATCGGTGCAGACCTTGAAGAAGTGGGTCAAGTCGCGGCTGTGTTTTAGTAGGGATGCCGTGTCATCAGTGACCAAGGCACCCCATACGTCTACCCAAACAAGGTGGGCGACTTTGTAAGGCATGTAGCAAACCTCCACATGCCTGTAGTTCGGGTCGCGGAGGTAAACCTTCGCGGCGTAAAGGATCAGTAGAACAATGAGAATCAAGTGAACGATCTGGCGGAATGGGCCTCGTTGAGCGGGTGCGCTTTCAGGCATTCGGTTCTTCCTTGTCTATGGATATGACGTGGCCTGTTCTGCGGCGGACATTGGAAATGGCTTCGTCCAAGCCCATTCCGGCTCGAAGCAATTGCCCAAAAAGCCGACCCGCTTCTAGGCGCAGATCGACCCGCACGCCCAGTAGAGCGGCGTGCTTGTCGAACATGATTCGGGAGGTCGGTGTTAGGCAATTGGCTACCGCATGTATGCGGTTGACTGCCTGTACATCCGGCGCCGCGACGTTGTAGAGGGAGCGGAGCATTAACGCGAGGTATTGCCCTGCGTTCATTCGCTTCCCGACGAGCGTGTGAAGCATTCCAGACTGGCCTGAGCGGAGCAGGGCATCCGCGTCATCCATGCCTGCGCCGAGAGGGATGATGCTCACGACAATTCCCAGTGACTCACAATTACGAATTGAGGTGATCGCGCCGTTCCAGCCGGCCTGATCACCATCAACCATGTGAGCAACCTCGGCGACGCCCCGGTTCTGGAGATAGAGGGCTTGTGATCCATTGATGGAAGCACCGCCCACTGCGCAGCCCCAGATTTCGGAAAGCTGTAGCGCCCAGGCATCCATGGTGCCTTCAACGCACACAAGAACACCGGCCTTACGCTGGCTGAATAGGTATGGAATCTCCTTCTTTAGCGAGACGGAGAACTTGTACTTCTTGACCTGTTTATCACCAGTGCCGACAGGGATACGCCCCCACAGCCGGTCCTCACCATCTGGGTGAGGCCAATAGCCGATTACCCTACTGGATAGCCCAGGTAGCAGGGCGCCCGATTCATCTGTCTCGACGTAACCACAAGCTACCGCGTCGTCTTTGGTGAACCCCAGTGCAGTGAGGCGCGATAGAACTTCTTGAGGCGTCGTGTAGTAGCCAAGACGCATGGCTGCCATGTGTTCAGGGGAGTAGCCCCTTGCGTCTTGAAATGACTTGAGTGCGGCTGAGTTCTCACTGGCCATCTTCTGGGTGATCTGCCAGATCGCTTTGCCTATTCGGATTTCGGCAGCGCCTTCACGTTTAGCTTGAGCGCCTGCCTGATCCCGCTTAGGGGGCTCGACCCTTGCTGCTTCACAGAGGGTGGAAAATATCTCCCCATGGTCGTAGCCGCTCAGAAGCATCGCGTCCCAGATACTGGTCGATTTCCCGCACTCCTTTTTCCGGGGGCAGTTGATAAATCCACTGAATGGGAAATAGAAGGCCTCTTTAGCTTTGCAGGCGGGGCAAGTCAGTGGGTAGGAGCCACTGCCAGTGCGTTGTTTAGGATCAAAACCATCGAGCAGGTTCGCTTGCACTGCATCTAGCCGGGGGAAGACCTCGCGGCGTAGGAACTCCGCTGGGGAGAAGTCGTTCATCAACACCTCAGACTGCTGTTTTTTCACTGGGGCGCTGCTTTCCGAGCAATGCCTGCACCTCGGCGCTGGACCATCCAAGCTGACCGAGCACGGCCTTCATCTTTTTCTGAATGCTTTGCCGGTAGCGCGAAACCATCTTCGGAGTGGTGCCAACCTCCAGGGCCACCATTGATCGATCCTGGTAGTTCAAAAGCAGGTTGCGCAGTACGTCCACCTCCCGGTTGGTTAGGTAGTGGCGAAAGCGCTCGATCAGAAGGTGGACCAACTGGACATGTTCCTCTGGTACGAACTGAGATTCGGAGAGGAATTGGGGCTGGTGATTGGCATGAGCCTCCAGGTAGCTGTTCACGTCCGCTATGTAAGGAAGCATCAACGAGTGAGCCGATGGCAGGTAGGAGTCGTCAGCATCATCGGGAGTACGGGAGACTTCCTCTATATAAATGAGGTCGCCAGGACTTACCTGTCCGAAAACCTGCTCAGCAAGGCGGCAGCGGATCAAGCGTCGAAGGCTGCCATAGATGAAGCGATCACGATTCTCCGGCTCAACCGATGTGGAGCAGTTCGCAAGGATGCCGGGAAGTGCATCGTGCAGCATTGGGTAAATTTCGTGCAGCAGCTCATCATTGCTCATCTGTGCAAGGCCGAACTTCCGGTATCTGCCGAGTGCATCCCGAGCCGACATTATTAGGAAGCCGCGTGCCTTCTCAGAGGTCAGGATCAACCACGGGTTAATGTCCCGTAGCTCCTGCTCCGTAAGCTCTGCCAACCATGTTGTGCGGTGTTCCACGGCGTGCCTCCTACCAGCATCCGTCGATTGGAACGGCTTTGGCCGCTCCCCCCTTCTGTAAATCGTGGTGGGGTCTTCTGCCCCGTAGACGCCAGTGGCGTTCAGTCCTCACGATTCTTGGGATATGGAGATATGCGCGCAACTCAACCCAGTGCAGTTACATGCGCTCGCGGGGAGGTAGGTGGACAAGGTGGTGCTGACGTGTGTGAAAAGGGTTCGTGTGTAGTGGGCGGGCGTGGGCGTTATAAAGGAGGTATCGAATTCAGAGTCGAGGGCTAACACGATGACCGCGCAGAACGAAAACACGACACTCAAGGCGAGCCTGGAGACCTATCTCGCCAAGGTTGAGGGGCGCTTGCATGCGTTCATTAAAGAGACGCATCAAGGGCGGCCAGCAGTGAGCTGTCTGTGGAATGAATCTCCCAGCAAGACCCTTAAAGATGTGGTTTACGTAGGGGCGGTGGGATTCGATGCCCTGACAGTCGTTCGAGCCACCAACAAGAGCATGAAAGCCAGTGAACAGGTTGTGGGCATGCTCATCGAAATGTACGAAAACCAGCACAAGCGTGAAGTAGGGCAAGAGGTTGAGTTCTAGCCTGATCCAGGTTCATCTAAAGAAGCCGGCCATGAGCCGGCTTTTTTGTGGGCGCTGAATACGCTAAGGGCTCACCATAGAGTAGGGGGAAAGACAGGCACCAATAATTATATTAGATGGTGTTTTACGGTCGTTCTCTGGTCTGTATGTGCGATACGGACGTTATAGGCTGATGAGCCGGAGGCTACTGACCAATCATACATAAGGGGGGTGTTTTAGCGCGTTAATTTGGTCAGCATCAGCGCAGGATGAAAGCTCGATGGACTCTGATTACATGGTGAATAGGACCAATTATTAATGTGGTGTGTTTTACACGTATTTTCTGGACGGAATTTGCTCACTTAGCCAGATGTGCGATGGAGGGCAGAGATTTAACTCACCTCTCTGTAATGCGCACCGACCTTGCTGGGGGCGATATCCCGGCGCGGCTATGGGCCTAGTGAGCGGTATAGGCGCCTGTATCGCGCTGTGGGACCCGTCCTATCTCCTGAACCTTGAGTTGTCATCACTGAAATGAGCCTTTCAGTGGTCCACTGGGGATTCTTAGGGATAACAACTGCACCGATCTGACTGTGGGTTCCGCGAAAGGTAAAGCTGGGGTCTTTCTAGGAGGCTTGGTGATTCAAGGTGCAGTCACAGGCTATTCGCAATGCGTGCTTGGTGAATACGGGCGGGCTTTAAGTGAGGCGTAAGGGATTTTTAGCTGGACTATAGATGCTGGCTAGTGTTTCTCAGTGGTTTTTCAGTGAATCGCTCGGCTATATCGATTGAAGCTCGGCGGGACCACGGTGAGGGAAAGGGGGGCGGAGATTTTGATGCGTGCTTTCGAGTGGGTGGTTGGTGGGTATTTGGTTAATCAGCGTTAATCCTAAGTGGTCAGAGAGGGGTAGAACGGTTTATTCATGGTGGTCGGATACAGACGCCTGACATGTTTTCTGCATTTCCCTGCATTTTTTCTGCGTTGGCGGAGGGGAATTCCGCAGTTCGATGATGGAAATGTCGATTTCCTGTAAACCACAAGCTTTCTGGGCTGGTGACAGGATGTGAGTAACGGCAACGGGTTCGGGTGCAACGCGGCAGGGATCACAGGACAATCCCTGGAACCTAACCAGACATGCCGCTTCAATGACTCGCGAAATCACCACGAACAATTTTGAGAAGGCCGAGTATGTAGCTCAGTTGGAAGCCGCCCGGAATCGAATCTTGGCGACGCGGGCCATGACACTTGACTGGGTAAGTCGTCTGGATGAGCACGCTGCGGCAGCCTTCATCCAGATCGAGCCGCTGGTTTCCCTGTTCCCGCGCAGGCTGCCAGATGGTAACTACCGGCTAGTTTTCGAAATCCATACCTCCGCAAAACGATACGGCGCACTTGGAGTGTCCCTGCGCACCGACACCATGAGGACTGACCTATCCAAATTGGGCCAGACCGGAGTCGTGAAGGCTCTAGGTGCGCATTGCAGTTCCGCCGAAGCCAAAAGCCACGCTGTTGCCTTTCAAGAGTTTGATCGTTTCAACGCTAGAGTCGCCTCGCTCAGGTCTTTTGGGATCGACATGGAGCCACTGGCGGTAGGTGGGCCAGTGCTGCCTCGATGGTTCGAAGCACTACATGCTTATGGCTTGAAATGCCGGCCAGTCCTCGATGCTGCGTTCGACAGGTTCTTCGACCTATCACGGCAGCTTGATGAGGCAATGTTCGAGTTCAACTCGACTATGGGGCCGGTTCGCTATAGATCGATTCGGTGTACTTACGCCCTCGATGATTTCGACCTTTTGGGTCCAGCTGATCCATCCCTCAAGGTCGTTACAAGCCTTAATCCTCATACTCGACGCCGCCGCTACAACCAGATGGTTGATTTCAAGAAGGCTTTGAAAAAGAAGCGCATTGGTCAGAAGCTGCGTCGGGAGCTGGGCCGCGAACCTCAGAAAGAGGAAATTCAGGCAGCCATAAAAGCACTCAGACCCAGGCAGGAAACTGACTGGATCACCAAAGACGTAATTAAGGCTTGCTACCTAGGCAGGTCGATTAACGATGTATTCGAAGCTCAAGAAAAACTGGTAGCCGTTATGCAGCCCTGGTCCGCTTTGCGGGCGCAACTGCAAGCACTACTTCCTAAGAAGGGGAAATCATGACTGCGGATTCCACGGTCATCTGGCCACCCATTCCATGAGCATCTGACCACCGATTCCACGCTGATCCGGCCACCCA
>NZ_PGLR01000068.1 GCF_002803095.1 Pseudomonas sp. ZH-FAD | reverse complement strand
TGGGCCCTCGGCGCTGACGGAGGCCATGGGCATGCTCAACCACCATTTCGCAGCAGCCGCCTGATCGGCGCAGAGCGACAGCCTACCTCTGACTGCCGCCAATCTTTGCAACAGAGCCCAATATCGCTCATGGAGGGTGACATGGGGACTCCGGGTGAAAGTGATACGCTAAAAGCTGGCAGGGAATACTAGGCTTCGGGAGAGGCGATAATCCACTCAACCCGGTGCAGATAGCCGGGTGAGGGCATGAAAACCCGCGCATGCGCGGGAAATGAAGTCAATCTAGCTATGTGGCCGGCACAGGCCTGCTCCGATTGGCTAATCGCCCTTCGGTACGCATACCCACTGCTGGTAGTTGGACTCCGCATATTTGTCTGCATAGCGGCTGGCGATGGCCATGCGCACTGTTGGGTATTCCGGCGCGGTGTCCACTTGCTGTCCCGAGTCTGCCTGCATTGCAGCAACGCAGGCCTTCTTGGAGTCGAACTCTTGTGAAAGCTTCGTCAGTGCAGCGCCGTCATTGGTGCTGATCACGGCTGTGAACAGCAGTACGAATTTCATAAGTGTCAGTCCTCACAGGGGATAGGTGATTCATTATCGGTGCCGGGAACCGGCTGGCCATCATCAACGCCCTTGTTCTTCGCTTCCATTGCTTTGATCTGGCGATACAGCTCCGCCTGCTGTTCCTGGGTCAAAGACTGGAAAATCCCAGGCAGCGTCTTGGACGCCCATTTGGCCAGATACAGCCGTTGCCATTTGGCCTTGATCTGAGGCGTGGGCTGCATAATCACGCTGCGCTCCCAGCCCGAGGTGCTGCCTATGGAGGCGCCAGTAGTTCGGTTATACCGGCCACCCGTAACCAAGATGATCTGGGTGCGGGTAGTCCGGGAGACGCGGACGCGATCAACGCTGTTTGCCCCGGACTCCCGGTAAACCACGTCGCCTTCTTTCAGGCTGATCAGGTATTGCTGGAGTGTTTGTTCAGCGCTCACTTTGTGGTTCCTTGTGCATCAAGAACGGGGGACGATTCGACCAGCGCTTGCACATCGTCTGCGTAGGCCCACCAGAGGATTTCAACAGGATCAACCTGCCAGCCTTCGCTGCAAGCTGTACTCCAATGGGGCTTGCTGTCCTCGTCATCGCAGTCGTAATGCGTGACTTTCAAAACGTGCAGGCCACGGCTGGTAGTCATTGCAATCAGCTTCGGTGACTCGCAATCGATCAAGCGAGGCAGCGTTTGCGGTGTGAATCTGCCCATCATGGTTTCGGTGCTCATTCTAACGCTTGGGTTGTGGTGCCCCGGCCAATCCGGGGCGGATCGTGTTAAGCAGCTGTTCGCTTGCTGTTCCAGTATTCGAGGTCGGCTCGAACATGCTGCACAGCAGCTTCAATTGCTGCTCCCACGCTTGGCTGCGGCCCCAGGCAGGCCATCGCACGCTCCTGAGTCAACTGGCAGCGGTAGTACAGCCAGTAGCTGGTGCCGCCACAACGGCTACTGACGGCCAGCCCTGTCCAGTCAGGCCCGTACTGCATGAAAGCTGCTGCGTTATCAGGTGCCGGCCCGAAAACATCGCCGTTTACCATGATGTGCGGCAACTCCAGGCTGGTGCATTGCTCAAGCAGCTCGCGAGGATACGGCAGGGAGCCTTCGACAATCGCAACGGCAGCTTGGTCAATCTGGGAATCGGTCTTTATCAGGCTCATCGGGCAATCCTCATGGGTGCTATTTAAGTGAGTTCATCATCAGGCCAATGCCGCCGTGTCATCGGTGCAGCATGAAAGTCGTGGAACCCAATCCAGGGAATCGAGGCCAGCCCTAAGCACGAACCATCAAGGCAAACTCGCAGCGCCATCACAACCGGCGATGGCAGTGCCTCGAACCAGTTTCACGTCACTGTCATTTCGGAAGTGACGCTCATTGGTATGCCTTCAAGCTTCGACTGGCGACCGGGCGTCATCGGGAGCGCAATTAGAAACGCCACTCCCGAATCTTGGGGCCGTCAGAGGTGTTCAATCGACCCAATACATACGCCCAGCAGGGCTGTAGAACTGCTCCATGGATACGCCTTCCTCAAGACGCAGAACGATCTTGTCGTTCACCTTAAAAGCGCTGAACGCCAAGGCATCGCTATCGAAGTGGATGTGGATGACTGGCACATGATCTATTCCGTTTTCTGGGTTGGTGCTTATCTCGGCAGTTGCAGAAAGCATGTCGTATACATGGCCTTCGAGGGCACCAACAGTGAGGTAAAGCTGGCCATTACTGCTGCGCTGGTCGTCAACGTCCACTTGGTGCGTAAATGGCTTGCCGCTATCGGAATAGCCTTCCCAGTGCTTAACCTGCACCGACTGCACACGACCCATGACCGCCCACTCGAATTTGCCGTCATCACCGAAGATCGCGGGGCCACGCACAAGGCATACATCACACCCTTCGTATTCAGCCATGACGCTGGCGTCAGTACCCACTGTGGTGCTTGTGATTTGGAAGCCGGCCTTGGCCAGATCAGGGGCCGTGCCGAACTCGCAGATTGTCGCCATTTGGTGTTCCTCGAATGTGTTTGGTAGCGCTAATTCTCTGGCTGGTGCCCGAGTGTCACGGGCTGGCTTGGAAACTTAGTCAAGCTCCAAGCCAGGAACCGGCAAAGTCAGTCTGGTCAGCCAGACTGTAGGATCAGAACTCCAGCACGCCCAGCTCAACGAGGTTGTTCTTGATTGCCTCGTAGGTAGCGGTGGTCTGCTCATCAAGATCGGTGGATGCCGCGAGAGCGGCACGCTCGATGCGTTCATGATCCAGCTCGTCGATCAGTTCCTCGGCCATGTGCTCGAAGGACTGGCCCTTGGTGTTGGTGACGCGGAGCGAGTAGGAGCGAAGGACGTTTTCCACGTCTTCGGTACTGATCTGGAATGCAAAGCAGGGCATAGAGGTTTCCTCGGTAGTGAAGGACTGTCAGATGTGGGCTTCGGCCAAGCTCGGCAGGTGCCAAGCGCTTGCATCCGAGTCCAACTCGTCATCACAAGCAGCTTCCACCAACCCCGCATGTGCGGCTTCCAGCATCAGTTCCCCGAAAACCACCATTTGGTTGGCCGTCACCTCGATGCGCTCCACCAGCTCCGTGACGGTCAGGTGCTGGTAATCGGGGCTGATAGTGAAATCACGAACTTCGCTCGCCAGAAGGCAATTGCCTTCCTGGGACAGCGTTTTCAGGCGCGGGTAAACCTCGTCCGCGTCGAACTTGAGCAGGTGGCCATCCACAAAATGGGTGGCTGCGAGGGTCAATGCGCGGGCTACTGCGTGGCTCATGATTCATACCTATCGGTGTGTTTGGGATGTAGCCACGATATGGGGGGATTCGATGTGTCAGCGGCCCCATTCGACAAATCCCCGATCCCCATAACTAGAATCGAAAGCCGCGCCGGCTAAGCCAGCAGACAAAAAAAGGCCACTGGCGGAGCCAGTAGCCTTTGGTGTGGCCGCGCCATCCCGGCGCAGGGGTAGGGTCGCTAGCGTAGTGCGTCCAGCCAGCGTTTGACTGCGCCACGCACGTCCGGGGCTTCGGCATACAGCATCTGGGCGAGGCTACCGTGCTCGGTGTCCTCCAGCCGCTCCAGCCACACGCAACCATCCCACTCCGGGCCTTCATCCTCATGAAGCTCAGCCAGAGCCTGCGCCGCTTGATCAGCGTGTCTCATCAGCGTTGCGTAGCCGATGGCGATGATCGACAGATCAAGGCGCTCGGAATTGGCTTCGCCGTAGCGCAGGATCGAATGAAACAGCAGGCCAACGTCTTCGGGGTCTTTGGTGCGGGTGTTTGTGGTGATCATGAGCGTGTCCGCGTGTAGGTAGTTCGGTGTGTTGCTGGGGTAAGCTCCCGCGTCAGTGACTGCGGATCGGCTCAACCGGCGTGAAAATCTGCAAGCCTTGAGTAACGTCCATCGGATCGCAGCAGGCAATCAGTACCCGGCTGTCCTCGTAGATGGCGTAGTGCTCAACTTCCCAGCTATGGGCTTGAGGAACATTGCGCTCGACAACATGCGGGAACGCCTTGAGGTGGGCATGAAAGGTGGTGCTGTCAACGAATGTCCACTGCCCTGCAACTGCACGCACTGGCTTGCGGAGGGGGTACTGCTGTTCGGCTTGCGTAATCATGTTTAGCTCCTGGTGACGGGCTTCCGGTTGATGGAGCTATCATCAGGCCAAGGGCTCTGTGTCATCGCTGCTCGGTCTACCAAGCTGTAAGTCGTCAAAGCCATGGCTAGGAACTGGGCAGCCTGATCCAGAACAATCGGCAGTCGGGCCGGAATCTCGACCCCCGCTTACCACTGAACCTCACCATCGGCGTAGCCGTATTTCTCGCGCTCTGCTCGATCACGCAGCACAGATGCTGGCGGTGCAGGCGGGAAGGCCCGAACCACCTTGATGAACGGCCCGCTATATCCCGTAACAACACCTTTGACCTGCAACTTGATTTGTAACTCAGCCTCGGTCGGGGCGGTGTAGCTCACGCCGTTGGCACCCGACCGTATATCAGTGAACTCGTAGTGTTCGATGTGCCCCACGGCATGACCCTCAGCGGTGCCTGATAGTGATCACCCAGGCGTCTGTGTTGAAGATTTCGGCTCAGTCAAGACTGGCCACGGATACAGCCTCAAGACCGATAACAAGCCCTGAGCCGGCGACAGCTGCGGCACAGCATTCCAGCACCAGCAGCGCACGGCTACCGCTTGAACGACACGCAATAGCTTGATCCTTGAACATCAAGTAGACGCCGTTGCTCCACCAGCCTTTGGGCGAACCCCCAGCCGGAGCCCCGCCGATTGCGGAGGTTGCGCCAGCACCATGAACTGCGGCGACAAGGCCAGCGTTCAGGAATTGGCTCACGATCCTCGGCGGCTTGCGGAGGGCGGCGTTGACTCGGGTCAGTAGGTCTGTGCTGGCGGTAGCAGCCATGGGCGTTGCCTCTGTTCAGGTGGGTTGAGCACATTCTGTGGCCCCGGAAGCTGTGTCAGCGGTCGAGCTGGAAAATCGCCGAGCCAAAGACTGGGGCGCGGAAACCCTGCCGCCAATGGGGCAGGGTTGCGGTCAGCGGCAGCCTTAACCGTTGCAGGTGAGGAATTTCAGGGGTGAGGGGATCACCGCAGGCTGCTGCCCGAACAGGTACTGCTCGGCACAGTCTTTGTCCGCTTGCTGGGGCTTGGCCAAGCTGGCTCGGAACTGGAGCGCATTGAACTCATCGCCTCGGGCCTGTGCCTCGTCCAGGGCGTTCTGCATCAGCCACTGATCGACGCGCTTGAGGGTGTTGGATGCCTTGCGCTCGCCACCAAGGTCGATCTTGGGAAACGGCGTGCAGAGTCGCCCCGAGGCACTGCGGACAACTTCCCCAGCTGAATAGGCCGCACCGATTCGTCCCTGGCGCACGGGATCGGCTGCCGTCTTTGCGGGGCGTGGATCGCTTACGAACTCGGTGTAGAAGCGAAGAAGTTCAGCTGAGCCTGCCTTGAACTGGACGTGTACGCTAAGCGTCCCTTCTTGGTCGGCGAGGCCGACACGGTACTGCCTGACCCACTTATCGCCAGTCGGCACCCACTCTGCGGCATCAGCAACTTTGTACCCTTGGTCATGACGCTGGAAATGATTGCTTGCCGAGGCGGCGCGAGCGAGCCGCAGCCCTTCCGGGTCATCGGTCACGATGGTTTCGGGCTGGCACTCAACGATCACGCCCCCTTCATGAAATACACCCGCGCCGTCCGGCATGATCCAGCCGAGGGTGGCGTAGCCGTTGGAGGTGAATCGACACTGGATGCCCTTGAGGTCGATCAGATCGATGCTGTGTTGCTGCCAGTTCATTTCGCTGCCCTGTGTGATGGATATGGGGCCATCATCAGGGCTGCAAAGACGTGTCATCGCCAGCCGGGCAACTTCCTCAATGCCCAATCTCAGAACCGAGCCATTGCCACCCCAGAGAAGACAAAGCCCGCTTGCGCGGGCTTCGTGTGGATTACTGAGGGTCAACCTCATCCAGGACTGCTTGAGCTGACTGAATGTCCTGACAAAGCTGGCAGGTGCAGGACTGAGAGTGCTCTAGGGGCTTGGCCGATTCAACCAAGCAGCCGAGCACAGACACCAAACGAAGTTGCTGATCTTCGGTGAGATTCATGGGGGGCTCCGTTTAGCAATTAGCGAACTTGCAGCTGATCGCGCATGGCTGCGACAGGAATGTTGGCGAAGAACTCACCCGTGACACAGCAGGTGTCGCCTTGATCGTCCTCAACATCGGTATCGCAACCAGAAAGGACAAGGCGAATGTGGCTCCCTTCATTGAAGGCGTCCAAGAACAGTTCCAGATCGAGCACCCCATCCAGGCCCGTATCGTCACCGTCCTCGTTGATGAATGCTGCTTCAAAACCATCAGCCCCGAGGTCGATGCTCACAGACTTGATGCGCTTATCGCTATTCAGCATCTGGGTGAAGCTCTCGATAGCAGCCACGGTAGCAGCAGAAAACTGAACAACCACCTTTTCCGGCGTCAGCTCGGCACTGAGGTCATCCATTCCGTAGGTTTCGAGGGGGAGGGTGATTACCTGCTTCGACATTTGGTGCTCCTGCTGAGCTGTTTGTGATGTGCTCAGTATCAGGGGCAGTTGGCTGTGTCATTCCAGGGAGCAGGCTGGGCAGGGAAATGCTCGACTCCAAAGCTGGCGCCCGAGGGATGCAGGCGCAAGGTACAAGAAAAAACAAAGCCCGCTTGCGCGGGCCTTGATTTGCCGGGTTTCCAGTAAGTCACCGGCCCCCATTCTTCCTGGGCACTCCCTAACTTAGCCGTCTCAGTTTCGGGTATCGCTTCTATCGACTGGTTGCGCAGTCGAGGTGCGGCGCGAGAGCCATGAATATAACAGCGCTGCCCCAGCGCTGCTAGTGGATGCAGCTACCCCTCATTGTGGCTCGAAAGCCTCTGACCAGGGTTGGAGTTCTTGGCCGTGTCCGAGAGGTCGTGAAGCGTGTGGCAGTTGCCGCAGGACAGGTAGACGGCTGGGAACAGCTCTCCGTCAATGTCCGTGCCTTGAGGCTCTATGCGGTAGCCCCACATATCGTTGCAACCGCAGTTCCCGCAGATCAGGTGGAGTCTTGCTCTTGCCATGACGTTGGCCTCTCAGAAGCGGGATAGCCAGCGGGAAACGTTGTCGCGAATCGACAGCGCCTTGTCCATGTCCGGCTGTGCAAGCTCGCTGAGGAATGGGCTGGATTCCGCGAACAGGCGGCGAAGGTCGGTATGAAGAATCGTGGCGCTAGTCTCGCAGGCCGCGAGAATCGAGGCCTCGTTGGCGGAGAGCAACTGCTCCAGCTTGCCCTCTGGAAGGGCATCAGCTGCCATCGTCCGAGCTTCTTCCTCCAGCTCATCGCGGCGTGCCTGCACCGCGATGATCTGCTCTTTCAACCCGGCGATGCGCTCATCGGCATCTTCGATGCTTTGAGCCAAGTTGCGGGCGTCAGCGTTCTTGGGTAGGAGCAGTTTGAGCCAGTGTTTCATGGGTGGTTCTCCGTGATTTGGCATGGCCATGGTGTGCCGAAAGCGGGCGTGTTGTGGGCATAGCTTTCAAGCTGCCATTTGCTGATCGGCACGCTTAGACAGCCTGTCGAGGGTCATCTGGCGAACCAGCTCGCGCTCTGCGCGGGCCGCTTCATCACGGGTCTTGAACACGAAGTCGCCGGGTTCGCCGAGCGCTTGCCGGCGCCCATCACACACAATGCGCCACGCGCCGTCATCGTAGTTGTTGCTCACGCAGCCGCAGCCCCCGGACGGGTACTGCACGTTGCGAACATACCAGCCGCCGTGCCGCCATTGGGTATAGGCCGGCACCCAGTTCGCGCTCTCGTCGAGTGCGTCGGTGACGTTGAACTGGCGGGCCGAGAATGCCTTCGCCGAGTCTTTGATGAAGCGGACGATCACCTCGACCTCGATGTGCGTATCCCCACGCTTGGCGTTGCAGACGCGGATCAGATCATCACCATCTGCGAACCAACCGATGGACTTGGTGTAGACGTAGCCGAAGTCGGTAGTGGCGAACATCAGCTCAGCGACTGCGCTGCGGGCCAGGAACAGGCCATCTGCATTGTCTGTCGAGATTGTCTCGGGGTCATAGATGCGCTGGGTATTGTCGGCGTAATCGACGCCAGAGCCATCCGGCATGATCCAGCCGTCACGCTCGGCGCCCGCGCTCCTGAACTTGCAGCGCACGCCTTCGGCTTCGATCTGGGCGCGGGTGAATTTGTCGTTGCTCATGGGGAGTGCCCTCCTGTCTTTGGTGAGCACATCATGAGTGCAGAAATCGGGTGTCAGCGCTGCACACTGCAAAAGCCCAACAATCCCCAATACCAACACTGGGAAATGGAAAAGCAGCGGGAACGGCTGCCTTGCAAACCGGGAGGCTCGGAAGGTGTAAGCAAGGAGTTAGAATTGCTCACAAGGCCGTTATCCTTGGCACTACGCGGAACTACAAAGGAGGCGTTATGACCGCTAGCACTGAGCGAACCATCTATTTCATTGCCGCTGACAAGGCTCTCACCAGCGCTGAGCGTGAATCGTTCCTAGACCGCTTCCCGCGTCAAAATGGTGCTCATGTGGCCGACATTCTGAGCATGATGGACAACGCAGACGCCAACTTGGAGCTGGTCGAGGCCATGTATGACGAGCACGCCTCCGAGGTCACTGAGCCGGGGCTGCTCAGCACTGCCTGTCATGTCTGTGCAGTGCTGGATCAAAAGTCCTGGGAGCACATCAGCTCCATGGTTGATCGAATCCGGCAGCAAGTGTCGCCTCGCTAGGCAAGCAAGGGTTCAGCCCCAGCCTGAGCCCCCATCCTCGGGCGTGAGGATTTTTCCCGACTGGCAGTGACACAAGCGAATCATGGGCATTCTGAGTACATCAGAAACGGGGCGATGCCTTTAGGGAAGGTCTGAAGTAGCCCTGTATTTCCGGTCGACTTCAGCCCTCGCTGCTTTTGAAAGCGGGCCGTCGATCAAAATCGACCAGGTAACCCGCTCAGTTCTCCGTTTTTGGCCGCCGCGAGCACCTCGCAGCAGCCATTTCCCGCATTACAGGCGTACCTCTCCTGCGGTAGTCAGCAAATGTCGGCGCGCCATCCATAGGTTCGACAGCGCGAACAGCGTCACCAGCTGAGCGGTGTTCTTGGCCAGGCCACGGAAGCGCACCTTCACGTAACCGAACTGGCGCTTGATCACTCGAAACGGGTGCTCGACCTTCGCTCGCACTTGTGCCTTGGCCTTCTCGATCTTGCGCTTGGCTTTGTACAGGGCGCTGCGTTTATCGAGCTTCTTGTAGGTGCTGCGGCGTGCTGCGACCTGCCAGATCACTTCGCGGCCAGCATGTTCGGGGCGCTTTTCGACGCCGGTGTAGCCGGCATCGGCGCAGACGACGTTCTCTTCACCATGCAGCAGTTTGTCGACCTGGGTGACATCCGCCACGTTTGCCGCCGTGCCGACCACGCTGTGCACCAGCCCCGACTCGTCATCCACACCGATGTGCGCCTTCATGCCAAAGTAATACTGGTTCCCTTTCTTGCTCTGGTGCATTTCCGGGTCACGCTTGCCGTCCTGGTTCTTGGTCGAGCTGGGCGCGTGGATCAGTGTGGCATCGACGATAGTGCCCTGGCGCAGCGACAGGCCGCGATCGCCCAGGTAGCCATTGATTACGCCGAGGATGCCGGCTGCCAGCTCATGTTTCTCCAGCAAGCGACGGAAGTTGAGGATGGTGGTTTCGTCGGGAATGCGCTCCAGGCTCAGCCCGGCGAACTGACGCAGGATGGTCGTCTCGTAGAGCGCTTCTTCCATGGCCGGGTCGCTGTAGCCGAACCAGTTCTGCATCAGATGGATACGTAACATGGCCATCAGCGGATAGGCTGGACGACCACCTTCACCCTTTGGGTAGTGTGGCTCGATCAGGGCAATCAATCCCTTCCACGGCACCACCTGATCCATCTCGATCAGGAACAATTCCTTACGGGTCTGCTTGCGTTTGCCGGCGTACTCGGCGTCGGCGAAGGTCATCTGCTTCATGGAAAAACTCGGCTGGCGGGATAGGCGTATTTCACCAGATTCGGGAAGTCTTTTTCAGACCTTCCTTAGGCGAATAGATTGTTTGCAGAACACAAACATAGGCACATTGCCACCATGGACGCGTGGTGCAGCTGCGGTGAGGTAGGTCTGGATCGGCTCTGTTCGCATTTCGCGAACAGTCATTTCGGCCAGATAGACCTTGTTAGAGTAGGGGGCTCAGCTTAGCGTTGAGCCGTGAACACAAAAATAAGAGGGATAAGACTATGAGCACCCAACCTGCATCTGAAGCCGAGAGCTTTAAAACAAAATTTGGCTCACTTACCAACTACTCCAAGGGTTCGATCGAACTGGTAAGTGGTAAGAAAAGCCACTATGCCTTCTCCAATATCTTTGAAGTCGCCTCGCAATCGGCTCCCTATGAGAAAGTTGTCGTAGGGCTCAACCTTGGTTATGTAATCGAAACGCTGCGCGCCGAGGGCACTTCTCCTTGGTTTACCTGTGCCCACGATGAGTTTGTCGTCTCAGTCGACGGCAGCGTTCGTGTCGACTTCCTCAAACTCGATGCGGTACCGGAGCAAGTAGATGGCACCCAGCTAGCCGGCGAATTGCCTAAAGGTCGGCCGATGGGCTACGTGATGCTCAAGCGCGGCCATCAAGCATTGCTGCCTGCCGGCTGCGCTTACCGCTTCGAAGCTAGCACCCCCTGCGTACTCCTGCAGCAAACCATTCTGGGAGCCCTCAGCGTCGAGAAATGGGCTGACATCTGCCTGAAATGATCCGTGTTCTGACCTCGGCATCAATCCAAAAATAACAGGAGCCCATCATGGCTATGCTCGAATCAGTAAAAACCGAGAATGCACCAATATTTGAAGATCTGGTGGATGCCAGCGAGGCCCACCCCGTCACCGGTTACAAGGCATTTACGCTGGGTGCCTTCAAATTCTCCAGGGACGAATACTTTGCCCGTATCGAATGGCCGGCCAAGGGCGAGCCACGCTCGCACCTGATCCCGGCAGACGCCTTCCTGCGTGCCGTGATGCGTGACGTGGCGTGGGGCTTTTTCTACGGCTGGGTCAACTTCGACCATGTCTTCGGTACACGCAACCTGTACGGCAGAGTCGACATGTACGCGGGCACCTTCAACGGAGTGCTTAAGGCCGCGGGTGTCGACTACACCGAGCAGTTTGAAACCCCGCATATCATGGCCACCTTCAAGGCGATCCTGCGCGACTGGACCAATGCGGGCTTTGACCCGTTTGCTGCGCCTTCGGAAACCGGTACGGCGTTCGGTCGCAAGCACGGCGACAACATCGAGGCGATCGAGCGTTTCCGCGTTGCCACCCGGCGCATGCCAGGACTTGAAGGGGATTCGCCACTGCGCGACGACCTGCCGGTCAACCGTCATTTTGCCGACGTTGCCCAGGACGAGCCCGAAGTACACGCCGCCGAGGGTTTTGAAGGTGAGCTACACGCCTTCAGCCTGTTCAAGTACCTGTCGCGCTCCGACGTCAGCTGGAACCCGTCGGTGACCTCGGTTTGCGGCGCCAGCCTGTTCTGTCCGACCACCGAAGAATTCGTTCTGCCGATTGTCCATGGCAACGACCGGATCGAGTGGTTCCTGCAACTCAGCGACGAGATCGTCTGGGACATCGGCGACAAGGACGACGGCACTCCCCGCGCGCGGATCACCATGCGTGCCGGCGACATCTGCGCGATGCCCGCCGATATCCGACATCAGGGCTATTCGACTAAACGCTCAATGCTGCTGGTGTGGGAGAACGCCACGCCTGGCCTGCCTGAGCGCTATGAAAGCGGTGAGCTCAAGCCTTACCCCGCCGAATTCTGATCATCGAGGCCCGGCGTTTCAGACTGGGCCCGCTTCCGCACTCTGGTGCATTTCACAGTGCCTTCCCAGGCACTGCAGGGAGTCTTTTCTCATGCAAAACCAATTGTTCATTGATGGCCAGTTCGTCCCAGCCGTAGGAGGCGGCGAGATCGATGTCGTCAACCCTGCGAATGGAGAGTTGATCACCCGTATTGCTGCGGCAGAGGCTGAAGACGTCGACATTGCGGTAGCGGCGGCCAAGCGCGCGTTCCCCGGTTGGGCAGCGACACCGAGCGCTGAGCGCGGCCGGCTGCTGATGAAGCTGGCTGATCGCATCGAGGCCTGTACCGACGAGTTGGCGCGCCTGGAGTCGCTGGACACAGGCCACCCCTTGCGTGACTCAAGAGTTCTCGACGTACCGCGGACGGCCGCCTGTTTCCGCTATTTCGGCGGTATTGCCGACAAGATAGAGGGCAAGGTGATCCCGGTCGACGCCGGCTTCCTCAACTATGTACAGCGCAAGCCGATCGGCGTGGTCGGGCAAATCGTGCCGTGGAACTTCCCGCTGATGTTTACCAGCTGGAAGATGGGCCCCGCGCTGGCGGCTGGTAACACCGTGGTGCTCAAGCCGTCCGAACTGACGCCGCTGTCCACCTTGCGCATTGCCGAATTGATGAAAGAAGTCGGCTTCCCCGACGGCGTGATCAACATCGTCCCCGGCTACGGCAACACCGCTGGACAACGTCTGGCCGAACACCCGGATGTCGGCAAGATCGCTTTCACCGGATCGACCGCCACCGGCCGCCGGATCGTCGAGGCGTCCCAAGGCAACCTCAAGCGGGTGCAGCTGGAGCTGGGCGGCAAAGGGGCCAACATCGTGTTCGAAGACGCCAACCTCGAGGCGGCCGTCAATGGTTCGGCCTGGGCGATCTTCCACAACCAAGGTCAGGCCTGCATCGCCGGTTCGCGATTGCTGCTGCAAGAAAGCATCGCCGATGAGTTTCTTGAGCGCTTCATTACCCTGGCTCGCTCGATCCGCCTCGGCGATCCGCAGGACCAGAACACCGAGATGGGGCCTTTGACCTCGGAGCTGCACCGCGATCGCGTGCTGTCGTTCGTCGATATCGCCCGGGAGCAGGGTGGCCGGATTCTCGCCGGCGGCAAAGCGCCAAGCGATCCGGCGCTGGCCTCGGGGTTTTATGTCGAGCCGACGGTAGTCGAAGCCAAGCCCAGCGACCGCGTTGCCCAGGAAGAGGTGTTCGGCCCATTCGTCACCGTAATGCGCTTCAAGACCGAAGAGGAGGCGCTGGAGATTGCCAACGGCACCGACTATGGACTGGGCAGTGGCCTGTGGACACGCGACTTGCAGCGCGCTCATAGGATGGCAGAAAAGATCAACGTTGGCATGTGCTGGATCAACTGCTACAAGCGTGTCAGCCCCGGCAGTCCGTTCGGCGGCCTGGGTCAATCGGGTTACGGCCGGGAGATGGGTTTCGACGCCATTCACGATTACACCGAGGCTCGCTCGGTATGGGTGAACGTCGACGCTAAGATCCTTCCCCATTACGCGCGCTGAGGCATCTGATGAACGCATTTATCTATCAAGGCACGCCGACCCGAGTGGTATTCGGTGCCGGCAAACTGGCAAGCCTGAGTGACGAAATCCAGCGTCTGGGCGCTCGTCGCGCGCTGATCCTGACTACACCTGAGCAGCAGGAACTGGGCGAACAGGTCGCCCGGCTGCTGGGTGACCGCAGCGCAGGTGTCTATCCCAAGGCGGTAATGCACGTACCCTTGGAAACCGCGCAAGCGGCCCGCGAAGAGGCGGTGAACCGTGAAGCGGATTGCTGCGTCGCCGTGGGGGGTGGTTCTACTATCGGCCTCGGTAAAGCCATCGCGATGGACAGCGGCCTGCCGATCCTGGCAGTGCCGACCACCTACGCCGGCTCGGAAATGACTCCGATCTACGGCCTGACCGAAAACCGATTGAAGAAAACCGGCCGCGATCCACGGGTTCTGCCCAAGACTGTGATCTACGATCCGGAGCTGACCCTGACTCTGCCTGTGGGGCTTTCCGCCTGCTCGGGCATGAACGCTATGGCTCATGCGATCGAAGCCTTGTACGCCGAGGACGCCAACCCGGTGATCTCACTCATGGCCGAAGAGTCGATCCGAGCCTTGGCGAATGCGCTGCCGAAGATCGTCGACGATCCGCAAAACATCGAGGCCCGTGGCCAAGCGTTGCAAGGCGCATGGCTGGCCGGTATCTGCCTGGGTTCGGTGGGCATGGCGATCCACCACAAGCTGTGCCACACGCTCGGCGGCACCTTCAACCTGCCTCACGCCCAGGCCCATGCCATCGTTTTGCCCCATGCGGCACATTACAACCGTCAAGCGGCTGCCGAACCTTTGCGCCGCGCTGCCCGTGCGTTAGGCGGCGAGCATGCTGACGAAGTCGGGCCGCTGCTCTACGCCTTGAACCGTCGCCTGGGTATCCCCCTGGCGCTGGCCGAGATCGGTTTTCCCGAGCATGGCCCTGCCGAAGCTGCCGGCATTGCCTGTGCCAGCCCGTATTACAACCCATGGCCGTTCGAGCAGGATGCCATCGAAACGCTGCTGACCCGTGCGCTGAAGGGGCAGGGTCCGGCCTGAAGATGGTGCCGCTGTTCGTCGATTGCCAACTGAGAATAACAAGATGAAAGACCTCGACTTGTCTTCCGAGCGCGAGATTACCGCCCGCGCGGTCAACAGCTTTGCGCATACACCTGATGCACGCCTGCGTTTTCTGCTGCAGAAACTGGTGGGCCATCTGCACCAATTTGCTAGTGAAGTCGAGCTCAGCGAGGCCGAGTGGTTCCAGGCGATCAAGTTCCTCACTGCGACGGGCCAGAAGTGCGATGACGTCGTGCGACAGGAGTTCATCCTGCTGTCCGACGTGCTGGGGCTGTCTATGCTGGTCGATGCCATCGAGCATCGCAGTGGCATCGAGGCGACCGAGAGCACGGTGTTCGGGCCGTTCTATATTGCCGGGATGCCGGACCGCGGATACGGCGAGAACATGGCGCTAATCCCCGGTAGCGCTTCGCTGATCACCGGTTATGTCCGCGATGCCGCTGGCAATCCGTTGCCCGGTGCCACGCTGGACGTCTGGCAGACCGCCGAGAACGGCCAGTATTCAGGCCAAGACGTCGCGCAGCCCCACGGTAATTTGCGCGGTCGTTACCGCGCCGATGAACAGGGTCGCTATGCGATTCGCAGTGTGGTGCCGGTGAGTTACTCGATCCCGACCGATGGCCCTGTTGGCGAGCTGCTGGCCGCTAGCGGCCGCCATCCGTGGCGTCCAGCGCACTTGCATTTCATGCTCGATGCGCCGGGCCACCGTCGCCTGGTTACCCATCTGTTTAATGACGACGATCCCTATATCGACTCTGACGCCGTTTTCGGGGTCAAGGATTCGCTGCGGGTCGTCTACAAGCCACTGCTCGCCAGCGACCCTCTTGCCGAGCAGTTCGATATCAGCACCGATTTTCACCATGCGACGTTCGACTTTGTCTTGGAGGCCGCGGCATGAACCATTTCTATGCCATCTTCGCCACCGACAAGCCTGACCTAGAGCGCTTACGCAGCGAAATCCGCCCCAGGCATCGCCAGTATCTGCAAGAGCCTCACCCCCATCGCGTGGTGGTGCGCCTGGGCGGACCAACATTGAGCCGCTGCGAAACCTCCTTAAACGGCACGTTGCTGGTGGTCGAGGCCGCTAGTTTGAGCGAGGCAGAGGCATTTTTTGCGGACGATCCCTATGTCCAGGCCGGACTGTTCGAGCGTGTCGAGATCCGGCCTTGGAGCTGGGGCTTGGGCAATCCACAGATGGGGGCGTGAGCCATGGCAGATATTCAGCTGTGCGCTCTGGATCAAGTGCCCAATGGTGGAGCACTTGGGCTCGAGGCGACGCTGCAGGGTCAGCCTGCTGCCCTGATTGCGGTGCGGTGGGGCGAGCAGGTTCGTGTATACCGCAACCGCTGCCCGCATTTTTCTATCCCTTTGGACTATCAACCAGGATTGTTCTGCACTTATCGCAACCAACTACTGATGTGCGCGCACCACGGTGCGATGTTTCGTTTCGATAATGGTGATTGCATCGATGGCCCTTGCGAGGGGGCACGCTTAGATAGCGTCCGAGCGTACCAGCAGGACGGGTCACTGTGGTTGGCTGAGATTCAGGGCGCAAACGAGAAAGTGCATGCGTGAAAGGAGAACAACGATATGACGCTTGATGTTGAGTCAGCCAAATTGCTGGAGCAATTGGCGGAGAGTGGCGCGAAGCCGTTTCATTTGATGGAGCCCGTCGAGGCCCGTGGGCTTATGGCAAGTCTGCGCTCCCAGGATGAAGGGCCGGCCATGCACAGCGTTGAGGAGGTGCAGCTGGGTGGGATGCGCTTGCGGGTACTGACGCCCAGCGCCTCGGTACGTGGTGCGATCCTTTATCTGCACGGCGGCGGCTGGGTGGTGGGTGGCCTTGACGATTTCGACCACTTCGCTCGGCAGTTGGCGCAACGCACAGACTGCACCGTCGTTCTCGCCGATTACCGCCTGGCGCCGGAGTTTCCTTTTCCGGCCGCCCTCGATGACGTCGAGCGCGCCGCACAGTGGGTATTGGACAATTGCGAGCAGCTCACAGGCCCGGCCAATAGCCCGCTGATTATTGCGGGAGACAGTGCCGGTGGCAACCTGGCGGCTGTATTCGCCCAGCGCGCTGCTCAGCGTGGCCAGTCGCAGTGGGCCTTGCAGGTTTTGATCTATCCGGTTACCCAGGCTGATCTTGACGGGCCTGGTTACCTCGACCCGCAACGGCAACTGCTGCTGACCCGTGAGGACATGCGCTGGTTCTGGGACCACTACCTACCTGATGAGGAGCAGCGCCAGCAGGTTTCGGCGTCACCGCTGGCGGCAACGGTGCTGCGTGGCCTGCCTCCGGCGGTGGTGCTGACCGCAGAACTCGATGTGCTGCGCGAGGAAGGTCAGGCCTATGCCGACCGCATGGCTCAGGCCGGCATCTCGGTGGCTACGCGTTGTTTCAGTGGCCAGATGCACGGCTTCGTGACCACGCCATCCCTGCGTGCCAGCAGCGAGGCGCTGGATTGGCTCAGTGAACAGATCGGATCCATGGCTGCGAGCCGTTAGGTCCTGGATGACCGACCACAACCTTCAACCCAGACAACAACAAGAGGCTTACCCATGAGCGCCTATAACACCACATTGAACTCCCTTGAGTGCGATGAACAAACCCTACGCGGCCACCTCCAGGGGGCTGATATCCCGACCTTGCTGATGACGGTCGCGCACCTGACCGGAGATCTTGACGTGCTCAGGCCGGCCTGGAAGCCGGTCGTTGCCATGGGCGTGGCAGGAAGCGACATGTCTCCAGAAGAAGAGACCGAGGTGCGGGAATTCTGCCTGCACAAATTGCTGGCGTTCCGCGACAGCGGACAGCCCGTGCCGGCTCGTCCGACCAGCGATCAGTTACATGCCATCGGGACCTGGCTGATGGGCCCGGTGATCGAGCCCTATCTGCCATTGGTTGCTGAAGAGCTCGTGGCGGCCGGCGAAGACCCTCGCGCTCCCCGCTGGCATAAAGAGCATGTGGCCGCGGGGCGGGATTTCAAAGTGGTAATCATCGGCGCGGGTGAAAGCGGCATGATTGCGGCTTTACGCCTCAAACAGGCTGGCGTGCCCTTTGTGGTCTTTGAAAAGGGCGCTGACGTTGGCGGTACCTGGCGTGAAAATACCTACCCGGGTTGCCGGGTAGACATCAATAGCTTCTTTTACAGGGCGGTTGCAGAAGCTGAGTGCAACACGGTTACTGGATTGAAGCAGGTGCATCATGCTGCAACGCCACTACTTCTGTCATGACCTCAATCGGGCATTTCCAATTGAAGCGCTTGC
>NZ_PGLR01000067.1 GCF_002803095.1 Pseudomonas sp. ZH-FAD | reverse complement strand
CGCAAGAACTGGCTCTTTGCAGGTTCACTGCGCAGCGGTAAACGGGCAGCGGCGATCATGAGTTTGATCCAGTCAGCTCGACTCAACGGGCATGACCCGTACGCCTATTTGAAGGACGTGCTCACGCGTCTGCCGACGCAGCGGGCAAGTGAGATTACGGAGCTGCTGCCGCATAGGTGGCGACTGGTTTAGTTGCGCAAGACGGGATGCCCAGACGCATACTGTAGAACTAACCAATCTACTACCGTATAGCGGTAAAGTGCGATGCCTATTCGCTTACGCTCCAGGCAGGAAAATTGATCACCTGAACATATTATTCAGGGAGACGACCTGTGGCAGCGGAGGGTTGCAGTAGTGCGCTGGAGTATTGCAGTAACTCTCGGCCGCCGAGTTTTGCGGTGGCACCTTAGCGCCGAGCCTGAATTCGGAGCACCCGGCCAGCAGGAAGAGCACGCATGCTACGGTGGTGAAGAGTGATTTCATGGTATCCCCTTTTTTGTTCTTGTCGTACTCATTCAGTGGATAACTGAATGGTAGTCAGTATCTGGGCGATGTACATACCTTTGGCTTATCGCGGCAGTGCCACTCATCGGTTCGTTACGAATCCTGAGTTCAGAATGCTCGTGGGAGGTCAGGGGCTACGTGGAGATCTCGAGACCCCACGGGCTGGCTATCTCCGCCTTAGATCATTCGGATGGGGCAGGCCGGCGACATTCCAGGTTATCGATCAGGCGTGTCTTGCCGAGGAACGCTGCTACCAGAATCACCAGATCCTGGTCTGTGGCAGCGGCTGCCTGCAGCGTTCGCGCTGAGCGGATATCCAGGTAGTCCAAGTTGAAACCGGTCTGCTCCAGTGCTGTACCGGTGCTTTGGATCAAGGCGGAAAGATCCTTCTCGCCTCTCTTAATGGTTTCCACCATCCTCTTGAGATTTTCGTACAAGAGGGGGGCGATATTGCGCTCGGCCGGACTGAGGTAGCCATTGCGCGAAGAGAGCGCAAGGCCGTCGGCTGCTCGGACTGTCGGTGCGCCCAGGATGCGGACGGGAAAGTTCAGATCCTGGGCCATGGCTCGGATTACGGCCAGTTGCTGGTAGTCCTTCTGACCGAATATCGCGACATTGGGTTGTACGATATTGAACAGTTTACTGACCACGGTTGCCACTCCTTCGAAATGTCCAGGACGGCTATTGCCGCACAGGTCTTTGGATACCTCGGGAACCGACACGCTGCAGTGGCTGTGTAGCCCGTTCGGGTACATCTCTTCGGTGCCTGGGATGAATAGCAGGTCACATCCCGCTCGAGCCAGGGTTTCCCGATCCTCTCGCGGTGTTCTCGGATAGGCCTGCAGATCCTCCCTGGGGCCGAACTGAAGTGGGTTGACGAAGATACTGGTGACCACAAAGCCGCTTTCCCTGTGAGCCATTTCCAGGAGGGAAAGATGGCCCTGGTGCAGGTTACCCATGGTTGGAACCAGGCCGATGGGCCTGTTCTGCTCCCGAATACTGTGCAGAATGGTGCGTAATTCTTCGATGCTGCCGGTGATGATCATGGGATTTACTCGAGGTCGGTTGGCGGGAACCCATCTGAGGCGGCATGGGTGGGCGAACCGGTTGCGGCACCTGCTCCATGGTCTGCCAAGACAAATGCCGCTGTGCTCAGAGATAGTCGGTGGCTGTGGCCAGCGCCTGCCATTGCAGTTGCTCTCTTTCGACAAATGCGTTCTTGGCCTGGACGATACGCCGTGCGTCGCGGCCGAACTGGATACGTAGTGGCGGCTTATCGGCAGTTACCAACTGCAGTAGAGCCTGAGCCAGTTTCTTGGGGTCACCGGATTGCTTATGGTTATGGCTGATGCCCATTTCTCGGGCAAGCCCCGCCGTCCCTGCATAGTCTTCGATCAGACTCTGCGAGGGGATGAGCGAGGAGGTGTCGAGAAAGTCGGTGCGGAAATGTCCGGGCTCTAGCAGGGTAACCTTGATGCCCAGCGGCAATAGTTCTCCGTGCAATGCCTCTGAAAGCCCTTCCACCGCGAACTTGGTTGAGCAGTAGATGCCGAACCCAGGGCCTGATTGGTAGCCCCCGACCGAAGATATATTGATGATGTGGCCCGAGCGTTGTTCTCGCAACCGAGGGAGTACGGCGCGTGTGACATTGAGCAGGCCGAAGACATTGGTCGCGAAAATTGCACTGACCTCTTCCGCGCTGGCCTCCTCGATAGCACCCAGAATCCCGTAACCGGCATTGTTCACCACGACGTCGATACGTCCGAAACGCGCGATACCGTCCTGTACGGCCCGCCTGGCCGCCGCTTCATCACGGACGTCCAGATCGAGGGCGAGCAGTGATTCGGAGGAGCCGAAGCGCCGGGTCACGGATCGTGCGTCCCGGGCGGTGGCGACTATCGCGTCTCCATTGGCCAGGGCGGCCGCCACGACTTCTGCGCCAAGGCCCCGTGAGCTTCCCGTAATCAGCCAGACGCGTTGACGAGTGGGATGGTCGTTCATGCCTTGTCTCTCTTCTCAGGCATATTATTTATCATGCTTGAACGACCGGGATCTGGGCGTTCGCCGCCGCTTCGCGGAAGTCGGCGATCTGGTCGAAGCTCAGGTAGCGGTAGATGTCGCCAGCCATGCTGTCGATATCCTTGGCGTAGGCCATGTACTCCTCGACGGTCGGCAGTTTGCCGAGAATCGAGGCGACCGCAGCCAGTTCGGCAGAGGCCAGGTACACGTTGGCGCCATCGCCCAGGCGGTTGGGGAAGTTACGGGTGGAGGTCGATACCACGGTGGAGTTGGCAGCGACGCGCGCTTGGTTACCCATGCACAGCGAGCAGCCCGGCATCTCCATGCGTGCACCGGCCTTGCCGTAGATACCGTAGTAGCCTTCTTCGGTCAGTTGGTGAGCATCCATCTTGGTCGGCGGCGACAGCCACAGACGGGTCGGGATGCCGCCCTTGACCTTGTCCAGCAGCTTACCGGCAGCGCGGAAGTGGCCGATGTTGGTCATGCACGAGCCGATGAACACTTCGTCGATCTTGTCGCCAGCCACGGTGGACAGCAGGCGGGCGTCGTCCGGGTCGTTCGGGGCGCACAGTACCGGCTCGTTGAGCTGGCTCAGGTCGATTTCGATGACTTCGGCGTACTCGGCGTCCTTGTCGGCCTCCATCAGCACCGGGTTGGCCAGCCAGGCTTCCATCGCCTGAGCACGACGCTCCAGGGTACGGGCATCGCCGTAGCCTTCGCTGATCATCCAACGCAGCAGGGTGATGTTGGACTGCAGGTATTCGGCGATGGCCGATTCCGGCAGTTTGATGGTGCAGCCGGCGGCCGAGCGCTCGGCGGAAGCGTCAGACAGCTCGAACGCCTGCTCGACGGTCAGGTTGTCCAGGCCTTCGATCTCGAGGATGCGGCCGGAGAAGATGTTCTTCTTGCCTTTCTTCTCGACGGTCAGCAGGCCTTTCTGAATGGCGTAGTAGGGGATGGCATGGACCAGGTCACGCAGGGTGATACCCGGTTGCATCTTGCCCTTGAAGCGCACCAGAACCGATTCCGGCATGTCCAGCGGCATGACGCCGGTGGCGGCGGCGAAGGCCACCAGGCCGGAGCCGGCCGGGAAGCTGATACCGATCGGGAAGCGGGTGTGCGAGTCGCCACCGGTGCCGACGGTGTCAGGCAGCAGCATGCGGTTCAGCCAGCTGTGGATGATGCCGTCGCCCGGACGCAGGGACACGCCGCCACGGGTGCGGATGAAATCCGGCAGGGTGTGGTGAGTGGTGACGTCGATCGGCTTCGGATAGGCCGCGGTGTGGCAGAAGGACTGCATCACCAGGTCAGCCGAGAAGCCCAGGCACGCCAGGTCTTTCAGCTCGTCACGGGTCATCGGGCCGGTGGTGTCCTGAGAGCCGACGGTGGTCATCTTCGGTTCGCAGTAGGTGCCCGGACGGACGCCTTCGACGCCGCAGGCCTTGCCGACCATCTTCTGCGCCAGGGTGAAACCCTTGGTGCTGGCAGCAGGCTGGTCCGGCTTCTTGAACAGCTCGGAAGCACCCAGGCCCAGTTCGGCACGCGCCTTCTCGGTCAGGCCACGGCCGATGATCAGCGGGATACGGCCACCAGCGCGGACTTCGTCGAGCAGTACCGGGGTCTTCAGTTCGAAGGTGGTGATGACGTCGTCGGTGCCGTGCTTGCAAACTTTGCCGGCAAACGGATAGACGTCGATCACGTCGCCCATGTTGATGTTCGACACATCGAACTCGATCGGCAGGGCGCCGGCGTCTTCCATGGTGTTATAGAAGATCGGGGCGATTTTGGTGCCGAAGCAGAAGCCGCCTGCGCGCTTGTTCGGAACGTACGGAATGTCGTCACCGAAGAACCACAGCACCGAGTTGGTGGCGGATTTGCGCGAGGAGCCAGTACCGACCACGTCGCCGACGTAGGCAACCGGGAAGCCCTTGGCCTTGATTTCTTCGATTTGCTTCAGTGGGCCGATGGAGCCCGGCTGATCGGGGGTAATACCATCACGGGGCATCTTCAGCATGGCCAGTGCGTGCAGCGGGATGTCGGGGCGCGACCAAGCGTCAGGAGCCGGGGAGAGGTCGTCGGTGTTGGTCTCGCCGGGCACCTTGAACACGGCCAGGCTGTACTTCTCGGCGATTTCCGGCTTGCTGGTGAACCACTCGCCGTCAGCCCAGGACTGCAGTACGGCCTTGGCGTTGACGTTGCCGGACTTGGCCTTCTCGGCTACGTCATGGAAGGCGTCGAACATCAGCAGGGTGTGCTTGAGTTGCTCGGCGGCAACGGCGCCCAGAGCGGCGTCGTCCAGCAGTTCGACCAGGGTGGCGATGTTGTAGCCGCCCTGCATGGTGCCCAGCAGCTCGATGGCTCGGAACTTGCCGATCAGTGGGGAGCTGTCCTCGCCCTTGACGATGGCCGAGAGGAAGCCAGCCTTGACGTAGGCAGCCTCGTCGACGCCGGGCGGTACGCAGTTGGTCAGCAAGTCGAGAAGGAAAGGTTCTTCGAAGGCGGGCGGGTTCCTCAGCAATTCGACCAGACCGGCGGTTTGCTCTGCGGTCAGGGCCAGGGGAGGAAGACCTTCCTTCTCGCGTGATTTTACGTGTTGGATATAGGACTCGAGCACAGTGATACCTCCTGGCAATGAATAAAAAAGCAGGGGCAGCATTGCCCTCCCGGGGATGACTTGCCCAGCCAGGCAGCCACTCATTCCGCTCCTGCTGAAACCCTGTCGACGCATGTGATCCGTTGTGTATTTCTGTACCAGGCGTCGATACGAAAAGGATGCGTGTTGACAGCGGGGGTCATGACTGTCAAAAATGACAATCAATCAGTTATTGCGTCGACATTGTTGTCATTTTCTCGAATGGAAACAAGAGCCGATTGCTACCGACTGCATGAAAAAATCACATTGCCGAGTGCTATTGCAGCGCACCGGCTCTCCATCACCGACGCAGAGAGAGTGTATGAACGTACTGGTTCCGATCAAAAGAGTGGTTGACTACAACGTCAAGGTTCGCGTCAAGGCGGACAACAGCGGCGTCGACCTCGCCAACGTCAAGATGTCCATGAACCCCTTCTGCGAAATCGCCGTGGAAGAGGCCGTACGCCTGAAGGAAAAGGGCGTGGCGAGCGAGATCGTCGTCGTCACCATCGGCCCGGCTACTGCGCAGGAGCAACTGCGCACCGCGCTGGCTCTCGGCGCTGACCGTGCCATCCTGGTCGAGTCCAATGATGAGCTGAACTCTCTGGCCGTGGCCAAACTGCTCAAGGCAGTGGTCGACAAGGAGCAGCCGCAGCTGGTGATCATGGGCAAGCAAGCCATCGACAGCGACAACAACCAGACCGGCCAGATGCTGGGCGCCCTGACTGGCTTCGGCCAAGGCACCTTCGCCTCCAAGGTCGAAGTGGCTGGCGACAAGGTCAACGTCACCCGTGAGATCGATGGCGGTCTGCAGACCGTTGCGCTGAACCTGCCGGCGATCGTCACCACTGACCTGCGCCTGAACGAGCCGCGCTACGCGTCGCTGCCGAACATCATGAAGGCCAAGAAAAAGCCGCTGGAAACCGTTACCCCGGACGCGCTGGGCGTTTCCACCGCTTCCACCGTCAAGACCCTGAAAGTCGAAGCACCGGCTGCTCGCAGCGCCGGCATCAAGGTCAAGTCCGTGGCTGAACTGGTCGAGAAACTGAAGAACGAGGCGAAGGTAATCTAAATGACTATCCTGGTTATCGCTGAACACACCAATGCCGCCCTGGCGCCCGCTACCCTGAACACCGTTGCTGCGGCGCAGAAGATCGGTGGCGATATTCACGTTCTGGTCGCCGGTGCCAACGCTGGCGCCGCTGCCGACGCCGCTGCCAAGATCGCTGGCGTAGCCAAGGTGCTGGTTGCCGACAACGCGGCCTATGCCAACCAGTTGCCGGAAAATGTCGCGCCGCTGGTAGCTGAACTGGGCAAGAACTACAGCCACATCCTGGCTGCCGCCACCAGCAACGGCAAGAACATCCTGCCGCGCGTCGCTGCTGCCCTGGACGTCGATCAGATCTCCGAGATCATCGCCGTTGAAAGCGCCGACACCTTCAAGCGTCCGATCTATGCCGGTAACGCCATCGCCACCGTGCAGTCCTCGGCTGCCGTCAAGGTGATCACCGTGCGTAGCACTGGTTTCGACGCTGTTGCTGCCGAAGGCGGCAGCGCTGCAATTGAAGCCGTTTCCGGTCCGGCTGACGCCGGCAAGTCCGCCTTCGTTGGCGAAGAACTGGCCAAGTCCGACCGTCCGGAACTGACCGCTGCCAAGATCGTCGTATCCGGCGGCCGTGGTATGGGCAATGGCGACAACTTCAAGCACCTGTACTCCCTGGCTGACAAGCTGGGTGCTGCGGTCGGCGCTTCCCGCGCTGCGGTCGATGCCGGTTTCGTCCCGAACGATATGCAGGTCGGTCAGACCGGCAAGATCGTTGCGCCGCAGCTGTACATCGCCGTCGGTATCTCCGGCGCGATCCAGCACCTGGCCGGTATGAAGGACTCCAAGGTGATCGTCGCGATCAACAAGGACGAAGAGGCGCCGATCTTCCAGGTGGCTGACTACGGTCTGGTGGGCGACCTCTTCGAACTCGTTCCGGAACTGGAACAAGCCCTCTGAAACAGGGCCTGGTGGAATAGCCAGGCACAAGTCCCCAACTTTCCCAGCGGATGCGTTTCTGCTCATCCGCGGGAAGCAGTTTGCCCGCTCCTGCGGAAAGACGGAAACCGGCACTTGATCGATGACGTGGCACCAGGGATTCTGAGCGTTCCCACGTGGAGGCGTCGAACCGCCCGCGTGGAAATGCTGCTACAGACGCTTTACGTCTGCGGGATGCGTAGCGCTCCAGGATCAGGCTCCCATGCTGATGGTTCGACGCCTCGACGTGGGAGCTATCAAACGAAAACGCCCCGTCAAGCGGGGCGTTTTCCTTGGTGCAGGCTATCAGGCTTCTTCTTCGGCCATGATCTGGCCGTCTGCCTTGCCCACTGCTGTGAACATCTTGATGATGTCGCCAGAGGTCACTCGGCGGCGTACTTCACCTTCGGCCAGTGGGGCCGGCCCGCCATAGGACTTGGGTTCGGTATCGACGTTCTGAGCCAAGGCACGTAGCGCTCCGACGGTGCATTTGTCGCGGCCGCCCATCTTGCCGAAGGCGTCGAAGTTGTAAAGGCGCAGGGCGTTGCCATGGGTGATTTTGTCGATTGCACGATCCGATAGACCGTCCAAGGATGCCAGCAGCATGTCAGCGGATTCCGGCCAGACAGTATCGGAATGCGGGTAGTCGCATTCATAGGAAACGTTGTCTTCGCCTATCTCATCGAGATTCTTCAGGCCGAAGCGGTCGTCGATGAAGCAGGTCTGGAAGTGCTCGCGGAACACGTCACTGGGCTTCTTGTTGCCGAAGTCGGCATAGGTCCATGCCTTGTGGTGCTCGTGGACGAAGTCGGCGCGCTCGAGGAAGTAGGGAATCCAGCCGATACCGCCTTCGGACAGGGATATCTTCAGATCCGGATAGCGGTGCAGGGCCTTGAGGTGCAGCCAGTCGGCCGCCGAGTTGACGATGGAAATCGGCATGGTGATGATCCAGGCATCGATCGGCGAGTTCATCGAGGCGTGAGGGGCCTGGGCGCCGGAGCCGATATGGATGTTGATCACCACCTTGTTTTCCGCACAGACCTTCCACAGCGGCTCCCAGTGGGCGTCATGGATGCTAGGTTGGCCTTTCAGCGAGGGGTTGTCGGAGAAGGAGATGGCATGGCAGCCCTTGGCCACGACGCGTTTGATCTCCGCAACGGTGGCGTTGATGTCCCAGTAGGGCACTATGGCGTTGGGGATGTTGCGCCCCGGGTAACTACCGCACCATTCGTCGATATGCCAGTCGTTGTAGGCCTGCAACAGAGCCAGGGCATTCTGCTTGTTGTTGAACTGGTGGAACAGGCTGCCATCGAAGGTCACCACGCTGGGGAAGTTCAGCGACGCAAGTAGACCGTTGGCGTTCATGTCGTCGATACGGGCGTGGATATCCCAGGCACCCTTGCGCATCTGGTCGAAGGAAATCGGCTCGCAGCCGTACTCTTCGCGCAGGCGGCCGACCACGGCGTTGAGTCCGATATTGCCGGCGCGACGGCCTTCAAAGAGCCAGTAATCGGCACCGTTCTTGTCTTTCAGTACCTTGGGGGCGAAGGCTTTCTGGGCAGTGGTGAGGTGCTGCTCGAACATGGTAGGTGGCTCGACGATATGGTCGTCGACGCTGACAAGAATGAGATCATCGAGTTTCATGCGTTATCTCCAGCGCTTAAGCGGCCCCTCATCAGGTGGATCGGGCTGCTCGTAGTTTTTTGTTGTGTGCGATATCGAAAGTTACCCCGAGCCGGGCTGTTCGGCAATAGAAAAACGGACAAATAGTCAGTTATTGGTAGCTGTTCTTGCTGAGTGATGGCCTGCCGGCCTGGCTCTTACCTTCCCGTCGAAGCTGGAAACTGTCAATAGGCCAAGGTTCTTAGGCGCATGAGCAGCGAATTGCCAGGGTGGAGTACCTGCTCTACAAGTAATATAATGTCACCTTTGTGGCTGAGGGATGAGTTGGGGATGACCGCTATGGGTTCAGGAAAGGTTCTGTGCTGGGTTGGTCTGGTGGTGGGGTTGATGGTCGCTACGGGTGCCAGTGCTGTTCCCGATGGTTATCAAGCGGATGAGCGTGAGGCGCGAGAGCTGCTGGAAAGCGCCGTGGCCTACTATCGAGAGCACAGAACGCAAGCCTTGCCTGTATTCAGTCGGCAAGGGGCTTTCGTGCGTGGCAGCCACTATGTCTATGTGCTGGATGTGAACGGCGTGATGTTGGCCAGCGGCGGGCCTTCTGCCAGCCTTATTGGTAGTAATCTGCTGGCACAGCTGCCATCGGATCTGAAGAAGTCCTTCACTGAAGCGCTCGAGGTGCAGGAGGGGCAGGGGATTCAAGAGGCGGAGTATCGCTGGAGAAACTGGCAAACCGGCCGTGTCGAACGCAAGCGGGTTCTCTTTCAGCGTGTTGGCGATGTGCTTCTGGGGGCCGGATATTTCGTCTCGAGAGCATCCCAGGCCAATGCCCTGGAGTTGCTGGAAAAGGCTGCCACAGCGGTGGCTTCCGAGCCGCAACAGACCTTTACGGCGATCAACGCTGAGAACCTGGCTTTCCTTCAGGATGATCTGTACGTCTTTGTCGTCGACATGAGCACATCACGCTACGTGGCTCATGGCTATAACCGGCGCGTGGTCGGTACCGACTTTCGCCGGGTGAAGGATCCCCAGGGCAAGCCGGTTGGGCAGGCAATGCTGGCCGCGGCGGAGAAAAAGAGCACCGGGGAGTACGATTATCTCTGGGAGAATCCACTGAGCCGGAAAATCGAGCGCAAGCACACCTATTTTCGGCGAGTAGGGACGTACCTGATATCGGTTGGTTACTACGAGAATGCCGGTAGGTGAGTTCGAGTCTCGGCGCCGGCTATCTGCAGGGCGATCCGTTGGCAGAGGGGAATAAGGGCTTGTGGGTCGCCATCACAGCCTTCCTGCCAGATTCCGAGTCCCGTCAGCATGGAGAGAATAGCCGTACTTGCCAAGTTGTTCTGCGCGAAAAGGCCCTGGTCTGCACCTGAGGCGAGTAGGTTCTTCAGTTCCCGTTCATAGCAGGTCTTGATCGCGATGATATGTTGTCGGCTGCCTTCCGGGAGGCTGCGCAAGTCCATGCTGGCGATCAGGCTTTCGGCCTTGCGCTCGCTCTGGAAAGACAGGTGGTGGGCGACAAAGGCTTCAAGACAATGCCGCGGGTTGCGCGACTGTCTGGCGAAGTCTTGCCAGGACTGCAGCAGATCCTCCATATAACTGGTGATCAGGTCGAGCAGGAGATCATCCTTGCTCCTGTAGTAGGCATAGAGTGAGCCCGCCTGCAGGCCGCAGCTCTTCGCCAGTTGTCGCAGCGAAACAGCCCCGAAGCCGTGCAGTGCGATCAACTGGATGGCGTTGGATCTGATCTCTTCGATCCTGGACATGCAGCGTGTTCCTGCGGCTCAGCTTGCGAGGCTGGCCGCCAGATCCTTGAGGCTGACCGACTCGTCGGACAGGTTTTCGAGCGCGCCGGAGAATCCCATCTGTACGAGTTTCTTGATGGCCATGAACTCCTGCTGCCGGTTGACGCAGTCGGCCGCGATCAGGCGTCCTTCACGCGCATAGAAGGCCACGAAAGAGCGCAACGCCCTAGAGCCTCGCAGCAGCACCTGGTCGTAGCCCTGGCTGATGCCGGCAATCTGCAGCTTTAGATCGTACTGATCCGACCAGAACCAGGGTAGCGAGCGGTAGGGGGCCTGTTTGCCGACAATGGCCGCGGCTGCGGCGCGTGCCTGTTCAATGGCGTTGGGGATGGACTCCAGGCGCATGCGGCAGCTGTAGTGCTCATTGAGATGATTGCTGCAGTCGCCGATTGCGTAGACATCGGTGGCGCTGGTGCGGGAATGGTCGTCCACCAGTATGCCATTCTCCACCGCAAGGCCAGCCTGTTCGGCCAATGCGGTGTTGGCTATGGCACCTACGCCGATCAGCACGAGGTCGAGCGGAATGCGTGTGCCGTCGATAGTGACCAGGGACTCCACTTTCCGGCCCGAGGCGTCGAGGCAGAGCTGCTCCAGTTGGGCGTTCACATGCAGTTCGATGCCGGCGGCACGGTGTACCTGTTCGTAGAAGCTCGATACTTCGGCGGCCGTAACGCGTGCCAGCACGCGAGTCTGGGCCTCCAATACCGTGACCTGCAGCCCGTTTTTGCGGGCGGCGGCAGCGACCTCCAGGCCGATGTAGCCTCCGCCGACGATCACCAAGCGCTGGCCCTCCACCAGTTGATCGCGAAGGCGCTCGGCGTCCGCCTGGCTACGCAGGTAGTGCAGGTTGTCCGCTTGGCGCTCGCCTGCTCCGGTGATATCGAGCCGCCGTGCCCGGCTGCCGGTGGCCAGGATCAGGTGGTTCCAGGGCAACTCCCGTCCATCGGCAAGGCGAACGTACCGTTCGTCGAGGTTCAGGCTGCTGACCTCCACCCCATTCAACATCTCGATGGCGGCTTTCTCATAGGCTGCGGCCGGGCGAATGGGCAGGGCTTCTGCGGCGAGGGTTCCGTCTAGGAACGCCTTGGACAGCGGTGGGCGCTGGTAAGGCAGACCGGGTTCATTGCTGACGATCAGGATGCGCCCTTCAAAACCGTTCTGGCGCAACGAGACGGCAGCCTCGCTACCGGCGTGGCCACCGCCGACGATCAAGGCGCAGGCCTGTGGGTGGGAGGTTTTCATGGTAGTTCTCCAGGAGCACCAGGCTCGATTCAGTCTATTTCCAGCATGGCGAAGTCTTCCTTGGTTGCCCCGCATTCAGGGCAGATCCAGTCCTCCGGAACATCTTCCCAGCGGGTACCGGGCGCGATGCCTTCATCAGGCAGGCCCAGGGCCTCGTCATAAATGAAACTGCAGAAAAAGCATTGCCACTTCTTCATATCTACTCCGGGTTCAGGCTGTGCCAGTTGATGGCATCGTTTTCGTTTGTCATTTGTGGTTTTGTCGACCAGGTACGACAGGCTGCCTTCAGTCGATATGCACCAGTACCTTGGCGGACTGGTGCGGATCCTGTGCCATGGCAAAGGCTTCGGCGAAGCGGTTGAACTTGAACGTGTGGCTGCACATGCCTTCGAGCGTCAGGCGATCGTCACCCAGCATCGCGAGGACTTCCGGGAACTCGTTGGGGTAGGACAGGGAGCCGTGAATGGCGAGCTCCTTGATCAGGATCTGAACCATGTCCAGCTCTACCGGCTGTTTGTGGGTGGCCAGTATCAGGATACGGGCCATGTCCTTGGCCATGCTGACCGTCTGCTGGAGCAGTGCGCCTTGTCCGGCGCAGTCGATGTACAGGGAGCAGTCCACCAGGGGTTGTCCCGTGAGCTTGCCGGGGACGGTGCCGAAGTTCTTCTGCAGCGCGGTCTCCAGTGCTTCCCGTGCCGGATTGATGGTCTGCTCGGCGCCGAGCTGGCGGGCGCGTTCCAGCCGCTCGTCGACAATGTCGACCACGGCGATTCGCTCGACGCCACGATGTTTGAGGGCGGCAACGACGCCGAGGCCGATGGGGCCGGCACCGAACAGGACGACCCGGTCGCCAGGTTCGGCCTGGCACAGGTTCAGACCGTGAACGCCGACTGCGACGGGCTCGGTCAGGACGGCGCGCTCGAACGCCAGGCTGTCGGGAATGGGGAAGATCGATTCGCCCAGAACCGCATCGCGTACCAGCAGGAATTCGGCAAAGCCGCCATGTTCGGGGTCGCCAGTGCCAATGCGATTGCTCCCCTTCATCGGGTGAACCACGACGCGCTGGCCGATCGCGATGTCCCGCACCGCCTCACCCACCTGGTATACGGTGCCTGCCAGTTCATGCCCGAGGGGCATCGGTTGCGGACTCGGGCTGCCGATGTAGCCATTCCTGGCGAAGTTGAGGTCGCTGCCGCAGATGCCGAACACGGCGACCTTGACCACCACGTCCCGTGAACCGGCCTGAGGCATCGGTACGTCGTCGATGCGCAGATCCTGCGGGCCGTACAAACGGACTTGTTTCATTTTCACCTCCGGCTATGGGGAGCAGTGCGCCTGGCGTCGGCTCAGGCCTGCAGGTTCTCGCGGCCTTTCACCAGGCGCAGCGGGGTATACACCATGACCACGCTGCCATCCTGTTTGATTACCTGGTTGCGGGTGCGCACGAGGCCCATGCCTGGCTTGCCCTTGCTCGGGCGGGACTCGATTACCTCCACCTCGACATGCAGGGTGTCGCCGGCGAAGGTCGGCCCCTTGATGTCCAGCTCCATGTTCAGGAAGGCCACGCCCACACCCTGCAGGGCTGTCTGGAACAGCAGGCCCTCGGCCATGCAGAAGACCTGGCCGCCGGGCACCAGGCGACCGTCGAAGCCCGCGTCGCGCAGGAACTCCTGGTTGGTGAACAGCACTTCCAGCATGCCGGTGGCGGAAATGAAGTTGACGATGTCCGCTTCGGTGATGGTGCGGCCGTAGGTCTTGAACCTGCGGCCTACTGGCAGTTCGTCCCAGGTGAAGCCGGTGCCGATGGTTTCGATCTCGCTCATGCTGCGCGCCTCGTGGTTCTTGTCAGAACAGTCAGATCGGATCCCAGGTGGTGAGCTGGGGCGAGGGGATGTTCTCGTAAAAGGAATTTTTCATTGCGGGGATGGCATGTTCGGCGATGCTTTCCGGTGTCCAGCCATCGCTGCGGTGTACCGAGCGGAGCACGCGGGGCTGGGAATAGAGGTAGATCTCGTTGGCGCGCACGCCGAAGACCTGCCCGGATACGCCGGCGCCTGCATCGCTGGCCAGGTAAACCGCCAAGGGCGCGATCTTGCGGGGCTCCATGGTCTTGAGTTTCTCCATGCGCGCGGCGGTTTCCGGATCGTCGGTGGGAACCGAGGCGGTCATGGCGGTCCAGGCAAAGGGAGCGATGCAGTTGGAACGCACGTTGTAGCGTGCCATATCGAGGGCAATGCTCTTCGACAGGCCCGCCAGGCCCAGCTTGGCCGCCGAATAGTTGGCCTGCCCGGGATTGCCGATCAGCCCGCTGGTAGAGGTCATGTGGATATAGGCACCGCTGTTCTGGGCCTTGAAGTACGGGGCCGCGGCACGAGCGACATAAAAGGAGCCATTGAGATGGACGTCGATCACGGCTTGCCATTCTTCGAGGCTCATCTTGAAGAAGAAGCGGTCGCGGACGATGCCGGCATTGTTGACCACGCAATCCACTTTGCCGAAGTGATCCATGGCGGTTTGCACGATGCGCTGCGCGGATACCCACTCGGAGACACTGTCGGTACTCGCCACGGCCTCGCCGCCCGCTGCGCGAATCTCCCCGACTACGACTTCGGCTGCGCTACCCCCCGACTCGGTTCGGCCCAGATCGTTGACCACAACACGTGCGCCCTGTGCCGCGAAGGCCAGGGCAAACTCCCGGCCTATACCGCTCCCGGCCCCGGTAATGACTACGACTTTTTCTGCAACCATGTTCGGCATGTCGCCTCCTGAGCTGTCTTCTGGGTTTCCATGCACTGGGTGGGTGTGCGTGGGCCATGCCCTTATAATAACTGTAAATGTGTCAGTTATGTATAGGGGGTGGTGCTATTTTCGATCCTTGCTGATGACGTAAAGGTGCTGGGTCTAGTGGATATGGGTAGATGGTGTTGTTGGATTACCCTTTATAGATTCGACTGAGAGCTGTCATTTTGTTTATTATTAGGGTGCTTGCGCTCGTCAGGTTCGAGGGGCTAATGGCCTCAGGCAGGTCGACGTCGGGTTTGGCGTGCCAATCTTGAATTCATGAGTTAAAGGGAGAGAGGGTCGCGCATGGCGTATGAAATCAGCATGAACAAGCAGGGGCAGGTGCTGGGCCGTAAGGGCCAGGAAACACGCCAGCGCTTGATGGCCGCTACTCGGCGCCTGCTTTTCACCCATCCATTGGTGGACATCACGGCCGTTGCCATCTCCAAGGCTGCAGGTACGTCCTCTGCCAGCTTCTACATGTACTTCGATGATGTTCAGGATGTGCTCTATTCGCTGGCCCTGGAGGCCGGTGAAGATATGGCCAATGTATCGAAGCTGCTTGAGGAGCCTTGGCCTGTCGAGCGATTCGAGGAGGAGGCCCTGCGCTTGATTGAAGCGTTGAACGGGGTCTGGAGTCGTCATCGAGAAGTGCTGCGCTACCGCAACCTCGAGGCTGATCGGGGGGATCCGCGTTTTGAGGAACTGCGGATGAACACCTATATTCCGTTCATCGAGCGTTTTGCCAAGCTGATTCTTGCCGTCAATCCGGCAGTTGGCAGCCGAAAGAAAAGTGATGCTTATGCCGAAGCCACTGTGCTGCAGGCGGCGATGGAGCGCTTGGCTTCGACTGACCCGGTGGTGATGGAGCGCGGGCTGGGTTCCAAGCGAATCAACGCGGCCATTGCGCGCATCGTGGTGCAGACCTTGCGCTCCGGCATGCCTGATGAGGCTGCTGGCACCGCCCCGACTCCTCGTGCCCGCAAGCCGCGCGTCACCAGGGCCTCGGCTGCGAAAGCGACGACCGAGGGCTGAGTCCGTTTGCCTGGTGGAGTACCTGCTCAGGCTTCGAACTCGATGAGGCCATGGCTGAGTACCGGCTTGTCGCGCTCAACCGCATGCATGCGGAACAACGCGAGGCCTGGTTCGATCCGCCATAGCTCGATGCGCATGGTCTCGCCGCTGTACATCGGGCCGGCATAGCGCACCGACAGGCTGCGCAGACGTGTGGCGTCATTGTCGCAGGCCATCTGCAGTACACCGCGACCGGCTAGGCCGAAACAGCCGACGCCACGAATCATCGCCTGGGTCGTGCCTTGGGTTTGCGCCGCGATGGCGATATCCGCGGAGAGGCGGAAGGGTGTATCCGCCTCCCTCGGCGTGAGAATTTCCAGTACCTGATCCGCGGGGCGCTCCGGCAATGGCATGGGGCGCGGTGTATCTTGCGGCTTCCCGCCAAATCCACCGTTACCGCGCAGGACGGTGGTGACTTCTATGGTGGCTACGGTTTCGCCGGCCGGTTCGCTGAGTGTCAGCGTCTGCAGCATGACGGCGCCTCTCTCGGTGCCGCGATCAAAGACCTCGTCGATCTTCTGTGTGACCACCAGTTCACCTTCGCTGGCCAGTGGGCGATGCACGCGCAGGGTTTCCTGGGCGTGGACGATCTGTTGCCAGGCGATACCGGTGCGTGGATCCTTCTGCCAGAACTCGCCATCGGCCAGGGCTACCGCGGACATCGGCAATACCTGCAGCTCCGGGCCGGGTTCGAGGTAGGGGCGGTCGGCTGTGGCCCATTCCTTCGATGCGCCCGCGCCGAAGCCGCGAGCAAAACGGATGCAGTCTTCCTGACCGTAACGGCGGGTTACGGCGGGGAAGGGCCAGTCGATAAGTGTTTGATAGAAGAGGGACACCTGGAAACTCCGGAGCAGTTGAAGGGGGCATACCAGCGCACCTGCGCTCCCGCCTGTGCGGGAGCGACGGCACGTATTTTTCTGATCAGGACTGGGCTTTCTTGGCCGCTTCCATCGATGCCCGCATGCCGGCGGCCGCGACCTCGAAGTGCTCCTTGGTCGAGGTGCTGAGGATGTGGGTGTCGAAATGCGCCATGATCGAGTTGCGGAAGCCCATGATGTCCGCCGTGCGGTTGAGCGAGCGCTTGAGCATGCGAATGCCGATGGGGGGGGCTGCGGCGATGCGATTGGCCAGATCCAGGGTGAACTGCTCCAGGTCGGCGCGGGGAACCACATGGTTGACCATGCCCCACTCCTTGGCCTCGGCGGCTGGCAGACGCTGGCCGGTGAAGAGGAACTCCTTGGCCTTGCGTGTACCCATCACCCAGGGGTGTACCAAAGCTTCCACCGAGGCGGCGGCCAGGCTGTGACCCACCGGATCGCTGAAGAAGGCATCGTCGGCGGCGACCAGCATGTCGCACATGTTGGCGACCATGAAGCCGCCGGCGATGCAGGCACCCTGTACCTGGGCGATGGTCGGCTTGGGGAAGTCCCAGATGCGCAGGGCGTTGCCCAGGTAGTGCTCGCTTTCCCACAGCCAGTGCTGTTCGGGCGAGTAGTCGCCGCGCTTTTCCATGCCGTCCATCAGGTCGTGGCCGGCGGAGAAATGCTTGCCGTTGGCGCCGATGATCAGCACGCGGATGGTGTCGTCGCGCTTGGCGCAGTCCAGGGCGTGGTCAAGCTCGGCCAGCAGGTTCTCGGTTTCCGCGTTGGCCTGGGCCGGGCGATTGTGGCAGATCCTGGCTACCGGGCCGAGGACTTCGTAAGTGATTTCCGAGTAGTTCATCTTGTTATTCCTCGAGGCGGCTAGGCAGCGAATTCCACGTAGCCATTGTTGAGAATGACCAGGTCGCGCTCTACCACGCGCGCCCGGAAACCGGCTTTGCCCGGGCCTTCCAGCCACACTTCGAGCTTGAGTGTTTCGCCCGGGTACATGGGCGCGGCGAAGCGCAGGTTGAGCACCTGCAGGCGTTCGGGCTGGTTGTCGCACAACAGTTTGACCAGCGCCCGACCCGCCATGCCGTAGCTGCTCATGCCGTGCAGAATCGGTTTGTCGAACCCCGCCCGGGCGGCGAAGGCCGGGTCGATGTGCAGCGGGTTGAGATCGCCGGAGAGGCGGTAGATGGTCGCCTGCTCCGGACGACTGGGCAGCTCGATGCTGAGGTCGAAGGGGCGGTCTTCCGGCAGCGCATGGGGTCTGGGCTGGCCTTCGGCGGTGCCGCCGAAGCCGCCATTGCCGCGCATGAAGGTGGACCAGCTGGACGTGGCCAACAGCTCTTCGGTGTCGGCATCGTAGATGCGGCGCGACATGTACATCACCGCACCCTTGTCCGCGCCCTTGTCGTAGATCTCGTCGACGCTGTCACGGCCGATCAGGGTGCCCTGTGCTGGCAGGGGCTTGTGGATGCGCAGGAACTGCTCGCCGTGCAACACCTTGCTCAGGTCGATGCCGGCTTGCGGATCGGCCATCCAGAACTCGCCACTGGCCATGATGGTGGCCATGGTCGGCAGGGCCTTGAGGCCTTTCTCGTAGACGAATTGCAGGTCTTCGGCAGGCAGCGGGTTGCTGGTCGCGGCGCCTACGCCCAGGGCATAGAGGATGGTGTCGCGAGTGCTGTAGCTCTGCCGGCCTTCGCCGATGGGCCAGTTCTTGATGCGTTGGTAGTCGAGAGGCACGTCGTATTCCTCGGTGGGCCGTTTCTGGTCTCTAGCATTACGCTTCGATTGAAAACTGTCAAACAGTCAGTTACATAATGTAGTATGCCCGTGTTGGGCATTGAATGCGGGTGCTTGATCTGCTTTTCATGACGGCATTTCAGTTGGCTCATGGTGCCGGAACTCCCGTGCCGAAGCGCGGAGAGACCTCCGGGCAAGGGCCGAAGCCCGCCCAAACAAGAACATTCTGGAGACAGACAATGGCTCTACTTGAAGGAAAAGTCGCGATCATCACCGGTGCTGGGCGTGGCCTGGGTGCCTCTTATGCACAGCTCCTGGCGGCTGAGGGCGCGGCCGTGGTGGTCAACGACCTGGGGCGTGACGAGAGCGGCGGCTATACCGCCGAGGCGGTGGTCGCAGCCGTGCGCGCCGCCGGTGGCCGCGCCGTGGCGCATACCCGGGACATCTCCACGGTGGAGGGTGGCCAGTCGCTGTTGACCACCGCCCTGGATGCGTTCGGTCGTGCCGATATCCTGATCAACAATGCCGGCATCCTGCGCGACAAGTCGTTCCTCAAACTGGCCGAGGAAGACTGGGACGCGGTGCTCAAGGTCAACCTGAAGAGTATGTACGCCGTCACCCAGCCGGTCTTCGCCTGGATGAAGGAAAACGGCGGTGGGGTGATCGTCAATACCGCCTCCACTTCGGGGTTGGTGGGGAACTTCGGCCAGAGCAACTATGCGGCGGCCAAGTGCGGTGCCTGGGGGTTGTCCAACGTGCTGGCCATCGAGGGGGCCAAGTTCGGTATCCGCGTCTGGACCCTGGCGCCGGCTGCCATTTCCGCCCTCACCGCGCCGTTGATGGACGAGGCGACCAAGGCCGAGATGGCACCCGAGTTCGTGGCACAGGTGGTGCTGTACATGGTCAGCGAACTGTCCGGCCAGCGCACCGGCCATTGCCTGTTCGCTTCCGGGCAGAGTGTGCGCGAGCTGAAGCTGGTATCGGCCGAGGGCATTCCCGGTGGTGGCAAGGATGCGGCCTTTGATGCCCGCAGCCTGGCGGCGGCCGAGAGCAAGGTGTTCCGCCCCGAGGCGGCGTTGACCATCATGGACTTCGCCAAGTAACAGCCCTGCAGAGAGACGGGGCGTGTGGCCCCTAGCAGCCTGTCGGACTTTTCCCCTCGCCGGTAGAATTGCGCATCGCTCCTGGAACCTGACTGTATGAGCCGCTTTCGACCGATAAACCGCGAAATCGACTACTTGCTCCCGCCGT
>NZ_PGLR01000066.1 GCF_002803095.1 Pseudomonas sp. ZH-FAD | reverse complement strand
TGAGTGTCCGGATCAGCGTGGAATCACTGTCCGGATGCGCGTGGAATGGGTGTCCGAGTCAGCGTGGAATCCGCACCCACGGCACCTATCTGGCCATCAAGTCGCCTGCCTAGCACTTCCGCAAAGGTCGAACGAAAACCCTCAACGACCTGGCAGGACGGGGCGAAGCACAGCACCAGATCAATCCTGCCTTCCTCAAGCAGTCGACTGGCCAGTTCTGCGGCCATGCGCGTCTTCCCAGCCCCAGGGGTAGCCTGGCAGAAGAAGTGCGGCGTGACGGTGAAGTGTTCCAGCGCCTTGGTGATGCAGCTGTTCTGCCAGCTGCGCAGCGTTCTGCTCATCGTGATGCGGCGAGCGTTTTGAGGGTTTTTTCGATGGCGCGCAGATGCCCCAAAAGACGAGAACTGCGATCCCTGGCCTCCAGGTAATCGCCTTCAACCTTGTCCCGCAAATGCGGCATCTCGTCTAGCAGCAGCTTGAATCGCTCCGCCTCGCCCATTGAAGTGAGAAAGTCCAAACGGATTTCTTTGTGGAGTGCCTCCAACTGCAAATCTGTATTGGCTGACGACTTAAGCGGCAAAGCTTCTACATCGCGTGCTGCCGTCTCTGGTTCGGGTACTCCAGCAGCCATCAGGCTGTCCTCAAAGCCGTTGTCGATCAGCTCCAGTTGCAGATGCGCCGGAATCGGCTGCAGGTGGTAGACCTGTCCTCGAACACGACGCTCTTCGTCCGGCACAACCCAGCCCGCACGCACTAATCGACGGATCTGCTCGTATACATAACGGCGTACATCGGCGATACGAAAATGTGTGCCTTTCAGGCGAGCGGCATAGGCATCGCGCAGTTCACGGGTTGTAAAGGTTGTACGCCCTGACTCCTGAAGCAGCTCATACAGACGCCTGTCGCAGATAAACGAGGCCGATTTCATTGAGGCACCAGAAGAGTTAACGCGAAAATGCGGATTATAATCCGTGGTCTGTGCGTCCGCAAACGCACGATAGTGCCGCCTCAAGTTGAATTGAGACGGTCATGGATAAGTTGGCGAAAGCGTTAGGGGAACGTATCCGAATGCAGAGGAAGGTCTGCCGGATTTCCCAAGACGCATTGGCGCTGGCGTGCAGTCTCGACCGCAGCTATGTAGGTCGCATCGAGCGTGGCGAGGTCAACATTACCGTCGAGAAGCTCTACCGCATCGCAGGCGAACTCGCCTGCGATCCTTCAAGCCTTCTGCCACCGCCATCTGAGATTCTGAGCTGATCAAGTAATACTGGCGCTAAGCCGGGTACGTCGGCAAGCGCAAGCAGATCCGCAGGGAGCTGTTTCTGATTGAGATGGGCCTGGTGGTATCGTGGAAGAATCTAATTGCCCTGATCGATTCGCACTACCCAGAGGAGAAGGGCATTCGCCCGGCGTACCCGTTGATGGCAATGCTGAGCGTGCATCTGATTCAGAACTGGGCTAGGTGTCTCTACTGTCGGCAAGATCTTCTGAAAGAGTCGAGCGACTGGAGTTCTGTGTAAGCGAATAGCTGGAAGGTGGTAAAAGCGTTACAGAATAAAAATGATTAAAATCATGCACTTATATTTGTAACATGTTACAATCGGCATATTTGATATGCTCCCATTCGAGACGGGCAGCTCGATCTACGTGCTTGTTTGCCTGAAATCCACAACTGGCAAGGTCCATCTTGCCACCGGACTTTCCGACCCACTGCCACTTACAGCCACAGTAGAAGTCGCCAGCTTGAGAGAGGTTCTGGTCTTGGTAGACATGCTGTCGTAGCAGTCTCTTGGCCTCTGAGAAGTTGTCCGGCGCCGCACCCGCTGGCACCGCCGCGACAGCTATTGCGATGGCAGCTGCCGTGAGCAGTGGACGCTTCAACCGTTCAACAAGGCCGTGAATTAACCCTCCGCTAACCTGCCATTTCCATCCATGGGATTTGAGCTGCTGCACCTGATCATTCCTCGCACCGAACCTGATGCCTAAACGGTAACGTCTGGTGCTGCCAGCGTCGCCTCTACTCAGTGCATTTAGTATGAGGGCAAGCGGGGAACCCCTCCGACCTCCATGGCAAGCAAATGCAGTGCTTCCGCATGGCAAAAAGACGCTTGCAATTCAGACATACGCTTGTTTAGATACATATTGCGCACCCCTTGCACACCAATCGACCAACCAAGTACAGACTTGCTAGCATCGTTGAATGACTTAGCCCAGGCTGCGCCACCAGATATGAAATATCTTTGTTTAATTAGACTTCCTCTATCCGCGATCAATATCGGATCAGCGAGTCTATAAGACTCAAGCTCTGAGGCGACACTTTGCGGTAGCTCAAATACTCTTACACCACCCCCCAATAGATCAACTTCATACAGGTTCCTCAAATTATCCTTTGATAATTCCGACGCACAGGTCGAGTCAGAAAGAGGGCGAATAGTTAAGACTTCCCTAGGCCTAAGCCCCGCCTCACAACATATCCTGCTCGCTATCGAATTTCTTTGTTTTTGCGCTACAACCACGGACTCGAATTGATCGACCGTATACTGAGGCCAATTCCGAGGCGCATTGCCTTGTATGTTTCCGCCTTGGCTCTGCCCAGCATTCACAGCAAGCCAGCGCGTGATCGTCGAGCGCTGCACGCCCAAGCCATTCTCTGCAAGCCATGCTTGTAATTCGCAACTTGAGGCGCCGTGACTATGTAACGCCAACAACTCATATTTATATCGATTAAGCTTAGAGACTCTGCCCTTAGTTTTTTTTCTGCGAGACAGAGTAGCTAGCTTCAATCTTGCTGCTTCCGCAATAGCATCAAACTTAGGCATACCATTCACCTGTGCTTTTCATTCAATTAAATGGCACCAAGCAATTGCGTGTCAATTACTTTTGTGTGCGAGTTTTTATGTGCGCGAATATATGATGCGCTTAGTTTGTTGCGCGAAATAATCTATACCCCGCAACCATGCAGCGCATGAATACATGCACCAACACCACTCAAGCTTTTTTGCCTTTCAATTAACAGCTATCTGATAAAAGCTGTCTTCTAGTGTGAAATAGGATCAGGAACACTCCGAGGGTGAGCCAAGACACCGAGAACAGGCCGATAATCAGGTTGAAAGTCAGTTTGAGGTCCAGCGTGGTGTCAGAAAATGCCTGGGGCGACGTGAAGACACGTATCACACCATCCTTGAAGGCGTAGACGCGCAGGAACTCTGGCCGGTTGATGTAGAGCACCGGATTCCTGGATAGGGCCTTATCTACCCAGAGCCTGGATGGGGGGTCGTAGGTCTGCGCTAACGCCTGCTCCAGCAGCACCAGCAAAGACTGCGGAAGCTTCGCATCTTTCAGGTCGTGACCACTTGTGGCGGTCTGGCACCTCTCTACGTGGCATCCCTCTCCACTGATTGAAGCGGCCAGCTTGTCGATGGCTCCATCCGGCAGCGGGGACACCACAAAGCGAGGCTCAGCACCTGACCGTCGCCCAGCGGCAAAGAACGCTGGCTCGATGAATCCGTCCCCATTGAAGTCGTAGACGTGGAGCCACGCATGGATGAACGTTTCGGACTCAAGCAGTGTGTCGATGATCGAGCGGGAGAACGGTTGAAGCTGATCGAAAGCTTCGCTGCCGAAATTGAAGCAAACAGAGCCTTGACCACGGCATCCAGGTCCGCCGAAAGCGGACTCCATCAAAGGTGATAGCCACTCCAGGGGGAGAAGGGTTTCAGCAAATCCCGCACCTTGCTCGATGGCTGTCGCGAGCCCCAGCCAATGGCCCAAGCCTTCACCTCGACGAATCCAGGCGTGTGTAGCCAGAGCCTCGGAGAAGATCGAGTTGTGAGCAATCGGGAGCTGGGGATCGAGCAGATGATCGTCAGCCCAGTCGAGTTCGCCAAGGCTTATGTACTGGCAGTCGAAATTCATTGCCCGGCAGGTGTCCGCAGGATCATCCAGCCCTACGAGACTGCGAAGGTTGTTCGCATAGACCCGCTCGACAGGCTTGTAGGTGACATTGACGATGGAGAGGTGGAACCCCAACGTCGAGACAATACTGCCCGCAAGCATCGTGGTCGCGAAAATCCTGGTAGTTGTCCGCAGGTGCTTGCGGCAGCAGAAATAGATGCCCGTTGCGAGGACCATCAACTGGACGGGAACCACAAACAGCTGAGCGTTCAGCTCATGCAGGTTGACCCGGAACGTCCTGGAATACCATTCCGAGAAGTCATAAACGTCGAGTCCCAGCTGGAGAGCAAGCGTGATGGGTGGTATCGCGAAAAGGAGCTTGAAGTTTGTCTTCCTGACAAACAGGTGGGCCACTGCAAACACCACGAAGGCACGAAGCAAGTAGTCCCTGTACTGGAACGTCAGTGAGTTCAGGGACGTGCCCGATACAAGGTGCGGCAGAGCCCCAACCAGCAGCAGGTATGCACTCCACAGCAGCGCAAAAAGGAACAGCGCCCATGTCCGTTTAAGGAGCCAGCCCCTTGCCAGGGTGCCGTCGAGCCAATTCAGTTTGCCCTTGCCCCCCATGTGACTAATCGCCCTCATCGTCGAACGAGTCGTCGGGCTCACCATAGAGAGCGTTCCAGGCTTCCTGCACCGCCTCACCAGCCGCGTCGAATATCTCCGCCTCGGTGACTTTGTGGAAGCCGGCAGTGACTACAAGGGCTCTTGCATCCTGGGCCGAAAGGCGACGGCACGTCCGCTCTACATCCGCATAAACCCGTGCTTCCCATTGCTCGAAGATTTGGCTGTAGGGGACGGATTGTTCGATCTGCTTCAACACGCTGCTGGCAGGAACGTATCGACCATCCAGCCAGACAGGGACAATCGAGGCTCGGCCTATGAGTTCCGGCGAGTCTTGGTGGAACAGGTCGTGGAGCATGAAATCGCAGCTGATGCGAAGGGCTTCCGCCTGCTCTGCAAGCCAAATCCGATCATCGGGCGTGAGTTCTGGGCGCAGCATGAATCTCTCCGGTTGGGCAACTCTGGAGAGGATATGCGGGCCAGGGAGGGCAGCGCCTTCGCACTCGCTGCACTTCCTATCATCACCAGCCAGTCAGGTTGCGCTTGAGAGAATGCCGGCCATAATCGAGCAGGCAGGCGTAATTCCACGCTTGCTGTTACGGAGGTATCACCATGAGTTCGGTGATTGATCGCTCTGCGCGGCAGACCCCGTACTTCTAGTGCGGGGAAGGATAGCGCGGGCCGCGAAGCGGTCCTATACTCAAAACTGTACAGATAGACAGTATTTCTATGCTCCGACGCCAAGCCTACAAGTTCCGCATCGAGCCAACCGGCGAACAGCAGCGCAAGCTGCGACAGTTCGCCGGAGCCTGCCGCTGCGTGTTCAATGAGGCGCTGACGTTGCAGCAGAGAAACCGCGAAGACGGCGGCAAATATATCGGCTATGTGGCGATGGCCAAGCAACTCACAGCCTGGCGCAACGGTGCGCTGTTGCCCTCCGGGCGGCTGGCGCCCTGGCTGAAGGTTGCCCCGGTGCATCCCTTGCAGCACGCCCTCAAAGACCTCGACCGGGCCTACCAGAATTTCTTCGAGAAGCGTGCCGACTTCCCTCGCTTCAAGAAGCGCGGCCTGCACGACAGCTTCCGCTTCCCCGACTCCAAGCAGTTCAAGCTCGACCAGGGCAACAACCGGATTTTCCTGCCCAAGCTGGGCTGGCTGCGCTACCGAAACAGCCGGCAGGTGCTCGGCACCCTCAAGAACGTCACGGTCAGCCTGAGCGCCGGCCACTGGTACGTTTCGATCCAGACGGAGCGAGAAGTGGCGGTGCCGCTGCACGCCGCCCCGCTCGCGGTTGGCATCGACCTCGGCGTGGTGCGCTTCGCCACCCTCTGGGATGGGGAGCGGGAAACGGTGCTGGAACCACTCAACACCTTCGCCCGCCACCAGCACCGACTGGCCAAGGCCCAGCGGCAGATGGCCCGCAAGACCAAGCACAGCCGCAATTGGCTCAAGGCCAAGGCTCGGGTTCAGCGCATCCAGCGCCAGATCGCCAACGCCCGAGCCGACTACCTGCACAAAGCGACGACCGCCATCAGCAAAAGCCACGCGCTGGTGATCGTCGAAGACCTCCAGGTAGCCAGCATGACCCGTTCGGCCAGCGGCACCGCCGAGCAACCCGGCAGCCGGGTTCGGCAGAAGGCCGGGCTCAACCGCTCGATCCTGGATCAGGGCTGGGGCGAGTTCGCCCGCCAGCTCGACTACAAGACCGCCTGGGAAGGTGGCTGGCTGGAAGCGGTCCCGCCGCATCGCACCAGTCAGGAATGCCCGGCCTGCGGCTTCACCCATGCCGACAACCGCCAGAGTCAGGCCGTTTTCCTGTGCCTGGCCTGCCGCCACCGCGAGAATGCCGACACAGTGGCTGCGAAAAACATCCGTGAGCGCGGATTGAAACAGCTCGAAGGGCAGGACCATGCCCGGATCGCCTGTGGAGTGAACGGCGCTGTCAGGCCGTCAGCAGCAGGAACCCACCGAAGCGACGACGCGGCGAAAGCCGCCTAGCGCCGTAGGAATCCCCGGCCTTCCAGCTTGCTGCGAGCGAAGCGAGAGGCCGGGGAGGATGTCAAGAAGCCTCCAGCAAGATCGACGATCTGTTGGAGAAAGTATCCGGCCCAACTGGCCGGTTCGGGCACACAGGCGAACGCGCCTACGCCATGGGGAAGGAAGGCATCTTTCCAGAAGTGATCGCGGCGCAACTGACTGCGACGAGCAAAAAAGGCCATCGCTACAGCGCCGATTTTGCAGAACAACTGCAAAATCTCTACGATGACTGCCTTTCGGTGACACCAATTCCGAATAAGGTGGCCAAGGCTCTAATCAAAGATCAGCGCGGCGTTGAAGGACAGGATGGTGATCTGCTGCCGGCGTAAACGATCAGGGCGCGAAATTCGCGCCCTGACTCTGCATATCCCGAAACGCCTATTATAAAACTAATTAGCGAAGTGAGGCGCCAATGCGGCCTTCTCGACGATCATTCTAAAGTTGAAAATAACCACAACGCCCCAAGCACCAGCAACAAGCGAAAACCGTAGACCACGATCTTCGGCCTTGGCTGACCACCACTCCACTGATTCTCGCTATAACTTAGACCGCATCGCGTGCATTTGAGGTTTTCTGACGGAAAGTCAGAAGTCGTATCTCGACCCAGGCTCTCAGGGGCGTGACCGAACCATTCGCAAACCTTGTTATCCACTGTGCCTACCTTGTAACTCAATTTCCGGGCGATCTACCAAAGGTCCTTGATCGAGCCAGCTCCATAACTACTTCGCTCTGCTGTAATAGCTTGGCCCGAGTAGTATCACTAAGCGGCATTTCCGGCGCATGCGCTAGGTCAGTGAGCCCACCGATACGACTTATTTGTGCGTGGATATCACCACGCTCGACTTCTTCGTCACCACTTATCTCACTCTGGATCAGCCATTCAAGCTGCCCAATCTCTTTCTGAATTACCGAGATAAGGGATAGCTCCCAGTTGCCGCTCATTGGTGTCCTTCGCGCATTGCATACGGCGACCCTTCGTACTCACCGACCGCCTTAGCTGTCCGCACTACATCCATGCCCTCACGATCCATTTTGTTGCTCAGGTAGCTTGCAAAAAGTTCCTTTCGAGTTTTGGGACCGAAAGATATTTCCACCATTTGCAGAAACTCATATCCTTCGGGAAACCACCACGCTTTGACAATCACAAGCGTCAAGGCGGTAAAGCACAACATACTCAGAGATACTGCCCCGACTTGACTGTATCCCTCGGAAATGAGGCCGTTGTAATTCCAGACGGCCATACAAAACAGTACAGTCATCGGGAGTATAAATTTAAGAAATTTTCTTCTACTTACCCTATAACCAAGCCCGGCGATGATAAGGCCAAGCATGATGCTGATTCGACCTGCTTCCAGCTGAGACAGGTAGCTTTCTATCTTCTCTTTACGAACCATGTGCGGTGCCTTGTTTATTGTGTAGTCAATGCGTTTTTGGCGGGTTGGCACGGAGTGGCCGAGCCCATGCTCCAACTTCCATTCTCAGCACAATCCAGTTGCTGATCACTCCCTTCCGTACCGCATAAGATAACGACCTACTGAGTTTTCACAACTGAACCCGGCGCGTTAAGTGAAGCCCCCTGCCCCGGCCTTCTTGCTTCGGGAGTAACTGCACTGATCTGGAGTGATGCCGGCGACGTGAACTCGCAGAATGGATTTCGAGAGCACAGCATCACCGATGGCTCAACACTGCCAGCGTACTCGCGCCAGCACTATCGAAATCGACCTGTTCAATGGGTGCCGGAACAGATGAACCACCACACTGTTGCCCTGGCCATGTGCCGGATCACTGAAGAATTGCTCTGGAAGCCAAGGATGGGATGGGCTGCGAAGCACAACCCAAAGGCGCGGTTGACGATTCGCGTCGGCAGCGGCAAGAAAACCTACCTCTCCCACCCCCGCGACGTTGCAGAAAACGCGCACATGACCCTCACTTACGGGGTCAAGATGGTCGCGAGCAAATCAGACCCGACCTACATCTGCAAGTGGCTAACCTCTCGGGAGGTGCATGAGCGCGGGTACTATGGCGGTCAGATCAACTTGCTGAATGTCCTTGCCCACACCATGGCGCACGAATTCGGGCACTTCGTCCAGGTCATCCTTGGAAGGCGATATGATGGCTCGGTACACAACCAGGAGTTCTATGTGATCCTGGACCGGATTCACGCGAGTGGTGAAGGCGATAAGATCAGGGATGCCTTGCACCAAAACTGCCTGCTGCATGGCATAGACCTCAGCAGAATCAGCGCCAGCCAGGAAGGCCTCAACATGCTGGCAGGCAAGCTCCCAAGCGGCGAGAAGCCACTGGGCATGCGTGAAATCTATCGACACCAGAAGCTCTGGTTCCGCGACCCGGCAATGCACTCAGTAGGGCCAGTTCGGGTGAAAGAGAAGCGCCGAACCAAGATCGTAGTCGAGACGGTCGAGGAACCGAAAAGACGCTGGGAGGGCTACCCTGCCGGCTTCACCACCACGCAACCCTAGCCCACTGCCTTCCTGTTCCGCGCCAGCTGATTGACATGCTCCTGGAGCGCAGTGAGGTCTTCCATGATGCCGCCCAACGGATAGAAATGTCCGTTGAGCATGCCTGAGCGCTCCATGGCGTAGTAGTCGCTCTCCAGCCGGTCGAAGTTCTCACCATCGGGGATCAGGTTCAGCTCGCCAGCGACACACCTGCCGTAGTGCGCGGTTCCGCTGTTGAAGAAAACGGACTTGAGCGCTATCACGTCATCGAGCAGTTCGAGGTCATTCTTGGCGCCTGCTCCCACTTCATGGTTGAGCAGCCTGGATAGGTCGTACCAGTGGCGCGAGATTCGATCCTTGCCCTCGGCAATGGGCTTGTTGCACTGCGCATGAATCAGCGTGACCTTCTCCCAGAAAGTCCTGGCCGGCGAGAGCACCACTACCTGCTCGGCCTTTGGGAAGACGATCCCCTCGAACATGCCGGCAATATCTGGCTGGATGGAGTGAACCGCATTCGGGTCGATGATGTTCCGACCGCCGAGTTCAACCAGCACATGATCGCGCAGATAGCCCTTGGCGTCGGCTGCCATGGCTGGGTAATGGACGTGGATCGACTCGCCGTCATCGCTCACGGAAAGCTGACATTCGGATGCGCATCCGTAGCTTTGAAGCTGCTCGATCAGATAGGGCAGCACGGCATCACGGGTGTAACGGCCCACCTCTGCTTTAAGTGCCTCCCCTACCGCGTCTCTCTTTCTTCTCGATAGCTCAAGAAGCTCTGGGATGCTGAGCTTGCAACCCAACTCCCTGTAATCCACGGTAATGTCCACGTCCTCAGAAAAGCGCTTAATCACGCCATGCACTTTCGAGAGGCTGGTCCCACCCTTGAACGCCATGGCCTTGCGACCGGGCATGGCAAACAGCAGCTGGAGCACCAGCGTCAGCCAAATGTCCTTCTCGATGACGCTGGGCGAGCGACCAGTCTCGCTGAAAGCCTCGTCTAGGATTTCGCGTTGACCAGCCTGGGGGAGTTCGAAGTACGACCTTGGCACACATATTCCTTAGCGGAACCGACCAATGCCGCCCGCATCCACTCAGGCATTTTGCAGGCCATGAGCTTGTTGAATTCCTCAACGCTGAGCGAGCTGGCGATCTTTCCTACCGCCTGCTCAGTCAGCCCTTCTTTCCCGAGATACAGCAACGCAGTCAGGGCCAAGCCAACCTTGGTGCCTGCTTGCTGGAGTCGCTGCCATGACGCATGACGCAACCGAACAACCGCATTGCCGATCCTGATTTCACGGGTCGAACCGCTGGTGTAATAGGTCGGCAAAACCTGCATCTGTGTGCTAAGCCCCAGGCGGCGTGCAGCTTCTACGCCATGAACCTGGATAGTCTCGCCTCTCGCCCTCGCCGCCGCTTCCATGACCGCAATAGGATTGGCCCGAACCTTCTTGCCGGTGTACTCGCTCTGCTTGGGACGCATGTACACGCCGCGAGCAACGCGTTCCAGGGAGCCGCCGAGCACCATCCGAGACAGTGCCTTATCTACCGAGGCGCGTGAACCCACCTGCGCGAAAACCGCGCCAGCGAAGGGCTTCCCCTTGGGCATGTGCTTGATCCGGTTCGAGATAGACTCTGCGACAGACATGGCTGACTCCTTCACGTCAGAAGAATTTCGTACTGTTTCTGACACGTAGACCGACTATAAGCCCTGTCGTTCCTGATTTCCAGCCTATCGACCGATTGCCGAGCGTGCCGGCCAGTTTTCAGACGAACGCAACGCCAGCTGGACATGGCACGTCTGAACGACTACGAGTACACGAACAGCTTGGCTCTCTGGATTTGCTAAAATCCGGGTGCAAGGGGAAATAGGCGCTTCCATCAATCACCAGTTGAGGCAACGCGCATGAAGACTGAGGTGTTTCACACAGTCACAATTGGCAGGATTGAGTTTAGTGGCTGGATTTCATTCAACGGCCCACGCATATCCTCGAATGAAGGTGGTTCAGTAAACCTAGGCCCTTGCTGTATCCGTTATTTTGCCCCAGCCGCAGACCGCCCAGGCCTCGCCCAGAGCACTTTGGGGTGGTACATAGTGAAATACACTTCTGAGGTTAGGATTCCACTTCGAGGATTTACCGAAGTGGACGCACTTCAATTGTCTTCGGAATTTGGAATCCCTGTGAGGCGCAATCGGCCTGATCAGCCCTATGGCCGGGTAGACTTTTATGCTTCCCAAGCTTTCGAGGCGTTGAAACGATGGGTCAGTAATCACCCGCGCAAGGCCAAGCGGATCACAAAGAACAACCAGGATTACCTTCCCGGCTGGTATGAGCGCGCCATTTCGTGACACGCCTCCGCGAGAACAGGGCCAGAAGAATTGCTTTATGCGGCAGTTTTGCTATTCCTCTGGCCAATGCTGAGCACCGTGTCAATCTCTTACTCCGCCCCCTCTGTCACGCGGCGGCGCTCACGCCCTCATTTGCCTGGACAGGCTTGGATGCGGCGGCAATACCTGCCCTCACCCACTTCGCAAACACAACGGAAATCGAGGCGTCCTTGAAGCGGTTCTTCAACGGGGCTGAATAGACCAGCTCCCCGCCTTCTAGCTCAGGCAACTTGAGTCGAGCCCCCTCCGGCAGGATTGCGCCGATAACACCCCCTGCCCTCACGAACTTCCGTGCGTGTTCGAAGTGGTCTTGCCATGCCCGGCCAGCGAAGGGAGGGTTCATCAGAACAGCATCCGCCAAGCCATGCAGATCATCCGGCGCGAGGGTAAGGAAATCAGCGTGCTTGACCTCGAACCCCATCTTGTCCAGCGCCATCGCCCGAAGCCGGTCAACCTCGACGCAGTACGTTTGCAGCGGCATATGCTTGGCAATGCCCCCAGTACCAGCTGACGTTTCGTAGCAGATCGCCTGCTGGTCAACCCCCACCCACTCGACGAACTCCTGGGCCAAGTCAGCCGGCGTGCTGAAATACTGATGTGAGAGCTTGTCGGGAACCTCTCCGGTACGAACCACCTCCCCTACGACCTCCATCGGGGCGTAGTCGAACAGGTGGATGTTGCCATCGCGAACACCCCCAATCTGCGCCAGCACCCCGTCAATCATGGCATTGACCGCCCCGCTCAACCGGCCAGTCAGGTTGCCAGCTTTCCAAGGCACCAGCATCCACAGGCCATCCTCACGCTGCTCCTGACGGCACAGATGCAGATAGCTGCGGACCTGACGCGGGATCGAGCAGGTCATAAGGTCGGCGGAACCGAATCCGCTCTTTCGGCGCGGCTTCTTGAGGGTGGCTTCATCAGGGAGCGCATTGGGGCGGATGTAGGCCAGGGCGATGTTTAGACGGTTCGCCACCTCCGGGTGAATGTCGATATGGAGAGTTCCCCGCTTGTAGGCACGAATTTGCAGGGCTCCGTCTAGCACGTCCACCCACTCACCGCAGTGCTCGGCCCGCGCATCACGCAACACACCGTAGCTGCTGAAAAATGGGTCTTCTGCCCCCGTCATCACCACCGAGCACAGATTGACCAGATCGATGAACACTCGATCCTTTGAAGTCGGCGTGCCGTGATCCGAGTACATCCAGTCCAGGATCATGCGCTCGTAAAATCCGCTTCCTACGTTGGTCTTGTGCCAATGTGAGAGCCCGTTCCAGAGAGCGTCTACCCGCATCGAGAAGAAATTTGCCCGGTGCGCCTCCACCATACTCAGGCAGCGGTAAACGGTGGCGCGGTCAAAGGGAGGTATGCCGGCTCCGCCCTTGGAGCGCCACGCGGTGAATGACGCTCTCCACTGACCCCAGAGTTCGGTCGGAAGGATGTTCGTGAAGCTGCACAGGTCGAAAAGCTGGAACCAATATTTCTCCTGTCGAGCATTGATCGCTCGCGGCAAGTCGAACATTTCGATCAAGTCCATTGCCCAGAATCGACCCTTCGACTTGCTGTCGTAGTACAGCTCCGCCCCGTAGGCGAAGCTACTCAGCACAGAGCGGTTTTCGGCGCTCATCAACTCAGCATGGAGACGACGCATTTCCGCCTCGCCCTTCTCGTACTGGTACAGCAGATCATCCACTGCCGGGGTTGTGAGGCTGGGCAGAAACTCGCGGTACTTCTCGGGGATTGCCGTGATGGGAAGGTTGAAATCAAACATCGGGCATAGCTCCATTCAATGATGGAGCCATGATCACCGCACGCCGGCTGTGTCATCGGCGCCCATGGCACTCGGGCCGATATTCCTCAAACCCCAGGCGAGGAACTCGCAACACTTAGGATTGTGCATCCTCTCCAGAGGCTGTGACTCATAACCGTGCATTTGGCTCGGCAGACATGCCCTCCCCCATGAAACTCACACGCACCGCCCAGGACGCGGCGATAGGATCAGCGCGGGGTTGAGCGGAGAATTGCCCTGCACCCCGTTACCATTTCCGGTATTTCCAGAATGAGGAACCGCCGTGGAACTGTCGCCTGAACTGCATGCTTGGTCTGAGAAGCTGCATGCCGCGTCCCTTGCACTGAGCGAGGCTCAACAAGAGGTGCGCGTCGATAAGGAATCAAGGACCCCTTCCCTCTGGGCTCGCATCGTGGACTACCTGTTCCAGACGAAAGCCGAAAAATCTGAGGAACAAGCGGCAACAGAGCTGGCGAATGTGCAGGCCCAGGCGCAGGCATTTGCAGGCCGGTGGATAGTGGCTACCGCAAAGGCCTCTCTGGCGAAGGACGAACCCGTCTACACACGCTACCTCGCTCAAAGGGGCCAATTAGGCACGGCAATCAAACGGCACATCCAGATCGATAAGTGGCGCGGACTGGCCCAGGATGCGCACAGCCAACTGATCGGCGCCGCTGACGATTGCAGCTCTGCCTCCACCACTGAAATGATCGACCTCTTTTCCTCGAATAAGGCTGTGTCGGTCATATCGAGCATCAGCACTTCTTCTGCTGCCGACTCAGTGCGCAGGGCAACTCGGGCGCTACAGGCGCTTTCCGAGGCGTTGCCAAAACGCGCCACCTCGGAGAGCATTGCTGAACCAGACGACTTCCTCGACCTGCTAGTGGACCTTGCCATAGCCCCGCCGCTGGATATTTTCTCCTGGATCAACATGGGTAAGCTCGATGACGCAGCAGATCAGTGCCGTAAGGCAGCTGAGCAAGTAGAGGCCACGCTGAACAAGCTGAATGAATCCTCCGCGAGGGCTGCGGCACAACGCGAGGCAGAGCAACAGCAACTCAACCAGATCGCAGCGCCGTACATCCTGGCAGCAGCGAAACAGGTCCCGTCTAGCTTTGGCGTAAAGGCTCCAACATCGTTGGAGTGACGGCCAGCTGATTCGCACGCCAACCGCAGGAATGAAAAAAGCCCCGCTTTGACAGCGAGGCCTTTTAAAGGGCGTGCTTCCCGACTCAGAGAGTCATTTGCCGTGTTTCCCAGTAGCACGGGGTGGCCATTCGGCGCCGGGCGGGCGTGCTTCCCAACTCAGAGAGTCGATTGCCGCGTTTCCCAATCAGCACGGGGTGGCATTGCGGCGCCGGGATCAACAATCCCCCATTTGCTCTGGTCAGTCAAGACTTCCGCTTACCACTGGGCAGCTTCGTGGTTTGGAAGTAGCCGGTAGACCGGCTCCACGTCTTGTGCCCACAGTGGGGACAGTCGATTGACTCCCGCTCAGGCTTGTGCGGCTGATCGCCGTTGATTTCCTGCACATCGAATCGCTCGCCGCAACTTTCACACGCCTGGATTCCCATTCTTGTACCTCACTAGAGCCGTCAGTCGCTCTCAGCCCTCAAGGCTGCCAAGCGACTGCCAGCGGCTGTTGGACACGCACCAAGGCAACGCAGGCTGATCCCGGATCATCGACGTGGCATCCGCATCGATGAGATACGTCTGGAGACGGTCGAAGTAACGCCACTCCCCTTCCTGCTCAAACGTCACCAGGATGGCTAGCAGCGGTTTCTGGACGCCAGCCCACTCGGCCTTGATCTTTGCCAAATTAGCATCGTGAAACTGGAGCTGGCTGTAGCCGATGAAGACGCACACCTCGCAGGTCGAGGCAGCACCAGCCAGCTTCGCCAGCTCACCAACGTCATCGTTCCTCGGTTCGCTCCACTCCCATTCCAGCTTGGCCCATACCTTACGGTCGGCGAACTGAAACTCAGCATCGGTCCGCCCGCCAGACTCGAAGCAAGAAAACATCCCGGTGATGCTGGCAACCTGTCGCACCGTGGAAGCGATATGCGTTGTCCAGTCCGCACGCTTGGCCCACTCAATGCTGCCGAGCGCTACTGGGAAGTCCCTGTACCAAAGCAAGTTGAACAGGGTAGTGAAGTCGCTGATCCTGGTTTGCATAACGCCGTCCTGAGTGGAGAGTGCAAATACAAAAAGCCCCGCAGAGCGGGGCCTTGGGGTTGGCATCAAGCTACAGAAGCTTCGGGCGGCACTCCAGCCAACTCGGTGACTTTGGTGCCGCCACCGAACAGCTTCTCACGCAGCAATCCATCCAGGACTTTCGCGTCTTCCATGTTCTGCGAGAAGTGAGCGGCGGCGTTCTTCACGCCCTGGCCGATCTTGTTGCCGTTGTAGCTGTACCACGCGCCGGCCTTCTCCACAAAGCCGTGCTCGACGCCCAGTTCGACCAGCTCGGTTGCCCAGTCGATACCCTGCGAGAAGATGTTCACGAACTCAGCCACGCGGAACGGCGGGGCCACCTTGTTCTTCACGACCTTGACCTTCGCACGCCGGCCAATGGCCGTATCGCCATCCTTCACCGTCTCGATACCACGAATGTCCAGGCGCACCGAGCTGTAAAATTTGAGAGCGTTACCTCCGGTGGTCGTCTCCGGGGAACCGAACATGACACCGATCTTCATTCGGATTTGGTTGATGAAGATCACCAGACAGTTGGAGTTGCTGATATTGCCAGTCAGCTTGCGTAGTGCCTGGCTGAGTAATCTCGCCTGCAAACCTAAATGATTATCACCCATATCTCCTTCGATTTCGGCCTTGGGCACCAGTGCCGCCACAGAGTCGATCACGATCACGTCCACTGCGTTCGAACGCACCAGCATGTCGGTGATTTCCATCGCCTGCTCGCCGGTATCCGGCTGCGATACCAGCAGGTCATCGACGTTCACACCGAGGTTGCCGGCGTACACCGGGTCGAGGGCATGCTCCGCATCGACGAAGGCGCAGGTATGGCCGAGCTGCTGGGCTTGAGCGATCACTTCCAGGGTCAGGGTAGTCTTGCCGGAACTCTCCGGGCCGTAGATTTCGACGATACGGCCTCTCGGGAGGCCACCGATGCCCAGCGCCGCGTCCAGGGCCAAAGAGCCGGTCGGAATTACGTCGATCTTGGGACGCTCTTTGTCACCCATGCGCATGACCGCGCCCTTGCCGAAGCTTTTTTCGATCTGACCCAGTGCAGCCGCCAGCGCTTTCTTTTTCTGCTCGTCCATCATCGTGATCCTCACGGGTTGTTGATTTGCTGTGAGGAACAATAACGACGACTTGCCAGTGCCTCCGGTGGCCACAAGAAATTCGTCAGGCCGCAGCATGGGAACTGACACGACTTCGGTGGAGAAGCGAAGCCGGTCGTTATATTCAGGACAGACTGAAAGATGCAGAGGCTGTCATGACCGAAGAAACGATCGTTACCATCCTGGCCGACACCACTGAGGCCGAATCGCCTGTCTTGTCCCGGCTCAAGAGCCTCGGCGCCCATGTCCGGCTTGGCGATTTGGAAGTAGGCACGCACGTAATCAGCGGTGAGACGGTGGTGCTTCGCATGAATGCCACCGAGTTCGTCGAGAGCATCCTGGATGGCAAGCTATTCCACCGTGCAGGCAAGATGAGCCTCAACTTCCCCCGCTCCATCTTCCTGATAGAGGGCGATGCGTATTCAACCCGCGCAGCAATCGCCCGTGAAGCAATCGACGGCGCCCTGGCCTTTCTCGTCGGAGTAGAAGGCGCATCGGTGCTCTACGTCCGCAATCCCACGGCGACGGCAGACCTGCTGTTTCGTCTGGCCAAACAAGCCCAGAAGGATTTGACCTACGGGATGGCGTTTCAACGGGCCAAGGTCAGCCCAGGCCGGCAGCAGGCGCTGTTCACTATCGAGAGTGTTTTCGGAATTGGCCCGGCCACGGCAGCCAAGGCGCTTACAAGATTTCGATCTGTTTACGCTTTCATCACCGCGAGCGTTGACCAGTTGACTGAAATCCCTGGAATCGGGCCGAAGAAGGCCGAACGCATCCACAGCAGCATCCGCTGGCAGGATGAGGGCGACTCGGGCATTCATCCCGGCGCCCTCAACGCCTCTAGCACCGACACTGCCCAGTAAGCGCATCGAGTTGAGTTGAACCAGCATGGCCATTGGCTACGATGGGGCTCTCGAACTTCAACAGATGGCCATGCTCAATATCCCTCCATCACAAGCATTCGGTATCGAACCGCACATCGGCAGGTGCATACCTCTGCCGAAGGGCGCTTCCGTTGCCGAGTGCTGGGAGCCGGGCAAGGGCGACTACCTGCTGATCGAGGAAGGTGCATTCCTTCTCTATGCCGCCAGCAGTGCCGGCGCACGCTACCTTCTGTCGATTGTCGGGGCCGGGCATGTGTTTACCCCCCAAAGCATGTCCCAGCTTCTGCGCGGGAATTACCGCATTGGTGTTGAGGCCATGCTGGACGTGAAGCTCAAGATGTACTCTCAGGAGCAGTGGGATGCAGTGAGCAGCGAGCGCCCGGACCTGAATAGCTGGGTGATCGAGCAGGAAGCACAGCAGCTCCAGATCGTTCAATTCCACCTTGCTCAGCACAGCCAGCGCTCAAGCTTGGATAAAACTCGCTTTGCTCTCTGCACCTACGCGATTGGGCTCGGACTGCCGCTGCCCTGCGGTAGCAAATCGATCAAGATCAGCAGAGCCGAGCTGGCGAATTGGATAGGCGTGTCCAGCGACCGGATGTGCCGGCTGATCCGTGAACTGCACGCCTCTGGTGAAGTCACCATATGCGGGCGAAGTATCAAGGTCAGTAGCGGCCTCATGGCCAACCTGTTCCCGAGGCACGCCTAGCCTTTCTCAGATGCGAAAGGTGCCGCCAGCAATGACGGCCACCTCCCGAGGCATGAAGCGAAGCTCTATGGTTTGAAAAGGTCGGCGGTCTGCACTGCCCCGAACGCATAGAGCATTTTCCTTTATGCCTACTCGGATTTGCTGCCAATCATCCCAAGTGACCAACCACTTGGGTTGCCGATGCCGTTCACCGTGTACTTCTGAAAGAACTCCGCGCTGGACTCGCACTGGGTCTGCACCATAAAGAAGCGAATCTCGCACTCCGAACCTTTGTCCTGAAACTCCAGCTCTGGATCGTTAATGTCTTGCAGAGCGGTTGCTGAGTGAAGCAACTTATCGAAGGAATCCAGCGATCTGTTCAGGAGCAGATCGCGCCAAGCTCCCTTGTGATGAATCTGGCCAGCGTAGGTGAACCGCTTGCCCCCAATTTCCTTATGCTGCAAATGCCCCCAGCAGAGGAACAGGGTATCCGTACCAGTGATCGCTTTGGTGCTCTCCAGCATCACTCGACGGACCTCATCTGCCATATCGTCCTGATGATCTAGCGGCGTGTAAGCAAGGCTGGTCAGGAAGACCGGCACCCTTTCGCTCTCGGATATTTCAGGACTACACGGCATGAAGAACGATGGAGCGCCGTACACATAATCTTCGACATAGGTATCGTCGATCAGGTCGAAGCCCATATCGCTGTAGAAGTTCCAGTAAACTGCCGGATCAATCGGATGAGAAATGCGCAGACGGTCGGTTAAGTTATCCAGATTCACGCCCTCTAGGCCAGGCGCATCACCCAGCAAATCCTTGAGCATGGCGTCAGCTACCCGAGGATCATCAAAGCCCGGCATATAGAGGCTCAAGCCATCATCTTCGGGCGGAGAATGCAAGGTACTCCGGTCGATGGATATGGCCTTGGGCACCCTGGCGCTGGAAGGACTAAGGTTAGCGGCCAGATGGACGGCCATAGATGGGTTGATCGCAAAAACATCCACCATCAGGGCGATGTAGCTTTCCCGTCGAGCCAGCAACTCGGGGACTTCCAGTTGCTCGTCTGGAACACTTGGCTGCCTGTGCCCAATTGCGCTTGTTACTGCATCCCAAGTTCGGAAACCGCACAGGTTTGCATACATGGCTGCCGCCTCTGCACGCTCGATGCCTAAGCTCTTGCCGCAGGCATCGACCCAAAGGCGTGCCAATTTGTGTTCAGTTGCGATGAATTGCGTCATGACGGGGGTGTCCTCTGTGTTCGTTATGGGGCCAGCGTCTCAAGGGTCGTCAGAACCTCATGGCTATGATCAGGCCTAAATCAGCGTGCCATCAGGTAGTGCAGTGAAATATTTATTGTGATCACAGCCTTAATTACTGGAACTGCGCATCGGTTTTGTTAATGCCAATAGGCTATGCAGGCAGATCAATCGCCTCTCTAGCTGCTCATCGCCGGTCAATGAAGGAACCGGACACGCCCGAAATCCTGGTCGAGGCTTTGAGGCGATGAACAGCATCAGGCCCCTCTTTCGGCAGCAGCCAGTAGCAGGTTTTCCGCGCACGGGTGATCGATATGTGGGCAAGACGATACAGCTCGTTCTGCTGGATCACATCGAAGGGGGACTGATCGTCCGTCTCTACCGTTTTTGCAGCGCGGAATACTTGGTTCTTGGCCCAGGTAGAGCTGGCGGCAACGAAGTCACCCAGAATGATCACCACCCCGGCCTCCAGCCCCTTAGACCGCTGAGCAGCACGAACACGGACTAGCCTGTCATCTGGGTTGTCGGCCTTATCCCTGTCAACCGCGACATTGACCACGGATTCCAGTTGTCGATAGTCGTCAGGGTTTGCGGCCAGGATGAGGATGCTTTCCCCGGCAGCGTAGTGCATGTCGAAAAGCCGCATGAAAGTTGCCGGTGACAAGTCATACACCTCTACCGGGCTCACTTCCTCGTTTGCAGCACTGGCCGGCGCCAGCGTGCTAACGGCTGGAATTCCGAGGATCAGCGAATGCGCAGAAAAGATGATCCCCTGCTGCGACCGAAAGTTGACCCCCAGCAAATTGAGCACGTACCCCTTCGACGGGAAATGCTTTCGGAAGTCCGTAAGGTAACGAGGCGTCGCGCCTTGAGTACCATGCGCGGTCTGGAAGTCGTCGCCGCATGCAAAGACGGACATGACAGCATCTGCCACCCCCTCAACATCAATCCGATGCCGGTTCTCTGCCATCACTGCCTTGATGAACTCCCCGGTGTGAATGGTTATGTCTTGCAGCTCGTCGGTCAGGATGTTCCGTAGCGAGGCGAGGCTTTCGGTAGGAACCGCCTTGAGATTGACGTGCCCCTGCTCTCCGAAGGTAAGGAACAGTCGGTTGAAGGTCATAACTTTCGGGCTGGCCTCCAGCAGGAACGTTTCGAACATCGGCCAGAACTTGGCTGCCGCATCGAAGAAGCCTGCGTCCGGGTCATTGGGCATGAATTTCAGGTCCGCAATGGCTTTCGCCGGGTTGAGCCCTAGCGTTTCGATAAGCGCACCCGTCTGGTACAGGCACTCAGCGATTCCCATCGGTCGCTCCAGGCCTTTTACCCGAGCGGTAAACCGAGGCGCGGTGTCATGAAGCACCATTGCGGCTGAAACGATGGAGCTGAGCTGTTCTGGTGAATCACACCAAATGACCCTCTGCGAGCCAAAACGCTGTAGGTAGGCCCGCTTTGCAAGGCATTCCTCATACAACGGGGTATTCGAGCCAGGACGGCAGTAGTCGCGGCCAACCCCTTTCGGGAAGCCAAGCACTACGTGGGCATCCAGAGGCGGGAAGTAGCCGTTGACGTGAACCGCGTGCCCCATGACAGAAAGGCTGGTCAGTTGTGCATCAATCTCCAGGATTGGCCAATGTCCTGAGCTATGCCACGCGCTCGTTACTGCCTTGGTCAGCACCTCGTCTGCACTGATCTGAGCACTACCCAGCTCGCTGTATTTGATCAGCTGCGGGTTGTCTGGCGCTGCCCTCGGGAGAGCAACGGCATCGGCGAAAACTGCCTGCACAGTTCTGGCGAAACTGCTGCTGCGGCTGTAGGCGTGCTGATAAGCCTTCTCCACCATATCCGATTGCTCAGGCGTTAGTCGGGGGTCAAACGCCCGCCCATCTTCATCGCCTGAGTCTATGGTCCCAAGCAGCTCGAACGGCACCACATCACGCAGCGGCGGGACTGAACGGATCAAGTTCAGCAGCGCCCCTCTGGGGGTCTTGACCAGCTGCCATGCCTGCTCCTGGGAAAGGCTGACACCCCAGCGCCCAAACAGATGGGTCAACTCGGCCATCACATCCATTCGGCAGTCCTTGGTCACAGACAGAATCGTCATTTCGCTCAATGGGATGCGGAGATAGACATGAAGAAAAATTGCCCGGAGCATCATGACGAAGGTCTTCCCTGTGCCCGCGATGCCGATTGTCACAGCACTCGTAGTCGGCGACAGGATCGCCTTCCACTGCTCGTCGGTCGGCTGGTGATCTTCTCCCAGTCTGACCAAAGCGTCGGCCTTGAACTGAGCCACTACATTCGGCGAGATTTTCAGGCGACCGTCATCTAGCAGCAGAGAGTCGAACTGCACCCTTGGCTCAACGTCACCTCGGGCATCCTCAAGACGAATAACCATTTGCTTGCGAGGTACTGGTGGCGCTTCCGGCTTTGTTTGAGCCGCCTCCTTCCCCTTTGCGGATTCCACGCCATTCGGACACTCAGCCCACGCTGATCCGGACACCTGTTCCACGCTCATTCGGACAGGCAGTCGGAGCGCAGCGACGCAGGGCTGGCATTGTTAGTCCGGGTTG
>NZ_PGLR01000065.1 GCF_002803095.1 Pseudomonas sp. ZH-FAD | reverse complement strand
AGCCTTGGGCATAGCCGATTTGGATGGTGGCGCGTTCTTCAACGCTGAGTTCGACATAAGACATAGGGGCAACACCGTACCGGATTGGTCAGGTGTTGCACTCAGTTTTTGCAGCCGCCAAGTCTCCGACAGTGCGCTTATGGAAGTTGTAATAATCGGACTGCTTCTTGAGCTTAGAAAGGATTCGAGCAGGATCCTCATCGGACCAATCAGTCAACATCACCACATAGTCGCGGTCATAGCTGAACGGTTCGGGATCCTTCGCATCGATGACCAACGGACCATAGACACCAAGCTGCTCTTGTAGGCCTGAATGACTGTGGTACCAATAGGTACCGTTCTGTTTAACCTGAAACTTGTAGACATACATGCCATCGGGAGCGATGCCGTGGAAGCTCAGTCCAGGCACGCCATCCATGTTGGCCGGCAGGATCATGCCGTGCCAGTGAATGGATGTATCTTCGCTCAGCTTATTCCTGACCCGCAGCGTGACCGTATCCCCTTCACGCCAACGAAGAAGCGGTCCTGGAATAGTGCCGTTGATGGTCATTGCCGTCCGAGCCGCGCCGGTGATGTTGACCGGCGTCTCCCCAATCAGTAGATCGAACTCCGTGCCGGTTAGTACGCTGGGCTGGCCGGGGCTACTCACTGCCCAGACCGGAGCTCTCCACAAACCAAGACCGCCAAGGAGGCCTGCGGCAGTCAAGCCTTTAACAAAGGTTCGCCTAGAGGTTTTACGTTGCATGTGTACGTTCCAATCAAGCTAAGGAGCCAAGCCGAAACCAGCCCTGAGGGTTGATGTTGCCAGCGTTAATTGATCTTAAAAGCTCGGGCACGGTGTCTTATCAAGCGACTCGCCTTTATTCGTAAATATGGCATGCCTGAGAAAGATGCGTGATTACATTTTTGTAAGCTTAAAACGCATCAAAAGCGATCAAGAAATCACCTGACCACGTCGATTTCTGTATGGAGGCTGCGCAATAGCTTTACCTTGGGACGGAACTTTTGATTTATTTGAAGGATGTGGCTGCAATGATGCTCATTGAAAGTCGAACATCAGAAATCTAATAGCGGCTGCCTTCCAATCACTATATTTCGACCACGCTTCTATTGTTTCCAATTTATGTCGCATAGTTGGCGATGCCGCTTAAAAATGTGAGCGGCTAATACGACTTCGCTAGTTCTTCCAACTGAGGCTGCAAGTGGCAACACCATGGCAGCTACAACGTTCGTAGAAGCTGCCATAGTTACCAGAGCCGCATGGTTAAATTTGCATAAGGCTTCGCATTAGCAGTTAGCGTGAGCGTGCTTCGTTGAAGCTGCCTTTGAGACTACCTCCTGAGATTGGTCCTTCTTGTCAGCCTGATAACTAGCGATCGCTAGCTGGCGAGCCTGCTCCAGACGAGCAAAGGTACGATCACCACCACCCTCTGCCATCGCATAGGTAGAGCTTGCCGCGATGGCGAGCAGTACGGAAAGAAATCTGAAAAGTTTCATCGCTTGTTACCTCGTTGAAAGACATGAACTACCCAGCACCGCTCTAAGCAGAGTCTTGGGCTAGGGCTTGTGTCTAAGCTAACCGAGCGTTCCTGTCAGATCCCTGATCTAGACATTACGGTTTCGTCAGTAATGCAGGCAAGCAGTTAGCGAAAGCGAAAGCGTGTATGCGCTTTTCGTTCTGACAATAGGCCTTGTTTCCTGCCGGCAAAAAAAAGGCGCCATCTAGGCGCCGATAGGCCAAAGGAGCATGGAAAAGGCCAAAAAGCAGAGTGTGGGAGCAACTGCTGATGTAGACGTTAGCGCTACAAGCTGTCAGACAGATGATGCGGGCATTACGTTTCTGTAAGGTACTGGCTGCAAGATCTGAGAGTCGGCACACTGTGATCTCAATGCAGGCGGAGTACTTTCAATGAAGCTTCTTGTTGCTGAAGATGAGCCGAAAACGGGCACCTACCTACAGCAGGGGCTCACTGAGGCGGGCTTCACTGTCGATCGGGTTCTGAATGGGACCGATGCTGCTCAGCATGCGCTTAATGCGGCATACGACCTGCTCATCTTAGATGTGATGATGCCTGGTTTGGATGGGTGGCAGGTTTTACAGAAAGTCCGCGCGGCCGGTAATGAGGTCCCCGTGCTTTTCCTCACCGCCAGAGATGGGGTACAGGATCGCGTAAAGGGGTTGGAGCTGGGCGCTGATGATTATCTTATCAAGCCGTTTGCATTCTCCGAATTGCTCGCCAGGATCCGTACGTTGCTTCGCCGCGGCAACCATGCTCCCAACCAAACGATACTCAAGCTCCTCGACCTTGAGATGGATCTGCTGAGACGTCGGGTTACGCGCTCGGGGAAACGCATAGACCTAACCGCCAAGGAATTCGCACTTCTTGAGCTATTGCTTAGGCGTCGCGGGGAAGTCCTGTCCAAATCGCTCATTGCCTCCCAGGTATGGGACATGAACTTCGATAGCGACACCAATGTGATCGAGGTGGCGGTACGGCGGCTGAGAGCGAAAATTGATGATGAATTCGAGCCGAAGCTCATACAAACAGCTCGTGGGATGGGCTATTTGATCGACGCGCCAGACGCCTAGAGTGTAATAGCAGCTATCTTCTCTCGATGGGCCAACTACTCTACCTGGTCTGTCCCGGGCCGAGCCTAGCCTTCTGAGTTATACTTATTCAGTGGCGGCAGGAAGAAGATGGGTCGCTGCGGGGGCGCTATCAAAATGTCAGTAGATTTGATGCTTGTGCCCTTGCGGCGCTTAGTTTTGCCATCTTTGCCGATCGCCAGCAGATCACCGGTCGCGACAGCCATACCGAGCGCCTGCTTTACACGAAGCTCGTCAGCCATGGTGTAATTGGTCAATCCACTCATCAGGCCCAGAAAAGGTTGCCGTTCAACCTCGTAGACCTGCTTAGGCAAGAGCTCTGAAAGCTCGCCACGGATGCGGTCATCCGTGGCATCGTCGAAGTGGTGCTCATCCAGCAGCAAATCGTGCTGACCTGTCACGGCGATATCCCGATTGGCGTCGTAACCAAAAAAGCTGGAAGGCGACAGCATATGGGAAAAGTTGTTGCCGTATTTCCAGTGGATCTTCTTCATCACATCATTAGCGCGGTAGTTGTTCGCCAGATGGATAAACCAATAGGCCATCGGGTTGCTGCCGGCCGGACGAATGAAGAAGACGGTCATGTACTGGGCACCGCTTTCCTGCTTGATCCCCTCGGACAGATGGCGTTGGATCAGGTATTGCCAGTTTCGCGGCTGATGGGCCTTCAGCTGTTTAAGCATGTCCCATGGCACATGCTGATCCAAGCCGATATTTGCAATGGCTTTCCGGTTCGCTTGGCGGTCGGCTAGATACGTAACCAAAAAATCGACATTGAAGGTCAGCAGGACCTCGGCTTTGTTGAGATTCTGGAAAATCCATTTGATCTTAGGGAACGGCACATCGCCATAACCGTACTGATCCAGCAGGAAGAGCACACGCTCACCCTTGCCGAAATGCTTGAGCTTTTGAGCGATGGTCGGCAATGCTGCTGTGAATTCTGCGCTATGCAGATGCACATCCTGGCCAAGCCGAGGAGCATGACCACGCGCGGCCAATACTGAATGCAAGCAGGCAATGTTCTCGGGCTTCACATCCACGAAATAGTGCTGGGAGCGGATGGGGCGCGGCTTGATGCGCTCCAGGTTGTTGCGGACCTCCGAAGCCTGAATCGCCTCCAGTGCAATCACGGGAGAGCCGAAGTGATTCCCACCTACGCCGTCATGATAGATGCCACCGCCACTGAAGCCATCGACGATCGACAAGCCTAGTTCCGGCATCAGTTGGTTGCGCATCAGCACGTCGATGTAAGTCTGGATGTACTCATCGATGATTTGATGTTTGATCTTGCTGTGCGGATCGATGGTTGGGAAGGTCTGCGTGCCCCAATCCCAACGGTACTTCTCGTCATCCTTGGCCATGCGTATTCCTTGTGTTGGTATCAGGCGAGGTTGAGCAGCGGGATTTCATCCCAGGTCTGACCATTCAACAGTCGACCGTTGGCTTTCTTCGAGCGTTTCACGCCATCGGCACCCCATCCGCCCCATTGCTTGAAGAAGAACGCTGAGCCAGAGGCGTCGCACTGGCGATGAATGTTGTCGACCCATTCCTGTTTCATCGGGCGAGCCTTGGGACCCGACTCACCGCCGACAATGACCCAGTGAATGTCGGTCAGGTCCAACTCACCCAAATCTTCTAGCAGCGGTTCAGCTGAGAGGAAGCGAATCGTGGCATCTACCTGGCGCAGGCAGTCGATTCTCGGCACGCCATATTCGCGGTCCTCAACCGACACGCCCAGCCAGGCATTGACTGGAGGTATCCGCTTGCTGAAATACTCGGCTAGGCGCTCGGCACGCTTGGTGAGGATCTGGAAGGTGTGCTGGGAAGCCTTTCCGATCACCTCGAATACTTGGTCGATGTATTCGTCCGGTACATGCTCATGGAACAGGTCAGACATTGAGTTGACGAAGTAAATGGTCGGTTTCTTGCGCTGTAGCGGCTCCTGCAACTTCTCCGGCCGCAGGCTCAGTCGAAAGCCGTTTTCATAACCCGGCGTTCCCATGGCCTGCAGCCGGTAGGCCATGTTTTCCGCATAGCAGTGTTTGCATCCGGGCGACACCTTGGTGCAACCCACGACGGGGTTCCAGGTCATTTCCGTCCATTCGATGCTGGTCTGCGTACTCATTTCACCGTCACTCCTATCGTGCAGCGATGTTAGTGAGAAGCTGGCAGTTGCGTCAAAGTGCCAGTATTGAATTCGACAGCGGGCCTGACCGCCAGGCCGCCAAATGAAATAGCGGGATCGATGTACCGCATGGCCGACTTGATGTCTTTCCAGCCTACATAGGTCATCAAGGCCTTGATGTCCCATCCGTTGGCCGTGGCCCACGTAGCGAAGCCGCGACGCAAGGAGTGACTGGTATACAGTTCAGCCGGAATCCCGGCGCGTTGAAGAATCTGGCGCAGCAGGCTGATCATGCTACCCGGGTGTAAAGCATCCTCGCTGAGATGCCCCCAACGATCCAGGCGGCGGAACACGGCTCCTCGAACGATACCTGTAGCACTGGTCCAGTCGAGATAGGCCTGTACCGGGCATAGTCGCTTTAGCGCCGGCGTGTAGTGCGTCGTACCGAGATTTTCTCGGTCGCCCTTGCTCTGCGGCAGGAACAGACGCATGCCTGCGCCTGCTTCGGCCTGAATATGCTCGACCTGTAGCCGGCAGAGCTCATCACTGCGAAAGCCTCGCCAGAAACCGATCAGCAGCAATGCCATGTCGCGCCGGCATCGCAACAGGCTCGCTAAATCGCCCCGCATCCGAGCTCGCTCTGACTCCTGATCCAGCCATTGAGCTGCCTGCTCCAAGTGCTGCAGCTGCATAGGTGCAGCTTGCTTGACCTGTGCCGGATGCAGGGTGCGGATGCCCTTGAGTACCTGACGTGTTGCCGCCGATGATTTTTTGACCCGGGTGCCGACGCTATGCAGACCCAACCCAGCAGTCTTAAAAGTTGAAATGCAACAGCGAGTTCAGCGTTCGAAACTGGGGCAATGAAATACCGGCATGTGGGTCAAAAATGCATCGGCAGCAACAGATACAGTATTTTTGAAGCCGTCATCATGAGTTTGACACCGCTCGGCCCGCTGCGCGCGTCCATCCAGCGGCTGCCCCTGTTCCTGAGTCCGATCGCCTCTGGCTTCCCCTCGCCGGCCGAGGATCACATCGAGGTCACCCTGTCTCTGGACGACCCGTGCGTCGCTACACCGCCAGTGACTGCCGAGCGGGTGATGGGCGTGATGGATGCGATCAATGCGCGATGGGGACGGGGAACCATGCGATCTGCAGGGGTGCCGGTGAAACCGGACTGAGGGCATGCGGCGGGAGATGATGAGCCCGAGCAATACGACGCGGATTGATCAGTTATGGACGGTAACGTAAGCGCTTGAGGCAGCCTACCCTGGAAGAAACAGGTATAAGCCAAGAGCTGCCCGAGTGCGAATTGATTCGCTCTAGTTGATTCAGGCGTTCATTGCCCCAGAGCAGTCAGCGAGATTGGCCTGACTGGCGACTGTTTCAGTTCTATGATGAAACCTGCCTGATATCCAACACGACCCAGACTTCATACCCTTTCTCTCGAGCCGCTTTCTCGGCCTCGAGTTGGGCAGCGAGTGTACTGATGGAGCGGGAGCTGTGCTCGAAGCGGAATGGCGAGCCACCGTTCTTGCGCACGCTCAATTCAACGAGTGTGAAGGTGGAGTGCTGTTTGGGTATTGGCTGCTTCGATTTCGAAGGAGCGGGGTCTAGGCCAAGTGCGCGCCGCATCTCGGCTTCAATGAGTTTTGCGTCAGTCAAGCGAGATCCCTAGAGCGATTGCGGGTGACGCCATTGTAGCGAGGAGTGGTGCTGACATGGCCTGAGTTCGATGCTGGCGAGCCAACAACCTCATCTCTGCGATATGGCTACGAATCACCAAAGTAGTCATCACAGGCGACTAGTCCGAATGGGCGTTCCTCGCAGGGCTGCTCATCGCTGAACAGATTCTGCGTGCGGCGCTCCTGCTTCAAAAACGCTAGCGCCGCGAAAAAGCAACTTTCGCATAGATTGACTCGATAGCGCTCGCCATCATGCCCTGCGCCATAGCCCCAGAGCGCCTGGAGCGTCCCGAACTGCTCGCCGTATCCCGGCACCCTCGTACTGGTAGCGCATACATCGCAAATGGTGTCTTTATGGGGCTCTGTCATCGGGCAGTTCTCGTGTTCGTATTAAAGAGGGCGGCGGGGGGGCACTGCACAACGGAGTGCCTTTTGCCAATTTGCAAGCGCCGCTGCGTCAGCTCAAGCATGGTCTGGTGCACCATGCCAGCGGTGGATGTGGCAGGTCTTCGACAACTGAACTGGGCTATCGAAGGGAGGATTCAAAAGCAACTGCGCTGATAAACTTATCGACAGTTGCAGATGCAGAAATCAGCAATCCGACTGGGTCAATTTCCCATCAGCGCCAACACTTCAAGCTGTCCATCGACGACCTGTGCCATGATTGGAAATGCGACGAGTGTCTGGAGATGCGGTTGGCTTTGGTTTGTCAAGGTTGTCCCCTGCACGTTTCTTGCGTTGCCGGCGGCGACCACTCCATTCCCTCTTCGAGGATCGGATGGCTTTCGCTCACGACGATCAACGGTTTGTTCCGATTCTCCAGCGCGAACATGGCGATGGAGCCTCCGGCGTCCGCCACCGGCACCGCCCCCTGTGGCTCAAGCCTGCCAACCCAGACATATTGCCGGGTCTCCAAACATGCAAGGTAATACGAAATACCCATGTTTCCTCCGAATTCGAATCAAGTCTTTTGCTGCGCCAATCCGGAACGGGAGGCGGTACTGCCGCAATCATCAAAGGCAGCATGACACGCTCACACGACAACTATCCTGACGCGGCGGGGTTCCTCTTTCACTGATCAGCACTTGCTTTGTTGCTGACCACCGTTTGCATTCGACCTATCCCCTCTTGGTTAAGCTCACCAGCCCTACAAAGGGCGTCAATCCCCTTGTAAGTCTCGAACAGGGACATGAGGTCGCCCTGCGCCATGATTTCCAACGGTTTACGGCCATTAAAGAAATCGTTGTGGTTTTCCTTGCCCGCAAAACCGTAGACGTTCTCAGGGTTATCAAAGACCAGTCGCAAGCTGGCGTGGCAGTTCAATACGATGCTGGCCCGCTCCAGTTGATCGAAGTCGAGTTCCACGCCCTTGCCCTGCTGAGCATGGGAAATGCTGCTGCGCGAGACACGAAGAATACTGCACACCTGCTCAGTAGTAGACTTCCATTTCTCTAGGATTCTCAGTGCCGTTCGGAGAATCACGCTGCCCTGATCCTTTGAGAATGCAAGGGTTTTGGATGCTGCATGCATGGTGGTAGCTCCTGTATCTACGCAACATGGCGGTCGAGTCAGGTCATGCGCAACGGGGGGAAGTATTTCGCTAAACCGTGACCGCCTGTTTCGAAGTAGGCTGGAAATTGGTCACGTTGTTAGCGAAATGAGTGGTCATGCGTTAGCGAAAAGGCCGGTCACGATGGGCCGAAATACGCACCTAGCCTCGCAGATGCAATGCCGCAGAGAAGATCACGTGGGTACTCATCCGAGTATCGAGAGGCTGACTCGCTGAGGTTGAGTACGTGCGATCGCCTTCCACTCTGTACTGATGCCCAAGCACATTACCTTGAGCGTCTCGAATGGAGCTAATCTCCAGCAATGGCTCCATCATCCAACGACCAGCCTTGTTCATGTGCCCTGGATTCACAAGATACGCCTGCTCCAGCCAGGCGTGCTCAGTCTGCGCAGCTATGACCTGTTCCAGCAATGGAACCGACGGGACCATTAGCATGCTTCGAAAGGCCTCGTTTCCATCGTCCTCAACGATCTGCAAATAGAACCAGAGCCAGGTCACCTCTAGCTCGACATATGACCAGAACTGGACGCCATCTGGCGCTGTTGAGAGTCCGGGGAGCAGCTCCGCATTTCGGCTGGTCTTGAACACGCGGCAATCACCTAATGAGAATTGTGTTTGATTGGTGCACAATATATTTTGTAGTCATATATTGTTCAATCGCGCTTCATCTTTCCATTTTGCGGAGCAGCAAAATGGAAGTCCGGGATTCGTTCGGGAAAGCGTTGAGATTCGTGCGGCACCGTAGGGGGCTGGCGCAGGAAGATTTCTCGCTCGTTAGCAGCCGTACCTTCGTCAGCATGCTGGAGCGCGGGGCAACGAGCCCGACTCTCGAAAAGCTCGATAGCCTCTGCACGGTGCTCGACACTCATCCGGTCACCCTCTTGGCCCTGACCTACTTGCTTGGATCCGAAGCTCCTGAAAGTTTTGAGCAGCTCCTGGAGAAGGTTGGTGAGGAGTTGAGAGCTCTAGTCGAACCTGACTGATTACTCAGCGAGGCTGTGTGAGGGACCGGTTCCGTGGCCGCACAGTGAGTGTTGACCTTGCTGTCCCTCTGTGCCCTGTGGCTGGCCTGGAGGTCCCGTTTTTGGCAGGGCTTATAGTTTTTGTGGGCGTCAGAAAATATGTGGATTCTGACTTTTTGGGGCTCATATGTCCGTCGCACAAGCTATTTTAAATCGAGTCAAGCACATGCCAAAGGGGAGGCCCTTTGCCGGCGCGGTGTTCGCGCAGATCGGTTCCCGTGCGTCGATTGATAAAGCGCTTTCTAGGCTGGTGCAATCAGGCACGCTGGAGCGAGTAGCTCGCGGTGTCTACATGCGCCCCAAAATGAGCAAGTACACCGGCAGGGTGGTGCGCCCGAGTCCGCTGGCTGTCATGGAGGTCATCACGAAGGCGAGCGGCGAGACGATCCAGATACACGGCGCGGAGGCTGTTCGGAGGTTGGGCCTCAGCACACAGATGCAGGTGTTGCCGACCTTTTACACCAGCGGATCTACTCGCGAGATCAAGGTTGGCAATGCGGTGGTTCGCCTCCGCCACGTATCCAAGGATCGCTTGCAGCACGCCGGCACGACGGTAGGTGTGGCGCTTACTGCTCTCTACTACATCGGGAAAGAAGGGCTGTCCGCTAATGTGGTTTCCAAGATTGTTAGAGCGCTGAGCGGCGAAGAGCTGATGAAGCTCCGGGCCTGCAAGATGCCGGCATGGATGCGGTCGACATTGAGCCTTGTGTGAGCGTACGTGGATGCGACTTGCGTACTCGATCACTCGGCCTCGATGGTGATGATGTGTGTGGCGATCAGACCTTCCAGCACTTTTCACAAGAAAGGAGCCATTCGCTCTGATATGCGTGATCATCTCTGTCAGTCCTCCTTGTGTACTGTAAAATTCGTATGAGCTTTCTCCCTATCGACGTTGCTCTGCCTGCCCTTCGCTCAGCATTGGCAGAGCGAAATGAAGCTGTCCTTGAAGCTCCTCCAGGAGCGGGTAAGACAACCCGAGTTCCCCTCGCTCTATTGAATGAGGCATGGCTTGGAACCCAAACCATCTTGATGCTCGAGCCGAGGCGTCTTGCTGCTCGAGCTGCGGCTGAGCGTCTAGCTAGCGAATTGGGTGAGAGAGTAGGTGAAACCATCGGGTACCGGATTCGCTTGGAAAGCAAAGTCGGTCCGAAAACCCGAGTTGAAGTCGTCACCGAGGGCATCCTGTCCCGTCGTTTACAAGAGGATCCTGCCCTCGACGGTGTTGGGGTTGTCATCTTCGATGAATACCATCTTCGTACGCTCGACGCAGATTTAGCCTTAGCACTTTGCCTTAACGGCCGTGAGCTTCTGAGGGACGAAAGCCAACCTCTTAAGATCCTTCTCATGTCTGCAACGCTTGAGGGGGATCGCCTTTCTAAGCTCCTGAACGACGCTCCAATAGTGACGAGCGACGGTCGTATGTTCCCGGTCACCACGTATTGGGGGAGACCTTATCAACTCGGTGAGTTCGTCGAGCCACGCGTGATTCAGATCTGCCTGCAGGCCCTATCTGAACAAAGCGGGAGCATCCTTGTATTCCTTCCCGGTCAGGCTGAAATACGCCGGGTTAACGAGCAGTTGAAAGATCAACTGAAGGGCCAAGAGAACATTATGCTTTGTCCGCTCCATGGCGAACTTGACCTATCGTCCCAGCGAGCTGCTATCGAACCCGCGCCACAAGGCAAACGCAAAGTGGTGCTTGCCACCAACATAGCCGAAACAAGCTTAACCATCGACGGCGTTCGCGTCGTAGTGGACGCTGGACTGGCCCGCGTGCCGCGCTTTGACCCTGTCAGTGGTATGACTCGCCTGGATACGCAACGTGTTTCTCGAGCGGCAGCTACGCAACGTGCTGGCCGCGCAGGACGCCTCGAACCAGGTGTTTGCTATCGACTCTGGTCGGAATCGCAACATGACCAGCTTGCTGCATACGACGCTGCCGAAATTTTGCAGGCAGACCTATCTGGACTCGCGCTGCAGCTAGCACGATGGGGCGTGCAGCCTGACGATTTGGCTTGGTTAGATTCGCCTCCTGTAGCAGCTTATGCGCAAGCTCGTGACCTGCTCATCCGGCTAGGAGCATTAGATGAGCGTGGTGTTATTACTGCCCATGGCCAAGCTATGGCTGAGTTACCTGCACATCCTCGAATCGCGCATCTGTTGCTCCGTGGCCAGGCATTCGGACTTGGTAACCTCGCCTGTGACATCGCGGCGCTGCTTGGAGAAAAGGATATCCTCCGCGGTACCGGCGCCGACCTTCATGATCGTATTAGTGTATTGGGTAATGAAGCGTCCTCACGCGCTAGTCGAGGGGCTGTTCAACGAACCCGTCAGCTAGCGAGACAGTTCAGGGGATATCTACGCGGTCCGGTATCTGAGCCTGTGGCAGACCCTGATCATCCACGGTGGCAAGGGGGGCTCTTGGCCTTCGCTTATCCCGACCGAGTTGCTCGTCAGCGACGCGATGGTGGAGCTGAGTACCGATTGGCAAATGGTCGTGCCGCTCAGTTTGGCGAGCCTGACGCACTGATGAAAGAACCTTGGCTAGTCATTGCAGATCTTGGGAGCAGACAAGGTCAGAGAGAGGAGCGCATCTACATTGCCGCAGCACTTGATCCCCAGCTATTCGACACTCTGCTTGCCGAGCAGGTAAGCCAGCGTGATGAACTCGAGTGGGATGAACGCGAAGGTGTATTGAAAGCCGAGCGTCAGCAGCGTGTGGGTGAGCTGGTACTGAGTCGAGCGGCCATTCCTGGGCTTGATGAAGAGGCTCGTTCTAAGGCCTTGGTCGGCCTCGTACGTCGCAAGGGCATGGAGCTGCTACCGTGGACACCGGATCTTCGTCAGTGGCAGGCACGAGTGTCTCTTCTTCGTGGTCTGGATCTCGAGCAAAAGGATGAAAGTGAGTGGCCTGATCTGTCAGATACCGCACTCCTGAGCTCACTTGAAGAGTGGCTGGGACCGTATCTGGATAAAGTCAGCCGACTCAGTCATTTCGCCGACTTGGATCTCCGAAGCATCCTTTTTGGTTTACTGCCTTGGCCGTTACCTGCACGCCTCGATGAACTTGCCCCCAAAGCGCTGCAGGTGCCTTCTGGCTCGCGCATTGCGATTGATTACTCAGAACACCCACCCGTGCTTGCTGTGAGGCTACAGGAGCTGTTTGGCCTGGCTGACACTCCACGTGTAGCAGGAGGCCGTCAGGGGGTGCTACTGCATCTACTGTCTCCAGCCCGCAGACCCGTACAGGTTACTCAAGATCTCGCCAGCTTTTGGGCCAACACTTACATTGAAGTAAAGAAAGATCTAAAGGGTCGATACCCCAAACACTGGTGGCCTGATAACCCTATGGAAGCAGAACCAACCGCTAGGAGTAAGCCTAGAAAGCAATGACTGCCGCCCGAGCGAAGCCAAGAAAAATCTAGAGATCGAGATAAGAAGCGACCAAGTTTACGTGGCGCGTGCCTTGGCAATTTCAAAGTCTTCATTACGAAACTTCTTGAGCTTTGCAAGCTTTGTTGCGTACTCGGCAACAGGCATTCCTGCCTTCAAGTCGTTCAGAAGTTTCTCTTGGCTTTGGTCAAAGACTTCAATCGCCTTGATCATGTAAACCGAGGAAACCGTAGTGTGATAGTTCGATACCTTCTCGAAGGCTAGGTGAATGTAGCGCTCTACAGAGTCAGGACAACCCCCTGGCCCTGTTGGCCGGTGACGACAAGGCCGCGCGCGGCGCTCGTGGCGGCGTGCAGCGCGCCCGCCAGCTGGCGCGGCAGTTCCGCTCCTAGCTGCGCGGCCCGGCCAGCGAGCCGGTGGCCGATCCGGATTACCCGCGCTGGCTCGGCTGCCTGCTGGCCTTCGCCTACCCGGACCGCATCGCCCAGCAACGCCGCGCGGGCGGTGCCGATTACCGCCTGGCCAACGGCAGCGCGGCGACCTTTGGCGAGCCGGATGCGTTGATGAAACAGCCCTGGCTGGTGATCGCCGACCTCGGCAGTCGCCAGGGCCAGCGCGAGGAGCGCATCTACCTCGCCGCCGACCTCGACCCGGCGCTGTTCGAGGGGCCGCTGGCCGAACTGGCGCCGCGTACGCTGGAAGTGCCGTCCGGTTCCCGTATCCGCCTGGACTACAGCGACGAGATGCCGGTACTCGCCGTGCGCCTGCAGGAGCTGTTCGGCCTGGCCGATACCCCGCGCATCGCCAACGGTCGCCAGGCGTCAAGCTGCACCTGCTGTGCAGGTCACCCAGGACCTGGCGAGCTTCTGGCGCAATACCTACGCGGAAGTGAAGAAAGATTTACGAGGTAGGTACCCCAAGCATTACTGGCCTGAGGATCCACTTGTGGCCGAGGCTACTGCAAGAGCTAAGCCGAGAAAGCCATAGGTATTGCCTTAATGTTAATGCTGGTGAATTAAAAAAGTAAGTTACTTTGTTGGGTACTGCAAGCAAAAGATTAGAAATAGAACAACTGGCTCATGCTAGGCTGCGTGCGATTCTAGAAATTTATACCATCCTTCAACGCTCCGATTAGACCTTACGAAAAGCGCAACCGTGCATGACAGAACTGGCGTAGATCCCACGGCCCGCCCCTCATGTGCGAGTGAGTGAAGACTCCCGCTGGCGAGCAATCTCAAAGTCCTTATTCGCCATCTTCTGCAGCACTTTGAGTCGCTGAATGTACTCGGTGACCGGCATACCTTCTTCAAGGAGGGCGAGCAATTCGTTCTCCTCTGAGAAGTACTTGTCCATCGCCATGACCAGGTGAACTGAACTTACTGTTTCCGTGTATCCAGCCAAATCGCGGAAGGCCAAGTTGATGTAGTACTCGGCCGATTGTGATGTGAGATGACCTGTCCAACTGATTACCTCAGCCAGGAATGTCTGGCTATCAAGTAGCGCACGCCGGAAGTCGTCTTCATTGGTGAGTTGGTGGCGTTTGATGAAGCGAATGAAGAGATTGGTGATGAAGGCATGACGGAACATGTGCGCGCAGACTTGGGACTCGATACCGGCTACTTTGCGCAGATGATTGATCTCGTTTGATATTGCGCCGCTTGTGAGCGGGCGACCCGTTGTCGCAGAGACGAAGAAATACCCATGATCCTTTACGCCTTTGTACACAGTGCGCATGATTTTGCGTCGCTCCACTTCTATGTACTGTTTGAGTTTTTTTAGCGCAGTAGAAAAGACGGGAACGTAGCGCTCGGCTCCCTCGGCCTGTTTGAGCGTGTCCAGGCGTAGTACGGGATGTTCCATTTCCAATGCTCTCAGTACATCATCCACCTTAAGGTTTGCAACTTCGGTGCGCCTTCCACCTGTATCGCTGAAAAGTTCAATCATGCAGGCACGTCTTACCTTCACAAACGCAGGGCTCTTATCCTTCCGGATGGCGGCTTTCAGTTGCTGAATCTGCTCTTTCGTGATCGGGTTTCTGCGGTGTTCTCTGTGCGACTCTCCGAACGAGTGATGCGTCAAGTAAGTCCGATAGATATTTCTCCCATTTCGGGACGCGGCGACATACTTTTCCTCCCTGGCCCGTATTGACCCTTCAGGAGAAACAAAGTTAGGAATGCCATATAATCGGCCAACGAAGCCTAGAAAATCTAGCCAAACTTTTCCCGTGGCAACTACTGAGGTCTCCGATTTCTTTGTTACCGCCGGATTGAAACTCGAGGTCTCCTTTCGAATCTCATCAATGTAATCAGTAAACTTTCCATCTTGCAGGGTGATGGGGTCGAGACTATCTCGATAGCACTTTCGTAGCAGTTGACTCAATTTTGAGGCGTACTCTCCCATTGATCCGCCTTTCTGTCCCTTTCGCGATAGCCCTTGCTTTCCACGTCCCTTGCGACTCAACAGGGATTGCATATACAGGTTGCCAATTAAACAGGGCGAACCGTTTGGCCAGATCATAAACGGCATGTTAGTGGCATCACGGGTACTCAAGCGGTCGACCGAAAAGTGGCTGAATGTCTTGAATTCGCCCAAGAGGCTGTAAAGCTTACGGGTTAATCGACTATTCATGCGCTAGCCTTTGCGGTAGTCCGAGATATTGGCAACGTCCGCTATCGGAGCGTGAGCTTCGGAATAATTTTCTACTTGATTGAACGGTGGCATGCCCATGCTCAATATGGCCCGTAAAGTGTGGAGGGCATCGTGGGTCCGCTTTGCTCGGATCTTGTCGTCCGCTGCGTCGCGTATGTTGGTGAGCTGAGTCATTGACTCGGATAGTGCGCGAAGCAATATCACATTCGTCTGCCGCTGCATCTCCAGTTCCTGTTCCAGCTGCTCGACCTTTCTTGTTAACCCTGACTTGCTTCGTTTATTGGCGTGTTGCTGCCGTTTCTCCGCAAATTCAAGCGCCTCGAGAGCTTTGAGGCGTAGATCATTTAGTGCTTTGAAGCCACCAACTAGGTTTTCATTAGCATGTGTCTTCAGGCTGTTCAAGCTCATAGGGTAAGTTATTAGTGGCTCGTCTTTCTCGCTCGCTATAGATCGCTCGAGTTTTGCGAGACTTCCTTGGCTTTTTAGGGCGAGGTGGAGATCGGCATCCTTACTGAATTGCACTGGCCGTTGAATGATCTGCACAAGCAGAACATGAAGCGCCTTGACGCCGGCAGCCACTAGGCTTGCTCGCGACGCCCTGCTCATGCTGTTTCCTCAGTTAAAATCAGGCGGGCCACTACCTTGAACTTGTGGCCCTGGTGATCCGTGAAGAATTCCGGCTCGATTTCCACCCAGCCCTCAACTAGCAAGTCTTGAATCTGGTCTTCTAGATCATGGGTATCTATCAGATTGAAGTCTTCTGTCCCGTGCCGTTTCTTGAGTAATTCGGCGAGGGCGAGGTAATTCTCAACATTGCCCATATGCAGTTGTTCGGCTACATAGTGTGCCTTGGCACTGGCTAACACGGATCCGTCGGTTGATTCGGTAATGTAATGGTAGACATGCTTTGGATCCGCATGTCCCAGCATCCATTGCAGCGTGTCGAGTTTGGCGAAACTGCCGCAGTAAAAGAACAACATTGCAAAAAAACGACGCATTTGGTGCTGGCGGAAATAGTATCGCTCACCAGCTGCGTTTAGAGGTGTTTCGAAATAGTCACAGAACATGTCGAGGTTGCGGTTGTACACGGTAACGGACGATTCCGTGAGATTCGGTGCGCCTGTTACAGTAGGAACGGCGAAAAGGGTTTTAAGCTTACGGATGTAACCTATCCGTTGCAGAACCTTCTGCATCCTAATGAGAGTCTTTACCATGTCTACGGCTATGGGTTCGATGGGGCGCGCTTGCCTGCGACGATGACCGAAGAGGTGGCGAGTGCTCTTTGCGTTTTTAAACATGAGCCACGTCTCAGTTTCGTCAAGGCAATCGGCTGCTTTTAATTCATACAACTCGCTAGCGCGTCGGGCCATAAGCACGCCAATAGTCAACTGTATGCACCCGATGTAAACCATTATGAGTTCATATAGACCAGAATTGCGTCTTAGGTTTTCGAAATACTCGTTTTTTTTACCCTTCACGTTGGAGCGAGTTTTGGACTTGGCTGAACCACGCACACGAGTCGAAAGACATAGTCTATTTACTCCCAGAGATGCCAGTTTTTGACCAACTAGATATTGTACCTCTTCATGCGTAAGAGAGCTTGGAGATATGTTGCGCTTGCGGCACTCGAGTGCAACTCGACAGAAAGCTTTAGTGATTTCTTGTCCGTGATCGAGGTGGAACTCTATCGCTTGACGTACAGCCTTGAATACGATGTCGGACGGAACAGTGCGAAACCTACCCAGGGTCGACAAATCAGGCATATAGCGTTCAGCCTCAATTAGGGCCTCTAGGGGAGGGCTTGGAAGCGGGATTTCATGTAACAACCCAAGGCTGTATAAAGTTGAACGATAGAAATAGTAGGTATTGTCTATCATTCTCTCATGCTGCCCACTTTTTACGGGCGCACTTCGGTATTCCTTTTTAAAAGTACTGGTGTCACTGTTGAAGCAGAGGATTGGGTGAACGGGCTTGGCGAGGCTCTTGCCTCGTAGGGTATCATGGTAAATATCCTGGGCGAGCAAAAAGGTATTCGGCTGTTTGCCATAGGGAACTTGGTTGTGATAGAAATTTCTTAAGTATAGAGCCGCCCGTACCTGAGGAATTAGGTCATAAGATATTCCTAGTATGTCATCGTCCAATTGCTCATTAGTGATCAATCCAATTTCTGGAAGGCTCTTCAGTACGATTGAGATCTCGTTGGAATCGGTGCGTTTAACTAAATCAAGGCAGTATTCGCGTGCTCGATTAGTCCAATTGTATATTGACTCTGTAGTATGTGGGGTTGATGCTATCGTCTCTAGAATTTCAATTAAGTTACCACTCGTAAGCCCGCCAAGTCCATGAGAGGATAGCTTGTAGCGTTTGCTATTTATGAGCAGTAAGTCAATGATATGACAAGCAGCGCGAAAGCGCTTGTGCTGCTGTCGCTGACCTTTCGCTTCTGCAAGAAAACTGGAAGAAATGCGTGTGCAAGACGTCAAGTAATACTTGAAGCTGTCGAGCAGTTGTTTGTGTCTGGATTCCGTAAGAGTGCTTCCGTCATCCAATACTACCCTCCAGTCAAGCTCTTTATATGTTTTGAATTCAAAGCTAATCCTCCACACTGGATCATCGAAGTCGCTGAGAAGCCAACAGGCCGATCGATATTCTTCTTTAGCCTTGATTAGAAAAGGCGAAAGAAAATCGAGTTCAGGGGGTAGATGCATAGATCAGATTCTCCATGTGTGAAGCGCTGACGTGCTTTCGCGCGATGTGTAGGTGATCTTGAAGGTCACTGTTGTAGCCATCTTCAATCTCTCGTACTACCAAGTCGGTGAAATTCGACCAGTAAATAGCTTTAGAGCACAGTTTGGACGGGGTGCTAGCGCTGCAAACGGCTTCTTTTAATGAAAGGAGGGCAGTAAGCACTCCGCTGTCGATCGAGATAAGTACACGATCAGCCTGGTCAATATGCTGGATGTCCCGCTGTTTTGAATCCGCCATTTTCATGTGCTCGGGGTTCCGGATATGATCTGGAATTTCTCGTAGAGCATGGTGTTTTAGGAACTCATGAAGTTCCTCCATGTTTTGGAATCTTGCGACTTCTAGTAAGCGAGGGCTGTCCTTCATGGCTTCGCAAATAATGCCGCGCTGGAAAATTCGAATCCATCGGGTCTGGAAAAATGCAAGGATAGGTTCCGGTAGGTAACTACTCAGCAAAGAAGAGTTATATCCAGTATGCCCGATAGCCTTAGCCATAGTTTCTACGCTGTTAGTCTTTAGGTAAACTTCAACTCCACTGGATGCTCGCAGCGATGTCACCGAAACACGTGAAATAAACTCTCGGATGGTGTTTTCGTCTCGGCCAGAAATAGTTGAAAATTCGTCAATTATCTGCTGGTGACGATCTATCATGCATGGCTTGATCTTGAATATCTTCGGCTTTTTTGGATAACAGATGGCTCGCTGGCAGTGAATAAATAAATACCGCCATGCATTATCGTCTGCATTGCGAAGTTCTTCCCGAAGGGGTTCAGTTAGTGAAATTACTCGGCGAACCCATACGGCCTGCCGAGGAGTAAGGTCGATTTTTTGCTCACTCAATTTGCCTCCTTTGCGATCTTTGTATCCAATAAGTTGATAGCCGCTGTCTGTCTTCAGGAATCCAGAAAGATTTCCCCGTTTGTCGTAGAGCTCGAGGTTATCGAAGAAGCTTTCTGTCAAGCAGGGATGATGGTAAGTGAGTAGCAACTGCAGGGCGAAGAAGTCGCTGGGTTTGGGGAGGGCAAATAATTTGGCTGCATCATCTTTCGTTGTTTGCCAAAGAATCTTGTTTGCATGCTCTCTAAGATAAGCTAGCCCAAATTTTTTGAATGTTGCACATAAGTTGTTCTCTCCGACTTCATTGATGCTTGCAAGTCGTCGGCTTATTTTTGTGATTGGTGTCCCTGTGAGCGAAAGTTGATCTCGATTGATTTGTTTCTTGCGGATGCTAAAGAGTCGTTTTTCAGCCCATTTCACTACTATCTGGTTATCTTCTAGGATTCTTTTAAATATTATTTCTATTGCTTCGGAGTCGGTTAGCTGCAGCGGTACGGAAGTTATGAGCTTGTCTTTAACAATGGTGCCATCAGCTGTCGTTCTGAGATTGGTATGGGAGCCAGGCGTAGAGGCGGAAGTCGGGCGCGGTAACTCACCAGCGAATGGCCGGGTCCAAATTCCCGATTGGATGAACGCCTCATCTATAGTATGGATGAACTTCGCATAGGAACGCGTCCGATTTGCGATGTCAGTACCTACTTCCAGTGCTTGCTTGAAGTTGAAGAGTAAGTAATCGATGAAGAGATTCTTGATCTGCATAGGGTGCTGGAAACTGGTACTGGGCCAGCGCTCAGCATTTTGTGAGAGAAAGAGCAAAAACAAATTGAAGTCAGAGTGCGCAGGTGCAAGATGTTTTTGCGCATTCTGGCGATAGTTCTTATAAATCTCTTCGGCAAACTCCTCGCCGTGGGAGTTCCAGATTAGGTTGATCGGAATGAAGCTGATTGCTTCTTTGCGGCCTTGAACAGGCCAGCCATTCCAGTAGCGAACTGACTTTGCGTCGAGGTGCTGCTTTTCCTGCTCCCAAACGTGCTGGTTGTAACGGGGATAAACCTCCATTCGAGATAAGGAGGGCAAAAGTGGGATCTCCTTACGCATTTCATCCAACAGCATGACGAATCCCCTGGCGTAGCGCTGTCTGCTCGTACCGTTTAGGACGAGCAGAGATTGGTCGGCTAACGATCCGAGAAAGCCTTTCATGACATTAAGAAATGATGGGGAGGAGAGAGACAGATAAGTGATCACGGTGCCGGTGACTTGGCAGTAGGCTTCGAAGACCTTCACGAGGTGAGTAGCTTTTTCCGCAGCGTTGATCGCGGCGCAACGCTGCATGAGGTCCACGACATCTGGAGGTATGACGCTAAAGCGATAGTTCACCAACGACTGCATATGTTTGATGACTGTCAAAGATTTATCCTTGAGATTATTTCCATGAAATGCCCGGAATAGAAGGATACTGGAAGAGTTTGACAACATCTGGCAAGTGGCAAAGTCCACGGCCTCGGCACTGTCCAGCTCTACAAGGGCAGCCAGAGTGACTGGGATCGCATGCTGCGTGTGTCGAACCAGCTGCACCGGCACAACCTGCTGGAGGTGCTGCACAACCCCCAGGCCATCATCGCCCGCGTGGCGGAGAAGCTGGTGGCACATGGCAAGTCCCCCGCGCTGATCACCACCAACCAGCCGGTGCTGATCGACCTGACCCCTGACCAAGGCTCGCTGTTCGACGCTCAAGCCGCAGCATTGGAACCGGCAGCCGTGCCGCCGACTGACCCGGCGCTGGCGCTGAAAGAGCGTGAGGTTCAGGAAGAAGATCGGGACGGCACCAGCTACGAAGCCCAGTACAAGGCGGCGATGCGCCAGATGGAACAGCAGCTGGGCGACGAGTGCCCCATTCCGGCATTCAGCAAGATGCTCTCCGAGTGCTGCGTGATGCTCTCGAAGCTGCCCCTCACGCAGTATTCGTTCGATGCCTTCATGGCCCTATGGGTGGCAGAGAGCGGCTATGGGGCCGATGGGGACACCCCACCGGCCAGCGCCTACGAGCCAATCGTCAAGGTGGCTTACAGCGTGCTGCTGTCGGGCGGGCTCATACTGGCGCCGTGAGCAAAAGCGCCAGCACACCCAGCAAGCCAATCTGTGCAGATTGCCTTGGCGGGTGTAGCAATTCCGAGCATACGGACCACCGCGGCCACTCTCATTCCCGGCTCTAGGGATTGACGATTTTCCTTGTCCGGCTTGCTCCACCGATGACACAGCTCCACCCCGGAGATAGTAGGCACATCGAAACGCCGGGCACACCGCCCGGCCAGACCTACTGGAGCCGCACCATGGAACTGACCGTCAAATACAGCTACGTCGAGCAGATCACTCCGCCCCGCTGCCGCAAGCCCAGGCCGCAGCGCTTTGATGACGGGGTTGCTGTTCTGTCAATCCGCGAAGTCACCGCCGAGCAGGCGCCGGTTGCCATTATCGGGCGCGAGAAGAACTTCGAGACAGGCGAGTATCTGGAGCCCGTCAGCTATCGCCTGTTCGATGGCCGTCTCTGGACTGACAGCACCGTATCTGGTTGCACCCGGCGTTGCAGCGAGCGTTACCCGGCAATTGGCCCGGAGCTGAATCTGGTCAAGGACAGCGCCATGCTCTCGCATACAGGGCTGGGCATCTACGTTTGCGTCCACGATGGCAAGCAGGGCATCGCCGACTATCTCCAGGGCCTCGCCCGCGACTGGCTGATCATCGACGGTCAACTCTGCCGTCCTGCCGGCGAGCCAATGTACGTGGTGATGACCTTCGGATTGAGCGGCAATCACGGCGGCACCGCGCTCCTGACTGACGATCACCTGAATCCCAATATCCGACGCGAGGCTTACTTCTCGCTGCTGGAGCTGGATCAAGCCGTCACTCACACCCTGCTTGTGGCCGGCAAGCGTGGTGACACCGTTAAGGTGAGCACCGATCCTGGCTTCCAGTTCCAGGTACTGATCCCCGCTGCAATCCAGTGGAAAAATCCTGCTGCCGGCGCCGATGACACAGCCGAAGCTGCCGTATGAACCCATCGAAAACGCAGCCGGAGACGGACATGAGCATCACTGATCTTGAGCAACGCTACGCCAACACTCTCGCCGAAATGGCAGCACAGGGCCTCATCGAGGGCGACGAACTCCCGTCGCTCCAAGAGCTGATGCAGACCATCAAGGACACCGTGGACGACGAACAGCTCAGCTTCCCGGACTTCGAGCAGTTCTTCGCGTGGTGGGACGTGACTACCGCCTATGACCAGATGGACGAGGAAACCAGCGCCGAGCACCACAAGCCCGCGCTGGAGATTGCCTTCGCTGCGCTTTTGCGCGAAGGGTTCTTCGTCGTGGACTTCAAGAGCACCTACGAAGCAAGGGTGGCAGAGCTGATCCAGTCCGGCACCGTAGCTCAGGGAGAGCTGCCTGACTTCGACGCCATTACCGCAGAAATCAAGGTGGCGGTGCTCATCGATCAGGATCGATTCTGGAGCTTCGCTCAATTCTTCGATTTCTATGAGAAGGCCGTTGCCGTCGCTGCCGAGAACTTTAACTTGACGCTCGAACACCAGAAGCCGGCCCTAGCAGCCTGTCGGACTTTTCCCCTCGCCGGTAGAATTGCGCATCGCTCCTGGAACCTGACTGTATGAGCCGCTTTCGACCGATAAACCGCGAAATCGACTACTTGCTCCCGCCG
>NZ_PGLR01000064.1 GCF_002803095.1 Pseudomonas sp. ZH-FAD | reverse complement strand
CCATTGCACAGGCCGATCTGGATCGTGACGCGCTCTGTGGCGCTGAGTTCGTGATAGGACATGGGGCAACACCTTACCGAAATGGTCGGGTGTTGCACTCAGTTTTTGCGGCCGCCCTGGAACTCTGTTGTCTCCTTGTTCCAAAGCGTAACTTGCTTGCCCCGCTTTACCCTGATAGGGGCTAAAGAAATGCTTTGCAGGCGATCGAGGAATGTCTGAACAACTCCTTTGGCCCCCCAAAACCTTTCGTCACCAGCGCCATCAACCTTCTTATTCCCGCGTCGCTTGCTCCAACCAGGCTGTTTCAAAACAAAGAGAACTGACTCGACCCCTTCGTCAGGATCAATGCCCATATTGTTCTCCAGAAGCTCTCGAACTTCTGGAGACTGCTTAATCATGAAGGCCAGCAACACGAACTGGCTATGGACAGGCATCGCATAGAACAGTCGCTTCAATCCGGGATCTTCGCCGTTGCGCAGCTTACTGTCGTAGTTCTCGAGGTAAGGCCGAAATACCTCGTGCATGCGCGGGCTCTCGCCCGAGTAGTAGCTAAACACGTAGCGTGGCAAGTACTCATTATCCGCATTCAAGAAGGCAGTGAGTTTGATGGCATTGCCACGCAAGGCCGACAACGGCTGCTCGCTGTCGATGATTGGGATCAGAATGCCTTCACCACGGGCTTGCGCATCCGTCGCAACGTGAATGGTGAAAGGCTCTTTTTCACGATCCGGATCGGCATCAATGTGAATGTGCCGCAGATTCTCGCCCGCCCCCATGCGATAGGCCAGTTGGAAGGCGAAACCGGGAGTGCGCTTCTTGGCGATCAGGTCTCGGAAGATAATGGCTAACGCTTCAAGCACGTTGGACTTGCCGGTGCCATTCCAGCCGATTACCACTGTCACCCAGTGATCCTGATCGAAGTCGATGGTGACGTTCTTCAGGTTCTTGAATTGGTGCGTTGGGCTGTCCTTGACGCTGCCAATAGTGAGTTTGTCCAAGCGCATACTCAGGCCGCCAACAGTTTCAACTTGTCATACAGCTTGCGGCCCTGCGCATCGGTCACGGCCTCCACTGCAAGCCGGCCTGCCTTGTCGAGCTTGCGCAGCTCGGCATACAGCTCTTCAATACGCTCGGTCAGCGCACCGTCGGCTACACCACAGCGGCGGAAGGCTTCTTGCGCCGGTACCCAGCCGCCCGCCTCGGCGAGCACGTCGATCAATCGGCTCACCACGGTGGCGATCTCCTTTCCTTGTTTGGTTTTACGCGGTTTGGGCTGCTTGGCGCGTTCCGCCCTCTCGGCACGAATGCGTTCCAGCAGTGCACTGGCCGGGGCGTCGTTCGGGTCTTGAGGCACCAGTTGCCCAGCGAAGGCGGCGCGAAGTATGTTTTGGCGTTGGGCGGTGGATTGTTTGAGAGCAAGATCAATAGCTTTCAATTGCGCTGCTGCTTCGCTCTCTGCTTCGCTCAACATTTGAATAGCTGAGACTTGTTCGTCCATTGGGGGCACAGGGACCGCGAGATTAATAAATCTTCCAAGGCTAACTTTCTTCTGTGCAACACCTTGCGTCATTGGCCTGATCTGGCTCTTACCAATTTCAGAGTTAATGGCAGCCTTTAAGAACCCGGCAATCATCAAGTTTGGTTCGCAACGAATCTTTATACAATCGGCGGTAATTACAGCTGGCGGCTGATTTTCAGGATATACATCCGCGTCACCAGGTGGCTCACCCATTTTAGTTACCAAAACATCACCAGACTGGATGCTATGAGCATTCAATTCCTCTGCTTTTTCCGGCGTCACGTACTTTGTGTATTCGCCTCCGTAGTTACCACTTCGAATATTCCGCACAAATACAAGTGGGACGCCCGAGTCACGATAATCAGGAACTTTAAGATTACTGCCAAAGGGACCAATGGCGAGGCTGTATTTTTCATCTGAGGAAATCTGCGCCACACTCGCCCACGCCCACCCTTCCGGCAGTTCCGGCAAATCGGTGGTGTCAGGCTGCACGGGTTCGGGGTATTTCTTCTGCCAGTCCTTAGGTGGGGTTTTGCCTTGCTCCGCAAATTTGGCGAGTTGTTTGGCTTCCCAGCGGGCACGGCGCTCTATCAGGATGCGCGCCAGCAGTTGCGTGCCGGTTTCGCTGGACGTGTGCGTGGCTCGCCACTCAGCGGTAAGTGCGCCTTCCACGGCGGCTTTCAGCAGCGATTGCCGGTATTGCGCCAGCTTATTCTGCGCGGCCTTGAGCTCGGCCACGCCGGCATCGAGGTCGGACAGCAGTTCTTCGAGTTTTGCGACGATGCGGGATTGCTGCGCCGGTGTTTCGAAGGCAAAGGTGAACGCAGCAATGTCTTTCGGTCGCACGGCGGGATACAGCGCGCCTTGCACGAGGGCCGACATTTCGTCGACAAAACGTTGCGATTGGACCAGACGAAGCAAGAACTCCGGGCGCAGCCAACGAGACCGGAGAACATGAAAGCCTGTGGAGCCGATTGCGCCATCAAGCTGCTCGGGAACGAGCGCGACCGCATTCAGATTGGGACGCGTCATTGAAACCAGCACGTCACCAGTGCGAAGAAGCTGCTTGGCTCGACTCGGAGCCTGCGACAGCGTCAAGGCTTTGGCTTCGGTGATTTTTTTAGTTTCACGGTCGATGCTGCTGATGTCGACATAAACGAAATCGCTTATTGGCCCAGTCTGTTCTACAGGCTCGTCTGCCAATTCACCAAGGGTAGCGAGGGAGCGTTGATTCAATTCACTCATCACGCCACCAACTCCATATTCATTTCATTCATCAAGGTATCCAGTTCCTTGCCAAACAAGCCCCAGGCCTTTTGTAAACCGCCCTTATCCGCCAGTTCGGCATAATCAAAATCGTCACGGCTGATGCTGCAACTGCTGGCGATGTGGTCTTTCATCAGCCGTAGCCATTCGGTCTGTTCCGGCGTAAAGGCCGTGCCGCGCTGCGCGTTATGGCGGAAGATCCAAGCTTGGAAGCGTTTGTCCACTTCGTCAGCAAAGGGCTTGAGTTCGCCATCCAGCCCCAGCGCAAAGCGCACCAAAGACACCAGGTCAGTCAACTGCCGTTTGCGGTCGGCGCCTTTCACGGCCGAGGTCTGCACCCGGGCATAGGCACTCCATAGCCGTTCAGTGGTGAGCATCAATGGCGGTTTGCTCAGGTGTTCGTGTAATTCTTCCAGCATGTCGAAGGTGAGCGCGCGGCGCTGGTAGGGCTGCTGGTAGAAAAAGCCCAGCGCTGTGATTTCATCCTTGTGCTGTGCGATGTAGTCGGCAAAGGTCTGGATCACGGCCTTGGCCTGTGTTTCGGCCTGTTCACTAAATCCGCTGAAGGTGACCTGATCGAGGTTGATGTGGTCGATGAGCTGTTCACGCTCCCGACGACAGCTTTCAATCTCCTCGCGCAGTTCCGGTTTGTCGAAGGGGGCACAGGCAGCAGCAACGCGCTCGGCGCGGGCGGCTTCGATTTCGTCGGGCAACAGGGTGTCTTCGGAGCGGGTAATGCCCTTGGCCTTGGCCGTGGCCAGCGCGGCTTGCACGATAGCGTCCGGGTCCAGCGCGGCGATCAGACCTTTGCCGAGTTCGCCTACTGGAATGCCACCGCTGACCTTCTCGATGCGCGCCTGTGCTTTGTCGTCCAGCTGCTTTGCCAGCCGCACCAGCCGGTTGGCGAGCGAGAGCACGGTGTCGTCGTCACGGCTGCCCATTGCAACGCCTTGCAGCAGATCCTTAAGCGCCACACCTGGCTTCTTTTCGAGCGGGCGACTTTCAGTCTTGAGCGATTTTTCAACGCCCACGGCATCGATCAGCACAAAGCGGGTTTTGGCCCCATCGGCGCTGTTGCTGACGCGCTTGAGGCTGTCGCCATCCAGACTGCGCACGCCACGGCCCTTCATCTGTTCGTAATAGCCTTTGCTGCGCACGTCACGCATGAACAGCAGCACTTCCAGGGGCTTCACGTCGGTGCCGGTGGCGATCATATCCACAGTGACCGCGATGCGCGGGTTATAGTCGTTTCGGAAGCTGCTGAGGATGCTGTCAGCGTCTTCCTCAGCGCGGTAGGTGACCTTCTTGCAGAAGGCATTGCCTTGCCCGTACACCTCGCGGACGATGTTGATGATGTCGTCAGCGTGGCTGTCGGTTTTGGCGAAAATCAAGGTCTTGGGTGTTTCTTTCCGCGCCGGGAAAATCTGCGTCTCCACCGCCGTTTTCATCGCCTGAATCACCTGGCGGATCTGGCTCAAGTTGACCACCGATTTATCCAGCTCCTTGCCGGTATAGGTAGTGTCTTCTTCGGTTTCACCCCAGCGCTTTTTGCGGGTGGCGCGGTCGCGATGGTCTACCCACTCTTTGGCCTTCAGCTCCGCGCCCTTCTGGGTGATCTCGGTTTCGATCTCAAACACGTCGTAGCCGACGTTGACACCATCCGCCACGGACTGCTCGTAGGTATATTCGGCGACGATGTTTTCGTTGAAGAAGCCAAAGGTGCGTTTATCGGGTGTGGCAGTGAGGCCTATCAGGCTGGCGTCGAAGTAGTCCAGAACCTGCTTCCAAAGGTTGTAAATGCTGCGGTGACATTCGTCGATGATGATGAAATCGAATGTTTCCACCGGCACGGCCGGGTTGTAGCGAACGAGCTTTTCCTGCTTGGCGGTTTGCTGCACCTCGTTGAGCGAAACATCCTCGGCAGACTCATCAATCGGCTCGCCACTCAGAATCGAGTACATGCGCTGGATGGTGCTGATGCATACCTGCGAATGCGAATCGATGTTGGGCGAAGCCAGCCGCTGGACGTTGTACAACTCAGTGAACTTGCGGCCATCGTCCGGTGGCGTATAGGCCATGAACTCCTGATGCGCCTGTTTGCCGAGGTTGCGGGTGTCGACCAGGAACAGGATGCGCTTGGCACCACCGAACTTGAGTAGGCGATAGACCGAGGTGATGGCGGTGAAGGTTTTGCCCGCACCGGTGGCCATGTGGACCAAGGCGCGAGGTTTGTTCAATGCCAGTGATTTTTCCAGCCCAGTGACGGCGCTGATCTGGCAGTCGCGCAGATTTCTTTCTGGCAGCGCTGGCATTTGTTCGACCAGACGGCGACGTAAGGTTTCTGGCTGCGCCAGCCAGGAGGCCAGCGTTTCCGGCTTGAAGAAGTGGAAAATTTCGCGCGAACGCGGCACCGGATCGGCACCATCGGTAAAGCGGATGATCTTGCCGGTTGCTTCAAACAGGAAGCGCAGCGGTGCATTGTCTTGGCGATGTTTGAGCGTGCCGTTGGCGTAGCGCGCCGTTTGGCTTTCTGTGACTGTGAGGTTTACACCCGCGCCGTCTTTTTTAGCTTCAATTACCCCGACGGAGACTCTGTCAACAAAAAGCACGTAATCCGCAGACCCAGAATCCGTCGGAAACTCTCGCACAGCCACGCCACGAGCCGCACCTAAATTAAGCTGCTTCATGTCCTGGATGACCCAGCCAGCCTGCTGTAGCCTCTGGTCAATCTGCTGACGTGCTTCTGATTCTGGCGTCATGATGCTGATCCCTGCGATTTTGGTTCCATTGAGCTAGAGCTCTCGAACACTTGCTGCGATACACATCTCAGGATGTCTGAGCAAGACAATATCAATTGGCAACCAGAAAGCCAAAATCTCAACGGGCGACAAAAACTATCAAACATAAAAAAATCCAGTCACCGTTAAGTGACTGGATTTTCTAGGGTTTTTTGGTCGGGACGGAGTGATTCGAACACTCGACCCCTTGCACCCCATGCAAGTGCGCTACCGGGCTGCGCTACGCCCCGACGATGCTTTCGGGTGACCGAAAGCGGGAGGAACTATACATTAAGCTTTTGAAATAAGGCAACTTTTTCTTGGCCTTACTTCTTCAGTACATGCAAAACATCCTCGAGCTCGGCGATCATCTGTTTGATCAGCTGACGATACTGAGTGGTGTCGTCCTTGGCTTCGTCACCAGAAAGGCGCTGACGTGCGCCACCGATGGTGAAGCCCTGATCGTACAGGAGTGCCCGAATCTGCCGAATCATCAGCACATCCTGACGCTGGTAATAGCGACGGTTACCCCGCCGCTTTACCGGATTCAGCTGTGGGAATTCCTGTTCCCAGTAACGTAGAACGTGGGGCTTGACCGCGCAGAGTTCGCTGACCTCACCGATGGTGAAGTAGCGTTTGCCGGGAATTGCCGGTAGTTCGTCGTTATGACTTGGTTCCAGCATAGGCCTCGACCCTGGCTTTCAATTTTTGCCCTGGACGAAAAGTGACCACACGGCGAGCCGTGATTGGAATCTCTTCCCCTGTTTTCGGGTTACGGCCGGGTCGCTGGCGCTTGTCGCGCAAGTCGAAGTTGCCGAACCCGGACAGCTTGACCTGTTCGTTCAGCTCAAGAGCCTGGCGGATCTCTTCAAAAAACAGCTCCACCAGTTCCTTGGCTTCCCGTTTGTTCAGGCCGAGCTCTTCATACAGACGTTCCGCCATTTCAGCTTTCGTCAGAGCCCCCATACGCTACTTCCTTAACGTGGCGTTGAACCTTTGTTCGAGGCAGGTGAGGATATTTTGCGTAGTAGTACTCACCTCATCGTCATTAAGAGTGCGCGATGGATGTTGCCAGGTCAAGCCGACGGCAAGGCTTTTTCTAAGCGGATCAATACCTTTACCGTGATAGACGTCAAATAGCTTGAGGTCTGTCAGCCATTCGCCCGCTGTTTCACGGATTGCTGCCAGTACCGCCTCGGCCGGCTGCTCGCGGTCGACCAGCAACGCCAGGTCACGACGCACTTCGGGGAAGCGCGACAATTCGCTGAATGCGGGCATGCGGCCAGCGGCAACTTCCGCCAATACCAGCTCGAAGAGGAATACAGGCTGATCCAGACCCAGGGTCTTGGTGAGCTCAGGATGCAGAGCACCGAGGAAACCAACCAAGCGCCCTTCCCGCTCGATTCGCGCGGTCTGCCCCGGATGCAGAGCAGGATGTTCGCCCGGCACGAAGCTGAAGGTATCGGCCGCGCCGGCATAGCCCAGCAGCGCCTCAACATCAGCTTTCAGATCATAGAAGTCGACGCTATCGCGGCTATTGGCCCAGCCTTCAGGCTGGCGGCTGCCGGTGATCACGCCGGCGAGCATGGCTTCCTGCTGCAAGCCTTCCAGTTGACCGACGAAACGCAGGCCGCTCTCGAACAGACGCACGCGCGACTGCTGACGATTGAGGTTGTGCTGCAACGCCTTGACCAGCCCTGGCCACAGCGAGGAACGCATGGCGGCCATATCGGCAGAAATCGGGTTGGCCAACTGCAACGGCTCTACACCAGGCGTGAACAGCTCGAACAGCTTCGGGTCGATGAAGCTGTAGGTGATCGCTTCCTGATAACCACGGGCGACCAGCAGACGACGCAGCGCCGGCAGTTCGGCACGCGCTTCGGCTTTGGCCTGCGGCGCCAGGCGGGCCTGTGGGTAACGCACCGGCAGACGGTTGTAACCATACAGGCGGCCTAGTTCCTCGATCAGATCCACTTCCAGGCTGATGTCGAAGCGATGACTCGGCACGCTGACCAGCCACTGGCCGGCGCCCTGAGCGCTCACGCCCAGGCCAAGCGCAGTGAGCAGCTGCTCGACCTCGGCGCCATCCATGTCCATGCCCAGCATCTGGCTGATGCGCTCGGCACGCAGAGTGATAGGTGCCACGTTCGGCAGATCAGCTTCGCTGCTGACCTCGACGATAGGACCGGCTTCGCCACCGACGATTTCCAGCAGCAGCGCGGTCGCGCGCTCCATTGCCTGACGCGCCAGTTGCGAATCCACACCACGCTCGAAGCGGTGCGAAGAGTCGGTGTGTAGGCCATAGGAGCGGGCCTTGCCGGCAACGGCGATGTTGTCGAAGAAGGCACTTTCCAGGAACAGGTCGCGGGTCTTGTCGCTCACGCCGCTGTGCTCACCGCCCATCACGCCAGCGATGGCCAGGGCGCGACTGTGATCAGCGATGACCAGCGTATCGGCACGCAGGCTGACTTCCTGGCCGTCGAGCAGCACCAGCTTTTCGCCCTCTTCCGCCATGCGCACACGAATGCCGCCATTGATCTCGGCAAGGTCGAAGGCGTGCATCGGTTGGCCCAGCTCGAGCATCACGTAGTTGGTGATATCCACCGCCGCATCGATGCTGCGGATATCGGAACGACGCAGGCGCTCGACCATCCACAACGGAGTCGGACGGGACAGGTCGACGTTACGCACCACTCGCCCCAAATAACGCGGGCAAGCCTTGGGCGCCAGTACCTCGACCGAACGCACCTCGTCATGCGCGGGCACAACGGCCTCGATCGCGACCGGAGAAACGGCGGCGCTGTACATGGCACCAACTTCGCGGGCCAGGCCAGCGAGCGACAAGCAGTCACCACGGTTGGGGGTCAGGCCGATCTCGATGCTGGCATCGTCCAGCTGCAGGTAGGTGCGAATGTCGCTGCCAACCGGCGCATCGGCCGCCAGCTCCATCAGGCCGCTGTTGTCCTCGCTGATCTGCAGCTCGGAAGCCGAGCACAGCATGCCCTGGGATTCCACACCACGCAGCTTGGCTTTCTTGATCTTGAAGTCGCCCGGCAGTTCGGCACCGATCATGGCGAACGGAATCTTGATGCCGGCGCGGGCATTGGGCGCGCCGCAAACGACCTGGAAGGTCTCGCTGCCATTGCTAACCTGGCATACACGCAGCTTGTCGGCGTCCGGGTGCTGTTCGGCGCTGAGAATCTCACCGACCACGATGCCACTGAAGGCGCCGGCCACCGGCTGTACGGCGTCGACTTCGAGGCCGACCATGGACAGGCGCGCGACCAGATCCTCGCGGGATACGTCGGGATTCACCCAACTGCGCAGCCACTGTTCACTGAATTTCATGTTGTCTGTTCTCCTTGACGGGCATGCCGCGTAGGCACCCACATCATGCAAGCCTACGCTGCATACCCCACCCTCATCCGGCGCTTTGCGCCACCTTCTCCCGAGGGAGAAGGATTTGAAGGAAGCGTCGCTACGCGACTGTCACGCTAAATGAATTCGATCACGAGGGGTGGCTGCTAGCGGAATTGCGCCAGGAACCGCAGGTCGTTATCGAAGAACAGGCGCAAATCATTGACGCCGTAACGCAGCATGGCCAGGCGCTCGACACCCATACCGAAGGCGAAGCCGGAGTATTTCTCCGGGTCGATGCCGCTCATGCGCAGCACGTTCGGATGCACCATGCCGCAGCCCATCACTTCCAGCCAGCCGGTCTGCTTGCACACGCGGCAGCCCTTGCCGGAACACATCACGCACTGCATGTCGACTTCGGCCGACGGCTCGGTGAAGGGGAAGAAGGAAGGACGGAAACGCACGCCAAGGGGCTTTTCGAAGAACACACGAAGGAATTCCTCGATGGTGCCCTTGAGGTCGGCGAAGCTGATGTCTTCGTCGACCAGCAGGCCTTCGACCTGATGGAACATCGGCGAGTGAGTGATATCGGAGTCGCAGCGATAGACACGGCCGGGGCAGACGATGCGGATCGGCGGCTGCTGTGATTCCATGGTGCGCACCTGAACCGGAGAGGTGTGGGTACGCAGCAGCATGTTCGCGTTGAAATAGAAGGTGTCGTGCATCGCCCGCGCCGGGTGATGGCCAGGGATGTTGAGCGCCTCGAAGTTGTGGTAGTCGTCTTCGACTTCCGGGCCTTCGGCGACGCTGTAACCGATATGGGTGAAGAACTGCTCGACACGCTCGAGCGTGCGAGTGACGGGGTGCAGACCACCAGAAGCCTGGCCACGGCCTGGCAGGGTCACGTCGATACGCTCGGACGCCAGCTTCTCGGCGAGCAAGGCTTGCTCAAGCACGGATTTGCGAGCATTCAGGGCGTCTTGCACTTGATTCTTGGCGGTGTTGATCAGGGCGCCAGCCTGTGGCCGCTCTTCGGCCGACAGCTTGCCCAGAGTCTGCATCAGGGCAGTCAGCTCGCCTTTCTTGCCAAGGTACTGAACCCGGAGCTGTTCCAGGGCATTGACATCTTCACTTCGTTGCACGGCCTCAAGCGCTTGCGAGACCAATGCATCCAGATTTTCCATTTACAGACTCCAGATACGAAATAGGGGAAGAGCTGTTAAGGCTCTTCCCCTATCTTTGACGTTGCCACCGGGCGAACCCGGTGATTGTCGGGGGACTTAAGCCAGAACGGCCTTAGCTTTCTCGACAATCGCAGCAAACGCCGCTTTTTCGTTCACTGCCAGATCAGCCAGAACCTTACGGTCGATTTCGATCGACGCTTTCTTCAGGCCAGCGATCAGACGGCTGTAGGACAGACCGTTGACGCGAGCACCAGCGTTGATACGAGCGATCCACAGTGCGCGGAACTGACGTTTTTTCTGACGACGGTCACGGTAGGCATATTGACCAGCCTTGATGACAGCCTGCTTGGCAACACGGAACACACGCGAACGAGCGCCGTAGTAGCCTTTAGCCAGTTTCAGAATCTTTTTGTGACGAGCACGAGCGATAACGCCACGCTTAACACGAGCCATGAGTAATTACCTCTAAGTATCTTGACCGATTAACGAACGCGCAGCATGCGCTCGACTTTAGCTTTGTCCGACGGACCGATCAGCGAGCTGCCACGCAGCTGGCGCTTACGTTTCGTGGACATCTTGGTCAGGATGTGGCTCTTGAAAGCGTGCTTGTGCTTGAAGCCTGTAGCAGTCTTCAGGAAGCGCTTCGCAGCACCGCTCTTGGTTTTCATTTTTGGCATGTTTTGTACTCCGCATTCATTAACAACTGATAACCATCAGGCCTGCCAGTGCCCGGTAGATTATTTACGCTTCTTGGGTGCGATGACCATCATCAGCTGGCGTCCTTCCAGCTTAGGATGCTGTTCTACGGTGCCGATTTCAGCGAGGTCAGCTTCGACCCGCTTCAACAGCTCCATACCCAGTTCCTGGTGAGCCATCTCACGACCGCGGAATCTCAGAGATACCTTGGCCTTGTCCCCATCTTCAAGGAAACGTACCAGGTTGCGTAGTTTTACCTGGTAATCCCCATCTTCCGTCCCTGGACGAAACTTGATTTCTTTAATCTGCTGCTGGTGCTGGTTCTTCTTGGCGAGAGCAGCCTGCTTCTTCTTCTCGAACAGGTGCTTGCCGTAGTCCATGATGCGGCAAACTGGCGGCAGTGCGTCAGCAGAGATCTCTACCAGATCCAGCTTGGCTTCTTCAGCCACGCGCAATGCCTCATCGATCGAAACAATACCAACCTGCTCGCCGTCCGCACCAATCAGGCGCACTTCACGAGCGGTGATGTTTTCGTTGATCGGCGCCTTAGGGGCGGCCCGCTTGTCCTGTCTCATTTCACGCTTAATAGTTATTACTCCAAATCTTGGCGACCACGCCGGGAAACCGCTTGCTGCAACTGTGCGGCGAACTGCTCGATGGGCAGAGAGCCCAGATCGACGCCTTCACGGGTACGGACAGCAACGGATCGAGTCTCGACTTCCCGATCTCCAATAACCAAGAGATAGGGAACCTTGAGCAAGGTATGCTCGCGGATTTTAAAGCCGATCTTTTCGTTTCTCAAGTCAACCTTGGCACGAAAACCGCTTTGATTGAGAGTTTTCTCGACTTCACGGGCAAAATCGGCCTGCTTGTCGGTGATATTCATGATCACCGCCTGGGTCGGAGCGAGCCAAGCCGGGAAGGAACCGGCGTAGTGCTCGATCAGCATACCGATGAAACGCTCGAACGAACCGAGGATCGCGCGGTGCAACATGACCGGACGCTTGCGGTTGTTGTCTTCGGCGATGTAGCTGGCATCCAGGCGCTCAGGCAGGTTCGGATCGTACTGCAGCGTACCGCACTGCCAGTTACGCCCCAGGCAGTCACGCAGGGTGAATTCGATCTTCGGACCGTAGAAGGCGCCCTCGCCCGGCTGATAATCCCAGGCCAGGCCAGATTCGTTCAGCGCCTCGGCCAGCGCGCCTTCGGCGCGATCCCACAGCTCGTCGGAGCCCACGCGCTTGGCAGGACGGGTCGAAAGCTTCATGGCGATATCGCTGAAGCCGAAGTCCGCATAGACCTGCAGGGTCAGCTTGATGAAATCGGCCGCTTCCTTCTTGACCTGATCTTCGGTGCAGAAGATATGCGCATCGTCCTGCACGAAGCCACGCACACGCATGATGCCATGCAGCGCACCGGACGGCTCGTTGCGATGGCAAGCACCGAACTCGGCGAGGCGCAGCGGCAGGTCGCGGTAGGACTTCAGGCCCTGGTTGAAGATCTGCACGTGGCACGGGCAGTTCATCGGCTTGACTGCGTAGTCGCGGTTTTCCGAAGCCGTGGTGAACATGTTCTCGGCGTAGTTGGACCAGTGCCCAGAGCGCTCCCAGAGGATGCGATCGACCACCTGCGGCGTGCGCACCTCAACATAGCCATTCTCACGCTGCACCTGGCGCATATACTGCTCCAGTACCTGGTAGACGGTCCAGCCATTGGGGTGCCAGAACACCATGCCCGGCGCTTCTTCCTGCAGGTGGAACAGATCCAGCTGCTTGCCGATGCGACGGTGATCGCGCTTCTCGGCCTCTTCGATACGCTGGATATAAGCAGCCAACTGCTTCTTGTCCGCCCAGGCAGTACCATAGATACGCTGCAGCTGCTCGTTTTTCGAGTCGCCGCGCCAGTAGGCACCAGAAATGCGGGTCAGCTTGAACGCCTTGAGAAAGCGCGTGTTCGGCACGTGCGGGCCGCGGCACATGTCGACGTATTCTTCATGGAAATACAGCCCCATGGCCGTTTCGTCCGGCATGTCGTCGATCAGACGCAGCTTGTATTCCTCACCACGCGACTTGAACAGCTCGATAACCTCGGCACGCGGCGTCATCTTCTTGATGACGTCGTAGTCCTTGTCGATCAGCTCGGCCATACGCTTTTCGATGGCCGCCATGTCTTCTGGCGTGAAGGGACGATCGATGGCGATGTCGTAATAGAAGCCTTCGTCAATGACCGGCCCGATCACCATCTTGGCGTTCGGATACAGCTGCTTGACGGCATGCCCAACCAGGTGAGCACAGGAGTGGCGGATGATTTCCAGCCCCTCTTCGTCCTTCGGCGTAATGATCTGCAAGCTGGCATCGGTATCGATCACGTCACAGGCATCGACCTGTTTGCCGTTCACCTTGCCAGCCAGGGTGGCTTTGGCCAGGCCTGCACCAATGGATTGCGCGACCTCCAGCACAGATACCGGATGATCGAACGAACGCTGACTACCGTCGGGAAGAGTAATGATGGGCATGGCGCCTCCTCTCCTAGTGGTGACCCCTACCAAAGGTCACGTGGGTTGGGATGAGCCAGGAAGCGATTCAGCGGTATACCCACCTAACGATGGCAGGAGCCCGAAGGCCAACCAGACCGAACCAGAGTCACTGGAAGTAAAGAGCGGGGATACTTTCAGAAAGCCTGAGCCCTGACAAGCTGCCGCCTGAAACAAACACGTAAAAGCCTGCTCGAGAAACTCGAGCAATAAAAAAGGGGTCGCTCAGCGACCCCTTTTTATCGATTTGGTAGGCACAATTGGACTCGAACCAACGACCCCCACCATGTCAAGGTGGTGCTCTAACCAACTGAGCTATGTGCCTTCGATGGGTGCGCATTCTACGCAGATCTTTTTGGCCGTCAACAGGTTTTTTCGCTAACTCACTGAAATAGGCCAATTTTTTATCGAAACCGGATCGTTGAATATTTTGCACGGACACTAGCCGGCCATTTTCAACTCAGGTAGCATCGGATTATTCGTAAAAAATAAAGAACAGAGGTTCAAGATGGCGCACACGGCATATCCACAATCCTATTACGCCGCTTCAGCCAACCCCGTCCCGCAACGCCCTACCCTGCAAGGTGAGGTGGAAACCGATGTGTGCATCATCGGTGCGGGTTACACCGGCCTGTCCACTGCACTGTTTCTGCTGGAAAACGGTTTCAAGGTGAGCATCGTTGAAGCGGCCAAGGTTGGCTTTGGCGCATCGGGTCGTAACGGCGGGCAGATCGTCAACAGCTACAGCCGCGATATCGACGTGATCGAACGCACGGTCGGCCCCAAGCAGGCGCAACTGCTCGGACAGATGGCGTTCGAGGGCGGCCGCATCATCCGTGAGCGCATCGCCAAGTACGACATTCAGTGCGACCTGAAGGACGGCGGTGTATTCGCCGCGCTGACCAGCAAGCAGATGGGCCATCTGGAATCGCAGAAGAAACTGTGGGAACGCTACGGCCATACCCAGCTGGAGTTGATGGACGCCAAGCGTATTCGCGAAGTGGTTGCCACCGACAACTACGTCGGCGGCATGCTGGACATGAGCGGTGGCCATATCCACCCACTGAACCTGGCCCTGGGCGAAGCCGCTGCAGTGGAATCGCTGGGCGGTGTGATCTATGAACAGTCCCCGGCCACGCGCATCGAGCGCGGCGCCAACCCGGTGGTGCACACCCCGCAAGGTCGTATCAAAGCCAAGTTCGTGGTCGTCGCAGGTAACGCCTACCTGGGCAACCTGGTGCCGGAGCTGGCGTCCAAATCGATGCCGTGCGGCACCCAGGTGATCACCACCGAGCCGCTGTCCGATGAAGTCGCCGCCAGCCTGCTGCCGCAGGACTACTGCGTGGAAGACTGCAACTACCTGCTCGACTATTACCGCCTCACCGGCGACAAGCGCCTGATCTACGGCGGTGGCGTGGTGTATGGCGCACGCGATCCAGCGAATATCGAAGCGATCATCCGCCCGAAGATGCTCAAGACTTTCCCGCAATTGAAGGACGTGAAGATCGACTTCGCCTGGACCGGCAACTTCCTGCTGACGCTGTCGCGCCTGCCGCAAGTAGGTCGTCTCGGTGACAACATCTACTACTCGCAAGGCTGCAGCGGCCATGGCGTCACCTACACGCACCTGGCGGGCAAGGTGCTGGCGGAAGCGTTGCGTGGTCAGGCCGAGCGTTTCGATGCGTTCGCCGGGTTGCCACACTACCCCTTCCCAGGCGGTCGCCTGTTCCAGGTACCGTTCAGCGCCATTGGCGCCTGGTACTACACGCTGCGCGACAAACTCGGCGTGTAATCCCGTCCATCAACGAAAACGGCGCCCGAGGGCGCCGTTTTCGTTTGCATCATGGACAAGCCGGCAAGGCCTGACATTGCCCGGCAGAACCACCGACACTCGGTGGCGCAGCGAATCGCGAATCCTCCGGTGCCAGGCGCTGCGCACAGGCCTGAGCCTGCTGCGCCTCGCTGGCACAAGCCTGCTCGCCCAGCACCTGCGACAGATTGAACCAACCGGCGGCGAAATCCGGCTCGCGCTTGAGGCTCTCACGCAATGCCTGCTCGGCGCCCTTGCGGTCACCATCGGCATAGCGGCTGTTGCTCAGGGCGAACCAGGGCAACGCCTGCTCCGGCCAGGCCTCGGCGGCGCGGCGATAGGCTCGCCGCGCCGGTTGGGCATTGCCGGTTTGCTCGAGGTCGTTGGCAGCCTTCATCCAGACATGCATGTCGGCCTGTGCTGGCAGGCGCTCCGGTGGCAGGGTCACTACCGCCCAGCGACCGCCGCGCGCCCAGGTTCTGTCGAAGCTGTTGAAGCTGTCTTCGAGCCTGCGCGTGGTGGCGGAACGCAGAATCAGCGTGCGCTCGCGACGGTCGTAGCCGACCACCACCGCGAAATGCCACTGCGGGTAGAAGTCGAACGCCAGGTTCTGCAGCACCAGCACCGGGTTACCAGCGGCCACTTCAGCCAACACGGCGTCCAGGCGCGGTTGCAGCGGATACACCAGCATTTCGTGATTGCGCGCGGCGGCGACCATCTCCACCTGCAGGCTGCCTTCACGGCTGGGGATGTAGACCCTGTCCTTGAGCGCGCCCGGCGTGGTCAGCACACCACGTTGGTTGAGCATGGTGGCCAAGGCGGCTGGGCCGCACTGGTAAGCATCCTGAGGGAAGAAGGGAACGTCGGTGAGTTCCACCCGCTCAGGCAAACGCTCGGCCTCCGGTGATAACACCGGAGACCGAGCGCAGGCTGTGAGTAGAACGATCGAAGCGATACAGCAGAGGTGAATCAGCGATTTATGCATTTGACGAAATTGAAGATGTTGGTGGCGCACAGCATATCAGTGATGATGAAGATCACCAGAAACAACACGATGATGCCGACCACACCCGCACCTGCGGGCGCCTGATCCAGCTGCTGGTTGAACTGCGCCAGTTCGGCCGGGGTCAGGCTGGCGATACGCGACTCGACCTGGTCACGGTCGACGCCCATGGACACCAGTTTCTCCTTCACCTGCTCGTCATCGAGCATGGCCATCAACTGCTCCTGATCCACCTTGTGCTGCTGCTCGGCGATCACCTCGTGAGTGCCGACCATCGCCGCATTCGCGGCAGGAATCTGCACCACCAGCAGCAGGTGAAACAGCACGGTAATGGCTGCCAGACGACGCATAGCGGGGTTCATGGAAATTGTCATTGTGGTTATCTCCTGAGGGACGAGGTAGCCAATAGACAGCATCCAAATCGCTCGGGTTCACTCCGTCAGTCTGCGCGCGTTCACGTTTCCATCAGAAGCTGGCTGAGCACCGCACGCAGCTTGCCCGGCTTGACCGGTTTGTTCAGCAGCGGCGCACCCAGCGCCTGCAGCTCGCGACGACAAGCATCGCTGCGATCAGCGCTGATGATCAGCGCCGGAATCGGCCTGGAAAATTCGTCACGCAGTTGCTGAATCACCTGACAACCGAGCACCCCGTGATCGAGGTGAAAATCCGCCAGAATCACTTCCGGCGCCTTGCCCTGCAGGCGCTGCAAGGCCTCGGCCAGGTCGACTGCCGTGACCACCTCGCAACCCCATTGCCCGAGCAACGCGGCCATGCTGTGGAGGATGTCTACCTCGTTGTCGACCACCAGCAGGCGCCGCCCCGGCAAGGGATTGCCAAGAACCGATTGCGCCATGGACGGCACCTGGCGCTGCGGCCTGGCCTGCGCCAGGGGCACGCGAATGCTGAATACCGAGCCGCGCCCCGGCTGCGAACGCACCTGCACCGGATATCCCAGCATGCGGGCGATGCGCTCGACGATGGCCAGGCCCAGGCCAACGCCCTTGCGCTCGGCGGCGCGCCCGACCTCCAGCTGATTGAACTCGAGGAAGATCTTGTCCAGTTGATCGGCGGCGATACCTCGACCGCTGTCCCACACCTGCAGCTCGACGAATGCGCCGCGGCGCCGTGCACCGAGCAGCACGCCGCCCTGCTCGGTGTAGCGGCAGGCATTACTGAGAAAGTTGCGCAGGATGCGAGTCAGCAGACGGAAATCGGTGTGCACCGCGTAGTCGGCGATGCGTACGCGCAAATGCAGACCACTGGCGCTGGCGACGCTTTCGAACTCCGAGGCCAGCGGCGCCAGCAGCTCTTCGAGGCGGTAGACATCGACGTCCGGTTTGATCGCCGCCTGATCCAGCTTGGAAATATCCAGCAGATCCGCCAGCAAATCCTCGGCGCCTTCCAGCGCCAGATGACTACGCTCGATCAGGTTGTGTTCGGCGCTCGGCAATTCACGCTCACGCAATGTGGAGATCAGCAAGCGCGCTGCGTTGAGTGGCTGCAGCAGGTCGTGGCTGGCCGCGGCCAGGTATTTGTCCTTGCTACGGTTGGCCGCCTCGGCTGCATCGCGCGCCTCGCGCAGGGCCAGCTCGATACGCTCGCGTTCCTCGATCTGCCGTTGCAGGCTGCGATTGGATTCGAGCAACTCATAGGTGCGCGCAGCGACGCGGCGCTCCAGTTCGTCGTTGAGTTGTTGCAGGCGCTGCTGCGCCTGCTTGCGCTCGGTGATATCGGCGACGAAGCCTTCGAAAACGCCCTCGCCTTCGGGCTTGAGCAGCAGGTTCATCAGCACGTCGATGGTGCTGCCATCGCGCCGGCGCAGGCGCGTTTCGTAGCCGAGCAGCGCCTGGCCCTGGCTCAGGCGCTCACGAATCAGCGTCAGCTCATCGAAGCCGCCAACGAACAGGTGCCGGGCCAGATCGTCCGGCGACCACAATACCTGCTGCGGATCGTCATAGCCGAGCATTCGCGCCATCGCCGGGTTGGCCGCCAGCACGCCGTCCTGCAGGCTAGCCTGGATGATGCCGTGCACGGCGTGCTCGAACAGCCATTTGTAACGGTTGCGCTCGGCTTCCAGCTCTTCCAGGCGCGCCAGCAGCTCGGGGTAGTGACTCTTGCGCGCCGACTGGCTGCCGAGCCCCAGCAGCCCGGCCAGCGCTTCGTCAGAGCGCCTCGCCATAGACCACCTCGACATCGCGCTGGGTAGACTCGCGCGGGTTGGTGAGGATGCACGGGTCGTCCATGGCATGACTGGACAAAAACGGAATGTCCGAGGTGCTCACGCCATGCAGGCTGAGCGTCTCGCGGAAGCCCATGGCGTGCTTGAAGGCGATCAGGTGCTCGACCAGACGCTGGCGAATCTGCGCGTGATTGAGCCCGCGGCAGTCGATGCCGAGGGTTTCGGCGATGACCTTGAAGCGCTCCGGCGCCGCACTGTAGTTGAACGCCACCACATGCTCGACCAGCACCGCATTGCACAGGCCGTGTGGCAGATCGAGAAAGCCCCCCAGACTATGGCTCATGGCATGCACCGCGCCGAGAATCGCGTTGGAGAACGCCAGGCCGGCCTGCATGCTGCCGAGCATGATCTTCTCGCGCAGGGCGATATCGCCTGGGTTGGCGATCATCTGCACCAGGTTGCCGTTGATCAGACGCATGGCTTCCAGCGCATGCGGATCGGTCAGCGGTCCGTGGCCGGTGGAAACGAACGCTTCGATGGCGTGCACCATGGCGTCGATGCCGGTACAGGCACTTAGGAACGGATCCATGCTCAGGGTGGTTTCCGGGTCGATCAGCGATACGTCCGGCACCACCGCCTTGCTGACGATGGAGAACTTCATTCGCTCCTGCTGGTTGGAGATGATCACGAACTGCGATACATCAGCCGAGGTGCCCGCGGTGGTCGGGATCAGGATCAGCGGCGGGCTGGGCACGCGAATGGTGTCTACACCTTCGAATTCGAGAATGCTACGACCATGGGCGACGACGATGCCGATGCCCTTGGCGCAGTCCATCGGGCTGCCGCCACCGACGGCGACGATGACGTTGCAGCCCTCGCTTCGATACAGCTCGGCGCCCTCCATCACCTCTTCCACGCGCGGGTTGGGCGAGACCCTGGTGTACAGGCAGTAGGCGATGCCCTGGGCCTGCAGGCTGGCCTCGATATCACCGGCCCAGCCCGCGGCGACCACACCGGGATCGGAAACGACCAGCACCTTGCGTGCGCCGAAGGTCTTGGCGTAATTGCCGACGTTATGCCGGGAGCCGGCGCCGAAGATAATCTCGGGGGAAACGAACTTTCGCAGCTGACTCAAATCGTGGCTCATACAACGGCCTGAAATTTCTTGTTATGGAATGGCGATCAGCCTACTGCATTGCTGGGTTAATGCAATGCGACCTGCGATCAGCTCAGCCGCTGATAGAAGGCATGCTCGGCGCGCAGAGCCTCGGCCAGATTGGTAGCCTGACGGAAACCGTGGCGTTCCTCGGCGAACAGGTGATATTCCACCGGCAAGCCACGCTGACGCAGCGCCTCGACCATGCTTTCGGTCTGGCTCGGCACCACCACCGCATCCAGCACGCCCTGGAAGAAAATCACCGGTGCCCTGATCCGGTCGGCCTGCAACAGGGGCATGCGGCGGCGATAGCGCTCGGCATCCTGCTCCGGGTCGCCGATCAGCCAGTCCAGGTAATCTGCCTCGAACTTGTGGGTCAGCCGACGCAGTGCCAGCGGGTCGCTGACGCCGTAGAGGCTGGCACCACCACATAACTGCGGCAGCTCGGCCAGTGCACGCAGCGCACTGAAGCCGCCAGCACTGCCGCCGCGCACGAACACGCGCTGCGCATCGATACGGCCATCACCGGCCAGTGTGTTGATCGCGGCGCGAATGTCTTCGACTTCCAGCTCGCCCCACTCGCCTGCCAGACGCAACCGATAAGCACGACCATAACCGCTGCTACCCCGATAATTGAGGTCGAGTACGGCGAAGCCGCGCAGCGTCCAGAAGGCGATGCGCGGATCGAACACCGGGTAGGAGGCTGAAGTGGGGCCGCCATGGAGGAAGATAACCAGCGGCGGACGCGCGGGCTCACCAATCGGGGCGTAGAAAAAACCATGGCAATGTTCGCCCTGCCCGACCTTGCAGCTCAGGGCCTCGGGGCGGGAAAGCTGCCGTTCGGGCAAGGGCTGCTCGCCGCCGGCGAGTATTCGCAGTGCACCATCGCTGCGGCGAATGGCGAGCACCGCCGGCAACCGATCCGGTGCGGCAGCGATGCAATAGAAATATTCGCTGTCGGCAGCCAGGGAGCGGAAGCGGGTGAAGTCTTCAGCCAGCCGCCGCTCTACCTCTGGGTAGAGTGTCGCGGGGCCGCCCAGGCCGTACGCACCAACTGTCTCGCCTCCAAGGTCATTGGTGCGCACAGCGCACCCAACGAGAACGCCTTTCCCCCGCTCGAAACGGGCCAGCAGAAACTCATCGTTTTCCAGCGGCAGATAGGTTCGGCCGCCCAACTGCCAGGGCGCGGGGGCGTGATCGGAGGGAGCGCCCTGAGGTTGCGCTTGCCCATCGACACACCAGGGTTGCCACCAGCCGGCCTTGTCGCTCAACACCCAGAGCCTGCCCTGGGCATCGTAACGCGGCTGCTGCAGAGATCGATCCCCCGCCTCACCGGCCAGCACGCGGGTACGTTCACCAGACTCACGCTGGCACAGGCGCGTGGCGACCCAGGGCTGGTAGGGGCGATCCCATTCGATCCAGGCCAGACGCTGGCCAGTGGAGTCAGCCACCGGCGCGGCATAGAAGTCCGCGCCCTCGATCAGCACCTGGCGATGACCGGTGAGACCGATACGCACCAGGCGATGCACGACCGCGCCCGCCTCGTGGCTTTCCTCCACCGCCAGCAGCGCCTGCCAGGCGGGCACGAAGGACAAATCGCCGTAGCGGCAATTGACGCGATCCGTGAGCGCCTGTGGCTCAATATTCGTAGGAGCGGCTGGGCGGCATTCCGCTTCAGCCGCGATTTCTCTTGTATCAGCAAGATTCGCGGCTGAAGCCGCTCCTACGGGAGAGGGTGTGATCAACAGATGGTAGATCTGCTGATCACGCTCATTGACGAAAGCTGCGCCCTGCTCCGTGGCGCAGCAGGCGCCGCCGCCGTACTCATAGACCCGGCTGCGCACGGAAAACCCTGGCGGCGTCAGCTCGCACACAACGCCGTCGCGACAGAAGAACAGCCCGCACCGCGCCAGCCCGGGATCGAACGCCACCCACAGCACACCGCCATGGGCAGCATGCAGTTCGGCGAAATCGGCGCTGGCGACTGCGGCCCGGTCGGCGCTCCAGATCGAGTCTGGGTCGCTCACACCTTGCATATGATCCGCGAGGCCTTCTCGTTGCGATACTGCAGGGCCTCCAGCCCAAGCGGTGCCTCATCGGCCTGCTGACGTGCAGCGAGAATCACGCCATGGTGCGCCGACTTGCTGCACACCGGGTCGGCGTTACTGGCATCGCCGGTGAGCATGAAGGCCTGGCAGCGACAGCCGCCGAAATCCTTGTCCTTCTCGTCGCACGAACGACACGGCTCGGGCATCCAGTCATCGCCGCGAAAGCGGTTGAAGCCGAACGACTCGCGCCAGATATGCGAGAGGCTGTGCTCGCGCACATTGGGGAACTGCACCGGCAACTGTCGCGCACTGTGGCAAGGCAGCGCCGTGCCGTCCGGAGTGATGTCGAGGAACAGGTTGCCCCAACCGTTCATACAGGCCTTGGGGCGCTCCTCGTAGTAGTCCGGGGTGACGAAGATCAGCTTGCACGGGTGGTTCTCGGCCGCCAGTTTGTCGCGCCACTGATTGGTGATGCGCTCGGCGCGCTCCAGTTGCGCGCGGGTCGGTAGCAGCCCGGCCCGGTTCAATTCGGCCCAGCCGTAGAACTGGCAGGTGGCGAGCTCGACGAAATCCGCCTCCAGCTCCAGGCACAGCTCGATGATGCGCTCGATGTTGTCGATGTTGTGCCGGTGGGTGACGAAGTTGAGCACCATCGGATAGCCGTGCGCCTTGACCGCGCGGGCCATGGCCAGCTTCTGCGCGAAGGCCTTCTTCGAGCCGGCCAGCAGGTTGTTCACCTCCTCGTCGGCGGCCTGGAAGCTGATCTGGATATGATCGAGCCCGGCATCGGCGAACTCGGCTATACGTGCTTCGGTCAGGCCGATGCCGGAGGTGATCAGGTTGGTGTAATAGCCCAGGCCGCGCGCCGCTGCGATCAGCTCGGCCAGATCCTGGCGCACCAGCGGCTCACCACCGGAGAAGCCCAACTGTGCCGCCCCCAGTTCACGGGCCTGACGGAAAACCTCGATCCATTCGGCGGTCGACAACTCTGCGCCCTGCTGGGAGAAATCCAGCGGGTTGGAGCAGTACGGGCACTGCAGCGGGCAGCGGTAGGTCAGCTCGGCCAGCAGCCACAGCGGTGGCCCTGGTTCATGACCTGCCTTAGCGAAGCTCGATCCAGAACTGAGCATGGGCCACCTCCATGAAGGCAAGAATGTCTTCGTCGATACCGGGCACATCGGGGAAGCGCTGATGCAGGTTGCCGATGATCTCGGCCACCGAGCGCTTGCCGTCGACCTGCTGGAGAATCTCGCTGGCGCTGTCGTTGAGCTTGATCATGCCTTCCGGATAGAGCAGCACGTGACAACCCTGCGCCGGTTCGAACTGCAGGCGAAAGCCGCGGCGGATGGCGGGTACGCTGGGTGGGAGGATGACAGCAGTCATTGTTCGGGCTCCTGACTGGTGCGCACGGCGCACCCTACAAAGGGCGCGTCGAACGGAAATGCGACCGTAGGGTGCGCC
>NZ_PGLR01000063.1 GCF_002803095.1 Pseudomonas sp. ZH-FAD | reverse complement strand
CTGCGTCGCTGCGCTCCGACTGCCCGGCCGGATGGCCGTGGAACAGGTGGCCAGATGGCCCTGGAATGCCTGGCCAGATGAGAGCGGACTGGGTGGCCGGATGGCGTGGAATCCGCAGGGGGTGCGGCTACTACGGTAGTTGCCCACCAGGGGAACACGACTCAAGCGACAGTAATGTCTATGTTCTGTTCGCTGACAAAGAGTTCTACGAAGACTATAGAAACGGTAGCGAGTCGCTAGCCCGCATTTCTCACAGCCCTGCGCATTGGGCCGTTTTGACGGACGCAGGTCGTCGCAGGTGGCGCAGGCTGCCGACAGCGCTGATTTCGGGCAAGCGCCTGCGAGCGCGCTTGAACAAGGCGCTTGCGGCAGGGTGGACGGGGTGTGATGTGGAGGGGGACGGTGGGTGTGCGGCTGTCAGCGCGCCGCGGCGCTCAAGACATCGAAGGCGTGATCGAACACCTCCTGCTGCGGGAAGGCCGAACTCATGGCCACTTTGACCCGGCGCACGCTCACGGTGATGACCGCGCCGATCTTGAGCAGCTTCAGGCGGATGCTACCGGCCGTGGCCTGGGCCAGTTCGGTCCCCGACAGCGCCAGCCTGCGCAGGCTTTCGAGCAGCACGTAGGCGAACGAGGACAGCCACAGCCGCAGCTGGTTGCTGCGCAGCGTCGCGGTGGAGGTGCGGTCGGCGAACAGGTCGAGCTGACACTCCTTGATGCGGTTCTCCATCTCGCCGCGCGCGCAGTAGAGATCCTCATACAGCGCCTTGTCCGGCCAGTCCCCGACCGCAAGCGTGGTCACCACGAAGCGTGGGTTGGTCTTGCCCGGCAAGGCCTCGGCCTTGGCCACCACCCGGCGCTCGGCGCTCCAGCTTTTCCTCGTGCGGTAGTGCAGTTCCTGGAACACCCGTGCCGGGACTCCCGTCGCTTCGCACTGCGCCTGGGCCTGCCGCAGGCTCGGGCCGATGGCCCGGGTCAGGCGCGCGTTGCGCGCCAGTCCGAAGACATAATCGACCGACTGTGCTTCGCACCAAGTCATCAGGTCATCCCGGCAGAACCCCGAGTCGGCGCGCAGCACGATGCGCGTGTCTGGCCAGCGGGCGCGAATCTGCTTGACGATGCGTTGCACCTCTTCCAGCGCCCCGGCGGCGCCATCGACGTTGGCCGGGCGCAACTTGGCGCACAGCAGGTGACGGCCGCAGAAGATGTACAGCGGCAGGTAACAGTAACCCCCGTAGTAGCCGTGAAAGAACCGGCCCTCCTGCTGCCCATGCAGCGGATCGTCGGTGGCATCCAGATCCAGGATGATCTCCTCTGGCGGCCTGCGGTGGGCGTCCAGAAACAGATCGACGAACAGATCCTCGATCATGCCGGCCTGCGGCCGGATCTTGTGATAGCGCGAACTGCCCTGCGCCTGGAAGCGCTCCAGCCGGTTGAGCGTGCTCTTGCCGGCCAAGGGCGCACAGCGCGCACGTCCGGACTGCAGCTTGCCGATCACCGCGCCCAGCAGCGGGTCGTGGCGCAGTTGCTCGTGATCGTTGAGATCCTCGTAGCCCAGCGCGATGCCCATCACCCGCTGCGCCACCAGCGTGCGCAGCGGAAACTCCACCGCCTCGGGCATCCGATCGTCCTGGAAACAGCCGGCCAGGCGATCGAACAACCCCACCGCTTCATCGGTTTGTTTGAGCAGCAACGCGCCGCCATCCGAACTCACCCGACCGCCATCAAATCCGGCTACCACCGCGCGCCGCCCCACCCCTGAAAACGTGTACTGCTTCGGATTACACTGTGTCTGCATCGGGCCGCTCTCCGTTGTCGCGCTAAATCGTTCTTTGCACAACAATTTTCGCGCATCCGACGGCCCGGTGCATCTCTTCCTGTGAGAAATGCGGGCTAGTGCCGGCGTAAATGCCTGCTGCGACGTAAGCTGCGCGTGCGCCTGGGCACGTCGAGGGGAGTCCGGTTGGGTAAGAGCCGGGCTCCCTGGCGTTTCTGCATTGACTTCGGTTGCGGCGGCAGCAGGACAGCATTCAACCTGTATCTACTCACAGGAGGCTTGCTTTGATCCCGTTCGCTGAAATCGACCACGTTCTGATTTTCTTCTCTATTTTCCTCTGCGTAAGCCTGATGATTTACCGAACTCTGAGAGCCTGGGTGGCACTCGGAGCGTTTTTCTGTGCCTGCCTATTTATTCTGGTGGATGGGCATTATTGGTTAGGAGCTGTACTGCTGCCCGAGGGGCGCAATCCTCAAATCGCAACAGTGGGTTTGATGCTTGCTTCTGCGGCCATCCTGACCATGCTTGCCGCGCTTCGCCGCACGCGAAGTTTCGACCGGATCATCGTTGGGGTTGCGAGCATCAGTGTTCTGCTCACGTCAGGGCTATTCCACTATGTTCTTGTTCAGCAAGTTCTCCCGGCCTGGGCAAAAGATGCAGCTTGGGGAAATAGCTACCTGCTGGCGCCCACAAGTGAGAGCTTTGAGGCCGACTGTGCTGAGGCCAACCTTTCATGCTGGAATGCTGGGCATATCAAATCCGGTGCGCTGCCGGTCGCATTCAAGCAACAGGTCGAAGGTGTGTACATGTTCTACCAGTCGAACAAGCCTGACGGCGAGGTGGGATACGGATTTGGCGTATTCAACGATCTTGGCCAAGACGGAGTGGCCGTCATCCTATTCCATATGAAGGGGGAAGATATTCGCGTCATAGCTGACCCTAAGACGGGTACGCGCATCCACTCGAAGGTACGGGACTTGTTTTATTTGCTCGACACCACGGCTCACGCGGTTTGGATTGCTGGAGCGTTATTCTTAATTGCATTCCATCGCAGACGCTTTAGCCGAAGGAGTGCCCGTGCTGATCGACTTTGAGAAAACACACCGTTCATACCTCGTCGGCTCGATGATTGAAAACGTTTGGCAGTTCAAGCCTACGAACGAGCGCGATCCAAGGTCAGGATTTTTCCCTGCCAGTCACCAAATATTCAGTAACGCGGCGTTGCAGGTTGCGCTGCATCTTTTTAACAGCATCAACGAGCGCGGGCAGTGTGTTGGCGTAAGTCACTGCCTGTATCTCAATTTCACTCGCAAGATTGATGGGGTATACAAGCTCAACAACGACAATGGGCGCGTGGCCTTTCACCTTGACCTCGGCGTCGCCAGCGATCTTTACGGATTCGTGACTGGCGCAGTCGATGATTTCACCTACCGCGTGGTTCGCTCTGGAAGACCTCCCAAGTGCATCCAGGGGATCAGCATCTGGCGTGATGGCGCAAGAGTCGCCGTCTTGCGGGGGGAAGATGGGCGCAAGGAAGCGGCCAGTATTGAGGTGGATTTGGACAGGGCAGCGCAGATCGCGGTAGCGGCGTTCTGTGTCGCCTACGGAAGGCTTCTCTATCCCTCGCTCGGCGAGGCAGCAATCATGGCTATTTTGTCTCCACCACCTAAAACCCGCGCATGCGCGGAAAAATCAGCACCCCACGATCAACTTGAGGGAGAAACCGCGTTCGCTTCGCAACAGGCTGGCTCAACTCAAGCTCTGGATGACCCTGCAACAACACAAGCCCTGCGGCGGTTACGCAAAGCGATATGGGCCATAGGTAATCAGAAATGGCCGGGAATGACGCTCAAAGCCCTTCAAGCAATCCAGGCACTGAACGACCCTGACCACTTACAGGCGCTTATCGATCAGGGTAATGCCGGCGACTTCGCCGCATGGAACAAGTACGCACAGTAGTTTTTAGTGCCGACCCTGCATCTGTCCGCCGAATTGCTGCCCTCTGAGAGGGCATTACCTAGGTATGGACATTATCGATATTTCCGCTTCAACCGTTCAGCAGCACAATGCCCAATTCCCCCGCGAGGTCGAGATTGTAAGGGAGGTTGATCGCATCCTCCGTATGCGTCTATTCCCTCACAAGCGGGTATGGGTGGACGTGCGATTTGACTACGGCATGGCTGAGCATTCGTCTTCGAAAGTCACGCTCATGCAAATCAGTGGTGAAGTTCATGGGATCGCCGAGGTTCGCTTTCAGGGGCTTTTCCTCTGGCAGGATTTCCAGACGTTCTTCTACGAGGTAGTGCCCCATGAGCTGGCGCACGTTCTTATGGAGCTGCGCTGCGCTGAGCGCGGTGTAACCATGGACAAGGCTCATAGCGACGAATGGATTGATCTTGTCCTGGACATAAATCCAGACGCAGAGCCGGCAGCCAAAGTTAAGGGCAATTTTGACGACAGGCCCGTCAAGCTTCAAAAGGGTGGTATTGCCTGCGAATGCGACTGTGACGACCTCTCGTCCTTTGTCGTTGTGGCGAACACTCCATCAACTGTCATGAAGCTCAAAGGCGAGGATTTGTGCTGCTCAGAATGCAGCTCGGCCTATCGACGAATCCAGAAAGAACAGTGGCCCGCAGAAATATTATCTGCGTTGAGTTTTTACGAAGGTGTTATGGAGCGAAAGGTCCACAACGCCCCGCTATCTAGGTAATTTCAATGTCGGCATTTGTTCCATTTGATGAAAAGATTCTAATCGGCTACTGCCCGCAAGGGGAGGTGGTTGAGTGGTGCTTTCCCTTCCTAAATAACTTCAATGGCTTGTTCATGGGTACGTCAGGTTCGGGTAAGACCTGGACGCTGAGGAACATGATCGCCCGTGTGTATCGCCGGGGTACGACCTTTCATATTGTGGATGTGAAAGGTGATTTTCAGGCTGAGAACTTCATATCGCAGGGACTTGGCCATTTAGTCTCCGAGTCCGATTTCAACTTCATCAACTTCTCGTATTTCGATGGCGGTTCGTCTCTGAACCCGATGCAGGTGCCCAGAAGCCAAGATGGCGGCGGGGTCACGATGACCATCGAGACAGTGAAGGAGCTGGCCACCAAGTTCAACCACAAGCTCGGCTCGACTCAGCTTGGCTATCTCGGCGAGGTGTTGAAGGCTGTATATGCTGACTTTGGTATCGAGCACGAAGATGAGAGCACATGGGGCAAGAAGGCCCCGACTCTCGCTGACGTGTACGAGAAACTGACCCTGGTTTATCAGTGCATCGTCAGTGGCTTGGACTCTGGTTCTGTCGGCACGATCATGAATGAGATTGGTCGCGCAAAGCGCAAGACCCTTGCAGCTATCCGCAAGGCCGAAGATGAAGAACAAGATCAGGAGTCAATTTCTCTGCTTTGCCAAGAAGAAGCCGATGCGGCCAGTAATGTCGTGGCTGGAATAATCAAGTCGCAGCTGTCCTATGACGAACTGGGGCGGAATGGCATTGGTGAGGAATGGCAGCACTGGAATAAAACCTCTGTTTACTCACTCCGAGATACCATCGGTCAAATGGTTGATAGCCGGCTTTTTACTGGCGAAGCATCCAAGGTGCGAGAGGGTGCAATCAACGTCTACAACATGACGAACATTTCTTCTGCCCACCAGCAGATCATGATGGACATTATTGCAAGGCGAACCTTCGCAATGGCCGTCTTGAAAACCAAAATCACAGGTAATGCCGACCCGAAAAGCGCAGGCCACATTCTCGTATGCGATGAGGGCAAGCACGCCAAGGCAATATCCAAACAGCCCCTTAGCCCGGTAAACCGTATTGCAACGGAAGGCCGTGGCTTTGGCCTCGGCGTCTGGATGGGTGTTCAGCAGCCTGATCAGGTAACACAGGATCAGCTCAGAAACTTCGCTTTCTACTTCCTGCTCAAGACACCTGAGTCGAGTTCGAAAGAAATGCAGCGGATGTTTAGTCTCAAGCCGAATCAGCTCAAGCAGCTGGAGTTCAGGGAAAACTGCCTGTACAGCGCCGGCCAAAAGTATGTCTGCGTCCGACAATTCAAAGAGGACTGACCCATGAAGCGAGGCTGTATAGGTCTGACGCTGACGCTGGCGCTTTCCGTGTCCGGGTGTGCGTCGCAAGTTGGTGGTGTCATCCCAAACCAAACCAAACCTCAGCGCGAGGCGCAGATCGAGCTTGCTGCCCAAGCGGTAAAGGCAGGCAACTTTGAGTATGCAGAGCGTTTGCTTGGCCCTTACATGTACCGCAGCCAGGAAGGGGAATTGCTTTTCAAGTCCCTTGGGGTTAGCTCTGACGTTGAGAAGAAGGCAGTCGATACCGTTGCCCTGATGCTCTGGGACACTGGCCGCGATGTGTCCTTGGAGAAATTCGCAGGACGCTACATGAGCGGATATGAGCGCGATGTAATGTTGTGCAGGCTCGCTGAGCGGAACGCAATCTATGAGCGGGCATACGCCTGCTGGAACGATTTGGGTGATGTAGATCGGGCCAGAAGGGTGACTCGAACGGAGAGCGCCCTGCGGATTCTGAAAGACTAAAAAAGGAGGCTATGCCTCCTTTTCATTTTCCGCTTCTTCTTCGTCCACGTCGCTGTCGCCCTGGACTGTGTTGTCAGCCGTTGCCCCCGTAATGCGTACTCGATAGGCAGCGGTGCCCCATTTCTCCTGTAGGCCTGGAACGAGCTTTTCAAGCTCTTGCTTCTGGATCATCAGCACGGCTCTGAAACGGGTGCTCCCTATGCGGCAGTCGTAGAGTCCGAACTCCGATGCGAAGCTTTTGTAGCTCGTCATCAGTAGCCCCATCTGATTGAGCCTCTGGCTGACCAAGCGCGAAGCAGGGTGTGTAAACGTCCGTGTCTCATGGTCTAGCTGGAGCTTGCGGTTCAGCTCTACGGGCAGGTGCTTGCCCAGCAGCTCCAGAACTGTGGACATGGGGGTGATGACATACTCAAGAGCAGGGGTGGTCCATCCGCCCGCGTGGCCGGTCTTGTTGAGGTATCCGTTGATGTTCAGTTCGCTGATGGTATCAAGCAGTGCTTTCTCGATTGATTCGAGCTGTTCGTCTGACAGGCTCTCTACGGCGGCGGTCTTTTCTTCTTTGATCGCGTAGCCGTCACTCAAGCGCAAGGCCTGTATCAGTGCCTCGGTTCGATTGCTGGCGCCAATGGGGAGGTTGTCTGGGTCGTGGTAGTACCGTAGCGCAAGCACCAACGTGTTGCGCTCATCCTCGGGTAAATCCCGGAATTCTGGCTGGGTCGAAACGATGTAAGCGGCGTACTTGTTGTGGTGCGTTGCGTTTACGTTCTTGGCCCAGGAGTCACCCTGTTTTTTGTAGGCGAGCAACTTGTCCAGGTCATGAGCAATCCCGGCAATAAGGGCCAGGGGCTCCACCTTGCCGCGCTCGGTGAAATAGGCTTGGACTTTCTTTGCAACGGAAAGCGAGTGCTCGAACAAGGTGGCATCTGCGTGATGACCTCCAATGCTCGCTGGAACCCCAGCATGGGCTTTGAGCATGGAGTAGATGCTGATGTATAGCCGCTTGTGTGGGGTCAGTTCTACGCCTTCGCGTGTTACCACGGCGGCCCGGTCAATCCGGTAGAAATTCTGCTCGTAAGGCGATTTATCGACCTTGCCCCCAAGCCACTCCCCCTTTGCAGGGCCTGGATACTTCGGAAGGATCACCATCAAGTCCGAGCCTTTAATTTCAGCTGTATTGAGGGTGCTCCCCTGTTTTTCAGCGCTTCTTTCGCTCTCATTCCCATGCGCAGGTTTTTGCGAAAGGTAGTGGAAGCCGAAGTAGGTGGCTAGGAAAACGCCGCCAAAGTACAGCACTCCCTGGAACATGATCAGCAGGAGCGCTGCGAAGGTTCCAAGGAATCCCCCTTCGGAGACGATCTGTTTGGCCCACAGTGGCTTGAGCTGATACCAGCTCGTAGCTAGTGCGCTGGTCTGCACGTCGAGGTGCTGATTCGTCTGGATCAGGTAGTAGGTGTACACCAGTAGTCCTGCCAGTGCGCAGAACGCAGTGGCGAAAATCCCGGTGTTCTTATTTACCGTTGGTTTGCTGGCCATGGAGCCTCCCGATGTTCCTTCGGCCCATGGTGGTGAAATTTTTTTTCTGAATCCACTCAACTACCTGCCGTTTTGGGGGACTCCCTCCACCCACTAGGAGACATACACCCAAGAAACCGTTCGAGGTAGTCGTGAAGAAAACTCTAGTCGGCCTTGCCGTTGCCCTCTCTGTTGCCAACGCACACGCATACAGCGATGCAGCGATGGCGAGCGCCGAAGGGCTTTCTGTCTTTGACCGCGTATACGAGGCTGGCAAGGCCCAGAGCGTTACCGGCAACGTCAAGTACCACAAGACCGAGCCAGCACCTGCTGCTGTCATCGATCTGTCGCTGGATGCTCCAGTGATTTCGGTGGAGGAAACAGAAACAGAGCGGCGCTATCGCGAGGTTCTGGCCGAGCTGGAGCAGAACCGCGCCAAGCTCGAATCTGCGCGTGCAGATGCTGAGCGCGTGGTTGAGAACGCCCAGGCAGAAGTCATTGCCAAGGCTAACGAGCGAGTCTCGATCCTCGAACAGCAGCGATCTGCTATCCACGGACAGCTCGCGCAGATCAAGGAGCAAGAGCAGCGTATCAATCAGGCTTTGGCGCTCAATGAAGCGGCCATGGCCGAGGCTGCGAAACTCAAAGATGAAGGCGCAAGTCAGGTTGCTTTCATCAAGCAGGAAAGCCAGCAAATTCTAATGATGGCCGAGAACAGTGCTGTGGCCATCGAGTCGGCAGCGAAGAAGCGCGTCCAGCTGGAGCGAATTGATCCAACCGTAGTTCTTAACGAGCCGGTCAAGGCCGAGTACCAGTCGGCCACGATGGAAGAAATCGCTCGCGGGATGATGCCGGCAGGGTGGCGTGTTGAGGTCGAGTTCAGTAATCGCCCTGAGCTGGCTGACCGCCGCTACCAGTTCATTTCCACCGACCCCCGTGACCTCGCGCTTCGGAAGCTCACCAGCTCCGTGCGTGATGCTCGCGTTCGTTTTGCCTACTTCTGGGACTTGACCGATGCCAACGGCAATCCCGCACCGATGCTTCTGATCACCGACCGAGACAAGTAAGGGACTCCCACAATGATGCTGAAACAATCACCGCTGGCCCTGGCTTTGTCTTTCGTTGCAGTCCTGAGTGGGTGCGCAAATCAGTTTGATATAGATGCTGAAACCCGCTATGGGGATTTGTCGCCGGGCAGGGAAGCCGCTATGCAGGCCGCCCGAGGCACAACCTTTGTGCGCGAAATTCGGACCGAAGACCTGGCTATGCAGCGCCCGATATTCCTGACGGCTCAGGGTATGTCGCTGCGATCTGTCCTCCAAGAAACCCTGCCGGGCTACTCCATCATCCCTAGCGGATCGGTCAACTTGAACGATCCGATCGATGTCGCCGCCCAGGGCATGACCCTCAAGGACTTCATCGACTACATCGAGGGTACGCGTGACCTCAACATCGAGCTGGAGGGTAAGCGCGTAACCATTTCTGACTTCGAGACGAAGCAGTGGAATCTGTCGGCGTTTGCCACGACTCGTAACATCGACAGCATCGTCACATCGAAACAGTCTCGCGGTGCGCAGGCAGGCGATAACAGTTCCCAGGCTGATAGCGACATTACTGGCTCCACCATTGGGGTGAATCTCAGTGAAGATGAGTGGCTGACCATCATGGAGGGTGCTCGCCGAATTATCGGCGCACCTAAGCCTGATGAAGCCTCCACTCTGCGTGGTTCTGGCGGCGCTGATAGTACCTCGGTTGGTCAGGGCGGCATGCCCTCCGGTGCCACTCGCATGCCTGACGGCAGCACTATGGTCGGCCTGAACTTCGGCCCATCTATGGAGCAGATTGCCCAGCCTTTGAATGATGGCAGTCAAGCGTTCATTGAGGGCATTCGGTCGGTTGGCATCGTTACCGCTGGCGGCAAGCCTTCTCAGATGCGAATCCTCGACCGCTACCTCAAGAAAGCGGTCGCTGACGCAACCAAGATCGTGAACGTGTCGGTTAAGGCCTACGATGTTGTTCTGAAAGACGGCAAGCAGAAAGGCATCAACTGGGATGCACTTAGCTTGGGCAGTATTTCTGGCAACCCGTTTAGCGTTGGGCTCGGCAATGCCTCTCAAATCCTAACTGGCGGCGGTTTCTGGAACATCACTGGGTCCTATTCGGGCGACCGTGGTAGTGCTGAGGCCATCATTAGCCTCCTGGAAACCTTCGGGCGAGTCGAACTCCAGGATCAGCCGAACCTGACCGTCCGCAATGGCGTGCCGGCGCAAATTTATGCCGGTGAGGAACTGACCTATATCTCTGATGTAGAACAGAGCCAGGACGAAAGTGGCAACGTCACCGTAACGCCCAAGCTCGCACGTTTGAAGGTCGGTGTAACCCTGGCGGTGACAGTGCGCGTTCTTGAGGATGAGCGTCTTCTGGTTGACGTAACGCCTGTTATCGCCAACTTGAACTCGTTCGACACTATCCAAATCGGCGACTACAGCTTCGACACACCGCGTATTGCGCTCAAGGAGTTCTCGACTCAGCTGATCGTCAACTCCGGGGAGTCTATTCACCTCGGTGGTCTGATCACCGAAAAACTTGAGAACGCTCTTGAGCAGCTGCCTTGGCAGAACAAGTTCACCAAGGCTGTCGTCAATCCGCTGTTCCAGAACATCAACAACCAGCTGGAGCGCCGCGAGCTGGTTCTGGTTGTCACTCCGACCGTGATCGAGGGTACTCGCTGATGGCTCGGTTCAGCCTCGGTAAACCGATAACAATCGGTGGCGAGGAAGTCGTTGTCGTTCGTGACGTTCTGGGCTCTCTGCAAGCGGATAAGGCATCGGAAACGTTTGCGATTGTGGAACCGCGAGGTGCTGATGGGCGCCCCGCGATCTACGTGTCCGAGAACGATCTGACTCGCTTGCGCGACGACTATCCGGGCATGAAGGTCTACGGCCTTTGGCAGATTCTGTTTTACAACGATGCCGTTCGGATGGGGGCGCCGCTCGTAACGTTCCCGCTATCTGATTCAGGCGGTCTGTATCTGCTGATGGATGCGGTTGCGGACTTGAACTCGCCAGAGAGCATCGTTTCTTCTGGCGAGTACCTGAACGGCTACATCCCTGACAACTACGACGTTGACATAAAAACCGCCAACGTCATTCAGGTAGACCTACAGAATCTCAAGCTTCCGCCGCAGCCTGCGTATACGCGCATCGAGCAAAGCGGGAAATTGAAGGCTGAGAACAAGCGACGCTGGTTTGTTGTTGCGAGTCTTTGTGGGCTGATCATTGTCGGTGCAGCTGCCTCGAATTACGGGTTGCAGACTATCTACAAGAGCCGTATGGCCGACTATACGACCAAGAAGACTCTCATCGACGAACTGGATGGTCGAGTCAGGTCGTTAGCTGCTGAGCGGCTTATTACTCGGCCTGATGACTCAATGATGTTGTCCCAGCTGTTCAATTTCTTCGAGCTGTATCCGCAGGCGAAGACGCCTCCGCTTGCAGATGACATGAAGATTGGTTTTGCCGGGACTCATGTGCTTGTCACTCCGGCCAAGGCTCCAGTCGATCCTGCATCGGTGATTGCTGGTGCTGATTCGGAGCTTCAACCGGACCTCTCCTACATGGTCACTTTGACGGAGCCGGATGGAACTGATGCGGCTCATTCAGATGGGGAGGGCGATCAATGAAGAAGCCATCAGTATCAGTTCTAAGCGGAATGAGCAGCGGGATGATTGCCGCCATTCTGGGAACTCTTGTGCTTTGTGTGTTTGGCACACTCAAGCTGGAGGCACGCCGAGAGCTTCCAAGCGACTACGACCGCCTTGATCGCAACATCCAGGAAGCCCAGGCGCTGATTTCTGATTACGTTGCTGCACCAGTTCTGCCCCCTCTTGAGGAATCGTGGCGCGAAGTTGCAGCTGCGCTGGAGTTGAATGGGCTCGAACTCAAGCCGGATGACGGAAGTATGGCCAACGGCTCAGTGAGCACTTACGAGGGGCCATTGAAGCACTGGGGCGGCATGGTTGATGGGGATGCAAAAACCATCCTGGCCGTGATCAAGAAGGTTCAGCAGACCGAGCCTGTCTACCTGCTCGACTACAGCATGGATGACGGCGAGTTCAAATTGTATTTGGCAGTTGTGGGTATCTGAGCATGAAGAAAGTAAGCGTATTCGCACTCGCTGTAGCGGCAACCATTTCGACCGGCGCCTTTGCTGAGGGGGCTGAGGATAGTTTGCTGTCCCGCAATCGAACTCTCCAAGAAATGGAGTTCAACAGAGACAAGCTCAAAATTCAGGCCGAAATGGCAAAGTCATTCAAGGACATGAGTGACGCCGGATTTATCGTGGATCAGCAGGGTGTCCCGAAGGGTATCGGTGACATGGAGCGCTTGGCCCTAGAGGTGCGCCGCAGAGGCGGGGCGCAGGCAAGCCAGGGATTCAATCCGTCCGATCCTTTCAATGGAGCCGATCCAGTCATTCCCATGCCTGCTGGCCAGGGGCTGTTTGGCGAGTCGGCATTCTCCGCCCCCTTGCCGGCGCCCGGTCTGCCTGCCGAGGCTGCTAAGCCCGCCGAGCCGGAACCTGAAAAGGTTGAGGTCGTAACAAAGCCTACCGAGCGAGAGAAGTCCGAGGGCAAGAAGCTACTGCGGCTGGTTGAGCTGCGCGGAAACAGTGCGTTGTTCTTCACCAATGAGGGCTTCCAGGAGGTCAAGGTGGGGGACAGCATCTATGACCAGAAACTCACCAAGCTTGGGGTGGATAACGCCACCTTGAAAGGTAAGGACGGTTCTCGCGTCGTTCGCATCGACTGGACCAAATCTGTGCGTTACGCGGACGACTGATCATGAACCCCAACACTGACAAAATCCGATTCGCGCAGGCCAAGGTCTACGAGCACCTTGTCAAACACGGCAAAGTCACGTCTCAAATTGCGGAGAGTCAGCCAGTCTCTGAGTCGATGCAATCGATCATCATTGACGCGATTCGAGTGGCCAAGGATGACGCTGCTGTTGCTGCGGCAGCGGCTGCGGCGCTGAACATGTTCAACCTGATTGTGCTGGAAGAAGGACTTCCCGTGCATTGTGCCGGCCCGCAGGATGGCTGGTTGGCATACAGTGACTACCTCTGCGTCACGAATCCGTTCGACTCGCAGATGGTGAGTAGCGCCACTGCTTGGGCTCGGCGAGAGGACATTGAAGTCCATTCTATTGCTGTCGTCTCCAATAGCTACCTCTCACAGATTCGAGCGGTACACGGTACGGACAGCAATGATCAGAGTGAGGCTGTCGATGACAAGCTGGCCTTACAGCAGGTAGAGGACCTGATCCGCCTTGCGGCTCAAATGGACGCGAGTGATGTTCACTTTGTCCCGAACCAATCGGACAAAGTGGACCTCCAGTTTCGTATCGACGGCATCCTCCGCGCTCAGAAGAAGATCGATCTTCCTCTCTACGAGACGATGGTCCGTGCCGTACTGGAGCAGCGCTGCCAAGTCCCTCTGCACAGCCTGGATCAGCAGGATGGCAAGTTCGAGCTGCAACTGGATAGCAACAAGTCGATCAACCTCCGGGTATCGACATTGCCGGTTAGTCGTCGCTCTGAAACCTCATCGAAGATGGTCATGCGTCTGCTTGGTAACAACACCAAGCTGGCCAACCTTGGTCGGTTGGGAATGTCGTCGTCCAACTACGACAAGCTGGTGCGGTTCGGGAACTACCCAAGCGGCCTGATCGTGATGACTGGCCCTACTGGTAGCGGTAAGACCACTGCGCTGTATGCCCAGCTCATTAACATGCAGAACACCAACCCCAACCGAAACTTCCACACGGTTGAGGACCCGGTTGAAATGCAGCAGCCGGGGATGAGTCACACCGAAGTCACAGACATTCTGACTTTCGCGAAGGCACTTCGCGCACTGCTTCGCCAGGACCCAGATGTGATCCTGGTTGGCGAAATGCGTGACGAAGAAACTGCCGAGCTTGGCTACAAAGCAGCAATGACTGGCCACCTCGTCTTGACCACCCTGCACACCAACAACGCTCATGAATCCATCGGTCGCTTGGAGCGAATGGGCATCGGTATCGACCTGATCGTCTCCAATACAACTGCGTTTTTGGCACAGCGCTTGGTTCGCTGCCTCTGCCCGCATTGCAAAGTCGAATACCGTTTACAGGACGATGCTGATCGACTCAAAAAGTACGGGCAGAACCCTGCATTCTCACGCGCCAAGGGTGAGACAAAGGTATTCAAGGCGAAGCTCGGCGGCTGCATCGAGTGCAATGCTACGGGCGAGAAAGGCCGGCACAGCATCATCGAAATTCTCGAAATGACCGCTGATGTTCAGGTAGCGCTTTTGAACGGGGCCAATCCTTCGATCCTCCGCCGCAAGCAGATCGCAGAAGGTTCGTTTGAAGACCTTTGGGATGACGGGCTACGCCTCATTGCAGAAGGCGTTATCGGCTTCGATCAACTCGAAGCACAGCTCAAGCCATACGAAGTGGATCGAGTTGAGGTGAATGCCCCCTTGGGTTCGGGGCAAGCTATCAAGGTAGCTGTTCGACCTGCCGATTCTCGCCCATCGACCAGCGCTCAGCCGGACCTGTCCACGCTTTAACGTTTGACCACCAGGAGAAAGACCACATGCAACAAGTAACTGTCGAGCAGGCGCAGCAGATGACCCAACCGGAACGCAAGATGAAGGCCAAAAACTCCCAGCAGGGTTTCACCCTCGTCGAGCTGGTTGTCGTACTTGCCATCCTCGCACTGATCATCGGTGTCATGTCCTCTGGCCTGTTCCAGTCCAAGGAAGATGCCAAGGTACAGGCCGCGAAAACTCAGCTGCTCAAGGATTTTCCGAGCGCGATCACCCGCCTCGTCACCATGTCCAACAAGTGCAACAACACAACCATCACGCAGGCCAAGCTGATTGAACGTGGCGCTCCCGAAGAAACCGTTTTCGGCGGCGCGTGGACTGTGACGACCTCTGGTGGGAACACCGCAACTGTGACCTACCCGCTCGACCTGCAAGACACCGCTTTGGCCACCAGCTTGAAGGATTCGCTGGTAACTGCGCCAAACGTCAAGTCCGCAACTGGCACCACTACCCAAGTGGTAGTCGCCTACCGCTGCAACTAAGTTGGGTAAATGGGAATGGCTTACTTCGTAATCAAGCACATTGGTCCTGATGGCACCTTTCAGGCCAAGCCAATCGAAGCTCTTACCAGGGAGGAAGCCATTTCCAGGTCCGGCCTGCAAGGGCGGAACATCCATAGCGTTGAGGTGGATCACCTTGGCGCACTTCGGGCGGCGCTGACCGAGAAGCGCCTTCCCCAGACAGAACAAGTCCTGGCGCTTGTTACCGTTGCGTCGAAGCTTGAGGCTGGCAAGACCCCAGGCCGGGCTATCACGGAGGCTGTTGACCTTTCTAAGCTCGGCTTGTCTCCGGCAGACCTCAGCGGTTGTGAGCGCCCATCGGACTATCTCAAGCTGATGCGCTTTGATGAGACGGCAATCCTTCTGGCAGATGCCGGTGACAAGGCGGGTAATCTATCGGACTCATTGAAGCGTGCTGCATCTGTGCTGCGCGACCGCATGAAGACGAAAAAGGAGTTCGCAAAGCCGATGAAGACGGCTGCGATCAACTTTGTGGTCGGTGTGACTGCCGGTATTGGATTTCCAATCTTCGGCGGGAGCATGCTTCGTGAGTTCATCTACAAGCAGAAATTCCCGATCACTCCTACGTCGCTAAGCCATTTGCTGATGTGGCTGGAAAACTTCTACATGACCTACTGGCCAATCATCGTGGGCTTGTTGGTCGCTGCATTCTTTTTCCGAAACCAAGTTTGGGAAACCTGCCGCAGATGGCCAGTCTTCAATCTGTTCGATGATCGTCTGCGCTGCAAGAGGGGGTTGGAGTTCGTCCAAACCTACCAACTTTTAACCGCATCCGGCTTCACTACACCACAGGTGTTGCGATTCATGCTGGAGCGTTCCAAGGGGCGCCAGCGCGACTTGTATGAAGAAGCTTTGGAGCGCAACAAAGAAGGGCGCGAACTGGGGCTGGTTTTTGATAGCGAGGAATGGCCTCAGATCATCCAGCAGAACCTAAAGGGCTTCGAGCAGCAAAACATTGATGGCCGCGCCCGGATTCTATCCAACCTCTCCGAAGCGCTGACTGAAATGTTCATCCAGTATTCGGAGAAGATCGCCACCAGCATGTCTCGGGGAGCAATGGCGGTCCTAATCAGCTCGATCCTTCTGTTCGCTCTCGGCTTCTATGTGCCGATGATGACCATGCGGATGAGCATGTGATGAGAGTCCGGCAAGCCGGTTTTACAGCCATCGAAATGGTGGTGGTCCTCGCGATCATCGCCATCATTCTTGCATTCATGCTGCCGGTGATTGCCGAGCCGATTGATCAGGCCAAAATCAAAGGCGCTGTGTCTCAGGCGAAGGAAATCGTTGCGGCATGCAATGTTGCCAGGGTGTCGCCAGCTTCGACCTCACGGAATAGCACAACGCTGGTTGTCACCAGTACATACGGCCCTACATACAGCAGCTGGACGAATGTTTCCGTGCTCAAGGGGAAGTTGTCGTCGAACTACGTGATCCCTGACGAGAACCCTTTCGGCAACCCGTACTACTTCAAGATGACTGACAAATCCTGCTCGGTAGCCGTCGAGCTAGATTGGAAGGTCGATGGCTGGGAAGGGTATGACCTGGAAACGGTAGGCACCCGGTCAAGAATCATAGTGGCGACGCCTGCGAGAAGTACGGCTGGGCCAGCCTGGGTACAGCATCAAAAACGGCTTTTGACTGGTGAGTCCATTCGGTAAGGGCGGTGAGGTTCAAATGAAGAATTCAATGGCACGGAAGCAAGCAGGTTTCACGCTCATTGAGCTGGTAGTGGTCATGGCTGTTATGGCGCTGATTGCAGCCCTCATGACACCCAACATGATGGAAGAATTGAACCTGCGTCGGGCAAACCTTACAGCGGAGGACACGACCGCGATCCTCGACGCTGCCAGAAGTTATCGAGTAGCGACCGCATCGTGGCCGGGCGGGGCCACCTGCGCGACCGCCATAAACGTCCTGAAAACAGGCGGCTACCTCGGTGCGATGAGCACTAGCAACCGCTACAACAACGCGATCACCACTACTTGCGATACCCGGACGTTCAGTGTTGTCCAGGCGGCAGTTCAAGATTGGGATGGCTATCTGGTGAACAGTATTGCCGGAACGGAAATCACCGCCGCAGCGACGAACACGATCAGATCGACGATTGGTGTGCCCGGCAGCGAGCCCGCGCTGAGCAACAAACTCACGCGTGTCGATACCGGCAATCTAGAAGATAACCGGATGCGAACCAACCTGCTGATGGGCGGGTGGGATATTAACGAATCTGGGGATATTAACTTCTCCCAGGCGAACCCGACTTTACGCGCCCAGTCAGGCAGTTTGACGCTGAGCGCGCAGAACGGACAGGTGATCATCCCGGCAGGTCAGACTCTTACAGTAGATGACGTGGTGGTCCGCTCCAGAGGCAACCGTCGCCTATCGGCTAGCCTGCCCAACTTCGTCCACATCGGTACATACATCGTTCGCGACGGTTGGCTGGTCCAGAAGCCTGCGTGTGCAACGGGTGGTGTTCCCAAAGGTGCTCTCAGGCCTGCTGCAATGCGTGGCGGTTATACGAGCGCAGCTGGAGCGGCGTATGTGGGTCGTTATGGTTTCAACTACCGACTCACTTCGACCGGCGCGTACTGGAGTGTGACGGCAGTTGCTGAGGGCTATGCCGCTGATTACGCGAACCTTGACTCGCTTATCGATGTTTTTTGCTACTACCCAACCTGAGATTTCGTAATGCCCTATTCGGTGGTCATAGCTAAGCCAACAAAGGAGTGCAATGCTGATTGCACTTACTGCTCTGCACCACCGGACGGGGCTGCACGCTGGTCCCTTGATGACTTCAAGACCATTCTGGATCGCCTCCAGGGGAACCTGACACCGCAGGTAGATTGGATTTGGCACGGCGGGGAGCCGATGCTCATGGGGCCTGAGTATTTCCGCGCATGCGCGGAATACGCCAAATCCCAAGGCGTGAATCTGAACTTTGCCATCCAGACCAATCTGCTGGGCTACAACTCAGGTCGCTGGAAGGGTGTTTTCGAAGAAGTCTTCGGCGGACGAATCTCAACCAGTTTCGACCCATACAAGAAATACAGGACCGTGAAGGGGAAGGCCGAGACATACGACCGCATGTTCTGGCGGGCGATGGATGAAGTCATTGCTGACGGCTTTCGCCCATTGGTAATTGGGGTCTATGACGAGGGCGCTGCTGATCGCGCAGCGATTATGTTTGACCGCGCCAATGCCTATGGAAATTTCGGATTCGACATTCGCTTCAATTACGCCTACCCCGCAGGTCGGGTGCGTAACGCCGGCATGCTGATTCAGCCTCAGACCTATGGGCAGATGCTCATTGACCTCTATAACCGCTGGATCAGTGAGGTCCCGAGCTTCAACATTACTCCGCTAGATCAGATGCTTTCGAAGGTTGCGGGCTTCCGAGCACTTCTTTGCCCATGGACAAAATCCTGTGGTGGCAAATTCCTGACCATCGACCCTGACGGCACCGTTTTCAATTGCTCCGAGTTCAGTGATCTTGGGGACCCGGCGCATCGTTTTGGAAACATCCTAACCGGAGCTGTCCAGGTGGCAGCCCAGCCAGTGCAGGTCCAGTATTATTCTGGGGCTGACGTGGTTCCTGCTCTGGCGTCTTCGCCGGCCTCACGCGAGATTATCAAACGAAGCCGCAATGTCCCCCCGGATTGCAAGACTTGCCGGCACTTTCAAGAGTGCCAGGGCGGCTGCGCCCGCGACGCCGTGCTGTTCGAGCGCGGAATGGGGGGGAAGTTTGCCTACTGCCAGTCGTGGAAGATGGTCTTTGATCGGCTCAAGGAGTCGGTGCTAACGGGCGAAGCTGACAGAGTGCTCTACCGGCTAGGTATTGACCCGGTTGCTGCTCGATACAGGCTACAAGCTGGGCAGGGTGCTGCCTAATGTTGACCGTGTACCTCAAGCCCACGAACTACTGCAATGTGGGATGCGACTTCTGCTATTTGCCCGAGGATGTTCGGGCCAACAAAGCACGCATGTCTGCTGACACCCTTGATGCGACGCTAGAGCTAATTCACGACCTTGCCCTGCGCGAAGGGCATGATCGCATTGCCATCCTCTACCATGGCGGTGAGCCGCTAAGCTTGAACGCTGATGCGTTGACTTGGTACTCCGACAGAGTGAGAGAAGGCCTCGGTCGGTTTGAGGTCCAGGAGGCTATTCAGACGAGCCTTATCCCGCTTCGCGAGAGCCATATCGGCTTCATCAAAGATCGATGCGATTCCTTTGTTGGATCATCCCTGGACTTCACAGGACGCACGCTCAACGGCTCCAATGAGAGGTACGTTGACCTCTGGTTGCGCAAAGTGGATTTAGCCCGGAGCAACGGCATCGCAGTAGGACCGATCATGGTGCCCACCACGAACGAGACTGCAAACCCCGCAAAGGTCTATGAGTGGTTCAAAGGGCATGGGTTCGAGCAATTCAACATCGAGCGTTACAACGCCTATGGGGCGGGTGCTGACCGCCCTGACAATCGTCAACATAGCGATTTCCTGAAAGCGCTTTTTGATTTGGCAATGGCAGACATTGCAGCTGGCAGGCCATTCGTGGCCAACAACGCTGTGGCGGCTTCGATTGGCGGCGTGCTTCATGGTCAGCCCGGAGAGCGCTGGGGCGGAAAGTGCCAGCGAGATTTCCTCGTCGTGAACCCAGACGGGTCACTCAATACTTGCCCTGATCGTATCGAGTACGAGCAAGGGCAGTGGCCGAAGGCGCAGGACGGGATCGATGCCTTTCAGGCAAGCCCTGTGCGCAGGAGCTGGATCAAAGTCCAGATGATCGAGCATGTGGCTAATCACTGCCAGACGTGCCCATTCCGAAGCTTCTGCAAGTCCGGGTGCCCGATCACTGATCATCAGGTACATACCGGCAGCGGCGAGTGCGCTGGCTACCGCTCTCATCTGCACCATGTACAAGCTTATGTGAGCACTCCCATTGGGAGGCAGCATGCGTCGGCATACCTCGCCGCAGCAGGACACATTGCATTCGACCCCTACACATACGGAATGGAGCGCGTCCGTTGATTCAGGCCGGCAAAGAGTTCGATCAGATGATCTATGTGCGCCTCATCGAGGCGTGCAACTTGCACTGTGAGCATTGTTTCATCCCGAACAATCCGAAGCGGATGCAATGGTCGGACATAGAGGCTATTCCCCAGCGCATTCGTGGTTTTGCAGCGCCAGGGCAGACTCTCTTGTTTCAGTTTCACGGTGGAGAGCCGACCCTTGTGGGTGCGGAGTTTCTTCGCAAGGTCTGCGTTTACCTCCGAACCGAGCTGTCGGACTATGAGGTGCAGTTCAGCATCCAGACCAACCTCATGAATTTTGACCTCCGTTGGGCTGAGCTGTATCGAGAGTTCTTTGGCGGGCAGGTCGGCGTTTCGTGGGATCACCGTATCCGCTTGGTGCGCAAGGGACGCCCTGAATCCAATGCCGAATTTGAGAAGACGTTCTGGAAGCACGTAGTTGAGTTGCAACAGCAGCGCCTTTCCCCTTACATGGTCATCACAACGACCAAGCCGTTGCTTGAGCGGTTCAAGAACCCCCGCGAGCTAATCGACTTTCTCATTGAGAAAGGAATCAGCCTTGTGCATTTCGAGCGCTTGACCAAGACGGGGTACGCAATCAGCAATTGGGACTGGCTAGGGGTTTCCAACCGTGAGTACAGCACTTGGATAGGCCGTTTTGCTGTAGCCTACATGCGCTTTGTGCGGGAGGAACGCAGTGGCAAACAGCCGCTGAATATTTCCCCTCTCGACGGGCTCATCGATAGTGTCCGTAGGCTCCGATCAGGCAAGGCAGGTGGGTACGGATGTTTGTCGGGGAAGTGCGATACGCGCTTCCATACTTTTGATCAGGCGGGTTACTACGCGGCGTGTACAGCTCTCACATCCGAAGTTAGCAATCGGAATGCAGTAGGCGCGGCAGTTGTTGATACGGCAGGTTTAAGCGAGACAAGGCAGGTTAGGCAAATGAGTTGCCTTGACTGCCGGTTTAAGCCGATCTGCTCAAGCGGGTGCATGGCAACACCTAAGACAGACGAGTCCGGGGAGTGTTCCGGGGGCTATCAGGCTTTCAAGTTACTGAATGCCTGCTTGGCCTCGGCTGAGAGCCCTAGCCTCATAGCTGTTGCAGGGTGAATCGATGGCCTCCGGGTCACATTGAACAGGAGAAGGGGTATGAAGGGTAAGGCCGTAAACCGCGTGCTCGTCGGTTTGGCTGTAAGTGCTGCTGTGTTCGCACAGCACTCTCAGGCATCGACCAAAATCACGCTCGACAAATCAGTTGCCGAGCTGGCCTCGGATGCCGAAATCAAGCGTTACCGGGCTATGTTGGAACTGAATCCCATCAAGCCGGTGGTCGATCAGTACCAAGATGCGCTCCAGAACTTGGTGGTCGATAAGGAGCCCATGGGCATCGACAACCTGCTGCTGGCTGCTACTGCCACAGCCAAGGACCGCGACTCGACGAATGTCGGTGCGTGGGGGTACTGCCATACCGCATGTCATGGTGCCTGTCATGGTGCTTGCCATGGCTCTCGCGGCTGGAGGTAACGAGCAATGACAGCGATTATCGGTGACGCCTCGATGGGAGAGGCCCCCGCCCAGGAAGCGTCGGTTCAGGCCGAACAGCCGTTCGTGGTTGGTAAAACAGCCTCCGAGTTGGATGCTGTTTTCCAGATGCAATCCGAGGCTATCAAAACTGATCCTGGATTGAAGTTCGAGCGCACCGTTCACTACGCCTTGGTCGAATGCGACACCGAGTTGCAGCGCATCCCCCTGGATGCGCTCTCGCTGGGTTTGAGTGTGCGTGCGAGCCAAGACGATCCTGGAGCCCTCGACGAGAACTTCATTTTCAGCCTGCTGCTCGCAACAGGCACGCTGAGCCGCTGCACCATCGACGTTGGCCCAAACTGCTCTGTTGATCCTCAGCTCGTCCTGAATGAGGCAGAAGCTCAAGGGCTTAATGTCCGCCTGATGCTTCCACCATCCCCTGAAACCGTTGATGCAGTTGTCAGCTACGTTGATCGCCTGGAGCGCTACTCAGCGCTTTGGCTGAGCATGAGCAGCGGCAATTTCAGCCTGACGCCTCTGGATGGCTATCTCGAATACAAGTTCTCCGTCGCTCTCGGCCATACTCCGAAGGAAATCACCAACAACCGCGAAATGAAGCTCCTATTCACCGACGAGGTGCCGCTGGAGGTCATGGACTACATCAAGGCGAGGCTTGATCAGGTGATTGAGCGCGAGTTGGGTGGCGACGACTTCTTCGTGACAGAGGCGCAAAAGCTCGGGGGTGCGCTCCGCCTGAAAGAAGCCGAACTTCGCGAAGCACGCAAAAGGATGCTGGAAGAAGAATTGGATGCCAGGACGCCAGTTCCGAACCTCATTCGTGCAACGAGCAAGATGACTGGCCTATCAATCCCGGATGCGGCTGGACTCATATACGAGTTGAAGAACAGCTTCCACGCGGTCCTGGACAAGTACCTGCCCAAAGAAGCTGACGAGAGCCTTGAGGACTACACCCCGAGTCGCGCTCAGATGACATTTGCCCAAAATCTCGCCAGCGCATTGAGCGGTGCCTTTGGTGGGGCAGATGGCCTCCAGGGTGCGTGGGATCAACTCAGCGCTAAGTCACAGCTCAAGCAGCTCGTTGATTTGGATAGGGGCGCGGTCGAGCCTTCTCCCTCTGCTCGCAGCGCCGCTGAGGTGATAGGAGTGGATGGCAAGGTTGCGGCTCTGGCGGCAGCTGAGTTTGTTGGCCTGCTGGGTTCCATCCTGAAAGCAGGCGGGGCAATCAGCGAGATAGGTCTGGAGAAGCCTCAGCCTGTTGCTGAGCCAGTCTCTGTTCAGCCGGCCAGCAACATCATTGCTGTTGGCTGACGGTACTGCGCTCGGCTAATTGAGCGCTCCGAGGTGGTATGGACACGAAAGAGGCAGTTGGCTTCATCAACGTAACGCGGCAATGCAATGTCGATTGCAAGCGCTGTTATCTGACAGAGGCCCACCGATCTGCGAAAGAGCGCCTGCCGTTGCCAACCCTTGAGCGCTTCCTGGATTCTGGTTTCTGGCTTGGGAGGCCCGTCACCCTCATCTGGGAGGGTGGCGAGCCATCTGTGGTTGGGCATGCGGCCATGAAGGCCTACTGCGACGCTGCACGCAGCGCGTTGAGTCATGCTCACCAGACCATGGTGACGAATTGCTTTAACGTGCCCAGCTGGCTGATCGATCTTGCTCACGACGAGTTTGAGGGCAGGGTCGAAACTACATACGCCTTCGCCCACAAGTATTCCCTCTCGGGCGATGCAGCCCACTATCAGCGCAAGTTCCTATCGGGCCTCAATGCGTTCTGGGATGCAGGGGTCGAATGCCCTGTAAACGTCGAGCTGAACATAGAAACGATTCAGGCTGGGCCAGCAGCACTGGCCGCGGTCATTCTCGGTTCCAAATGCCGGGTCTGGGAGTTCGACGTGTCGGTAGACTTCCGCTCTTTTTTGTCGGCGCCTGCCTATGCCGCATCAAGCGTTCCATTGCTTCCACTTACGGCTAGCTACGCAAATGTCTGGGATTACTTGCTGCGTTTGCAGGATGAGTGGGGGGCTGCATTCAAAGATCAGGGGATCGTGATTGGTGCTTTTCACCAGCAAATTGGGCAGCCGAACAATCAGTTCAACGTTGCTTGCGAGAGTCGCTTCCTGACGCTTAATCCAGACGGGACAGTTACCACAAACCCTCTGTACTCCGACCTTTCCGGTACGTTCCTGGGGAACGTAAATGAAGGAGGTATGGAGCCCATCCTCTTGTCATCGCGTCGTAAAGCAAGGGTGCTGGCCGACAGGGCTCGCACTACGCCCTGTCGCAGCTGCGTTCACGCGCATTACTGCAAGGGTGGCCCCTCGCACGTCCCGGTGAGTGACGGTTCAGGCGAATGCGCAGGCGGACGTTCAATGTGGGACATGATTCTGGAGCAGAGCTGTGCATAAGGCTCGGACTGTCAATCAAGCAAACGTGAGCATCACCGCAACGAGGTGGTGCAACAGACGCTGCACCCACTGCTACATCGATCCGAAAGAGCTGGCCAATCGCTCTTTCATGCAGCCTGACATTTTCAAGTCAATTTTCCCGCGCATGCGCGAGTTGCTGGCGCTGGATGCGGATTCCACGCCATCCGGCCACCCAGTCCGCTCTCATCTGGCCAGGCATTCCAGGGCCATCTGGCCACCTGTTCCACGGCCATCCGGCCGGGCAGTCGGAGCGCAGCGACGCAGG
>NZ_PGLR01000062.1 GCF_002803095.1 Pseudomonas sp. ZH-FAD | reverse complement strand
CCATTGCACAGGCCGATCTGGATCGTGACGCGCTCTGTGGCGCTGAGTTCGTGATAGGACATGGGGCAACACCTTACCGAAATGGTCGGGTGTTGCACTCAGTTTTTGCGGCCGCCCAGCTTCTCTTTTGCCCGCCACACTTGGGACGACTGCTTCGCCCCCGGGCCTCAGGTTTTCGCCTACATGCAGGCGGTGGCGCGCGAGAAAGGCCTGTACGAACATATCCAATTCAACACCGAAGTGACCGATGCCCACTGGGACGAAGAGAGCCAGCGCTGGTCCATGCTATGCCGCAACAGCGCCGGGGAAACCCGTGTCGACAGTAATGTGGTGGTGTTTGCTGTTGGGCAATTGAACCGGCCGATGATTCCAACAATCCCCGGCGTCGGGACCTTTGAGGGCCCGGCGTTCCACTCGGCGCAGTGGGACCACACCGTGGACTGGAGCGGCAAGCGGGTCGGCGTGATCGGCACGGGCGCGAGTGCTGCTCAGTTCATTCCGCAACTGGCCAAGACCGCTAGTGAGCTGAAAGTTTTTGCCCGCACCACTAACTGGCTGCTGCCCACGCCAGATTTACACGACAAAATTTCCGATAGCTCCAAATGGTTGCTCGCCAATCTGCCTAACTACAGCCTGTGGTACCGGGCATCCATGGTGATGCCGCAGAGTGTGGGTTTTCTAGACGACGTGGTGGTTGATCTGGACTATCCGCCCACCGAGGTTGCGGTGTCAGCGCGGAACGAAAAGTTGCGCCAGGAAATCAGCGCGTGGATGGAGCCGCAGTTTGCTGACCGACCCGACTTGCGCGATGTGGTGATCCCAGATTCCCCGGTGGGGGGCAAGCGCATCATTCGCGACAATGGCACCTGGATATCCACCCTTAAGCGTGACAACGTCAGCATGATCCGCGAGCCGATTGAGGCCATCACGCCCAAAGGCATTTGCTCGGTGGACGGCACCGAGCATGAGTTTGACCTGATCGTCTATGGCACCGGCTTTCACGCTTCCAAGTTTCTGATGCCGATCAATATTACCGGGCGCAACGGCGTGGCCTTGCATGAAGTCTGGAAGGACGACGATGCACGAGCCTACATGGGCATGACCGTGCCAGGATTCCCAAACATGTTCTGCATGTATGGGCCGAACACCGGGCTGGTGGTGTATAGCACCATCATTCAGTTCTCCGAATTTACCGCGACCTACATCGTCGACGCCGTACGGCTATTGCTAGAGGGCGGGCACCAGAGCATGGAGATCAAACCGCAGGTGTACGAGAGTTACAACCAGCGGATCGATCAGGCCAGTAGCTTGCGTGCTTGGGGCTTTTCCAAGGTCAATAGCTGGTACAAAAACAGTAAAGGGCGGGTCACCCAGAACTTCCCGTTCAACGCGGTAGAGTTCTGGCGCCGTACTCACGAGGTAGAGCCGACCGATTACCACCTTTCCTGATCGCTTCGCTGGCCGGATCACAGGCACAGTTTTACTATGGAGTCGCAAAACTGTGCCTGAACCGCCCGAAACGGGTGCCAGCAAATAATTACAAAGGAGAGAAAGGTCATGGACCGTCTACTCGTAACGGAAGCATTCGTGCGCGTGGCACAGACCGGTAGCTTCGCCAAAGCAGCGGAGCAGCTGGGCGTGACTCGTTCAGTGATTACCCATCGTGTACAACAGCTGGAGACGTTCATCAACTCGCCGCTATTTCACCGCAGCACCCGCCACGTCCGGCTCTCGGATATCGGCGAAGCCTATTTTATTGAATGCGCCGACATGGTCGCTGGCTTTCATAGCCTGACAGAAAAAATGCGCAATCAACGCTCCAATCTCACCGGTCAGTTGCGCGTCCAGGTGCTGCAAGGGTTCGCTATCAATCACTTGGGCCCGATGCTGGCGGAGTTTACGGCCATGTACCCCGAGATCGAGTTCGATGTGGTCGTCAATGACCGTGTTGTCGATCCGATCGAAGAAGGCTTCGACATTGCGTTCCAAATGTTTCCGCCGCTGGCAGAGCGCCTGGTGGTGCGAAAGTTGTTCAATGTCCACCGACTGTTTTGTGCGGCGCCGGCATATTTTCTCAAGCACGATGCCCCCGTGCATCCACAGCAGCTCAAGGACCATCGCATCGCGCTTTACGGTGGTTATCCGTCGCGTAATCGCTGGCAGTTCACCAGGGGTGAGGAGTGCATAGACTTAACCCTGCACGGGCATGTGCGATCCAGTTCGGTACATCTGTTGCGTGACTACGCATTGAGCGGGGCCGGCATCGTCTGCCTGCCGACGCTCATTGCAAGCAACGATCTAATTAAAGGTTGCCTCGTGCCGATACTGACCGAGTATCACCTGTCATCCTTCGATTTCGCCGCCGTATATCCAGAAACCCAGCGTCGGGCCCTGAAGGTGCGGACCTTGATCGATTTTCTGATCGAACGCATCGGCGACGTCCCGCAATGGGACCAACCGCTGCTAGATCGCGGCATTCTGGTCAATTGAACGCTGGCGATGGCTCGTTTCGCTATCATTATCGAAGCCAGTGAGTACGGCTGAGTGGCCGTGATTACCTTCGGCTCGCTTTATTACCTATTACCGGAATTATGCGGCCGGGCTCAGATGCACAGCATCGTATCCGGATTAGTGTAGGTCCACGAAAACTCTATGGGCCCAACCCCAGAGCGGCAGATCGTCAACAACCTGGGGCGCGGAATATGCCGCAGTGGTAATGCGAGGGCGCACCGACATTCCTACGCAACGCGTTGGCCGCGTTCTGGTTCGGCTAAAGCCATACGCATCTGCAGACGCTAGACAATCTTGGTGAAATTGCCCGTGGCGTTATGCTGAAGGACAGCCGTGAAGCTAACGCCGGTGGCCGGTCCCATACTCTCGACGCGGCCGGTCAGCTTTATATCTAGCAGAGCATCGACCGCCACCGCGACGGGCCGGCCGATTCGCACCTTCGCCAATTGCGTTTGACGGAATTCAGCTTCGATATTAAGAATACGTCGCACTGGTTATGGTGTTTGATCTGTCGAACCCGAAGATGGCCCGCCGACATTTACTGACAATTGCAGGAGAGGCGTCTGTAATGCGAGGAATAGCCCCTGCGAGGTGCCCGCAGCCGCTAAAGCATATAATTGCACAGGCGATATGATCGCTTTTTGATCATTTGCCGCTTTTTTTCAAAAACCGGCGGCTTCTAAGGTTGGCCAGAAACACCCGACCACTTCAGATGATCCTAAATATAAGCGGTCAGTCAAACCCGTTTCGCCAGGCTGACTTGGTTGCGCCCTTGGGCCTTGGCTTGATACAGCGCCTGGTCCGCCGCATTGGCGTAAGTAATCCGGCTATCTGCTACCAGGGGTATCCATACTGCCACACCAATACTGACCGTGAAGTTAACTATCTCCCCGAGCCCCTCCACCTGCAGCGCCGCCACGGCCTGGCGAATCTGCTCAGCTACAGCCAGCGCCTGCTCTGGCCGAAGTCCGGAAAACACCGCGGCAAATTCCTCCCCTCCGAGACGGGCGGCGAACTCGCTGTCGCGCCGGCTGAAGGCGGCCAAGGTCTGCCCTAGCAAAGCCAGGCACTCATCGCCCACGCCATGGCCATATCTGTCGTTAATCCGCTTGAAGTGATCGATGTCGATCATCAGGAAAGCTAGGTAGTCGCCCCCTCTGCGGCCGCGCTCGATACAGGCGCTAAATCGCTGATCTAGTTCGCGTCTATTACCCAGCCCGGTAAGCGAGTCGGTGCTACTCAGTCGCAAAAGCTCGCGGTTCGCTTGTTCCAGCTGATGCGTTCGCAACGCTACCCGCTGCTCCAGCTGTGTCTGCGCCTGCTGCTGAACGGTCAACAACTCACTCTGAGCGTGCAGCCGTGAAGCCCTCTCACGGTTGATTCGCTCGGCCAGAGCAATAGAAAGCAAAAGAAACTCGATCACGAAACCAAGCAACTGGGCCAAACGCACATAGGCGCCCATGGGCAAGATGCCCTCAATTGCCAACAATATCCACAGGGTAGTGCCCAACAACCAAGACCACGCTAGGAGTAAATACCCTGCCGAGCGGTTGCCGCGACGCCAGAGCACAAAGCTGGTGGCCAAGAAGACGAGGCAAAACACCGCGCCCATGTTCTCTATGTACAAAAAGCGTATCGCTGTGGGGTTACCGATCACTAGCAGCCCGGCCAAGCTCCAATACACGATAAAAATGTTATTGAAGCGCAGCAACCAGCCTCGGTGGTCAGTCAGGCCTAGGAACTGACGGATAAACAGCGCAGAGGTCAGAAATGCCAGACTTACCGAAAGCGTGCCCGAGCGCGGCGCCAACCACTGCCAATCCGCCCACAGATAGAAGGCCCCATAGCCGAACTGGCTAGCAACATAAAACGCCGAGGCAAACAGATAGCTTGTATAGAATAGGTAAGACCTGTCGCGGGTAAAAATGCACAGCGAGGCGTTATAAAGAAACATCACCAGCATGGCACCGAAGAACGCACCCATAAGCAAACTGTCGCGGCGCTCTTCTTTCTTGAGGACCTGGGGTTCGATCAGGCGCGCGGGCAGCGCCATGCGCTGTGTGCTTTGTAGGTGTATATATACTTCTGATTCCCCCGCCGGTAAAAGCAGCGGCAGGGCCAGGAAGGGGGCAGCCACGTTACGCTGGGCCGGCGCCAGGCTATTTCCGCCGAGCACAGGCGGCGACCATTGGCCGCTGGCCTTGTCCAGTACCCGCGCCTCGACGCGGTCGAAGCCCCAGTCAATCATAAGAAGCCGCGCTACCGGCTCCGGACCTGGGTGCGCTACGGCGAAGCGCACCCAGGCCCCGGCGGGCTGATAGCCTATGTTCAGGGTTGATTCACCGCTCGCCCGCCACGCATCAGCGAAGCCCACCGCAGCCACGTCGGGGAAATCGCCTGCTGCGGGCGCGATCAGGTGCTCCAGCGCAGCGGACAAGTCTTCGGTTTGGGACTGCCCCTCCAGAGCCAGTCGATGCGGGGTCGCCTGTGCGTGGGCGGAGGAATAAGAAGCGCCTCCCAAGGCGACAACTAAAAGGACGGGGATCGCGAAAAAGAAGGCTGATAGTCGTCGCATGGCTTCTACAGGTTAGAGAAATCAAATGAAGCCAGATGCCTTTTCCAAGACGAGGAGTGGCTCCCTGATATCGGCCTCGTCGCGCTCGTCTGAAGGTCATGGAACGAACGGTTTGAACAAACAGTTACTTACAGCATGACCTCTAAGGCTGGTGATAGAGAGTTAGCTCACGATCCTACGTTCGACGCACTGTCAAAGCTGTCAGGCGACCAAAGCTCGAAGCTGTTCGAGTTGCCGGGCCAGACAAAACGTCACCGGAACGGTCGCAGAAACCATCGTGCAGCAGCGCCTTTTGCGCCACGATTCTTTCGTTCTTGGAAGACATTTTCCCCGACCAAATTGGCTACACCACGATGCACTTCGAGTGCTTGGAAATGAATACGCCGCAAATGGTTACGCTGTTCGATCTGTCGAACCTGTAGACGCCCGCCTACATATACTGACAACTGCAGGAGAGGTGCGCCTGCAATGTGATGAATAGCCGCTGCGAGGTGCTCGCAGCCGCTGAAACATAGAATTGCGCAGGCGATATGATCGCTTTTTGATCATTTGCCGTTTTTTCAAAAACCGACGGCTTCTGAAGTTCGCCAGAAACATACGACTACTTCAGACTATCCTTAGGAACTCAAGAATGCAAGTCACCAATCAGAACCGCGAATACTCACCAAGCCTCGTCACGGATCGCTTTGTTCAGCGAGACATAACGTCAAATGGCTACGTCATCACCGAAGTGAGTGCAGCTGGCTGGACGCTGCGGGAGGGTCGCGTAGAAGCTGGTGAGCTTCCTGATGAAGTCCGCGCAAAGGCTGATGCCGAGCGATATTCAATGGATGCCCGTGTGCCTTGGCCGCTCGATGACAACGCCGGTCGCACAGTGAAGCGCGACCTGCTAGCAGGCATTGGTGAGGGCTCAAGCCCGTTGGAGCATGCTGCCAAGCAGGTTCTGCGGGAAGCGCTTGATCGAGTTGAGGTCCACCCCTGTGACCGGGGGGATGACGCTGTAGCTGCTAAGGAACTATCGCCTGAATTGCAGGCGCTGCTCCAGGCCCTCACTGGGCATAACGCGAGCTGAGACAATGTTGGGATCAACGAAAACTCCGATGCCCGCGAAGCGGGTTTGTCTGCTCACCGCAATCACAGCGATGGCTTTGGCGGCGAGAATCCATGGCACCGATAAGGCTGTGATGATGACGGGCTACCGTGTGCTGGCCGGGTTGAGCCCCGCTTACCAGCCTGTCGTCTTGGCGATCATGAATGCGCCGTCGCCTCTGGCGCACATGAACCTCTATGTCGCCAACCTGCCGCAGCACATTCTGGAAATGAAGGTAAGCAAGCCGGCGCTGCCGCTGCTCGATGCTGCTATCCCCGCCTGAAACCTCGGCGCCGAGGCGGGGTGGACAGGATGTACTGACCGTCATTGACCTCGCGGGCACGCTGCATCTGGATGACCTCGGCACCCGTGCAGCTATGGCGTCGCCAATAGCTGCGGGCCTCGCACCAGTTCACCAGGATCAACGGAAACCGATAGCGCTGGGCAGCGGCCATCAAGCTGGTGAGGAAGGTATCCCAGTCGCAACAGCGGCGATCCACCCATTTCCGCTTCCTGGCCAAGCGAGTTCTCCAATCCTAATCCTGGGCTTGAGTGTTTTCAGTCCCCGCACTGGGCAGGTCGAACAGGTACTCACGTAGGGCACGCAAATCGCCCTTGTTCTGCTGTATCTCATCCAGAATCTCGTCTGCAACGTAGTCACACGTTCTGGCAATGCCCTCAATCTCCATTCTCAGGTAAGCACGATCAACATTCGGGTGACGGCGCCGGTAGGTCGATAGGTGAGCGAGGGTGCCAGCAAGGATGAGCGCATTTGCACAATCATCAGCGGACATGCCCAGTAATTCAGCTGTCTTGAGGATTGCGAGCGCATCGCTCTCGATCCGACTGGCGATCCGGTGATCTGGTAGCGCTCCAACTGAGACTAGGGTTATAGCCGCATGCCGTATGTAGGGCAGTGAGGGGCAGGTCTTGTGGTGCTTGGCGTACCAAGTTCCCAAAACCTCCATTTGGGACTCGGAAGCGTTAGTTTCAGCCAGCGGCGCCGACCATATGTCGAAGGAGCTTTGGGGTAGACGGCAGTCCTCGGGCATCGACTCCAGTTGCTTGGCGAATTCGCGCACCAGCTTGGTGCCCAAAAGGCTCACGGGTTCATCAAATAGGTTCAAGTCAGACTCCTGGGCCTGAACAGCGGGAATGGGGAGGGCCGCTGTTTACTCGGAGGGCGCTGAGTCAGGCCTGTTTGCCTGCTCCGCTGCGCGATCACGCTCAATCGCGTCGTCAACCTCCCGCGCCATCTGCTCGATGCTTACACCCAGCATGGCTGCGACCCTGGCGGCATAATACCGCCACCGCAGGGCGTCCTGCATCATTGCTGCCAATTCTTTGTCAGCGGCGTCGAACAATTCAGACGCTCTGCTTGGCTCAGTCATGAGCGTCGTCCCCGGCTTTGGCATTCGAGAAATGCCGGCAAAACTCAGTTGCAACCAGCAACGCATGCTCTGGTGAGGGTAGTAGGTGGGTGTAGCCGTCGCCCCATGTAGGGTCGCCACCGTAATGGGCACGCTGACCGAACGTCATGCAGTATCGCCCTGCGGAATGGTCGATGCGCATGTACTCACCGGCTGACAGATCAAGCTCGGGCGTCAGTTCCCCCCCATAGGAAGTCAGCACCATCCTCGTCGTCGTGAGCATCAATCCTGAGCACTGGCCAGCCCAGTGCATCCAGCTGGTTGAGCACCATGTCAGTGAACGGCCAAAGGCCCGATGGCCGATCCGTGGAAAGCACTCGATCACGACTCATTGCGTGGGGTGTTGGCTCTCTGGGCATCACGCTGGCGCAGCCGCTCCATCAGTTCCTGACCACGCATCATGCTGGCCACGTCCTTGAAGCCCACCCGAACCCATCCTTCTTTCCGCAGGGTACCCACACCGAAGGAGGTGTGGGGTGAATGCGGCGCAGGGCGTCAGCCCTGCTCGATTTCACCATTGCCGCACTCTTATTATGCTGTATGAATGAACAGTATTTGTTATGATTGTCTCATGATCATCCGCCAGGGCTTCAAATACCGACTGGACACCAGCGAGGCGCAAAGCGCCCGCTTGCGTGTGCTGTGTGGTCATGCCCGGTATGTCTGGAATAAAGCCCTGAGCGAGTGCAATCAGATGCTGGCCACCGAAGACCAGTTCGTGCCCCGCTACGAAACGATGGCCAAGTGGGTCACCGCCTGGAAGCGCAGCCCAGATACCGAGTGGCTGAAAGACGCCTACACCGACAACCTACAGCAGAAGCTCAAAGACCTCGACACTGCCTGGCAGCGCTATTTTAAAAAGGTGGCCGATGCCGGCAGGCCGCAGTTCAAGAAGAAAGGCCGCAGCCGGGACAGCGTGCGTTTCGTAAACTTCCCCAAATACTGCGCCCTTGACGGCAACCGGGTAAAACTTCCAGCCGGCATCGGCTGGGTCAAGTTCCGCCAGTCCCGCGCCATTCTGGGCGAAGTGAAAAACTGCACCGTAGGCTTCGATGCTGGCCACTGGTTTATCAGCTTCCAGACCGAGCGCGAAGTTGAAAACCCGCTGCCAAAATCAACCAGCGCTGTCGGCATCGACATGGGCATCGAGCGATTCGCGACCCTCTCCGATGGCAACTACACCGCACCGCTGAATAGCTTCAAGCGGCACCAGCTCGCGCTGCGCAAGGCGCAGCAGGGCATGAGCCGAAAAACCAAGTTCAGCAACAACTGGAAACGGGCCAAGGCCCGCGTCCAGCGCATCCACCACCGCATTGCCAACGTGCGCCGCGATTACCTGCACAAAGCTTCAACGACCATCAGCAAAAACCACGCGATGGTCTGTATCGAAGACTTGCAGGTCAGCAACATGAGCGCATCGGCTGCCGGTACGGCTGAGCAACCGGGCCGCAATGTGAAAGCCAAGTCAGGCCTTAACAAAGCGATCCTTGACCAGGGATGGTACGAGTTTCGCCGCCAGTTGGATTACAAGCTGACATGGAACGGTGGATGGCTGTTCGTGGTGCCGGCGCATAACACCAGCCGTACCTGCCCGGCCTGCATGCACGTCAGTGCAGACAACCGCAAGAGCCAGGCACAGTTCCGGTGCGTGCAGTGCGGTTATGCGAATAACGCGGATGTGGTCGGTGCGATCAACGTGCTTCGCCGGGGCGAGGCCCACCTTAGCAACGAAGGGCCGGACATGGCCCGGTTAGCCTGTGAAGTGAATGGCGCTGTAAGGCCGTCAGCAGCAGGAACCTGTTAGCCGAGTGATCGGCTAACACCTGGAAAAGGAATCCCCTTCCTGAGCGCTGAGCGCGAAGGTGGGGGAGGATGTCAATTCTGCCGCCCATCGACCAGCAGGCGCAGCTTGTGTCCATGCTCGTCCATGCCGAGGGTGAGCAGCGTGACTTCGTTCTCGGGAGGGCATTGGTCAGGGTAGGCGCTCAAGTCAGCCTCCTGATCCAGGAATGCAGTAGCCTTCCTGCCAAACTGATAGGAGGCGAAAAGCATGGCAAGGCCTGCCGCGATTAGGGCTGAGCACAAAGCAGGGCTGTAGCCCGCGAGCAGATTGATGATGCCCACAATGAGCAGGATAAGGGCCACTGCGTCCCAGAAGGGCTTGTCCAGGGCCAGGGAGTAGATGCAGATCAGTTTTCTGTCGCGATCCCGATTACTGCTGGTGCTCATCGCGAGTTCCTGTTGGTTGGCGTTCTGGATAGACCCCCGGCAGCGGGGACATTGCGGGCTTGCTGGCCTGCTTCATGCGGATTCGAGTAATCGTCTCCGGTTGGCTGATCCTGGCCAGCTCTGTTTCGCCGGCCCCGTGCATGTCGAGGCCATGCGCGAGACACAGGGCAGCGAGCGTCACCATGACCCCTCCGACCTCTTGAGAGCGCTCGCCCACGGGGCGCCCGAACACGTAGCTGACCAACTTGAGGGCTTCGGCCTCAGTACAGCCACAAGCTTGCACAAGCTCCAGCGATTCTTCTAGGAAGCGATGGTTGCGCTCCATTCCGTCATAGGCAATGTCCTCGCCAAAGCACTCCAGCAGCCAGGGAAGGACGCGAGTCTGGAATGACAAGCTGGAATTAGGGTTGCCGGCTGCAAAAGCAGCAAGCCATTGCATGGCTTTCAGCACCTTGTCCGGCACTTCGTACCCGTGTGGAAGGTTCTGCGGGTCGGAGAGTATTGCCTGGAACTGTGCGACCAGCATTCCGATCTTGGGGCGCAAATGATCAATATCGGAAGTGAGGGCTTGCCGCGTCTGTTCAGCTGCCTCCATGTAGTCATTCTTGTGCTGGCGCAGCGCAGCAATTTCTCCCTGGAGCCGTGCATTTTCCATCAACACGGCATCGTGCTCGGTCGCCAGCACGAAATCGGCTCGCTCGTTGTGGGCGCCGTAGAAGAAAGAGAAGCGCTTACTGCTCTGGGGCTGCGTCGGCTGATGTTCCATCGATCTTGCCTCGGTGCGTGTGTCGATTGGTTAGAGAGTGGTTCCGGGCTTGAGCGCCATGGAGAGGGGTTTTCCATCGTGCATCGTTCTGGCAATACGGGTGAGGCCATACCTGAACACCACGTTCTTGCCCTCGGCAGTTTCGACGGCGCAGACCCAGCGTGCCTGGGCTTCGGCATGGGCAAAGCTCTCATGGCACAGGTGGCCCTGACGAGTGTGTCCGCCCTCGGGCCAGCGCAGGGTGACAGGCACTCGAATGCCAGCTTGGGAAGCCATGGTCGCGCTTTCGATCAGCTCCCTTGCAGCTGCGCCCTCGGCGCTGTCCAGCCAAGCTGCGATCAGCTGCTGGATTTCCTCAATGGTGCCGAGCGTCAGCGGCTCCAGGTCATCGAAGGCGAACTGGCTGACCAAGCAGGTTTCTGCGTGGGCGAGATACACACTGTCGGCGCTGTAGCCGGCGAAGTAGAAAGGGACGGCCAGATTTCGCACTTTCAGCGGAACCCGGTCGCATCCCGATTTGCAGACAATCGCGAAGTAGGCGCTTACCTGCTCCCGAGCAATAGGGGTGCTCCGGGCGCGTTGCTCGACCAGCTTGTCGAATGGGTTGAGGGTCATGCGTTCAGGGCTCCAGTTCCGCAGTGCAGGGGGAGAGATTAGCGAGGTTTCAGTCCCCGGCAGCAGTCTCAGCTTCTAAGCATTCCTTGCATCGCTTCGACTCTGCATGGAATGCGTCCCATCCGGTAACACGAACACGATGGCCGCATTCTAGGAACAGAGTTCCGGCTATAGACGTATTGTTTCGAGTTGCCGTTTGTTTGCGCTTTACAACACTGCGCAGAGGCGCCAGCTTTTTCTTGGTCACAACTACTTCTCCGCAGCAATTCGACGAAGCCGGGCGACTTCGGCCAGCAGTTGGGGGCAGACCACACGCCAGATGGGGGCGACAACGAAGCCCGTGGCGGCGCCTTTGCCGGTTTCCTCGAACTGGCCGGAGGCGAGGTAGCCGGCGAGAAGGTCCTCGGTGAGGTTCCAGCTGGGGATGCAAATCTCATCGTCTTCAATCTGGGCTTCGACGATGTTGCAGGTCAGAACGCCGTAGGGCTCGCCGTCCTCGCACATGAGACGAAACGCGATACGCTTGTTGGCATACAGCGTGGGTTGCAAGGTGAGGGTGTCCACGGTTTCCATCTGCTGAGTCTCTGCCGGTTACTCGGTTGGGGTTTCGGGCTTGCTGGTGTGCTCGATCAGGGTCACGGACTGGTTTCGCAGTGCCTCCAGGCCGGTACGGGTGGCCATGTCGCTAACGTAGGCTTCCAGCTCGATCTTGCCAGCGCTGACTGTTTTCTCCATCGCTTCGGCCATTTGACGCTGCACAAAGGCCATAGAATTAGGCATGCCTACGCTCAGGTTGCTTGCCAAGTCGCGCAGCTCTTTCAGCGTGCCCTTATTCGCCTTGCCATCTTCCAGGGCTTTTTCGAGGCCTTCCAACAGACTCGTTGCAGTTTCCATGTACTTGGCGCAGCGCTCGCGAATCTCGCGGTCGAACTGCTCCATCATGGATTCGGGCGAATCGATGCCGGGCACCAATTGGACGGGGGCAGCATCATCAGGGCGGCGCTCAAAGGTGATCGGCACTGCGGCCCCACCTTGGGAACTGATGAATGCCGCCCACTGAGCCTCGCTCATGTGGAACGAAACCACTTCGCGTTCAGAGTGAACCCAGTCGCGATTGAGGTGACGATCCAGGTGAGCCGTGCTCAGAGTGATCGTCAGCACGCTGCGGTGATTCAGGTCGGAGCCAAACAGCTCCATGCCTTCTTGGCCGCAAGTGCCCTTCATGAGGCTGATGGTGCCGTAGGCCGGGTGCTGGTAGCGCTCGCCTTCCATCGGGCCGCTGAGAGGGGTCACGGTGGGCTGCTGCTTCTCGAACATCTGTCTGTCCTCGTAGTTCTTTCTCGTTCCCCGTGGCGCAGTCGGCTCCGGCTGGCGCGGGTGTTCCTGGTTCATTGAGGCCCATTCTGAGCCATATTCGCGTGTGTCAGCGCAGCTCAGCCGTGAATCTCACAGTGCTCTTGGTCGGCCATCAGTTGGGCGTGTCGTTCCGCGCACTTCCCGCAGACCTTCCGCCCGGTCACGTCCGCGCCGTCCGGCACAAGGAACCATTTTGCCCGCGACTTCATGCGCCAAGCGTTGTCCTTGGGCTGGTGGCCGCACAGACCCTTGCCTGTGCTGGGCGTCACCCAGTGCAGCATGTGCCCACCATTCGCACGCGCCAGCGCCGGTATCGTGCTGGTGCCGAACCCCACACTGGGACGCAAGAGGGTCGTTATGCCGAGCACAGCCTCGCGCCCGTTGGGAAACTGGCAGTCGTAGTGCGCCCCGGTAATCGAGTACACGGCGTCTTCACCCCAGCGGATTGCCTTGCCGCAGTGGCAGCACAGACCTTCGTCCTGGCACAGCTCGATGTGCTCACGGCTCATCATGTCAGTTCGCGCCCTCTGGTTGATCCTGGTACTGGCTGTCTTCGGCCTCGCGGTGACGGACACACTCGTTGTTCTGGTCGAGGTGCGAACCGCAGTCCTGGCAGTACCTGAACCAGCACTTGGGGTTGCGACACTTCCAGTCGCCCCAGTTACCGCCGACCGAGCCCGGATGTTCAAGCTCGGTGCCGCAGTCGCAGTGAGTGCGCATGTTGATTCCGTCAGCCATGACCGTTATGCCCGAGCAACAATGTCGTTCTTGGATTGGCTGCTTGCGGAGAGGCGTCCGCTCTTGTGCCAATGATCCTGGGTGTTGCAGCCAGGATAACGACCGCTGCATCCGAAGTCGTGGCGAGTCGATGCCTGATCGATCGTCACGCGCTCACCGCCTCGCGTCAGGTACTCGCCCGGCCCGTCGATGATCACGTCCAGCAGGATGAAGGATGCAAAGTAGGCGCTGCTCATGAGGATTCCTCTGCCGGCGCGTGCCGGCGTGATTTCTTGATGTGCCTATTCTTGCAATTGGGGCGGTGTGTCACGGCAAGCAGCGGTGAAATCCTTATTCCCCAGAACGGGGGGCGAGGCGGGCTCGCGGCGGGCTCACTCAGCTCCCCGCAAATGATGATCCGAGACATTGAAGACTGCTTGAATCTCGCTTGCGCCGTCGCGGACGTAGCTGTGAAAGCGATGCCAGCCATCCAGAATGGTTTCGTAAGCATCTGAGGACAGCAGCACCGGCCAACGCTCAGTTGCTGGGTGTGTCGGTATATCACCGCACGACAGATACCATTTGTGGTAATCCTCCCAGCTGCTATGACTGCCTTCGATTTCTTCGTCTTTCATAATTGCCGAGGCGAGGGCCGAAGTGGATAGACAAACCGAGCCAAACAGTTCGGCGCCATACTCATTGACGTACTTTGGTAGCAGCTCGATCAGCGAAGACTGTAGGTGGTCTGCACTGTATGACGACAAATCGACGGCATCCCATGCGCCGCAATCGACCGCCAAGTACCAGACAATCGCCAACTGGCTTGGCACAGGTAAATCGGCGAATTGCACAACGGAATAGCTGTTGCCAATGAGTGAATCCAGGCGGGCAGACATAGAACTTCTCTCGATAGTCATTAGAGGCTGCTGGTGAATGCAAGCATGTTGAGTGGATACGCCTATATTCAGACAGAGGTGCGGCGTGTCACTGGCAGAAAGACGGGGTGGACAACAACTTCTGACTCCCCAAAGCAGGGAGCCAGGAGCAGGCGCGGATGGATCAGGCAGAGCCCTGCGCCTGGGCCAGCAGGCCGCGAACGCGTTCGATTTCCTCGGCGCTGTGAGGGGTGCCACCGGCATTCAATGCGAGATAGTGCGCCAGCAGGTCTGCACGCTTGGTGTAGGCGTGGATCGCGACCTTCATGTAAATGCGCTTCGGTGAGAACTGGGTGCCCAGCAGCTCCTGGGCGGAATAACCGAACGGCTTGACGTTCCCTTTGACGTACTCAGTCACAGCCGTGTAGCGCTGTAAACCATCCACGCACTGCAAGCCTTTAGGCAGGTCGGTTTGGGCGTCTTCATCGCCCCAGTCAGCACAGTTGAACTGGATTAGAAAACCGCTCGACGGAACGACACCACGCATGCAGTTCTCAATGAAGTGGGTCTGTTGCGCGGGGGTCCATACGTGGCCCCGCTGGAAGTCAGGGTTCAGCTCAAGGCCACCGTAGTCATTGCCCAGGTTAGCCAGCGACTTTTCCAGTGAGTCCCAGCGATAGTCCGCGTGCCATTTGGCTGCATGCAGCGGCTTGATGATGCTCAGCAAATGCTGCTCGAACTCGGGAAGGTCGCGTGACATGTCGGTGATCCTCGTCGGGGCCGGATGGCCTGTTCTGGTGATGTGCCCATTGTCATGTGCCCAATGGTGTGTCACCGCGACGAATGAATGATCGCAGAAATCGTCGAACCCTATGCTGGCACTTGAGAGGGCTAGGACAGAATGACGCCAGTGAGGTCGAAATACTGGCTGGAGAGGACCGCCATTTCGGTGCGCAGCTCAGCCACTTCTTCGTCACTGAGCTTGTTGTTGTAGCCGGCAGAAATCACACGGTCTTTCAGCGTGTCGAACAGGCCGGCGATGCGTTCGGCCTCCGCCTTCTGGCTGTCTTCCAGGCCTTGATCGTCCGAAGTTGCCACGGCCCGGCTACTCCTGATCGTCTTCAACCATGCCGGCCACTTCGTAGAGCAGGCGCGTTGAGGGCTTGTCGGAATCCAAGTTCCTGACAGCCATGGTTTCGTCGTGATAGACGCGGATGACTTCGGCATCAAACTCACCCCGCGAGTGCTTCACGCGGACAGCTTTGCCCTTGAAGAACTCGAAGTTCTGGTCAATCTCACGATTGATCGCGTCGCGCTGGGCAACAAGCTCTTTATGGCGGGCCATTACGGCTTTGCGCTGTTCTTCGAGGCTCATCGGTTTAGCTCCTGGTTGGCGGGTTGAGGATCGCAGGGGGGGGCGGCTACCAAGCGTTGCAGACCTTGACGCGCTCCGCGACGGTGAGTGCTGCAAGCTTCTCTGCCAGTTCGATAGCAGTTGCATCGCCGCTTTGGCGGGCCTGCTCCAGGGCAATGTCGGCGAACTCTTGCTCGACGTTGCCATCCTCCAGCATCACATGAAAGATGCCGCCGCCTTCATTCCCCGGCTGCGCGAACCAATCCCGAACCATCTGGATCAGCTCCTGAATCTCACTCTTGTGCGTGGCGGGAGAAGTGGAGGGCATCGACACTACCGTGCATGTGACGCCCTCGAACGTCCACCACCATTGCGCCTGATGGTCGCCGACCTTGACCGTTAAACGGCCATTACCGCCCGGATCGTGGATGACTTCGCCGTGCTCGCCGCAATACTCGATCACGGCACCAGCCGGCAGCGGCTCACGCTCGATACTTGCCATGGTCAGGCTGCCCCCTTGGTGTTGGCTTGATCATCGTTGCTGCCTTGCCCGGCACCAATCTCGCGCCAGCCCTCGAACTCGCTGGAGGCGAGGTGCTTGTCGTCGTTGGTGGTGTCGGTGTAGCTGTATTCTTCGGCCCGCACCATGTTGACCAGCAGGTATTCGGTGCGCAGGATCACGCCGCCGAAACCCCGAGGCTGGTGAACGCGGATGGCCTCGACTGGCTTCCCAATCTCTGGCTTCGCCTCGTCGATCAGGGTGAAACCCATGGATTTCCAGCGGGCTTCGCGCTCCAGCTGGTATTCGGTCTTGATCTGCTGCGGCATGATTTCTGTCCTCTGGCCGACTACTGACGGCCAAGCATGGGTTTGATGGCGTCGGCGGCGTCATACAGCCCCAGCCGGTTGGCGATCACCCGAAGGTCGGCCAGCTGGGCTGCCGTCGAGTCCTGGCGCTGTGGTAGCTGCGGAAGGCTCTCCAGAACCGAGCGCAGGTTTTGAGGCATGGCCGGGCGTTGGGGCTTGTTGTCGATCCGCTCACCCGAGCGGCTGAAAACGGCGCCGGGCTCGGCGTCGAAGTCATGCTCATCCTGTGCCCGGCAGCGGGCGCAGGTGCAGTTGTGGGCGCCGTTGGGGTCGTCATCCAGGTGGCACAGTTCTTCGCCGCAGTCGATGCAGTTGCCGCGCTCATTGCCCATTGCTGCTCTCCTGTACCGCACTGCTGGCCTGCTCAGCCACGCGCTTGATGTTCTTGGCCGCGTCCACCCACGCAGCGGAGGCGGTTTTGCCTTCGCCCAGGCGCAGGCTCTCGCGGCCTTCCGGGAAGCCAGACCAGATCAGGTAGTAACCGCCGCCACCGTGGGTCGAATAACGCTTCTTGCTGGCGCGGGGATGGACCTCTTTGACCTTCTGTTCACTGGTGGCCATTGTCCTGCCCTTTCTCAGCGTTGGAATTGGCGTTGCGCTCAGCAGTGAGCCGATCCCAGAAGCCGTTGACCTTTTCTTCGTGCCAGTCAGCAGGGGCGTCGGCGTTCAGGTTGCCGCCTTTGCTGATATGCCAGTCGGCATAGGCCCAGCCGGAGGCATAGCGGTCGGAGCAGTCATCCGGGACAGGCATCGTCAGGGTGCGGTTAGAGGTAGCGTTAGGGGTTGTCACTGGTGCTCTCCCTCGGACTCCGCCTCATCAGCTGGAACGTCCACCATAGGGCCATCCTCTTTCGCGCCGCCAGCTTCCAGGTGGGCAAACATGGCATCGCATTTCGCTTTGCCGTGCGCCTTCACGAACTCATCCAGGCGCAGGCGACAGTCAATGCGCTCAAGCTGATGCAGGCTGGAGACGCCATCCACCAAATCGTCGAACTCGACAATCTCGGCCTTCGTCCAATGCGGTTTCTGTTTCATGGATTCGATACTCCGCTGCGCTGCGGTCTATTGGGTACGCATATCTTAGGGCTGCCCGGCGTGTGTCACGCCGGATTCGCTTAAACCAGGCGGCAGGATGTGCGCAAATCCCGATTCTCAATCGCGGCATCGAGAACATCCAGCGCCACCATGCCGGTGATCCAGGTGAAGCCGGCATGATTGGCCATGTCCTGAACCACTTCACGGGCCTCGCTCAGCGTCTGGACGGGCGGGAGCAGGTTCAAGCTACGGTTGTTGTTGGCCAGCCTCACCGCGTCCGTGAGCGAGTAGTCTGCGAACGGGTGGCGGACGTTGGCGCTGCCGCTCAGGTCAATCGTGTGCGTCTGCATGGTAGGTTCCATTCTGCGGATCAGCAGAGTCAGAGTTCAAAGAGGGTGATGAAACTTTCCACCGACCCGTCAATTTCGCCTGGAAAGCCTCGGTCGTCGAACCATGTGGGCTTCCCGTTGCGCTTGGTGATGTAGAAGGTTGTCCCCTCCAGTTCCTCCACCGAGTACCCATACGCAGAGCTGACGGCTTCAAGTAGCTCCTTCCCGGTGTCGAAGAATCGGCACTCGTAAAGACGCTCTTTGTCCACGCTCACTTCCTTCGTTTTGATTTCGAAGTAGTAGCCTTTGTTGTTCAGGAGGAACAGATTTCCGGTTTCCTGCGGCATGGTGCTCACCGTTACTTGCTGAAATTGGGGCAGCTGAAATTCGGGCCAGTCTTCAACAGAGTGTTGAGCCCGGAGTCGTCACTTACCGTGGCGATGATCTGGCACCCCGTTGTTGCAGCCACTCGCTCGCCGGCAATGGTGTCGATGAAATCGCAGCAGCCCTCATAAATTTGGCCCCAGTAGCGGCAGTTCTCGCACACGCGCTCGGCTTTCTGCTCGGCCTCTTGCCGTGCCGCCAGCAGCTCATCGAGAAGGGTGTTCACCCCCGAGTTGTCGAACGGCCCCAGCACGCCGGTAGCGTCGCACCAGCGGTCGGGATCGTTGCCGATCCCTTCGCTCAGGTACTGCCAGCCATCGGCTGTCTTGCGCAGCTCCAGCGAGCCGACTTGCAAGGTTTGGAATTCGCTCATCGTTTGCGTCTCCTTGGGCTGCGGTTAGTGAAGAAGGCTGCTTGGGATTATCACGGTAGGTCCGTGCGTGTAGGCGACAATGGCCGTCACGCAGCCACGGACGTTGCCGGATGGGGTGCCGAAAACGGCTGCTTGAATCTCAGTTTGGGTCTGCATGGCGATTCCTCGTCAGTGCCTGTTGATCAGGCCAGTGAGGAAACTTTCTCCCGGCAAACCCTGTGTCATCGCCATGGAGGCGGAAAGGCAGCAATTTGCCAAAACCAGTTTTTGGAACTGGCGGAGGGCGGTGGGCTAAGGGATAGGGGCCGGGCGTGGCGCCCGGTGTACCAAGCAAGGTCAGGCAGGAGCTTGGCAAGCGCTACAAAGCGCCCGGCGAGAGGAAGGGAGGCCAGGGCAAGACCCCAGCCAAGTGCAAGCAGCTCCAGCAGCGCAGCTAGCGACAGCAGGGGAGGCGGATCAGTCGTGGCATGGTTATGCCTCGTCCGCCTCTGTAGCGGGCGTCAGCGTGCAGGCGCAGGAAATCATGTAGCCGACGCCAGCAATCTTGTGTTCGTGCTTCGGGCCATAAGACTGGAGGTGAGCGCGAACGCACTTGCTCAGGGCCTCGCCTTCCACGCCCTCGTTCAGCTCAATCGTGCTGGGTGGAATTGGCGTACCGTAGAAGATCGCGGAGGCCAGCTCGGTGTAGATGTTCCCACGCTTGAATTCTTCGGGAATGTCCTCCCAGGCAGGCAACAGGCGCTCCGTGGAAAATGCCAGCTCCGGCATGGTGATGGATGAAATCTTCTCGGGGGTCAGCGTGTAGGCCATGGTCAGTCTCGGTTCCAATATTCCGGTTCGATGAATGGTTACTGGGGAAGCAATTGGTTCAGGCCGTCACGCAAGCACAGTGCTTGATCTTGGTAGCGCTCCGAACGGTTGCGAATCTGTCCGCAGGCAAGTCATTCAGGGCGCTCAGCGATTCGCCCTCTTTCAGAATCACTCCATCCGCGTCTTTCATGTTCGATCCCTCTTGCACTCCCCTGCACACCAGCGCCTACCGGGGCTCTCATAGTTTAACCGTTGAGCGGCCATACTCCCTGGTCTGGGAAGTGAGAATGGCCAGTAGGCCCCGGACTCTCCGGGGCTTGGCATCGATCAGCAGGCCAACAGGTCAAGCTGCTGTGCTGGTGCGTTGCCAGTGAAGACGTAGCGGGCGAACTTCTCATTGAGGGTCGCCACGCGGTAGAGGGCGGTGTAGTCGGTAGGAAGCTCTACGTGGATTTCATCGTCGTGCTTGGTGTGCGAGGTGTTGGCCAGCACCCAGTCAACCGACTCCTGGTGGTAGCGGTCGGTGACGGCCTTGGTGTCGATGACAAGCTTCGTGTTGCTTGGCATTACCTGGGCGTTCTTGATCGCATCGCGGTAGGCCTTGATCTTGCCGCGATAGGTCAGCGGCTCAGCCAGCTCCGACTTCCAAAGATTGGTGATAAACGAGTTCATAAAGCAGTGCGAAGCGTCACCACGCCAGTCGCCGTTGGCGTCCTGGGTGGCGTAGTAGTAATGCCCTTCACGCACCCGCATGAAGCGCGGGGTGTCCATGCTCACGACTTTGGACTTGGCTGGCTTGTAACCGAGGTTAGGATTGCGCGGCGCATATAGGACTTGGCTTACGGACTTAATAATCCGGCTGGCGCCGAAGTGGATGCCGTCATAGATTGCTGCCAGCAGCTCGGCGTCGTCGTACAGCGAAACGATTAGGTGTTCACCGTTCTCAAGCTTCACTGCGTCAGCCTCGCGGCCTACGTTGACCATCGCAGCTTTGGCCCATGCGAAATTCTCGGTCGGGATCGGCGCCATGTAGTTGTTGACGGCGTACAGCTCGAACTGGCGGTCAGCAATCTCAACCGGGTTCTCCAGCTCCTTGAACCAGCCCTGGAGGTAGCCCTCGGGGGTAATGTCTCGCCCGCCAGCCCCCTTGAGCATGCCGCCCTCGCAGCTGGATGCAGCGCGGAAGATGTGGCGCATAACAGCAGGCAGCTCGCCAATCATGTAGCTGCTCCAGCGCGGAGTGCGCGGGTAGCAGTTGGACTCGTAGGTTTCCTCGAACAACACGTACATGGTCTTGCCGCTGGTAGTCTTGAACGCTGCTACCTGCTTGCCAGTCGATACAGTAGAGCCCATGGTGATTCCCCTTGTCTGGTAGGGCGGTTCGCCCTCGTTTCGGATGTGGCCAGTATCTAGGGGGAGGGGCTGTGTCATCGGCGGCAGGCAAGAATTGCCGCAAATGCTCAGCCCCTATGTTGGCAGCCGAGGATGGATCTACCAGCTGTAGTGAACGCGGAAGAAGTTGCCGGCCAGGGCGCCGCTGCCCACCGCTGCCGCAATCACGTCATCGACGTAGAAGTGCAGGTACTGGCCTCGCGTGTGCTCCGCTACTTCCAGTCGGCGCAGCTGTGCGGGTGTGATGGGGGTTTCAACCTCGACCGCCGCGAAGTAGCAGGACTCCCCCTTGCAGTGCGAGGGACGCTGTATGACCGAGATTGCCGCACCCTCCGGGCAGAGCGGTGCAAGGTGGCGAGCCACCCAGTCCCGGATCGCTTCGGCGCCGATGGTGGTAACGGTGCTCGTCTCTAGAAGATGCGACATTGAGCGGCCTCCACTTCCCGGATTGCGGCCTGGGCCTGCTTACGTGCCTCTTGAAGCTCGTCGGGCTCCATCATGCCAATGCCGGTTTCTACCTGGGTGCCTTCGTGCTCCAGAAGGTTTTTCAGCGCCGCCAGTAGGTTATCCCGTTGCTGCTCCGCCTTGAGGTAGCGGCCCTCGGCGGCGCATAGCTTGTCGGCGTAATAGGTGACTTCGCGCTTGACGTTGCCACCCTTGAGGGCCACCAGCTGCTCGGTCGCGTAACCGTCGCAGGCGTTCACGCAAGCCACGATGCGTGCGGCATTGGCTTCGTTCTCGCTGTCGGTGCGGGATAGGCCTTTCACGTCAGTAACGTGGATGCCTTCGTCACCCATGATCGCTATGCCGTTCTGGGTATACCACTCCCGCTTCGTGCGCTTGGTCATCATGCTTGCTCCGAGCCCATGGCCAGGGAAGTGGAACGCCCAATGACTTTTGCGCCGGTCAGGCCTTGGGTCAGGGACAAGAACACTTCGAGTTCCGAAGCTGTGACTTCGAGGCATTTGGTTGCCTTGAAGACCAGTGCTCGCGGAAGGTCGATGCACTGCCATTGCAGATCATCATCCTCAACGGCAACGCCGTTGTCCCCGTGCCAAAGGACTGCACGCTGGCATGCCTCGTCTTCGTCCTTGGCTTCGACTGGCACGAACGCCTCGGCAATCTGGCCGGCTACTTGGCCACGGTAATTCAGTTCAAAGCAGGTCACGCGGACGATGAACTCGCTCATGTAGGGCTCCTGTGAGGCATGCGCCTCGCTGATTTGGTTGTGCCCATCATCGGGGCGCCGACCCTGTGTCATCGCCGGCTAGGGTCAACGCTGCGCAGTTCCTCATTCCCCACCCCCGGAGGCGGAGAATGGGCGCTCGCTGGATGCTGGCACCGGACAAGAAAATGCCCGCTCATGGCGGGCATTTGGGTTGCCGGGGCGGGGATCAGCTGGCCAGCAAGTCCAGTTGCAGGGTCGGTGCTGCTGGAGCTGGTTCTTCGGCTGCGAGGGGGATGCAGACGAACTTGGTGCAATCCTCATGCAGGCAACACACGCGGTACGCTTGGTCAGGGTCTTGCGGGACTGCTACGTGGATTTCGTGGCCAACGATGGTGTGTGGGTTCTCGTTGACGAGGCGGGTGACGCCTTCCTGAGTCCAGCTCTCCAGCTTCACAGTGGTGTCGATAACAACAACTGCATCGGTCGGCATGATCGGGGCAGTCTCGATGGCGTTGCGCAGGTTCTTGATACGGGCACGGTAGCTGCCCGGCTCGCGCAGTTCTGCCTGCCAAAGCTCGCGCACATAGTTCCCGATGATGCTGTAGGCCCAGCCACGGTTACGCCAGTCCCCGTTCTGGTCTTTGACGGCCACGTCCTCGCGATGCTTGAACAAACGCATGCACTCATGCGTTTCAATCTCGAAGGTTTTGGCCTTCGCAGGGGCATACCCCAGCTCAGGATTGCGCAGGCCGTAGATCGGGGCATTGTAGCCCTCGATGATTCGCCACGCGCCCACGTTGCCGTCATAGATGCTGGCCAGCAGCTCGCCGTGCTCGTACAGGCTGACGGTCAGTTTCTCGCCGTTCTCCAGCTGGATGGCTTCCGCCTCGAAGCCATTGACGGTCAGGCGCTCCTTGGTCATGTCGAACTCGGACTTGGGAACCGTGGAGTAAAGGCTATCGCCTACCGCCAGCTCGAAGGTTTGATCGTTGAGCATTACCGGGTTGGCCAGCTCCTTGAGCCAGCCCTGGATGTAGCCCTCGGGGCTAATATCGCGACCACCAGCGCCCTTGAGCATGCCGCCCTCGCAGCTCCCAGCCGAGTGGAAGATGCCACTCATGATGTTGGCAGTTTCGCCCATCATCAGGCAGCCCCAGCGCGGAGTGCGCGGGTAGCAGTTGGACTCGTAGGTTTCCTCGAACAGCACGTACATGGTCTTGCCGCTGTTGGTCTTGAACGCTGCTACCAGCTTGCCAGTCGATACAGTAGAGCCCATGGTGATTCCCCTTGTCTGGTAGGGCGGTTCGCCCTCGTTTCGGATGTGGCCAGTATCTAGGGGGAGGGGCTGTGTCATCGGCGGCAAGCAAGAATTGCCGCAAATGCTCAGCCCCAATGCTGGCAACCGAGGATGAATCTACCAGCGGTAGTGAACGTGGAAGAAGTCGCCGGCCAGGGCGCCGCTACCCACCGCTGAGGCATGCGCCTCGCTGATTTGGTTGTGCCCATCATCGGGGCGCGACCCTGTGTCATCGCCGGCGAGGGTCAACGCTGCGCAGTTCCTCATTCCCCAGTCCTGGAAGCGGAGAATGGGCGCTCGCGGGATGCTGGCGCCGGACAAGAAAATGCCCGCTCATGGCGGGCATTTGGGTTGCCTGGGAGGCGGGTTCAGCTGGCCAGCACGTCCAGTTGCAGGGTCGGTGCTGCTGGTGCTGCTGGTGCTGGTTCTTCGGCTGCGAGGGGGATGCAGACGAACTTGGCGCAATCTTCATGCAGGCAGCACACGCGGTACGCCTGATGTTCGTCTTGCGGGACGGCCACATGGATTTCATGCCCGACGATGGTGTGCGAGTTTTCGTTGACGACGCGGGTGACGCCTTCCTGAGTCCAGCTCTCCAGCTTCACAGTGGTGTCGATCACTACAACAGCTCCCGATGGCATAAGCGGGGCAGTCTCGATGGCGTTGCGCAGGTTCTTGATGCGGGCGCGGTAGCTGCCCGGCTCGCGCAGTTCTGCCTGCCATAGCTCGCGCACATAGTTGCCAATGATGCTGTAGGCCCAGCCACGGTTCCGCCAGTCCCCGTTCTGATCTTTGACGGCCACGTCCTCGCGATGCTTGAACAGGCGCATGCACTCATGGGTTTCAAGCTCGAAGGTTTTGGCCTTCGCGGGGGCATAGCCAAGCTCAGGGTTGCGCAGCCCATAGACCGGGGCGTGGAAGCCTTGGATGATCCGCCACGCGCCCACGTTGCCGTCATAGATGCTGGCCAGCAGCTCGCCGTGTTCGTACAGGCTGACGGTCAGCTTCTCGCCGTTCTCCAGCTGTGTCGCTTCTGCCTCGAAGCCATTGGCTGTCATGCGCTCCTTGATCTTGCTGAACTCGCCCTGGGGAACCGTGGAGGACAAACTATCGCCAACCGCCAGCTCGAAGGTTCGATCCTTGAACGATACCGGGTTGGCCAGCTCCTTGAGCCAGCCCTGGATGTACCCCTCGGGGGTAATGTTTCGCCCGCCAGCTCCCTTGAGCATGCCGCCCTCGCAGCATCCAGCTGAGCGGAAGATGCCGCGCATGATGTTGGCAATCTCGCCCATCACGCCCATCATCAGGCAGCCCCAGCGCGGAGTGCGCGGGTAGCAGTTGGACTCGTAGGTTTCCTCGAACAGCACGTACATGGTCTTGCCGCTGTTGGTTTTGAAAGCTGCGGCCAGTTTGTTGGTGGATACGGTGGAGCCCATGGCGATTCCCCTTGTCTGGTAGGGCTGTGTGCCCTTCGTTTTGGATGTGGCCAGTATCTAGGGGGTAGTGCTGTGTCATCGCAGGCGCACAGATATTCCAGTAATTGCTCAACCCCTATGCTGGCGCCCGACGATCAGGCGGTCCTCCTGAGCGCCGGCATGAGGTTGTAGTTCATGTCCTTGAGGCCTTGGGGCGTGTTGGGGATGTGGTAGTCCGCACCTGGACCCTCGATGCAAAACTGCCGAGTTATTGACCGGCGACCGATAATCTCCTGCTGAACAAAGAGCAAGGCTTCTTCCTTCGTCTGGAATACAGCCGGGCGGCATTCATCAGCGGCATGGATGTGGTCGAGCACGTAGCGGCCAGAAACGAGGTAATAGACCAGATACGCGTTGATGCGCCACGATTCCTCCTTGGCCTGGGTGTAGGTCAGCTCGCGACCATCGGGCGCATTCCAAAGGCTCTTGTCGGGGCGGATGTTATTCGGCATCGAATCGGGGTTTCGCCCCAGCGTGAAGCCCAGCGCAGATACACGAATCATGGGCTCGGGAGTGACTTGGATAAGGGTCATTTGGGCAGGCCTCGCAGGCATTTCAGATGCCTGCATCATCGGACCATCCGAGCTGTGTCAGGGTAATAAACATGCCAGCAGCATGAATTGCTCATGCCCCAAGCCAGGGATTGAAAGTTCAAGTCCGGGCAGGGGCGGTTGCCCCTCTGGATGACTAGGGCTTGGCCACCAACCGGGTATCCAAGCCAAAGCGCTCTTGGCTGATCAGTCGGTACTTTCCGGCAGCGAGGTCGCAGCTGACCAGCAGATTCCATGAGTGTTTTGAGACTGCTGACGGGATCAGCACAAACGGATGCTCAGCAAGCAAAGCATCGGCGAAGGTTTGCTGGTTGGGGGAGGCAGGAGCGCTCGATAGCCATAAGGGGTTCGGAACGTCTTCCGGCTGAACAACATAGATCAGCGTGGGGTCGAGAACTTCAAAGCAGGTGAGGACATGAGGCACGGTATCCAAAGTGTCGAAGCCGGCATGCACTGCCACTTCCAAGATCGCGGTTGCGGGATCAGCGGATGCGTACACGACATGCCGGCCCGGTGGGTTCCAGCGGCCACCGACCATCTGAGCGCCGATGCCGCTATCCCATGTGCCCTTGAACACTTCCCGGTCCAAACGCCAAGCATTCCAAGACCCTGACCACGGAAGTGGGTTCACTGGTACACCCCGTGCTCAATCCGTGTTAGGTAGTCCTCGACGGCCTGAAACCCAACCGGGTTGTCGATCATTTCCAGCGGGATATTACCCTCCAAGAGTTTGCAGGGACGGCTAAGCCATTCCTCGGCAAGTTGCTGGGTTCCAAACACGCTCATCGCATGCTCAAGGACCTTGGCGTATTGAAGGGCTACGGCGCTCTGCTTCGCATCGAGATTTGCCTGTTTCTTGCCTCCATGGCGCTGCAAGGTACGAACGGAACGCCCTACGATACGGCTCATGACCTTCTGGGAAGACAAGAGGACGGAAACGGATACCATTTCCTGCACGTCCTGGTATGCGAAACCCTCGCTTGTGATTTTGTAAATCATGACTGGGCTGAGCATTTTAATGTCTCTGCCCAGTAGGTACTCGGTCGGCTTCCGGTCCTTCGATGCAGCATGACGTTTGACGGTGAGCATTATGGTTGCTCCTGTTGCGACATTTGACGCAAGTGTAGCGTCATTTGTCGCATTGCGCACTGTGTGCCCGCTGGGAGGTGCGTAGTGACTCCGGCTGATCGTGACCTTCGTCGATCTGCTTGTGAACTACACGTCTGTGCGGGTGAAGTAACCCGTGGGCCGACTTGCATTGCCTGCATACCAAGCCAATTGCGGGGCGCGGCGCCGAAGGTAGCGACCAACGAAAGAACTTCCTTCGCACTTGTACAGCCTGAGCTGCGGCGAGACGCGGTAGCGGTTGTTGGCAATCGCCTCGATCTGCACACGGCGCGAGGCGAGGGTGGTCAAGTCCATGTCGCTATCGAGTTCGACGGCAAGCAGGTGGCGCCGCATGGGTGTCTCCGTAATCAGCTGGAATGCTGGGGATCGGCGATCCCCAGATTAAGATTCGATGGTTGCTGCTGGCGCCGGTTAAAGAGCGTCTTCGCAGACAAGCGACCAGTACAGGACTTCTAGCAGCCTGTCGGACTTGAATTCATAAATGGACAGAGCGCGACAAAGACAAAGCGAATTGCCCACTATTTGAGCGTTTTTAACCGGTTGTTGCCCTGAATTTCCTGAATTCGAGCG
>NZ_PGLR01000061.1 GCF_002803095.1 Pseudomonas sp. ZH-FAD | reverse complement strand
CGACTTCAAGTGTCCTATCGACGTCATGGGTGAAGTGATGCAGAAAGCCATGGCTATGCGGCATGATGCTCCAGCTTCAATTCAATAACCGTGTTGCACTCAGCTCCTGCAACCGCCCTGTCTTGCCCATATCCACTTGGAGCTGAGCTAGATGTTCGTTTTGCTGAAGAATTTGAGTGACCATCTGTTGTTTGCTGGCATCAGCTTGGATGGCCGCCTGAGTATCCATCCAGTGAACACTCGCATAGGTGAAGCTTGCCAAGAAAGCCACGCCCAGGACTGTCGTTACAAGCTGTTTTCCCGTCATGCGTTCGATGGCTCTTGCTCCTAGGTTGTTGAGAGACGCCCATAGCTCTGTCTCGGTATCAGTGCTCCCTTCCTTAACATCGAAAACTAGCTCGATCTCTTTGCGGTCTTCCTCGGTCATCGACTTTGCAGTCTTCCCGTAGGCTATCGAAGCATAGGCGCGATTAATACCAGCCTGATATTCGATCAACGCCTTGAGAACACCGGTCGGAAGCGAGCTGTGGTAGCGCTCACCTTGAATATCGATATCAAGCTTGGGCCAGCCTTCAAATTTGATCAACACGCTGCAGCTGTCGAATTCCCCTGCAAGTGCGCGCTCAAAATATCCAGCTGCTTCAGCCTCAGATCTGACTACAAGCTCAACAACTTCAGACATTCCTGACTCCCCCAATAGGACATTGTGTTCCATGCTCTGAGCGGAGCATGCAGCATGCCGAATGGCTTATACCGACATACACAAAGAATCACCAGTCGCTGGCCATCATGAAGCGCTCTACTGGCGTCCATAGCCATCTGCTTCTCACCAGAAGTGCAAGGAACACCATCCCCGTCCTCTAACAGCGCATGATGCGGCAGAGGTTGGGGAGTCCAATGTCTCGCTACGAGATATAACGCTGTGGTTTCGCTGACAGCCCAACCGCGTCGAAGCTGATACGAATATCTACCTACCGCACCTGAGTCCAGCCCTGGGGCACTCCTAAAGTCAGGATTGTCTGGCGCAATGTCAAATTGATAGCTTATCCAGGCTGATGCCCATCAGTAGCCCTGGGACAAAGTACGCGCTTTGGCCGACACCGCGCAGGTTAAAGGAGTGAACATGCCGGCTATCAAAAAAATCGTGGTCAAGAATTTCAAAAGCTTCGGTGACCTGACCCTTGAGTTTGACCCAGGCAAGAACGTCCTGATCGGCGACAATGAGACTGGCAAGAGCAGCGTGCTATTGGCCTTGGATCTGGCGCTGAGCGCGAGTCGCAGCCGCGTCGAGAGCATAGGCTATGAAGCCTTGCTGAATCAGGGGGCGGTGCAGAGATTTCTGGCAGGCCCTGCGACGCTGGATTTGCTTCCCGAGGTCATCGTGGACGTTTTTCTCGAAGAGGGAGACGACCAGGGTTTTCACGGTACCCAAAACGTTCTGGGAACGCAGGCGGATGGCCTGCGCATGGCGATCGTCCCGTTGATCGAAGAGTTCGGCCAGACAATTGTCGACCTGCTCAAAGCAAACAGGGACAGCTTTCCTTTTGAGTACTACAGCGTCCAGTTCTCAACGTTCGCGGGGGCGCCTCACGTCAGCTACCGGCGGCCGGTCAAGCACCTTATGATCGACAGCTCCCGTATCGACAGCGAATACGCCGCTCGTGAATACACCCGGGCGGTGTTCGGATTCCATATCGATGTGCCGGATCGCTACCGCCTCGAAAATCGCTATCGGCAAGGGAAAGAAGCGTTCGGTCGAGAGAGTCTGAAGGACTTGAACGACGCGCTCGGTGATTATCAGTTTGCCTTGCGAACCAGCTCGCGCTCCAACCTAGAAACCGACTTGGTGATCACCAAAGACGGCATCCCTATTGAGAATCGCGGCAAAGGTGAGCAGTGCTTCATCAAGACCAATTTCGCCCTGCAGAAACACGAGGAAAAAGGGAGTCTGCACGCGCTGCTGCTGGAGGAGCCCGAAAACCATCTGAGCCACACCAACATGAAGCGCTTGGTTGAGAGGCTGGCGGGCACGACGGGCACTCAGTTGTTCATCACGACGCACAGCAGCCATATCTGCGCTCGGCTCGATCTACGCCACGCTCTGCTGCTCGGACCTGGCCATGTGGGACGCTTGAAAGACCTGTCGGAGCCCACCGCAAACTTCTTCATGAAAGCGCCAGATAACAACGTCCTTGAGCTCGCCCTCTCCAGGCGAGTCATTCTGGTCGAGGGGGATGCAGAATTTATCCTCATGGAGCACTTCTACAAGCAGCAGGCAGGCCATCCTCCTCAGACTGATGATGTGCACATCATCTCGATCGGCGGAACGAGCTTCAAACGCTACCTAGAACTCGGAAAGCTCCTCAACATCAGAATCGCCGCAATTCGGGATAACGACGGTGACTACCAACAGAACTGTGTAACGAACTACGAAGTCTACCTGTACGAGTCGGCCAAGATCTTTGCCGATCCAGATCCTGACCGAAGCACCTTCGAAATTGGGCTCTACAGCGACAACCAGAAAACCTGCGACGGCCTCTTTGCTGCGGGTCGCAAAAAGCTGACTGTTCAAGAGTACGTGTTGAAAAATAAAGCGGATGTCGCTTTCGAGCTGCTGACCAAGAAGTCCGCTGAACTGATCGCCCCGAAGTACATACAGGAAGCGATCGAGTGGATAAGAGCGTAATTTTTTCCGTCGCAGGATCCGGAAAAACCAGCCTGATCATTGAGCGTCTTAGCCTTGATCAGCGGGCATTGATCATCACTTACACGGACAACAATCACCGGCACCTGCGCAACAGGATCATCCAGAGATTCGGGATGATCCCATCCAACATCACGCTCATGACGTACTTCTCGTTCCTGCATGGGTTCTGTTATCGGCCCTTGATGCAATTGCAACTAGGGACCCGAGGCATGAATTTCAGGCGCCCGCCCGACAGGCAGTTCCGCCTGGACGATCTCAATCGGTATCGCGATGGCAGCGGCAGGCTCTATCACTGCCGCCTCGCCAAACTGCTACAGGTCGTGGAGGCCATACCGGACGTGCGCGCCCGCCTGGAGCGCTTTTACGACTGCTTGTACGTCGACGAGGTACAGGATTTCGCGGGCCACGACTTCAACCTGCTGCTGGAGGTTTCCCAGGCGAAAATTGGCATGACGTTCGTCGGTGACTTCCACCAGCACACCTTCGATACCAGCAGAGACGGAGCGATAAACAAAAACCTTCACGATGATGTCGCCCGTTACGAGAAGCGCTTTCGTGATGCCGGTATCACGGTAGACAAGGCAACGCTGAGCTGCAGCTGGCGATGCGCAAAAACGGTCTGCGACTTCATTAGCACAAAGCTACAAATAGCGATGGGTGCTCATGAGGAACGGGGCAGCCGGATCATTACGGTTGACGACCAGGACCAAGCGAACTTGTTGCACGCTGACCCAACCGTCGTGAAGCTGTTTTTGAGCGAACACTACAAGTACGGCTGCCACTCGGAAAACTGGGGAGCAAGCAAGGGCATGGATCACTTTAACGATGTTTGCGTTGTGATGGGCCCGGGTATCTGGAAAGACTATGTGGCTGAGAGGCTACACCAGGCCAACCCGCAAACCCGCAACAAGCTGTACGTGGCCTGCACCAGGGCGCGGGGTGATCTGTATTTCGTGCCCGAGAAGCTGTTGAAAGCGTTTAAGCAGGGGAAGTAGCCGATTGAATCGGTCCGACATCGGTAGCTATTCGATGACTGCTATTAGCCGGTTAGCGACCACTGCTCTGGCTAACCATCCTTGTCCTTTCATACGTGGAGCCCACCAACTTCAGCAAGTTCTTCAGGCGCGAGGTGGATTGCACGCCGGCAGAGTTTCGCCGGCGACAAGCGGCAGAAAGTTTACTGCCGGGTGCCTGATTTCATTTTTGCAGCTCGTTTCGGGCATTTCGCGCGGGTGCCTTGTGCGAAAGACACCCGCGCGAATCTTCAGAACTGCAGCGTTGCGCCGTCTTCAGGGATTTGCACGCGGTCACTGATGCCCTTTTCCTCTACGTACTGTTTCAGCGCCTCGCGGCTCAGCGCCATATGGTTGATCGCGTCGAGGTGAACCGCCACCACGCTGGCATTCGGTGCGGCCTTTGTGGCTCTGAGTACGTCTTCCTTGCCCATGATGATGGTACCCTCGAAGTCGCTAAGCTGGGCGTAACCGGCATTCAGCACTATGACGCCGGGGTTGTACTGGGCCAGCGCCTGATCGACCTCATCGCGCCAGATGGTGTCGCCGGCGAGGTACAGCGTCTTGTGGCCGGGGGCCTGGAACACGACGCCCATCGCTTCGCCGAGGAGTTGAGCCACGGCGGGCGTGGCATACATCTGATCGGTACCGTGCTGGCCACCCGCCTTGCTCAGCGTCACGCCGCCGAACTCGGTGTTCTCGGTGAGGATGCGCACATCCTGGAAACCCTGCTCACGAATGATCCGGGCATCAGCAGCGTTCTGCACAAACAGCGGCAGATCCTTGGGCAGCAGTTTCTGCGCCGCATCGTCCCAATGGTCGAGATGGGTATGGGTGACGATCACCGCATCGACACCCTTGATGATGTCGTCGGTGGACAGCGGAAGCTCGACCAGGGGATTGCGCAGATTACTGCGATAGGTGTTCTCGAATCCGGGGTAGCTACCTTTCTTGGCCAGCATTGGGTCGATCAGAAATGTGGTATCGGCGTAGCTGATCTTTACAGTTGCATTGCGGATCTGCTGCATCTGTACCGCGGTGCTGGCCGAGGTGGATGAAGCGGTATCCATGGCCCAGCTGGCACCGGCGGTAAGACTGAGAGCAAGCAGCAGAGTACTTATGAAGGTGGGTTTGAACAGCATATGGCGACTCCTGAAGAATGATGTTGCGAAGGGAGTTCACAGTGTGGGGAACCAAACAAAACAGCGAAATCGGCCTTAAAGACAGTCTTAGATAAATTCGGGCCAAGTTTTACCCGGATGCGCTTTCGCATGCTGCAGGCGCTCAGCGCTCAGCGCTCAGCGCCTGGCGCCATGCCAAAGCGGCGGCGATAAGCGCCGGGAGTCAGCCCGACCACACGGGTGAAGACTTTCCTGAATGCGCCTGGGTCCGCATAACCGACCTCCCAGGCGACCCGTTCGATGGGCAGGCGGCTGGCCTGCAGCAGCTCGCGGGCGCGACCGACGCGTAGCCGCTGGCAGTAGTCGGTGGTGGTCATGCCGGTGGCCTTGCGAAAGCGTCTGAGAAAGGTCCGTTCCTCCAGGCCCGCGCGTTGTGCCAGCTCGGTCAGTGCGACCTCTTCGGCAGCAGTTTCTTGCAGCCATTGCTGGACGGCGAGAATGGCGTTGTCGCCGTGGTTCAGTCGTGGCGAGAAGGCGCTGTAGTAGCGCTGCTGCCGCCCCGGCGGGTCGATGACCAGCATCTGGGCGGTATCGATCATCGCTTTTGCGCCCAGGTAGCGGTCGACCAGCCGCAGCCCTAGATCAGTCCAGGCCATCAGCCCACCAGCGGTAATGATGTCATCGGCGTCGATGATGAGCTGGTCTGCATCCAGGCGTACATCCGGGAAGCGGGCCATGAAGCGCTCGACGTACACCCAGTGGGTAGTCACCGTGCGCCCTGCCAGCAATCCGGTTTCACCGAGCAGGAATGCCCCGGCGCAGATCGATGCCAGCCTGACGCCGGCCTGGTGTTGCTGGCGGAGCCAATCGCGATACGGTCGGGCGGCCTCGACGGATATCGGCTCCTCCAGGCTGGGCGGCAGGATCAGTACGCTGGGTGTGCAGCAGGCATCGGGGTGGGAATCATAGATCCGCGAGGCTGCCTGGCCGGATTCGCTCAGTTTCCAGTGGCTGATGCGCAGCGGTGCTCGGCTGGGATCGCCGGCCGTGCCATCGAACCGCCCGGCGATGCCGAACAGATCCGTCAGGCCGAATACCGTCGCCATCTGTACGCCGGGGTAGAGCAGGATACCCAGTTCGATTTGCGGTTGATTCGGCATGTGTCGATAGCACCCTCGAAGTTGTCGGCTGCACCACTTAGCAGCGTTGGATGGATGACCAATGATGCCCCGTCATTTCCGACAGCATCTTCGCAGGAGCTAAGCATGAGCAAGTGTGCCGTGGTCGTAATCGACCTGCAGAACGAATACCTACCAACGGGCAAGTTGCCCCTCAGCGGCATCGAAAGCGCCGTCGCTAACGCGGCAAAGGTGATCGCCGATGCCCGCGCCAAGGGCCTTCCCGTCATTCACGTGCGCCACGAGTTCGCCCACGGCGGAATGCCGGTGTTCGTGCCCGGCAGCGATGGCGTGCAGATCCAGGCCGCCGTTGCGCCCCAGCCGGGCGAACCGGTGGTGCTGAAGAACTACCCGAACGCCTTCCGTGAAACCAACCTCAAGCAGTTGCTGGACGAGCGTGGCGTGGAGGAGTTGGTCGTGGTCGGCGCCATGAGTCACATGTGTGTCGACGCCGGTGTGCGGGCGGCGGCCGACATGGGCTACCCGGTCACTGTCATCCACGATGCCTGCGCCACCCTCGACCTGGAATTCAACGGTGTCCAGGTTCCGGCGGCGCAGGTGCACGCGGTGATGATGGCTGCCCTGGGCTTCGCCTATGCGAGCCTGGAATCGACCGCAGAGTACTTGGCGGCCTGAGTCTTTGCGCTGACAGCAGGTTCCGACCCGCGCGTGCGCGCGAGTCGGATTGCTGGTGGATGGCGGCGATACCGTATTCATTCCATTGGCGAGTGCTGAGGGCTATCAAGCGCATGCAGCCGTCTGCCGCCTTGCTCGACCTGATCACCGATGGCGAAGCGTTGATTGGGCGAACGCACCCGCGTGGTCTCGCCGGTTTCCCCGCGTACTGCATAGGCCGTTTCACTCAGGCCGGTACCGGCCTGGAGACCCCAACCGGTCAGTCAGCCGATCCCGGCACCCGCGAGCGCGCCCAACGACCCGCCAGCTGCGGCACCGATCATTACACCGGTTATGCTGCCTGCGGACTTACCGGCGGTGTGGTCGTCGGTAACAGCGATGACTTCATCAGCACATGTCATGCCGCTGGTAACCAGCAGGGCTGCGCTCAGGCCTAGAGCGCCCAATTTCAATCTTTTCATCAGAACCGTCCTTCAGAGGTGGGGGCGAGTTGCGGCAGAACGCATCCGCTAGTTGTGCGTTGACCGTGTCTGCTGGTGAGATTCTAGGGGGCCGACTCAAACGAACCATTGGCCCATAAATAAACCATAGAAATATATGGGCCAGAATTTTGGGCGCTGTGCGATACTCGCCGGCCGTTTACACCGCTGCGGTATTCCCATGTCCTCGCTGAATGTCTGCGTTGTCGCCTTCGAAGGCGTGAGCCTGTTCCATCTCTCCGTGCCTGCGATGGTCCTGGGTGCTGGGGGCGAAGATTCAAGCAGCGCGCGCTATGCGGTGTCTTACTGCGCAGCGCAGCCGGGCAAGGTGCGCTGTGATCAGGGGCTTACGATCGACGTGCCGGACGGGATGGCGCCCATGGCGCGTGCCGACATCGTCATCGTCCCGGCCTGGAATGATCCTGAGGTAGCGGCACCTGTGGAGCTGATCGACGGCCTACGCCAGGCCCATGCTCGCGGTGCCTTGATTGTAGGCCTGTGTCTTGGCACCTTCGTACTGGGTGACGCCGGGCTGCTCGATGGGCGGGAAGCGACCACTCACTGGATAGCCCGCGAGGTGTTTGCCCGGCGCTTTCCACGCAGTCACTTTCGGCCGGACGTGCTCTACGTTGCCGACGATAACGTCATCACCTCGGCAGGCACGGTGGCTGCCATCGACTGCTGCCTGCATCTGCTGCGTCAGCGCCACGGTGCGGATGTCGCCAACCGGATTGCACGGATGCTGGTGACTCCCCCACATCGTCAAGGAGGGCAGGCTCAATACATCGAGCAACCGGTGCCCCAACTACCGAGCGAGAGCCGTCTGCCCGAGGTGCTGGCCTGGGCGCGCGAGCATCTGCACGACGCCTTGTCGCTGGATGCTCTCGCCGAGGTGGCCCATATGAGCCGCCGAACCTTCACCCGGCGATTCCGTGAGGCGACGGGCACGACCTTCATCAAGTGGCTCAATTCCGAGCGAGTGGCAAGGGCCCAGCAGTTGCTGCGGATTTCGGAGCATCGTGACCGGCCGTTTCGGTTGATCGTGACCGGTCATTTCGCTAACGCGTGACCGCTGATTTCGCTAACAACGTGACCGATTTTCCACCTGTTCCGAAACAGGCGGTCACGGCTTACCGAAATCGTCGGTCACGGCTTAGCGAAAACCTTCCCCCTGCGTTGCGCATGACCTGACGCGACCGTCACCCTCGCCCGATTTCGGGAGACGAGGGATGGCGGCGCCGCGAGTAGCCATGCGAAACATCAAAGAATGTCTGCGCCTCAAGCTTGAGGCCGGTTTGTCCCACGAGAAGATTGCCCGCGCCTTGCAGCTGTCCAAGGGCGTGGTCAGCAAGTACGTCACGGCGGCGCGCGTGGCCGGGCTGGACTGGCCGGCGCTGGTGGCGATGGATGAGGCCGCGTTGGCAGCCGCCTTGTTTGCGCCGATGCCACCGGGCAAGCCGCGCGGTGAGCGGGTACTGCCCGATGTGCTGAGTATCCATCGCGAGCTGCGGCGCAAGGGCGTGACCTTGCAGCTGCTGTGGGAGGAGTATCTCGCCGCGCATGCGGGGCAGCCGACCTACCGCTACACCCAGTTCGTCGAGCACTACCGGCGTTACGCACAGACGCTCAAGCGTTCGATGCGCCAGCTGCACCGCGCGGGCGAGAAGCTGTTTATCGACTATGCCGGCCCGACGCTGCCGGTGGTCGATCCAGGCACCGGCGAAGTCCGCCGGGCGCACATCTTCGTCGCCGCCCTGGGCGCCTCGAATTACACCTATGCCTGCGCGACGCCGGGCGAAACCCAGGTGGACTGGCTGACTTCGCTGGGGCAGGCGCTTGCCTACTTTGGTGGCGTGCCGGAGATGGTCGTGCCGGATAATCCACGTGCCCTGGTTGCTCAGCCGGATCGTTACGAGCCGGGCCTGAACCGCGCGACATTGGAATGCGCGCGCCATTACCAGACGGTGATTCTGCCGGCACGGCCACGCAAGCCACAGGACAAAGCCAAGGCAGAGGTAGCGGTGCAGGTTGTCGAGCGCTGGATCATGGCGCGGCTGCGCCATCAGCAGTTCTTCAGCCTGCATGCGCTCAATCAGGCCATCGCGGAGTTGCTGGAGGATTTGAATCAACGCCCGTTCAAGCGGCTCGATGGCTGCCGGCGCGACTGGTTCGAGCGCCTGGATCGGCCGGCTCTGCGCGTGCTGCCGGCACATCCCTACGAGGTGGCCAGCTTTAAGCGCTGCAAGGTCAACATTGATTACCACATCGAGGTAAATGGCAGCTTCTACAGCGTGCCCTCGGCTCTGGCCCGGCAGAGCGTCGATGTGCGGCTGACAGCGCACACCTTGGAGGTGCTGCATGGCAACCGGCGGGTGGCCAGCCACCTGCTGCTGGGTCGCCGCGGTGCCTACAGCACCCAGCGCGAGCACATGCCCGCCGCACACCAGGCCCATCGCGAATGGACGCCGCAACGACTGCTCGACTGGGGCGAGCGGATCGGCCCCTACACGCGCCAACTGATCGATCACCAGCTGTCCCACAAGCCGCACCCGGAAATGGGCTACCGCGCCTGCCTCGGGTTGCTCTCGCTGGCTCGCCGCTATGGCAATGCGCGCCTGGAAGCCGCCGCCGAACGGGCCGTCCAGCTGCGCGCCTTCACCGGGCGTAGTGTACGCAACCTGCTTCAGCAAGGCCTGGATCGACAGCCGCTGCCCAAGCGTGCGGCCGAAGCGAGCCTCCCCGAGCGCCACGAAAACGTCCGTGGCGCCGACTACTACCAACCCCCGCAACAGGAGCTGTTCGATGATGCCGCAACACACCCTGAATCAACTGCACCAGCTACGCCTGGACGGCATGGCCCGCGCACTGGAGGAGCAATGGACGCTGCCGGCCAGCCACAGCCTGAGCTTCGATGAACGCCTCGGCCTGTTGCTTGACCGTGAACTGGCCTGGCGTGACAACCAGCGCCTGGTGCGGCTGCGCAAGAAAGCCAAGCTCAAGTACAGCAATGCCTGCCTAGAGGATCTCGATCGGCGTCCCGGCCGCGCCCTGGACGAGCGCCTGATCGCCGCCCTGGCCAACGGTGACTGGATCCGCCAGCAGCACAACCTGCTGTTGACCGGCCCGACCGGTGCCGGCAAGACCTGGCTGGCCTGTGCCTTGGGCAACCAAGCCTGCCGCCAGGGCTACAGCACCCTGTATCTGCGCACCCCGCGCCTGCTGGAGCAACTGCGCATCGCCCACGGCGACGGCAGCTTCGGCCGCACCCTGCAACAGCTGGCAAAGGTCGACGTCCTGGTTCTGGACGACTGGGCGCTAGCCCCGCTGGAGGAAGGGGCCCGGCATGACCTGCTGGAGGTGATCGACGACCGCGCCGGCAACCGCTCCACCATCCTGACCAGTCAACTGCCCATCGAACACTGGCACGGCTGGATCAACGACCCGACCTTGGCCGATGCCATCCTTGATCGCCTGGTGCACAACGCTTACCGACTGACGATGAAGGGCGAGTCACTGCGCCGGAAAAAATCCGAGGAAGACACCGCATCGTGACCGATGCGATTACAATCTCAAAACCGCGCAACCGGGACGGAAGCACCGGTCACGTATTAGCGAAACGCTCGGTCACGTTCACCGAAATCCGCAGTTGCTTGAAACGACCGAGATACCCATCGAATGCGTCGCCTCGCAGGTTGGTTTCGGCACCACGCTGTCGCTGCGCCAGCAGTTCGCTGCCCAGTTGGGCACAACTCCGTCGGATTATCGGCGTACCTTCCATGCGGTAGTGGACTGAAAACTGGCAAACGGACCAGCACGCGCCTTTTTGAATTCGCTACGATGCCGCTACCAGAAACCACCGCGGTCAGTTCTTGCGTGCGCAGGCTTACGCAGTGACATCTACGGGGAGGCCTAGGGCATTGGCGATCAATTCGGTCGATGGGTAGATCGCCTTGCAGACGATGCGTGTGCCCAAATGCCGATAGTCAACAGCGCTATGGCGGTGACCATGCGCCCAGAGTGCTACTCGTTCCCCACCCAGCAGGTTGGCCATTCATTTGCGTACGCCGCATCGAGATGGGTACCTGAGTAAGGACTATTCGCCAGCGAGCGTTGCAGTGGGGCGTGGGAGTTATCATGCCCGTTGTGTTGGGGAACGATTTGGCCAATTGACCTTCGAACCACAGTCGTGTGGTAACGGACTCTTTTGCTTGATCCTCGTGCGTGAGGCGCCGAAAGTTCTCGCCCGTTCGAATCTGGCTGTAGTCGTTCATCGAGTTGCGTGAGTTGATGGTGCTCGCAAGCGTATGGCCGGTTGAGGCGAGGTTTGTTCACATGGTCGAGCCCCAAGAACGCACGCCGCCGATTACCACCACATCCCTGTCCTGCACTTGGACATGCGAATTAGAGCCGAGCGAGCGCATTTTCTTCAGTGTGGCGAAGAGGTGGCCGGTGTAGTACTCATGATTCCCTGGGATATAGAGAACAGGGCAGGAGAAAGTCTCGACGGCCCAGTCGACGCCTCTTCCTTTGATATGAATGTCGCCTGCGAGCACTACAACATCAGCATCCATGGCTGGCGGCTCGAAGGGCTCAAATTCGAGGTGCAAATCTGACAGTAGATGAATCCGCATCCGGCTACTCCATGGCTTAAATCAGGCATGCGATGGTGTCGGCGCTGGCAGGCTTGCGAGAGCCGGGGCCCAGTAACAGGTACGCAGAGTTGAGCGTCTTGAAATGAAAGCCATCGCTGAACTGATGCAGTAGCGAGGTTCTAACGAAGTCGCCCACGTCCCATCGTCGCTCGCTGTCGAAAACAACCGTGTGCGCATAGATCAAAGCCGGCTGTCGTTGTGTTTTCTCCAGCGCGTGGCGTTGCGCGTCGGTGGTCTCTATATCGAGCCACAGCCAGTCACGGACTAGGCAAAAGTTCCCGTAGGGGAAGTTCTTTCGGGCATAGCTGAGCGCCTCTTCGTCGGACATGGAGCTGCCAGGCATGGGCACTCCCGCTGCGTACAACAGCTCTGTGATTTCTTTCAGTGAACTCATGGCGGATCAATCTGCATTCCCTGAGGATCGCTTGGGGTTTCGGGTAGTAGCTGGGGCCGCTGACTGCTCGCTACCTTTCATGGCGTCTGCTGCATGCTGCAGGCCTTACGATGCTGCTGCTCCAAGTCGATGCCACAGAGCAGGGCGGCGAAGTCCGCATCAGGCAAATGCTGTTTGCGAACCTCAACAATGGATTTGATGATCGCATCGACACGCAGCGAAATCGGCATCTGGCTCGGCGTCTTCGAGCGATCATGCTGATAGATGATCGAACTGAGAGAGGCGACTGCTGCACGTAGTTGGTGGTCTTGGGTCTCGGCAATACCAAAACCGTTAGCCCCCCGGAATTGGTTGGCCATCTGCTTGAGCAGTTCCGAACGATTGGCTGGATCTGCCTGTTGCGTTCGCCAGTTCAAAATTCGGTTCAGGACTGCTGGTGCAGCAGCTGTTGTTGGCACCTGGGGCTGTTCCTCCACAGTCGGTGCTCCACCAAAGAAGTGAGTACGCAACTGGTCAAGGTGCCGCCGAACGGCTGGGGACACTTTGCGTGAGCTCAAGCTTTTCAGCCAGAACTCGAACTCTGACTGCGGCAGGCACAGCGCCCGCTTCATAAGCGGTTGGCCTGGCAGGGATACATCATGCTCACGAGGGCTGTATCGGGGGGGATGCATCTTGGCCGCTTGAGAGTGCCAGTTCAGCCCCATCGCTTCGCATATAGGCCGCATAGGCCAGTAGCGCTCACTGTCGCTGCCAATCAGATAAGGAATAGTCAGCCCCTGAATTTTGATTTTGGATGTGCGCATCGGATTACTGGCCCCCTTGGCTAGCAGGGGTTGGGGCATAAACTGGCGAGCCCTTAAATTGCGCAGCGATGAGTTCGTGCAGCGCATAGCTGGCCGGGGCAGTTTGCATCCAATGCCGAATGAGGCCGAGCACTTCGGGCTTGTTTGTCTGCGTCAGCGTGATGAGTTTGTTGGTGCTTGCTGCCACTGCCCGGAAGCCATCCCTGAACTGGATGGCCTCCGCGCGGCTCTCAGTGCTCAGTTGATCAAGGATCTGATCAATGAACGTTGGAATCAGCCGGACCGGCAGGGAGTACAACGTGGATTTAGATTCAGCGTCATCTTCGATCAGCAGGTCGCTTTCCCATGCCGTAGCGGCAACTTGGGCCAAGCCGGTTGGTGCGCCGATTGAGGTGAGTAGAGCGTTCAGCTCCATGTGGATTTCTAGCGTTTTCTTGTTAAACGTGAGCTGAAGCTTCGGGCTTGGGGTGGAGGGTTGTGTTGTGGTGTTCATTGAGGTGTTCCTTGGCTAGGGGATAATTAAGATAATCCGAATATCCGTTAATCAGATAACTGTAGATTAGATATACCCTTGTGAGCTGTCAAGTCCTGAGGTGGCCCCCGTTGGAAAAGTCGGTGTATCGAGATGAGAACCTGGTGCTGCTCAGACTGCTGAAACAGTGCAGGGTGGAGGCCGGGTTGACCCAGGTCCAGTTTGCTCAGGCGCTTGAACGTCCGCAGTCTTTCGCGAGCGACATCGAGCGGGGCTTGCGCCGGCTTGATCTCGTTCAACTGCGCGATATCTGCAAGGCGTTGAATGTCGGCCTGGTTGAGTTTGTGCAGCGATTTGAAGATGAGCTGGCGTTATCAAAAGGAGCAGGTGAGTAACACCTGCCCCTTTTCAAATGGACACGTGGTTCGCTCCGTGGGGCGCTCTGAGTATTGCCTAGTTGATGGAAGCCAGTTAGGGCTTGTCTTTGAGGTGGGCGGATGAAATGAGCTGCCCCTTGCCTATGGGCACTGCGCTTCAGGTGGTGCCTTGCTGCATGCTTTCCCATGCTGCTGAGTACAGTCCCGCAGCATCGCTGCACAGCAATCGAATTGCTTGCATGCATCCAGCGAGTGGCTCGTCTGAAAGCTCATTCAAAATGGATGTACCACTGAGCGCGCAGAGTAGGCCTAAGACAGCGTGCTGTCGTTGCATGGCTTCGTCATAGAGCTCGGCTGCTTGGGCATCGCTTCGATAGCCTAGCAGGCTGTTGTGCTTGCTGGCATGAAGCGGGGTAAAGCCCGGGGATGAATTGCTCTGGTGCATAGGGTGACCTCTAGAGTTTTAGAGGCCGCCACCTATCGCTTCCACACGAGGGGTGGCGGCTGCATACGGGTGTGGAAGACCGAGACTCTAGGAACTCGGCGCGCCGAAGCGCCCCGCATACAGCCACCATAACAAGGTACCTCATGGCGGTAGTGATCCTGGAGTCAGGTCTGTTGACCCGCCCATTCACACTATTCAGCTCTCAGGGGCTGTGCAAGATCCCACTTTACGGCATCCAGACGAAAAAGGCCTTCGCCATGAATGGCCTTCAAGATGACTAAGAATGTGCATGGCGATTTTAGGGGCGCGAGGAAATCCACGCCAAGATGACCTGGGGGCCGATAAATTCCAGACAAACGGCATTGAAATCGGCGCGGATTTTTCTAACCAGCAGGGCATGAGGTGTCAAATCCCTACCCCAATCCTACCCCGGACCAAATTTCAGACACAAAAAAGGCCTACGATTTCTCGTAAGCCTTTGATTTGTATGGTGCCGGCACCAGGAGTCGAACCCGGGACCTACTGATTACAAGACAGGCGACTGCCCCGAAGGGGTTGAGGTTGAAGCCTTCCTAGCGGCCATCGCCGCCCGCTATCGCAAGAAGATGGAGGAATACCGGGCAGTGGTTATCGAGGCTGGTGTGACGCTCCCGGTGAAGCTGGGGCTGTATCTGCCGGCTGTTGATCGCTTTGTCGAGCTGTAGCAGCTGACAACCATCTGCAATGGATTCGGGGGATTAGCGAAGGGCGGCTGTTTAGAATCGCCCCCTTATCTTGCGAGAAGTTCACAGCCCGCCTGTATGGCGGGCGATAAACCGCACAGCCTCGTTATGTTCAAGTAGCGGTTCAGCCGTGCAAACAATCTAGTAATTTGGGGGAGATTCAGAAGATATGATCAACAGCAATCAGGCGCCTGTGGGCAAGCTCGTTCTTTGGGGGCTTGGACTCGTTTTCGTAATTTCCATGGCACTGGGCGGGTTCTACACCGTCGATGAAAAAGAGCGGGCAGTCCTGCTCAGAAACGGCGCCCTCGTTGAGGTTTCCGAACCCGGCCTGCACTTCAAGGTGCCAGTTATCGATTCGGTGCGTGAAATCAGCGTAGCTACGGATACCGTCATGTTCGACGGCCTACCTGCATACTCGATGGATCAGCAAGCAGCAACTCTGCGTGTGTCTGTGTCTTTCAATGTCGATCCGAGTCAGGTTGCTGAGCTGTACAAGACCTACGGCTCTATCGAGAACATGGTCAATCGTTTGATCAGCCGCCATGTCCCGACCCAGGTCGAGAACACCTTCGGTAAGTACACGGCAATTCGAGCTGTCCAGGAACGGGGCAACTTCGTCGCCGACACCATGAAGGCGGTGCGCGAACATGCGGTTGGCCCGGTGCAGATCGAAAGCGTCCAAATCGAAAACATCGACTTCTCTGATGCCTACGAGCAGACCATCGAAGATCGAATGAAGGCTGAAATCCAGGTAAAGACCCGCGAGCAGATGCTGGAAACCGAGAAGGTTCAGGCGGAAATCCGCGTCACGCAAGCCAAGGCAGAAGCCGAAGCAAAACTGGAACAGGCCCGTGCTGACGCCGAAGCGACTCGCCTTCGCGGCGATGCAGAGGCTGACGCAATCAAGGCCCGTGCTGCGGCTCTCGCCAGCAACCAGAATCTCGTCGAGCTGACCAAGGCGGAAAAGTGGAATGGCCAACTGCCGGCGACAATGATCCCCAATGCGGCGATCCCATTTCTCAGCGTGAAGGACTAACGTCCAGTCCCAATGAAAAGCCCGGCAATTGCCGGGCTTTTTTGTTGTCTCAGAGGGTTGAGGTGAACCGCAGCGCTCTGTTTTCCCCGCTCACCTTCATCCGCTTATGCAGCGGCCTGGAGTCGGCAGCACGCTTGTGCCTGACGGTCAGCCAGTATTCTTCTCGCAATCCGACCAAGGCTTCATACACCGCAGGGTCGAAGTTCACCTGTACTCTGCTATCTGCATACGCTAAGCAGCCCAGTACCTTGTGGTTGGGGTACAGCGCCTTGATGTGACCCATATACAGGATGAGCTGATATAGCTCATATAGCCGAACCTGCCCTCTGTATTTGCGGCTCTTGAACTCGCCAACCAGAATTTCGCTTCCCTTGACCGACTCGAAGACAGCATCTGCGATTCCATTGATGCCAAATCGGGACAGCTTGATTCGGCCTGCTGCGTTCCCAAGATCGGTGCTGATCAGTCGATGCGTCGATTCCCGAACTCCGAAGCGAGAGTGGATTGCGCTGGCTGCTGACTTCTTCTGTACGAAGAAGATTGCTACGAGAAGAAGCAGGGCTCCCAGGATGTATGTCATCAGAGCAGTCCTGCCTTGCGTGCAGCAATCAAGATAACGATGGCAACGATGATGAATAGGGCCAAGCTAGGGCCTTTGCCGATGGATGCGTGAGCGCGGTTTCCGTACCTCACTGCGCCTTCATTGACTTTCTCAAACACGCTTTCAGGATCACTGGCGTATCGTGCCAGCTTGCTGATGCTGATCGTTGCTCGCTTGGATTTCACCTGGATTCCTCAAGCCTGGGGCCGGGGCTGTTCGCCCCTGTAGAAAAGTCGTTTGTACCCATAGAAGCTGACCTCTCCCGCATCCTCTAGGAAGCGAAAAGCTCGGGTGGCAGAGCGCTTTTGCACCCCGGCGAGGTCGCGTATCAGCTGTTTGCCTGCCTCAATCTCACGACCGAGCTTGGAGTCTATGGCGGTAGGGTGGCTGGCCATGATCGACAACACTCGGCGGATTTTGTCCTGGTCTTTCCCTATGGAGGCGCTGACAGCTTGCGAATATGCCTGAGCCATTTCAGCGCAGAGGATTGGCTCACACATATCCCAAGCCTCGAACTCGGACTTGAAGTCGCCCAGCGCTGCCTCACGAACGATCAGGCAAGTTGTTTTGCAGTGAGGGGTGAGGGTGATCTTCAAGTTGCCGCTTATGGTGGGGATGAACAGGTCGCCACGGCGCAAAAAATCGATCAGTAGAGCCCTCGATTCATTGCCGGGGGGCGAGTCTGTTGCGTAGAGCCCTCCATCGATGAGCAGGCCAAACTCAGAAGGCTTCATGGATAGCTGCTCGCCCTTTCGTACAGTCTCGACTGCGCCATGCTTGATCATGGCCAGCAGCAGCTGCCCCCAGCTGGCGAAAAGGATCGCGTCAGTCCTGATCCAGCTCGGTGCGGGCACATCCATCAAGCCATTGGAGCCGACAAAGCTAATGCTGCTGCCCATCAACGATCCTCCCTGAGTTCGTACTGATTCTCGTAGGGTTCAATCCTTACGTTCACATCAGATGGAAGCTCAACGTTGTTCAGGCCGGTCATCAGATCGTAGGTAGGCTGAATAACCAGGAGCACATTTCGGTAACGCAACGACTGCGACAGGTAGACGCCCTTGGTCGAGTCTTCCTTTCGCATTTCGCGCATCCGCATCCATCGGCGCCTTTCGGTTTTGAGTGCCTTCGGCCCCCGGCAGCGGACGCCATCCCACTTCATCACATAGGCCTTGATCGACTTGCAGGCCGCTCTGACGGACTCGCTTCGAAACCCGTCCACGACAATGTAAAAACTCGCCGCAGAGAAGCGGATTTTCTGAGTTTTCTTATCTGCCAAGTCCCATGGGACGGCGCTTTTGGCTTCGGTGAGCATGGGGCGGTACGCGTAAGGTCGATACCTGATAATGCAAACCCATAGCCCCCGTTTTTCACGTAGTGACCAAGCGCGCCTTCCGTGATGAGAATCTGGACTGGTGCATAAAGACGATCATCATCCCGCCAAAGAACCAGGCCATGCCGAATGCGGTTGAGAAAATCACCAGTGGCCGAGTGACCACCTGGGCGGCTTTCTTCGGGGAGTCGTGATCAATCACAACCCTGTTCAGGTCATGGTTCTTGAAGTACGTGATCAGGTACTTCTGCTCCGCATCAATGCCTCGGAAAACGGTGTCGTTTGGCGATGAAAGTGTGCCGATGTAGCCCGTGGTGTTCATCACTACGCCTTCATGGCTCCTGATCACCTGCATCAACTCCTCATCATCCAGCAGCTGGTCAGGGATGCTCGCGCCCTTCCAGCTATAGCAGGTCCAGAGGCCTTGGTCGCACTGGTATTGGAACCTCCCCTCGTATGTTGACGTGAACTCCTTCTGGTAATTGAGCTGAGGCTCAAGGATCGCTGCCTGCATTTGGTACGGGAACGTGTAATGCAGCCAGAGCTGGAAAACGGTGTAGAGCAACAGGAATGCAGTGATATGAATCCTAAAAAAGCTCTTGAAGCCCGGCGTGAAGAAACGTGCGACCAGGGACGTGGCCACCAGCATGAGGATCGTTACATCGCCTCGCTGGCGCTCTGATGAATCAATCTCGCGGTCGAACCAAAGATTGAGTGTCTGGTACGTCTTGTTCAGCAGGTTGATTTCTTCCTGCCAGAGAGCAACGGCCAGAAGCAAAAGCAGCCAGGGGAGGGTAATGTTGCGTTGGAAGTGGGCATAGAGCCCGCACCACATCGAGAAGAAAAGCAGGAAGACACCGAAGTCCTCAAGGCACTGATTCAGTGTCAGGGCACTGATTCCTCCGTCGCTAAACGGAATCGAACTTGCGACTGTTACGAACCAAAACACGGTGCAAAGCAGCAGACTTTGCATTTGCCAAGTGACAGCGCCCAGGCGCGAATTCATTCTCGCAAGGAAATTGTGGATGTACTGCATGGTGGATCACTCAAGAAGGATTCACCAAGTCTTGCGAGAAGGCGTCGCGGATTCCACTGAACCCAATGCAGTTGAGTGAATGGTCTATGTCTGAGTCTGAGCGTCGCTTCCAACGTTATGTCCTGGCGCCCGATGCCTTTGCCAGTCAGCGTGCCAAGGGCACTGGGCTGACCGCATTGCTCAAGGGCTGGAAGGACTGTCGGGTTAAGGACATGTCCGCTGCTGGCGCCTTGCTGCTCACCAAGCAGGAGTTCTCCCTTGGAGGCGGGATCGAGGTCGAGCTGACCGAGAAAAGCGGAAACCGCTTGGTGTTCAAGGGGGAGGTAGTAAATCTCGGCAAGGATCACCACACCAACCTGAACAAGCTGGGCGTAAGGCTGGATGTGCCCGGCGAGGGGTCACTGGAAGCCCGGTTCCTTGCTGGCCTGGAATCACGGTTCAAGCCCAGCCATTAAAGCAAAAGCCCCGCTGGCTGGTTGCCATACGGGGCTTTTGTATAAGTCGGGAACCGCCAACACCACAGAATGCAGCAGAAGGGGGGAGCGTGAGATAGGAGGTCTTTCCTACGGCGGGTTCCCTTGAAAACGAACAGAGTGAACTGTGAGCACACATATTAGCTCAACCGTGCAGAAATATGCACGGTTTGCACACACGGCGGCCTGCATTTTCTGCTGATCCAGCGCAAAAAACTGACCACGCCAATCATGCCTCGGCTTTAGCGTCAAAACTATGACCGCTGTCATGCCTTGGAAATTCAATTTTATTTTCTGAGCAATACCGATGCCAAATGGCCGAGGCGAGGGCAAGCGCATTGAGCCAAATGGACAGACTGGTGGTTTTTCCGCGCATGCGCGGAATTTACCACCACAGACCAGCCAAAAATGACCATATTCTGCTTGCAATGGATTGCAGCCAGCCTTGCTTTGCATTTGGAGCTTCTGGGATCACTGGGTCGCCCATGGGGCTCAGAGCAGCGTCGGCGCCATAAGACTGCCACAGCAGGTCATCGCCATAGAGTGAAAGGTCAACGCGGTGCATCGCGGCTTGGGCTATTTCAGCGAGGCGAGGTGCGTCGCGATTGTCCAGGCCGGGTATCTCCAGGCGAATCCAACCCCCGTGGACGCTCTGATCAACAAAAGACCGTGCGGCGTACAGCTCATGAACTCGGCGAATGTGTGCCTGTACTTCAAGTCTGGCTTGGTCGGCTAGTACGTTAGCTGCGTCGCTGGGGAGTTTGGCTCTGCCCGCGATTGGGAATATCAGCTCAACGACACCGGGTCGGCCAATCACCTCTATCGAGCCAGATGCCTCCCGCTTCCCATAATGGGAAGTGGCGATTGTCGTGCTTTCCCGCACCCCGATAGCTGCGCTGATAGCGTCAAGATCGAATGTCCCAGGCGCGGCATTCGCTAAGACGCGAACATTGCCAGGGGTGTAGTACGCCCTATAGATCGACTGCACATCCTCAAAGCCGTAGTCGAGCAGCCGTTCCGAATCTGCTGAGCATGAGGCTTGCCCACCGGCCTTTGCGGCAATGAAGCGCTCATACAGCGTCGGCGAGCTGACGTAGGCTGAGGTGGCCATCACCTCGCTAATGATCACGCGCTTCTCTCGCTCAAAACCCGTCTTGGGAAGTGAGGATCGTGAGAGGAAGGTGACGAGGGCTTCGCTCATGACACTGGCCTTGCTCGCGGGGCCTTCAAGGGTGTACTCGGTAAAGTCGCTGCGAGTCAGGGCGGAAAGCTTGATCCCCTTTTCTCGCAGCGCAAGGATGGCATCGACCGGGGTTTCGCCCAGATGAGTGTCGCTCAGAAGAAGATGCTCAATCAGGTGCGGAGCTTCGCGCATGCCGCAAACGCTTGTGGTGCCGACGCTGACAACTGCATGGAGCCGTACAGGCTGCTCACGCAGTGGCGCGGACAGCGTTCCGCCTCCAGCTTGCGCTGTTTGAATGGAAGCCGCGCATAGCGCGAGGATGGCGAAGCGCTTAACCACGTATTGCGTCCTTCATTCGTTCCAATAGGCTCTTGGTCTTTTCGTCGTCAGGGATCAGGTCCATGGCACCGAAGCGACCACCTGACTGTTCAGAGTGGTACAGGTACTGCATTTTCCCGCGCTTGAAGCCAACGTATGGCGACGCGTACCCGATGTACTTGTCCATTTCCAGGTAGGACTCCTGAATGTCCTTGTCGAACCCGAAGATCAGGTGGATGCCGGTACGTTTCCACAGGTCTGCATTGGGCTGCCTGACTATAACGACAACGTGGATGCCGCTCTCCGTCGCGGCGGCAAAGCCGGTGTCCAGTTCATTCGGATCGAGCCGCAGGCGTTGAACATCAACTATGAGTGTGCGCCCTTCCGGCGAATCCTTTGCCAGCAAGCCGGAATGTGCGGCAACGAGGTCTGGCAGCGAGTAAAGAGCTGGCTCCACCAGTGATACGAGGGCGTTGGCGTTGCCCATGGCTTTTAGAGCCCTATCCTCGTAGGTGGCATCAAGCTCGCCGCGAAGCGACGGCACGTTCCGAGACATAACCGAAAGCCAGTCGGCGCCGCGAGGATCGTCCCGGAGGATAACCACCTTGGTGTTTTCGAGGGGGTTAAGGATTACCTCCTGATCAACGAAGCGCTGCGCTTTTCCCGCGTCAGGCTGGATGACTAGGCAGTGTTCGTGGATATAGCGTCCCAGGAGGTACTGGATAGGGGCGTAATAGCCATAGCGCCCCTGGAACTTGGCCAGCATTGCGCGATCAGTCGTGTTCGGGTCAACCGGATCGGAGCGGGCATAGTTGAGCAGGGCGTCGAAGTTCGAGAAGCCACTCATGGCCGCTACGATGTTGCGCTCAGGAACCCCCCTGCGAACGTCCTCATTCTGGGAGAGTGAGAGGTTCAGGGACATGCGCATGAAGTCCATCAGTTGATGCACCGGGTCTTGCTTGAGCATTTCAGCGTAAGGGCGAACGTACTGTAGGCCGGTAACGGGCTCGGTCAGCTCAAGCGTGTTCAGGTCCAGGCGCCTGTATCCATAGGCTCTGGCCACAGCCATAGCAGCCTGCTCAGTCGTGAACTCAGCGGGGTACTTGGACCTCAGACGTGCTACTTGTATGTCGTGCATCTTGGGTTCTTCCCGAAGTTATTGCGTGCAGGAAGCCCCGGCGATGCTCTCTCATCACTGACCAAACCTGTACTGCTCCAGATAGCGATGGAGATACAGGGCTTCCACGAATGGCTCGGATTCGATCTTTGCTCGATCCGACCGGCCTGGGCCTCGTTCTACTGGCTCCCAGTTTGATAGTGGCGTGATCTTGGGCACTGGATCGTCGATGGGGTAGACAATAGGGGTCGGAGCAGGGCGAATTTGAGCCTTTACCTTGTCGATGAAAGTGACCCTGGCCCTGACGTGGGGCTGGCCGTGCCGGAACGAGGCGATCTTCTCGTTTGGCGCTATGTCGGTGTTTGTCCCGCTCAGCATGCTGATGGCAACCACGAATTTGCGCGAGCTGTCCCCCTCGACAAGCTCGTCTAGGGAGGGGACATAGCCGTATAGCTTCTTGAGGTGCTTCGTATAGCTGGCCACCCATTCAGAAGCTGTCTTGTTTTGGATGGAGGGGGCAGAGTCCCAGTAGAACCGCACTTTGGCCGGGCCGCTGATAATCCAGGCCTGCCTCATTGTTTGCAGGCTCGATAGATACTTCATTGACCCCCAGAGCTTCATTCGGTCGTACTGATCTTCGATCTGGGCCACCAGTAGTTCGATTTCATGCTTGACGATGTTTAGCTCGTAAAGCTCCGAGAGCCAGTCGGGCGGCAAAGCGATAACACCAGGGACTCTGAGGGTTTCTCGGGGGTTCTGCTTGCCCTGTTCAATTCGGATAGCGGTAAGACCGTAGATGGCGTGGAAGGCCGCTTCCTGCCCTGAGAGCGCACACACCTCGATGCCCTTCTGTTCATCGACGGTCGCTTGATCCCGAAAGGGAATTTGATAGGCAAGGTCTACCCGGAGTCGATCTGGCCGCGCCCGCATCCTGTTGGCGAGTGTGTCCAAGCGGCTCTCTAGCTTATTGACCAGCTCTTTGATGCCCTGCTGGGGGCTGATGTAGATCGTCATTCTCTCATCCATGTGGTGCTCTCCCCTTGGATGATAACGCGAGGTATGGCGCGGCTCGCCACGCCTGTCTTGCTGGGAAATGCTCCCGGTTCGGATGAAAGCAAAACTGGTTCTCGACAAAATTGAGTCATTGTTGAACAGGAGTTCCTGGTGAGCCTGAATAAGCTTTTCAACTCAGCCCCGAACCTTGGGGTTGTCGCCACGAAGTGGTTTGCCGACCTCGAAAAGAAATTCGTCGCGGCGGGCATTAAGACCAGCGTCAAAACCGGCATTGATGGAGCGGCATCATTGCTGGCGCCGGCAGCCCTGATCGCTCAGCTGATCGAGCTAGAGGGGTGCTCGGTGGATCGCCCGGTTCGGGTACTTATGATCACTGATGACCCGGTGGCTGTGATGGATGAAGGCGTATGGCTTAGCTTCGCCTCTGAGCTTGCTGGCGTGGGGGAGGTTGAGTGTTACAGCACATGCCATGAAGTTCTCCATTCCAGCCTGTTCGACAGCGCAACCCGGCTTGGCTTGAAAGGGTTCTGCCCCGTAACTGTGGAAAATGCTAAGGCCCAAGCATGGGATTTGGTAGTTTGGGTTCACCCGGCTATTGAGGCCGGCGCCAGTGACGAGCTTGTTCGGCTCGTCAAAGGGATGACTGTGGCGGGCGTGCCGGTCTATGCCTGCATGTACAACGAGCTGGACGCACTGATCCAGAGCCATGGGGTTAATCCAGAGGGGCTTGAGTTCAGTTGGCTAAACGGTCCCCTGGAGAGCACGGCGTTCAGCCGCAAGACTGTGAACAGATTCGGATACTCCACTTCCGAGGTTGGGATTGAAGGGGGGTGGGGTGCCGTTCTGACAAAGGTGCAGCCGGCCTCTGTGTCGTCCAGTGACGCCGACTGGGACTGCATCAAGACAGCAATGGGGTTGTTCAAGTTGGACGGCTCGACCTCTGGCCCATGGACCTTTGGGCAGGTCGTTGCTGGTGTGGCATTCAACCAGCATCAGCCGGTTGGGCTGATAGGCAATCTCGCCGTTGATCCCAAGACTGGGGTGCTTCTGAAAGAGTGCCCGAATACGAAAGTGCTGATGGTGATAGGTCATCTGTGGAGCCTGCCGCTGCAAACAATGCCGCAAGGCCTTTTTGAGCTGGTGCCGTGGGCTGCCAGAGTCAGGCTCTTGGCAACGAGCCACCTGACCAAGGAGGACAAGAAGCGTGCTGAGTCTATCGAGCTTCTGACGAAGGCCTATGAGTCCGGCATGGTTGAAGCGGGCATTGCATTGGCCAGGGGGTATGAGGCGATAGGCACAGTCAGTGCGAAGGCGCAGGCGGCAGCAATCTACGATGAGATTGGGGCTCGGCACCCGATGAGCGCCTATTACCTCGCGCATAAAGCACTGGGCGAGGGGGATAGGGCGCAGTTGATCAGCCTGCTTACAGCCTCATCGTGCGAAGGCTACGCGCCGGCAATTACTGATCTGGGTTGCTTGAGGCTCGACGAGGGCGACCTGCAAGAAGCGATTCGCCTTTTCGAGTCAGCAGAGGCTAAGGGCGATGGTGAGGCCTCATTCCGTCTCGGTGAGATTGCCATCAAGAATGGAGAGTACGAGGGCGCTCTGCGGAAGCTCAGGGCTGCGTGGAGCAAGGGGCATCAGGATGCACTGAACGTGTCCCACTGGCTTTGCAAGGAAATGCTCACGCATGGACTTGGGAAGCCCAGCCGACTCAAGCGCGAATTGAAGGAAATCAATTTTGCAATAGGCAAACGTCTCCGGTACGAGCACCAAACGGAGCGAGCCAGTGCATAAACGCGCTCCAAGGAAGGTGCTCATTGGCATGGTGTTGGTGGCCATGTCCGGTTTCTCAGTGGCCCAACCAGAGCCAGTGATCAACTTCCAGATACGCCACTACGATGTGTCTGGCATGACGACTGCCGAAATCTCGCAGTCGGTGTTCAAAAATACCCCCGTTAAGATGAAAGGCGGGCGATTCGGCGCGGTCACGCACAACAGTTTTTCCACCAGCTACTCAGCTGTAGCAACTTCCCAAGGGGGGTGTGAGGTCAAGAACGCCAGGGTGGCCCTTGATAGCACCATCGTCTTGCCTCGGCTGATCCAGGGCGGACAAAGCCCTAGCGTCTTGGCTGAATGGGAGCGGTACATAGGCGCGCTTCGTGCTCATGAACAGCTGCATGCCAATAACGGGAAATTCACTGCCGAGACACTTGCCTCCAGGCTGTATGCCTTCAAGTCCAACTTGCCTTGCCCGCAAATGAGGGCTCGCCTCGACGAGGCGGTAGATCGCCTAATTCAGAACATGGGGGCGTGGGATCAGCGCCTCGATGCTGAAACCCAGCACGGCAAAAGTCAGGGTGCCTTCTTGCGTCCAGTGTTCCGCTAACTACCTAGCGCAACAAGGAATGGCTTTGTTCTTGCGCGCTACAATGCCGCTTCGATCAGGCATCAGCGCTGGTGCAATTTTCATCCGGCCCTCTGGTATACCGAGCAGGAGAATGAATACATGAAGTTTTTGGCCTATCTCGGCTGGCAGGTGTTCGTGATTTGGCTTGGGCTGGGTGTCGGGTTCAGCATGCAGGTGATAGAGAGAGTCAAAGTGCCGCTGCCTGCTGAGCAATGTCAGGCTCTTTCCTCGCACGCCGATCCCGAAGGTGGGCGGTGCTTGTTCGAGGCGAGGGCCGAGGGGAATATGGACAGGACATGGACCCTGAGTGCGCTTAGTGATCCTGGTAGCTCGATCCGGCTGACTCAGCCCACCATGCTTTACGATCCGAAGGATTGGCGAATGATAGGTGGCACCTTGTTCGTGAGCGCCCTGATCTTCGTCTTGCTTGCTCTGTCACTGGCCCCGCTTGGCTTTGAGTTATGGCAACGGGGCGTTATTGGCCAGAAGCACCAGGGTAAGGTTGCGTGACCAAGATGAGCGCCTTCATGCGCGTGCCGCTGTCCTGAAAATGAAGTTTGTACGAGGCAAGGACTGTGATTGATTGGCTGACAAGCGTGCTGTTCAACGATCAGTGCGGCCCTGCTGCTGTCAACTGGTGGGGCTTGTTGCTACTTGGCGGTTTCTTTGGCGGGGGCGGGCTCCTGCTGGGCGCCTTTTAGAGGCGCTTCATGCTCTTGGCTCAGAGCATGAAGTACCCGATGCAGATCACAACACTCAGAAAGAGCCCTGCCACCGTTCCGAGAGCTGTTTCGGCCCCGTCATAGGTCATGCCATCAAAGACCTTGTAAACGTACCAGCAGACAGCTGCGACGACCGCAGTACCGAAGCTGTCGGTGGCTGCGCTGCCCGGCATCGCGAAGCTGTCAACGATATACGCCAGCACCCCAATCAGCACAGCTACGAGGTGTGACTCCTTCGGCAGGGGGGAGAAGCGGAGTAGGGTTAGGGTAAACATCAGGTCCTCTGCTGATTGGGTTGAATGGTGCCCAGATAGGTGGTTATGGCTACGACCACTGAGCACAGCCATGTTGCTGGGTTGCTGGCGGCCTCGGAAGGTGGCATTAGGAACAAGGCATAGCCGAACACCAAGCATGCAGTGCTGAGCGCTATGAGTATCGCGGCACAGCTGGTGCTGGTTTTGTTGGTCAGACGCATACAGTTCTGGCCCGCTGCTGAGAATCGAAGGGCTGGCCGTGGCGAATGCCTCGCACGACGATCTTGCTCCCTCTCGCTTCGATCAGACCTTGGTCCCGAAGTCGCCTGATGGCTCGCCCAGCGCTTTCCCGTGTGCATCCTGTCATCTGGGCCAGTTCGATCCGCGTCAGCGAAATCTGCATGCCGTCAGGGTGGGTCAGGGCGTCTGGGAGGCGGGTAATCTCGACAAGCGATTTGTAGCAGCGCTGCTCAAGATCGTCGAAAAGCAGCTGCAACAGTTTGTCGGTGGTTTCACCAAGCCGAGTGTTGATGTGAGCGGACAGTTCACTGTAGATGCTGGGCGCGTTGAGTGCGGCACGCTTCAATTCTTCATGAGTGAGGCACAGCAATTCGACGTTGCACCGGGCTTGTATGCTGGCGGTTGCGTACTGCATAGGAGCTGAGTCAAAGGCCCCCTGCTCGCCAAACATATCTCCCGGTTTGAGGTGGCTGATGCACATAACTCCATCGCCTTCGGGGTTGCTCAGCGATACCCGCATGCTTCCCAGCACGACGAGATACAGGCACTTCGGGTTTTCGAGAAGTGGGATGATCTGTTCATTCTTTTTGAGTAAACGTTTCTTACCGTATGCCTGGAAAAGCTTGTTTAGAGCACCGCAAGCAGTTGAAGGTTGAGCCTTGCTCACTCCCTTTCTCCAGTTCAGTGAGTGATCGTGAATTCACCTCAACCTATGGAATAGCCCCGGCTGAATCCACTCAACTCGAAGCACTTTGTCTATGGCGGTAACTGCACTGGGATGAGTGGTTTTGAGTGCGCCCCTTCGACATGATCCCTGAAACGTCTCTCAACAGGGGTTCATCGGTGAACGACCATCCCGCGCCCGTATCCGGCCTTGACGCGAAAAACAACGCGCTCAACTCCCTTCTGGCCAGTCTGCTAACCATGCTCAAAGGCACACACCCAGACTCACTCCGCAAGGGATTCCGGCTTGGTTATGTGAAGGGTGCGGATTCCACGCTGACTCGGACACCCATTCCACGCGCATCCGGACAGTGATTCCACGCTGATCCGGACACTCATTCCACGAGCATCCGGACACCGACTCCACGGTCATCCGGAC
>NZ_PGLR01000060.1 GCF_002803095.1 Pseudomonas sp. ZH-FAD | reverse complement strand
GCCGGATGGCCGTGGAATCAGTGGCCGGATGCGCGTGGAATGGGTGGCCGGATCAGCGTGGAATCGGTGGTCAGATGCTCATGGAATGGGTGGCCAGATGACCGTGGAATCCGCACGCAAGGAGGCGGATATATGAACCGACGTAGACCGAAATCCTTTGCTCAATGGGCAATTGGATTTGTAGGCACAGTGATCACCGCGCTGATTATCTATCAGCTGCGTATCCATATAGCCGAGAACAGGCTCGAGCGCGATTTATCCGGCATAGAGAGGCAGTTGCATCACAACCTCATCCCTCAATCACCAGCGGCTCACCAACTTTCTCCCGAAGAAGTCGCAGCCCGCCAAGAGGCTGCTCGTCGACAAGCCGAGATAGAAAGAAGACTCGCAGCAGAGCATGCGAGAGCCGCAGCTGAAGAGCGGCGGAAGGAAGGTGCCTGGTCCAAGTACTTCACCCCGACACAGCGCTGCCTGCTTCCAGAATCTCAGCGCATGGTAGAGGTTTGTCAGGCCAACGAGGCCAAACTCCGAGCCAGATTCGAAGCCAATTGGGCTGCTGGTAACCGCATATGAGCCGCATGCATTAAATTAACGAGTCAGATGACCGCTTCTGGCCGGTTTCAGCCCGTTTCACTCGTGGTTAAGCAGCTGCAAAGCGGTCATTCGATTCAAAAAAATCTCAGCCCTATATCACCGCAATGACATCACTACCAAGAAGGTTCGCCCCATGTCATTGCAGTGCCCCCGCTGTCACTCCCCCAAAGTCGCTTCCTTCCACCACGCCATGAAGATTGCCGCCGCAGTCGGCACCGTCGGCGGTGCTGCACGTGGCGTCAGTGCTGCAATGGCAGGTGGAAAGGCTGGCGCAGCCATTGGCGCTGTCGCAGGTCCCGTTGGCATCACCATCGGCTCCGTCTCGGGCGCCATTTTTGGCGGTCTGGTCGGCGGCGTCGGCGGTTGCGCGCTTGGCGCTCAGCTCGGCGACAAGCTCGACCGCCACGTTTTAGCCCACAACCTCTGCCTGCTCTGCGGGCATCGCTTCAATCTGCCGACCTGATCAGGCGGCTCTGCTTCCCTTCTCCTCTATCACTACCAGCCGGTGCTGCGCTCCGCGCGGCGCTTTATGCCGGCTTGCACCCAAAGGAATCGTTCTCATGGCTCATCTCATCGAACAAATGGCCTATGTCGGCGCTACCCCGTGGCACGGGCTGGGCAATAACCTTCCGCAGAAGCAGCCCATCGAGGTCTGGCAGCGGGAAGCCGGCATGGACTGGGAGATTCAGGAAAGCCCCGTCCACTTCAAATCGGACGCCATCGGCCATCTCGGCACCATCCATTCCTTCCCGGAACAGAAGGTGCTCTATCGCTCGGACACCAAGGCCCCGCTGTCTGTGGTCTCCAAGCGTTACCACACCGTTCAGCCACGCGAGGTGCTGGAGTTCTACCGCGATCTCACCGAGGTGTCAGGTTACGAGCTGGAAACGGCAGGCGTCCTCAAAGGGGGTCGCAAGTTCTGGGCCTTGGCACGTACCGGGCAAGGCACAGCGATCAAGGGGAACGACCAGGTCAACGGCTATCTGCTGCTGGCCACCTCGTGCGACGGCACCTTGGCGACAACCGCAACGCCGACCACCGTTCGCGTGGTCTGCAACAACACCCTTACCATCGCTCTGGACGGCACCAGCCGAGCCATCAAGGTGCCGCACAACACTCGCTTCGATCCTAATACGGTGAAGAAGCAGCTCAGGATCGCCGTGTCGCAATGGGACGACTTCATGTACCGCATGCGCCACCTGGCCGAACGCAAGGTGCAGTGGCATGAGGCGATGGGGTTCTTCATGAACGTAATGTGCGAAGTCAGCCCCACCGGTCAACTACCCGAACAGCTGCCGAACGAACGCGCCCTGCGCAAGGTTCAGGAGCTGTATGAAGGCCGTGGCCGAGGCAGTCAGCTGGAATCGGCACGCGGCACTGCCTGGGGCCTGCTCAATGCCGTGACCGAGTACGTCGACCATGAACGACGAGCTCGCAGCACCGAGTACAGGCTGGACTCGGCCTGGTTCGGCCAGGGCGCGCAGATCAAGCAACGCGCTCTGGACGCCGCCCTGCAGCTCGCAGCCTAAGCCTTCCCTTACCCCTATCGCCCGGTCAGCTTCTCGCTGATCGGGCTTTTTTACGCCTGCAAGGTGACCAGATGACCACAACCTCGTTGAACCGCAACGCCAGCAAACCTCGCTCGGCCCTGCGCCTGATCAGTACCAAAGAACTGCCGCGCGAAGAGTGGCTGGAGGTGCGTAAACGCGGTATCGGCAGCTCGGATGCCGCAGCCGCCGTTGGCCTCAACCCTTACAAGTCGCAGCTGGAACTGTGGCTGGAGAAGACCGGACGTGACACCGGTTTGCCGAAAACCGACCCCGACGATGACGAAAGTCCGATGTACTGGGGCAATGTGCTGGAACCCATCGTGGCCTGGCATTACGGCAAGCGCACCGGCAACAAGATCCGTCGCGTGAACGCCGTGCTGCAGCACCCCGACCCGGAGATGTCCTGGATGCTGGCCAACATCGACCGCGAAGTGATCGGCGCAGACGACGTGCAGATCCTCGAATGCAAGACAGCCGGCATAAACGGGGCGCGCCTCTGGAAGGAAGGCGTGCCCGAATATGTGCAGTTGCAGGTGATGCACCAGCTCGCCGTCACCGGCAAGCAAGCCGCGGATGTGGCGGTTGTGCTTGGTGGTCAGCACTTGGAAATCCATCGCATCGAGCGCGACGAGGAAATGATCGCTCGGCTTATCGAGCTGGAACGCACGTTCTGGACATACGTCGAGACCGACACTCCGCCACCCGCTGACGGGACGGCATCGGCTGAAACGGCATTGCGCTGCCTATATCCAGAAGACGATGGCCAGACGGTAGACTTCAGGGACAACCCGGCGCTGACGGCTGCTTACGTCGAGCTCAAGGCCTTGCGCCAGTTCATTGATAAAAAGCATGCGCGCGAGGCTCAGCTCAAGCAGATGCTGCAACAAGCGATGGGCGAGGCGACGCGGGCAGAGTTCACCAACGGCTACGTCAGTTGGCGCAAAGCCAAGGACAGCATCGGCTTCGATGTGGCCCGGCTGCTCCAGGACAGGCCTCACCTGCGCGAAAAATACTCGCTTCTCAAGCCCGGTGCCCGGCGCTTCCTGATCGGCTGATTCTCGCCGCCCCTACTACCCCTTCCCCTTGGCCAGTCCATGCAGTCCCCGCTGCGTGGCTGGCCTTTTTTCGTTTTCAGGAGAACCACCATGCTTAAAGGTCTGGCTATCACCCCGCCGGTACTCGGGCGAATTTCCATCGGCAAGGTCATCGAGAAGAACGGCAAGCGCCTGCCGGAGAAGAATGACCAGTTCACTATCACCTCCCAGGTACAGAGCCGCGACGGCTGGCTGGTACACCCGCTCAACGACGAGCTACGCCAGGGCAAGGACGACAAGCTGCGCAGTATCCCGGTGCGCCTGCTGTTCAACGAGCCAGAGCTGAATTTTCGTGCGGACTACACACTGTTTGATCGCCAGTCCGGTCGCCCGGTTTGCGTCGGCAATGGCGAAACCTGCAAGCGCGTCACCCAGGACGGTATGCAATCGCTGCCCTGCCCTTCACCAGATGCCTGCCCGCTGGCCAAAGGCGGTGCCTGCAAGCCCTATGGCCGACTGAACGTGGTCATTGGCGATGAGGATCCGCTGGGCAGCTTTGTGTTCCGTACCACCGGCTTTAACAGCATCCGCACCCTAGCTGCTCGTCTGCACTACTTCCAGGCCATCTCCGGCAACCGCCTGACCTGCTTGCCACTGGAACTGCGACTGCGAGGCAAGTCCACCCGCCAAAGCCACGGTACGCCGATCTTCTACACCGACCTGACTGTACGCAGCGGCATGGACATGACCGAGGCGCTGCGCTTGGCGGGCGAGTTGGATGAACAGCGGCAAGCGGCGGGTTTCGATCAGAACGCTCTGGACGAAGCGGCACGGCGCGGCTTCGGCAACGGTGCCTTCGAGGACAGCGAGGAAGACGTCGGCGCCATCGTCGAGGAGTTCTTTCCCGCCGAAACCAGCAGCGAGCAGCCATCGCCCAAACCCGCATCGCACCTCAAAGGCAAACCCAGCCTGGCGGGAAAGCTGGATGCCCTGCACCAACCCCTGAATGCCTGAGCCTGATAACCCGACCCAAGGAGCTCATGATGAGACTGCACAAAATCAAGGCGGGCGAGACCGCCGGCACCTACCTGATCGAATCACCGGTCACCGAAGCCGACATCCTGCTAATGGCCAAGCAGTTGGCCAGCTGCCGCCTGCGTCGTGGCCGCCAGCTCACAGCACCACGCGACGTCTTCAACCATCTGCAGACGCTACTCGAAGCCTATGAGCACGAAGTCTTTGCCTTGCTGATGCTCGACAGCAGGCACCGGGTGATCGCCTTTCACGAGCTGTTTCGGGGAACCCTGGATGGCGCGAGCGTCTATCCCAGGGAGGTCGTCAAGATCGCCCTGGAGCATAACGCTGCTGCCATGATCCTGGTGCACAACCACCCTTCCGGCGATCCCGAGCCGAGCCAAGCCGACCGCACACTCACCACAAAACTGCAGGACGCACTGAGTCTGGTCGGCGTGCGGACGTTGGATCACATCATCGTGGGTCACGAAGGCTGCGTGTCACTGGCGGAGCTGGGCTACTTATAAGGAGGTGAGCATGAAGCTGCTGATGCGGACCTTCGCTGCGGTGTTCGTGTTTGGCGGCATCCTCGCGGGTTGCCTGGCGATGTTGCTGCTGGTGATTGTGATGGTGCGCTTTCCACCACTGCTGATAGCGGTGGTGCTGGCGTGCTGGATATTCAGTCGACTGCAGACAGCACCACCTAGCCAGGGATGACGTCGATGAAAACGGATGTCCCGCTCCACTGAGGGCGGGATACTTTATTTTTTGTATCTCGCTGATAAGCCCGATGCGCGTTCACTAATCAGACAAATCCCACAGGCACTCAGCTATCTGAGTCCCTGATCTCAAACTCAGGGTTCGATTGCACGACTACATCCGACGGCGCACTGACAAGCGCAACGTCATCCACACAGTCATCAGCATCGCCGGTTCTGAAGAATACGTGCCAAATGAATTTCCCTTGGGCGGTAGTCGCAGCGAACGTAGCTCGACGAGCTTCATCGTTACCTTTAAACGCTGGTGTTGATACCTGCGTCGTCTCATCAACGACTTGCTTGATCTGACCGGCGCTGATCTTCCTGGCTTGCCCAGCGTGCACAATCTCAGCCCCACGGCGGCACTCGATAAAAAATCCCATCTGAAGCACTCCTTCTGCGAGAAGGAGAGACTCTACCAAATCTGATCCCACGACCAGCTTAGAAGCAAGAACGTAGCTTCCGGCATGCTTGCAGGGAACGAATGTTCACGAGACAAATGCTCGGTTCAACCGGCACTTCGTAACGTTGCCGACTTGGGATCGTAAATGACTCCAGCGATTGAACCGTCGCGAATACGCTCCACAGCCTCGTCGATCACGTGCAACGGCACCAGAAACCACTCCTTGGGCTTGACCGGATTACCGAAGCGATCAGGGATCGCCAGCTCAATCTGGGCCGAGCTGAAAATGCGGTGGAACAGATTTTCCATCCGTATGCGATTGATGTTGTGCAGCTTGTAGGTGGCGACTACCTCAACATCCGCCAGCAGGTAGGTGGCGTCTTTGTCAGCTCCGGCGATGCGCGTTTCCACCTTGCCACCGGTGACGCCGATCTTGTGGATCAGCTCGCGATGCTCAGCCACGAAAGGATGATTTGAATGGCTGCGCAGCACATAAATAGTGCCGCTCTCAATGTCGTCGGGTTCCAGGCTATCGCCAAACAGCGGGCCGGCATCTGCATCGGTAATGCGGCGACCCGCGTCATCCTTGTATAGCGCGCGTTGCAGCGAACGACGTAAAAGGTTGCTTTCGGTGCCGTTGGAGTAGATCACTCTCAGCCGAGCATCGCTCTCACCATTCGGAGCTTTGATTGGCTCACCGACCTCCGCAACATAAACGGTCTGCCCACCGAGGATGAAGAATTGGCCCTCCTCGATGCTCGCATCCCGGATGAAGGTACGGGTAACTCGAACGCCCGACTGCAGCTCGCGCTGAACCTGTTCAAACAGCGGCTGGAAACGCTCAAACTCCTCGCAACGCTCGCGCTGTGCAATCTCTTCGGCCTCACGCTTTTCGGCATTGCTGCGCACGTAACGGAGGTTCTGAATATCCGAACCCTCGTCGTCGCCGGCCAGCTCCGCCAGCAGCTCATCGTCCGTCATGCTGTAGTCGCCTTGCGGCTCCCGCACCTCAAGCGCATTCAATAGGCCCTGGTGGTCGAAGGGCATTAGCAGGTTGCGGCATTCTTCCTGCTCACGCAGACGATCCAGGCGCACGGCATACAGGCGTTCGAAGATGTCTCTATCGTCCCCGTGGCGCGGCGCATGGCCGTGCTCCTCAACAAAGCGTTGAATGTCTTCGAAACCGGCGATGATGCGCTCCTCGCGAGGAGTGCGACCTGTCTTCTTGTCTGACGTGGCGAAATCGGAAAGCTCCGCTTCCAGCTCATCCAGATCAAATTCGTTAGCCATAACGGCCCTCTTTCTTGAAACGCATAAAGGCTGCGGCGCCTTCCGCCATGCTCCGCTCCCAGGGATCTTGAGCAGTCAGCGAAGGCACCCGGCCATGATCCTTCTTGAATTTTACCGCTCGTATAGCGAGATCTTTGGCCTCTTCTGGCGTGAGCCGAGTGCGCTTGGCACCGATAACCGCAGCTACCTGCTTGAGGCTATCCTCGCTCATGGTCTTTGCGAGAATGGCATAGGCCTCGCTGAACGGGTTGATCCGGTCGATCAGGTCGATATCCAGCTCACGCACATCCATCGCGAACTTTCTGATCCCCTCGATCAGCGCCGTGCTGCTCGGTGCGGCACCTGCGTTCGCGCTACCCTGCAGATCGGCGCCCGCCACCAACTGCTTGGCTTGCTGGGTCAGATTCAGCGCCGCAATGGCGTGCTGGCGAACTGCTTCTTGATCCTCGGCATCCAGCTCGGGGTACTTGTCGCGGATAATCTTGCCCATACGCAGCTGAGTCAGCTCTTCGGGAACCAGCTCTTCGTCGAACAGGCCACGCTCGATATTGCTCTTGTCCTGCACGAAGCTGGCTATCACCTCGTTCAGGTCTTCCTGGCAGATACGGTTGGCCTCAGGGCTCTTGGGTTCGACCAAGCCTTTGATCTCGATCTGCAGTTGCCCGGTTTCATGGTTGAAGCCCACGTTGCACTTGTCGTGCTGATAGCCCGCATCGCCGTAGTCAAAGCCTTCCTGCGGCCCAGTGGTGGGCGTCTTCGGCTTGAACTCGAAGCGCGGAGCCAGAACCTGCTCCATCAACAGGCTGGCGGCAATCGCCTTGAGGGTATCGTTCACCGCCTCGGCCACCAGCTTCTCGCTGGCATCTGGCTCGGCGATCAGGTTGGTGAAACGAGCCCGCGCTTTGCCTGGCGCATCTCGGGTTGCACGTCCGATGATCTGTACGATCTCGGTCAGGCTGGAGCGATAGCCGACTGTGAGAGCATGTTCGCACCAGATCCAGTCGAAGCCCTCTTTGGCCATGCCCAACGCGATGATGATATCGACATGATCGCGGTTGTTCTTCTGAGCCGGGTCTTTCAGGGCAGCCGAGACTTTATCGCGCTTGGCCGGGTCATCATCCACCAGATCGGCAATACGCAGTACACGCCCATCAGATGTCTTCACCAGCTGGAAGCCCGTCACCGAGTCAGTGCCTTGCCACACACCCAGCTCCTCGATGATGTGCTCCACCTCACGGATCTTGTCCTTGGTGCTCTCACGGGAGTTTACGTTGGGGATGTGGAGAATGGTCTTTTCGTTCGGGTCGAGCACCTTGAGGATGTCGTCGGAGTAAGCCCCTGAATAGAAATAGTAACCAATGTCCAGCTTCTTCAGGTGGTCATAGCCGTTGAGCTGCTGATAGTAGGTATACGTTACGGGAACGAAACGGGCTTCGTCGGTGGGTGACAGCACTGCCTCGGCATCCCCCCGAAAGTAGGAACCGGTCATCGCCACGATGTGCACCTTGTCGCGGGCAATCATCTGACCCAGGTGCGTACCCAGCCTGTTCTCCGGGTTGGCGGAAACGTGATGGAACTCGTCCACAGCGATCAAGCGGTCATCGAACGCCGCCACCCCGAATTTCTCCACCGCAAACCGGAAAGTGGCATGGGTACAAACCAGCACCTGGTCACTGCTTTCCAGAAACGCGCCCACCGCATTGACCTTGCCGCCATCATCGGTACCGGGGGCGTCACACAGGTTCCAACGCGGCTTCACATGCCAGTCGGCCCAGAAACCGTATCGGCTTAGCGGCTCATCGTGAAAACTCGAACCAATGGACTTTTCCGGCACGACGATAAGCGCCTGCTTGATGCCCTGATGAACCAACTTGTCTAGGGCAATGAACATCAGGGCGCGACTTTTACCGGATGCAGGCGGTGACTTGATCAGCAGGTACTGCTCGCCACGCCGCTCATAGGCGAGCTCCTGCATGGGGCGCATGCCCAGTTCGTTGGCCTTGGTGGAGCGTCCGTTCTGGGCATAGGAGACGGAAACGGAAGGAACGGTTTGGGTCATGGCTATGCATCCATTCAGGGCTTCTTGCCCGTGTTTTTAAGGGTGTTTTCGAGCTGCTCGATTTCCTTGAGGTCATCCGCATCGGCCTGCAGGCGCTCCGCCTCACGGCGCTTCTGATCGAATGTCTGGTAACGCTCATGGGCAAGCTGCTCCATCCGCTCGCGGCTGACTGAGCCAGCCCCCTGCAGGATGGGCTGGTCGTTAAAGGCCAGCATCTTGTCCACGTTGCTGCGCCAGAAGTCCAGGGTCAGCTCCTTCTGCTGTTTGACCCGTAGCTCAGCCTGCTCCAGGAAGATCACCACCAGGCGGTTGAGCGTGTCGATCTCGTCAGCCGTCAGGTAGTTCTTGGCGACGATTACGTCTTGCTTGCGCACGCGAGAACCGCTCCAGGTGCTCAGAGCCATATTGGGCTGGCTGGGGTCGGCACGCTTGACCACCAGTTCAGCGGCAGTGTGGCCGGTGGTGGCGTAGAGCAGCTTGTTCTGTACCTCAGCAAAGAACAGCGCGGTTTCCTGTTCGCGGATGCGGTAATCGGAGCTCAGGGCAAACAGCTCACGCACCTTCTGATAGAACCGCTTTTCCGAGGCGCGAATTTCGCGGATGCGCGCCAGCAACTCATCGAAGTGATCCCAGCCACCAGGGTTCTTCAGACGTTGGTCATCCAGTACGAAGCCCTTGAGCAGAAACTCCTTGAGGTGCGTGCTGGCCCACTGGCGGAACTGCACGCCGCGCGGCGAGCGCACCCGGTAGCCGATGGCCAGGATCAAATCGAGATTGTAATGGGTCAGCTTGCGCTTCACCTGGCGCTGCCCCTCGACTTGAACTGTCAAGGATTCCTTGACAGTTGCCTCCGAGCTCAGCTCCCCGTCCTCGAAAATGTTCTTGGCGTGCAGAGACACGTTCTGCTTGGTGGTCTGGAACAGCTCAGCGATTTCCAGCTGGCTCAGCCAGGCGCTTTGGCCTTCAACACGCAGATGGAGCCGCGTTTGGCCATCTTCCGAGCTGTAAAGGATCAGATCCGTCATAGCTTAGCCTTCCCTGTTTTCTGCTTCGCCGTCATCTCGGTGTACAGCTCGAACAGCTTTTCCAGGCGCTCGGTGTCATTTTTAAAGCGACGACCAATATAGATGCGTTCCAGCACTTCGTCGTTTCGGTCGTGGGCGCTCCGCAATTTATCCGGCATCTTCTCAGGGTCATAGAGCTCGGCAATAGTTGCCGGGAAATGGGCCTCGCGAGCAAGAAGAATGTCTTCGGCACAGCGAGTGAGATCGGCCTTGTTCTTCTCAGTTAGCACAGGCACCGGAAGCGTGTTCCAGCCTAATGTATTAGAGAAGCGAAAATCCGTTTTAATACGACCACACACAGTACCAATCCATACAACTGAGAGACGAGAAGCAAATATCGCTACATTCCAGAGAGGGGGGTCGTAGAATGAGAACGCTCCGTTCCCAACAATCGCGCCTTTGGGCAAAGCAATTACTGGATAATACTCCCGATTCTCCGAAGAGTGCATGGGAATCTGAAAGACAAACTCCCGCCCGGTTTGCCTGATCTGTTGAAACTCATAAGGGGTTTTTGCGCCGGCCTTCGTCAAAGCTTTATCACTTTTACCTCTCATATCCTCAACAACTTGAAAGCGCTCTCTAAACGCTCGCAGATCGCGAAGAAATTCATAATCACTTTTCGAGGCCCAAATACAATACCGACTAGAGCCATGAGTAGCATCATGGGCACCAAAAAAAGGGCGAATAACATGCGCACGCGTTGGAGCAGCTGCTTTCAAAGCTGCGGCGATTTCAATATCAAAAATCAGCCCACCACCATCAGCCGGCTTGTTCCCATTAACTACTGGCGACAAGCCATTGATGGGAGAGGTTTCGGCCTTCACATAGACATCCTTGTAAGGAACAAGGTATGCGTTGATATTTGAAACATCCTTAGATAGCCCAGATTTACTATCAAAGCATCGTGCGCTTCCACTCTTTTTAGAGAGCCCCACTATACAAACTGAAACCCCTGCGTTTTTGCTTGCAAGATTTGTCCATTTAAAAGATGTTGTTGCGAAGGAGATACGAATCCCATTAGAAATACATTGCGGCCAAAAGCGGAAAACCTGTTCCCCTTGGCATATAGAGTTGGTAGTAACAAATGCAGCCGCCGAAGCCTCTGGCGAAGCCAAAAAAAGCCTAGCCTTTTGAAAAAAACCGAGTATGTAGTCGAAGGACTTCCATGTTGGAAATGCCTCTCCAAAAATAATCTGCATGTCTGCTTTTTGGGCCGCACCTTGCTCCGTACCACCTTTATATGGTGGATTACCACAGATATATATTTCTCCACCCTCATTTTCAAAGTCGATCTGCGGTTGCTCGTGCGGCATGTCAAAAAAATCATCCGCCAGGAATCTGACAACTTTACCTGTTGGCGGGCAGAGACTAAGCCAGTCCAACCGCAAGGCATTCCCACAAGTAATCCAGTTTTGACTGCTGAGCGGTAAAAACTCTAACAATGCCTCTTTTTGCCCCCTGTAAAGCACATCGCATTGGTACTCTGCGATGATGAGAGCCAGCCGAGCAATTTCTGCAGAGAAGTCCCGCAGCTCGATACCTCGGAAATTAGTCAGCGGGATATCGCTCTTGCGCCCACGCTCACCACGACGCTCATTGATGGTGTTTTCAATTTCGCGCAGTTGCTTATAGGCGATGACCAGGAAGTTGCCCGAGCCGCAGGCCGGATCGAATACACGAATACGCGCCAAGCGTTTGCGCAGGTTGAGCAACATGCGCGGGTTATCGCCGGCCTCTTCCAGCTTGGCGCGCAGCTCATCGAGAAACAGCGGGTTCAGGACCTTGAGGATATTGGGCACGCTGGTGTAGTGCATGCCCAAGGCGCCGCGCTCTTCGTCGTCGGCCACCGCCTGAATCATGGAACCGAAAATATCAGGATTGATCTGCTTCCAGTCCAGCGCACCGATATGCAGCAGGTAGCTACGGGCAATCCGTGAAAAACGTGGTACGTCAGGCTCGCCGGAAAACAGCCCACCGTTGACGTACGGGAAAGCATCCGCCCAGCGCGGCAGATTCGCCTCAGCGCGCTGAGCAATCGGCGTGTTCATGGCGCGGAAGATCTCGCCCATCACCTCATGCAGATTGCTCGCATCGCGGTCGCTCATCTGCGTCAGGGTGTCAGTGAACAGGCCGGTACCGTTGAAAATGTCGGTGTCTTCAGCGAAAAAGCAAAAGATCAGCCGCGCCATGAAATGGTTCATCTCATGGCGGCGTTCAGCTGTACCCCAGGCCGGGTTGTCCTTGAGTAGCTCAACATAGAGCCGGTTCAGCCGGCTGGTGGCGCGGATGTCAAAGGAGTTCTCGCGAATCTGCTTGACCGTGGAAATGCCTGCCAATGGCAGGAAAAAGCCGAAGTGGTCAGGGAACTGTGGGTAGTCACAGGCGACCGTCTCGCCGCTTTCCAGCTCCTCAGCTTCCAGCGTCTCGCCATCGGTAGCGAGCACGTACTTAGCCTTGGCGCGTGCCGTCACCGGGCTGGCCTTGAGTGCCGCCAGGGTCTCGGTGACCTTGCCTGGCTCACATACAGCCAGGTGGATATTGCTGGTCTGCAGCACACCGCCCAGATCGGACTTGTTGGTTGCGCCCGAACGCAGGCGCTTGAGCGTGGTTTCCTTATTACCGAAGGCCTGCAGGAAGGCATAAGGGAACTCGACTCGGTCAAACGGCTGGCTGGCCAGGTCGGTGATGGCTTGTTCGATTTCTACGGCGTTCATATAGGGCTGTTCCGATCACTGCTGCCAAGGCGGCAAAGGGGGCCTCTAGGCCCACCATCCATGCAAAGTGCATGGATGATAAAGGAACGAGCATTGGCATGTGAAAAAGATCCAAGCCGGCCGTTCGATACCATTTCCGCTACGGCCACCAGAGCAGCAGGAGCCCTGAAATGCGGCTTACCGCCCCCTCAGCCAGTGCCTGGAGCGACGGCGAAGAAGGGGATGGTCAGCGCTCTACCCTCGCTACATTTGGTGGTCGTACCGGGCGTTCTTTAGCATGTAGTAGACGTAGTCCAGCTTCTCTTCGGTCGGCTCATCATCACGCAGCCAGCGCACCTTAATGCCCAGGTACTGCGCCCACTCAATGCCCTTATTGAAGCCACGGCGGTCATCATTTTTTGCCGCGACCTCGACGTACTGGTTCACCAGCTTGTATTGGTTTTTGCCTGCCCGGTACTTGGCATGTTCAAAGGCCGCCTGGAAGTGCGACATCGCAGCTTCGAACTCTTCTTTACGGTAGTGGTAGACCCCGCGCAACCAAGGCACCAGCCAGCACAGTTGCTCATCCAGCCCATAGGTCGTCACCTGAGCGGCATACTCGTCAATTTGCTCCAGTCGAGTGGCGGAATTGTTCTTGAGATCAAACCCGTAATGCAGCAGCTCACCAAACCATCTGGGCGGAAGAAAAGCTGACTGCCGTTGAATACGATCCAAAAGAGAGCACACGGCAAAAAGGCCATACTTACTCTTGAGCGCAGCGAGCACATCGTCTCGCAATGGCGCTCCCGGACGAGCATCCATGAGCAGCTGCACGGTGTCGGCGACGGCAGCCAATTTGCCGTCGAAAAAATCCCAGTAATGGCTGCAAGCATTTAGCCACGTATACAGCGCTGACTCTGGGGAATCTTGTCGCTGCATAACCGGCACCAGTTCGGCCTTGAATTCGTCGACGTCATCGGCGATCCACAGGGCGTACTCGCGAAATTGCTCGCAGACATCGGCGAGGTACTGATGATCGTAGGCTTCATTAATTTCCCTCGCGAGGTAGCTCGACACCCTAGCGATCATTAATGCCACGAAGATGCTGGCCTGAAGCTCTTTGGGTATCTCTCGCCCGATTTGCGCCAGCGCGGCGAAGGATTCTTCGAAATTTCTAAACAGGGCAGGAAGCGCCGGCAGTCTTGCACCCCGCGTCCACTTGATAGCGTTGTAGAGGTTCTGCTGAAGCGTGTTGTTGTCGCTTCGCGGGTTCTTGCCTGGGTAGTGGAACTGCGTCTGCGAGAGATCACAACGCGCATAGACCCAGCGCATGACCTTTTCCAGCGGCATTACCAGCCGGCCATCTTCAGCCACCGTCGGCAGGTACCAGAATTCGTCTTCCGGCACTTCGAGCGTCAGGTCTGCAATTCTGTGTTTGAGCAGGCTCTGATTCAGCGACACGACCAGCAAAGGGATTGCCCTGATCGAGATGAAGTACCGAAGGGTTTCCGCCTTGCTGAGGTAGGTACCCTCTTCACGAACCAGTCGGCTGTATGCCTCCAGCAGATCATCGAGCGGATCGCCTATGGCGCTCATGACCTGGATGCTGGGCAAATACGCCGTCAGGATGCTGCTGAGCGTTTGAATCACCTGCTCGAAATTCGATAGCAGCCCACCTTCTTCTTTAGCCAGTCTCACCAACTGCTTTTGAATGGCCTTCTTCTGCGTATCATCGATGTCGTCATGGCTGGCCTCCTTGCGGGGAAGCACGCCGAATGCATCGTAGGCCAGCTTGACCAGCTCGCCCTGGGTGGCAAAGCAAGTATCTCTACTCATCTGAAATCCTTGATACCCCCGGCCAGTGACGACCGGGGGAGCGCGATCCTAGCGCTGGTTGGGGTTGAGTTGTTTACCGCGATTGCCATGAACGTGGGCATTGGTCGGGTTGGTCCCCGACGTGCCGCGATTATTGTTCAGTGCATCCGAACGGTGGTTGTGCTGCTGGCCGCTGTTACTGGGTTGCTTGGACATGGTTGTCTCCTGCTGGGTGGTTAGGAAGTCGCATCCTAGCCCCCCGGCCTGACGCAGTATCTGGGCTTTTTGGAGACGAACTTTTGGGTGTCCTGCCGCCCCCCTGGTATGCCAAGCTATTAACCGCAGAGCCCTAACAGATGCCGCGCCACAGCTCATCCGACTCGACCACGGTGACAAATCGACCAGCAGTAAACCCGTCAGGAAACAACGAGCTCCGACTCTCCTCGTCAAGCTGATCTATGGGCCTGAGGAGCTGCTTCTCATCACGTAGGACAACTTCAAGCGCCTCACGCGATACAACCCTGAATCCATCGACTGACTGCCCATCGAGCTCAATGGAGGTATCGACGATCCACGCACGCATGTCCGCCCCAGGCTTGTGGCCGTGATAGCCCAACCTGGCGCGCAACTCTTGATCAGCAACTAGCGCACTTCGAACAGCAGTCTGTTTGCGACGTAACTGCCAGGCAGCCTTGCGCAACGTGTTAGTGCGATGCAACCAGATCTCATGCCTGGTCGAGCGGACATAACCCGACTTGACCTCCAAGAGCAGCACTACGCCATCCTGGTGGCAAATCAGATCCACTTCGCCGGCATCGTCCTCTTCAGTCGCCAGTGGCCGATAACCCACCTCAACAGTAAAACCACGCTGCCTGAGACTCTCGGCCAGTGCGAGTTCTACGCGCTGGGTTTCAGCCTGCATGTCGGCCCGACGGGCGTTTACCCGCCGAAGGTTATTGATGGCCGCCGTCAGGTTGTTCTGCTGCGCGCCAACCCAAGGGAACTGAAAGCTATAGCGTCCGATTTTGTAGAAGGGCTGCTCATACAGCCTCGGCGCTGGCATCCCCGGCTGCAGTTTCAATTGCTGAGATAGTGCTTTGAAGTCGCTGGTCCAAAACGTAAGGATGGCCTTGGCTGAATCTGCGCTGCCTTTCGGGTGTTCGTCGCAAACAGTCCAGCCTGTGATCTTGCGGATCTTTTCTTGCTCTTCGGACCAGGTCATCGGGAACCGGTTTTCACCGGTAAGCATGCCATTCATGGCTAAGCGCCCCAGTGCCTGAGCAAGCACACCCGATTCGCGCAAGTGACGCTGGAATGGCTGGATAAACTCTTTCTGAAAGAAAACCGAGCTCAGCTCGCTCGCCAGCAGCAAGTGGTGAAGCTGAACCTGGGAGCCATCACTGAGCGAGAGCCGGTCACCCAAGCCGTAGATTTGCTGCAGCTGCAGCTTGCTGCGAACCGCCTTGATAAAGGCCAACTGGTTCAGCTCATGATTCTCAGGTGAACCGATGATTTGTTCAGCCATGCCGGAGAGAGCGAAGGCATGCACGGCGCGATTCATCCAGTAGTGCCAAAGCAAATCACTCTTACGCCCGGTACGCCGCCACCGCTCTGTTCCCACCTCCGACTGGTTGTAGATAACCGGCTCACCGGGTTTTAGCTGGTAACGGCATTCAGGATCAAAGCAGAACCAGTCGATGGAGCCTTCGTAGTCGATCCGCTCTTGAGTGACCCCAATCAGAATGGCCAGAGATTCGAGATTTTGACGACATCTCACCACGTCAGAATTGTTGGATCCGGGAAAGATAATCGGTGACAGGTGCCGTTTCAGCGATTGCCCAAGCCGTGACTCGCTAAGGCGGAAATCCTCTTCCGAGCAAGCGCGAAGCTTGTTCAAAATAATGCGGTTGTAGACCTTCCACTGCTGACCGGATGGATCATCGGAACCGTCTTCGGCAAATGCCTGGTAGGCCAGCACACTTAGGTAGGAAAACAGCTCCAGCAGCGTTAAATGCTCAAGCTGTTTTTCAGCCAGGGCTATCAGCTCATCAAAAGGCCTGAGTTGATCCAGTAGGCGATCACAGACACCGAAGAAAACCTTCCATTCATCCCCAGCGAGCGCCGCACGCAGCGCAAGCCAGAGCGGTGAGTCTGTTCGCTCAAGTAGCTTCGAGTAGCGAATCGCCCATCGGAGTGTTTCTGGGTTATGCCTAGCGAGGTGCAACAGCCGCTCGACACTGACTGCATGATCAAAATGCAGCACCCGGCTGAGAGCCAGACTGGCGAGCTCGGACCCAGCTACCGCATTCACATCAAGCCAAAACGATGCAGCTGCCAGGCCTTGCGCACGATCAAGCGCTGACAGGTTCTTACCTGCCGGACGCTGGTCGAGGAAATGATGCAGACTTTCATCAAGAGCACGGCCCTTGCTGATGTCTGACTGATTCCGTTCGTATACCGACTGGTAATGCCGTCGGCAGCGCTCTCCATTTTCCGTCATCCCGCAGCGCTCTCATCAGCATTCTATTCCTGGCCGGAGCCTAAACCATCGGCCGGCCAGGATTCCATGGGCATGACGCTATTGCGCAGTAGGTAGCCACTACCCCCGGCTGGTGCCGAATCCCCGCTGACGATCCCCGTAGGACTTGGTCGCTTTCTTACACAGGTAGCTGGCTCGGTAGAACAGATCATCCAGCTCATCGCCCTTGCCTTGACGCTTTACTCGATCGATCAGGTACTCAGCATTCTTCGGGATGTGCACCAGCCCCGTCATCAGGTCGACTGGTAGCCCCAGCGCACCTGCCCAGGACTCCTCTATACGGCTGATCATGTTCACCCGGTCTGACCCCAGACGCCCAATGGTGTAGTAGGCATCGCGGTTCAACAGGATCAGCAGATGGTAATGCTGCCGGCCGGCCTGACCGATCTCTCTCGACCAGACGTACCGTACTTTGCAGCCACGCGAGTAGCTACGCTCAGCCACCCGCCCCTGGTGGTACTGGATCTTCTTCGTAAACGATTCGAAGAACCGGCTGATGACCTGGTTCGTATAGGCGTAGTCGGGTAGCAGGACGCCCTGAGGCAAACGCAGATCCACTCTGAAGGCCAAGACCCTCGGATACTCAACCAAAGCCAGGTCGATGGTGCGCTTGAGATCAGACAGGCACTCCCGAATAAAGGGGCCTACTTCGCTCTGTATGAGAAAGCCTTCGAAGGTATCCCCGTAGTGCAGATGGAGGTTGGTATTGGCTGGGTGACGGAGTGGGTAGCGTTGGGTGGTGTCGGTATCGTTGAACATGGTTATGTCCTCTCGTTGGTTGAGTTTCATAACCAGTGCCTGCTGTGTACTTTTTAACCGTTACCTGTCCTCGCCTGATCAGTTGGTTGGTCTCTCTGGATACGCTGTAGAAATGGCCTTTCAGGCGGTGGATCTGTGTCCGTCTCTCTGTGTAGGTCAGTGAAGGTTACTACTCGGTTAGGCGTGAACCCTTCGGGTAGCAATAGCTAGTAAAAGCATAATACCCGCACCGCAATTTCCTTCTCCGAGCAGCTCGGGCAAAGCCACCTCAATCGTCCCGGCATAGCGGCAATTTTTGCCGAGTTCGGATTTCGGAAATAAATCAAGCCGAAGAGGCCTGAGCCAGATCGGAACTGAGGCTGTCGGGGCGGTGGGAGCGACACCGCCACGACTTACCATGCCGAGCCGAACAGCCAGGGACTGAAAAGCGGCATAATCGCCATGACCAGCCGTAGCCGGTCATGGCGCTGCTGGTTCTAGCTGGCCATGCTCAGGTGGCCGATGGGACGTGTGGAAGCGCCCTCAGCTTGGTCACGCTCCTCGATCCGGGCGAGGATCCAATCGTGCACCTCGCTATCAACCCAGCCGACGCAGCGGTCGCCCAGCGATACCGGTTTCGGAAAGGTGCCCTCCCCGATGTACTTGTAGATGGTCGACCTGGCCAGGCCGGTCGAGTCGATGACTTCTTTCAGACGGATGATTCGCATGAGCAGGCTCCTCTGTGGCTCAGAGGATGTGCGAAGGCTGTATAAAAAAACTGCCTATTACCCAGCAGCTCGTGTTGGCGTGAGCAATCCCGACTGCTCACGCAGTTCCAGAGGAATATCCGTCTCTCTTGCAACGCTTACCACTATCGGCTCATCGAGCCCCTTGGTGACCATCCAATGCTTGGCCAGTGCTTGGCCCGAAGCTTTTTCAGTCAAGAGAGCGATGCAACGATGCCCAATCGACACATGCGCTGGCACCAAGGTGTAACTAGCCCTGGAAAAATCAACGACGGATAGCTGCGAAAAACGCTGGACAACCTCTTCGGCCAGCTCAAAGACTTGGTGCTGGATAAAGCTAATAACCTCCAGGCGGCCCAGGCACGCATTATCCCTTGGACCAAGCTTCGGCCGGCGAAAAAATTTGGCCACTTGCTTCTTCACTTTCAAATCCACACCGCGCACCTTTCGCCATGCAGCAGAATCCCCCACCCAATGGCGCGCCAGAAAGCCCGACACACAATCACAAATGAAAAGCTCAAGCTGATCAAACGCATGATCGGGCACTCGCCTGAGAAGACGAACCACGCTGCGAGGCGTCAAGTACTCCCCACCTTTTAGGGAAGAGTTGCGATCAAACCTGACGCCTGCCATAAACTTGTAGTCGATATCTGGCTCAGCAACTTTCTGGTGTAGCAATACGGAAACCACATCGTCAGCAGGTGAAAGCTGAAGATGGTTCAGGTTCAACCAATAAACGCTCTTGAGCTTCTCGGCGAAAACCGGACTCGCGATCCCTGGTATGTGCCTTCGGATAAACCCCAGCTCCGTCAGCCTTCGCAAGCGCTGCTTGAGCGCAGCGTCATTCATCCCCGTCAGCAGGCACAGCTTCTTGCTACTCAGCCCCCTGACAACCCCGAACGGATCTGCGTGACTTAGCAGGGTCACGAGAAGCAAACGATTCGCCAAGCTGAGCTTACCCGCCCGCACTGGAGCGACTCGCTTCTCGTCTCGCGAGCGTGTGTTGAGCTCCTTCGCAGCCGGCGCATCGTCCTTCCAGCCAGGCCAGATGGCCCTGATGCGCTCGCCACCCAAGACATGCTTGACCAGACCTGGGTGGTTCAGCGTCCTTTCCTCGACATTCCGCAGAGCCGACTGGATAGCCTTGCTCATCTCGTAGGTACACCTTGGCCGCCCCTTCCCTTCGGGCTGAGTAACGACTCGCAGCACCCCCACATCAACCAGTTGGGCAACCGCTTTTGAAACAGCTTGCACCGGAAGCCGCAGGTCTTCAGCCAATTGCTTCCGCGAACGAGGCTTAGGCGTCACGGCGCCATAGTGGTTCCAGAATGCAATGAGCAAAAATTTAGCATCTGGATCACCTGGCATTAGCTTCGTATCAAGAAGCCTAGTAAGCATAGAGCCTCCAATTTTTAACTCGTAAATATACCCTATATCTACGATACCGCAGTTACAGTAACGAATCACATAACGACACGTGACGTTTTAATAACACATCACTAACAGATTAGTGACAAAGCTGATAACGGTTGCGTAACGGGACAGTAACGATATAAAGCTCTCCCGAACGCTTGGCTTTGGCACAGAGCCCAAACGGCCCGCCTGGAGGATGAGATGTCAGAAAACGAGAAACCGCTGAAGTGGCTACGAAGGCAGGATGACGAATGGAAATGGGCCGCCGCGTACCTTAGGGAACGGCTAAGCGCGAAAGAGATGACCTCCCTGAGTAGCGATGCGCTTACCCAGTTTTCATCGTATGAAAACACCGCCAGCAGCATCAGACAGATCCAAGAGACCAGACTGGACTTGATCATCAAGCTTCAGGGAGCCATTCGGCAGCGCCGTTACCGCTCTGACAGCAATGGCCGAAAACCTCGAACATTCACCCTCAGCAAACAAACCCTTTCCAAGCTGGGCTCAATCGCAAAGCGAAATGACGCTGACGAGACAGCTGTAATCACAGCGCTCATAGAAAGAGAAGGACTGGCCGCCGAGGCCGAGAGGGATTACAAAAAACTGCTCAAGGAAGCCATCGCACAGGAGCAGAAAATTGCTTCCCAGGTAGAAGCCTCTCTGGCAGCCCAGCGAGACGAGGCGCTTAAACACGCCGAGCGCTTTCTAAAGCTTCTTGCCCAGTGGGAACTGATGAAGCCAGACGAAAAACCACCAGCCGCCAGCGAGGAGGATATCGCCAAACGTGTCGAGCCTAGAATGAAGGAGCTGCAAGACGCCATAGCCTACGTCGCCTTCAGAGGCTCGGTGTTTACGGAGCGCTGCCCTTAGCCAGAAACGAAAGGAGCAGCCTACCGAGAGAAAGAGCGCACCGAGTAACCATATCCGAAAACCATAGGGCCAAGCCGAAGCGGTCCCTACACCCGGAGCTCAAATCCAGGCAGGCGGTATTCCAAATGGTATTCCAATCGATTCCTTAACCGTAGTTTTTGTTTATTTTTCAGATAGATAGCGAATCAATTCAGATTACCCCGGCCCACCAAATAAAGCCTGGAACCCGTCTAAAACGCGGGTTTCAGGCACGATTTGATGGCACTGGATTTCACACAGTCCAACTGTGAATCCAAATAGGTATGCCATCATGTCCAAGCGTCAAAGCAAAACCGGTGTTCAGCACCTGGTCTATCAAGCCAAAACTGGCTTCCAGTACTACTTCACCTTCCCGGGCTATATCGGCAATCACCCGCAGCTACCAGCACAAATCCGCTGGTCACTCGGCCATGATGAAGCGCTCGCACGCGATCTCGCCCAATATCTCAACCCGCGTTTCGAAGATCTGATGAGGCGCAGCAGCGCCGACACGATTGAGCTGGATCCTGAGGGCTTTCTGTCAAACCTGGCCATTGTTCACGCCGAAATCAGCCGTTTTACGGAGAGCCACCTGAAAATCTGGGCGCTCCGCCCTGCACCTGCCGTACTGGCTAACTCTGATCTGAGCGCCGGGCATGAGCGCCTGCTGAAAGAGTGCCAAGAGCACATCGTGCTCTATTGCAATGAACCAGGCGGGGAAATCCACTTCGCCTTGTATCCGAGCGAAGCCCTGCGCCAAGCCCTCAAATTCGGTTTCACCCGCTTTGACTGGCCGCTCGGCACTAACGACCCAGTCACCGCCAACGCGGCTGCCGCTTACATCTACAGCGCAATCACAGTGCTGGAAACCACCCCGATGGCTAAGAACATCTTCAAAACCGGGCATCCACTTATCACGATGCTGTCGTTCTACGAGTACCTGTGTTTTGCCCGCCCCGACCAGGGTCGCCATCTGCTGCATATTCCGCCGGGCCTTCCACGCTCCGCGCACAGCGTAATGTTTCACTTCAGCCGGATCTCGGGACAGCTCGACCGCCTAACCCTCTGCCAAAACTTTCAAATTCTTCAGGAAGAAAGCGGGCTCTATACGCTCCTTATTCCGCTGACCGGCGCGCGGCTCAATGGCGTGCCTTGCCACCCCGACAAACTGCGGGTCGAACTGCTGACTAGTTCACCGATCCTCGCGTCGATCCTGCTGCATTTCAGCCTCGGCCAGATCGACAAGATTCTGGTTAAAAGCTTCATCGAAGCCCCTTCAGCGGATGCCTACGAACGCGCCCTGCAAGAAATTCAGGACCTGATCCGGCGCATACTTGGCCCCATCCCACCTGCAGAGCCCATGTACACCCTCCCCGACATGAGCGCGGCAAACGACGCCGTCACAGCACCCCAGGACGCCGGCACGCTTGCACTGCTGAATGCTCTCGGCAGTGTTTTGTCACCCGCCCAAAACGCAAAGCTACAAGCCTTGTTTGAGGCACCCGCCTCCAACGACCTGCTGATCCAGCCACCACTCACTCATGAGAACTGCCGGCACTTCGGCGCTCTCATCCGGGAGTTCGAAGAGCGCCAGGTACGCGAAGGGGCATGGAAGAATCCGCGCACCCGCATCACCATGCATGCTCGCCTGGAAGGACTTGCAGAGCTAATCGGCGGTCATCGCCCACTCAGCACGCTGACCCGCGCGGACTTCAATGCTTTGCGCGATCAGTTGCGCAGCTACCCCAAAAATCGTCATCGCTTGCGCGCCACTCGCTATCAGCCCCTAAGTCAGATTATTCAGAGCGGCAAGTACGAGCCTTTGAATGCCAGGACAGCGAAGAAGTTTTTCGAGCTGGCACGCGCGCTCATCAGCTATGCGCACGACCAGGGGTATTTGAAAGAGAATCTGGCTGCCGGACTTTCATTCAGCACCAAAGGCGCAGCCGCGCCACGGAAGCGCACCTATACCCCCAGACAGATTGAGCAACTGCTCAATGGCCCGGTCTATACGCTCAAGTCGCCGCAGCGCTGGCGCCTGGATGACTACCGCTTCTGGCTACCCCTGCTCGGCCTCTACACTGGCGCTCGCCTGAGCGAGCTTTGCCAGCTTCGGCTCGGCGATATTCGTGAAGAGCTTGGCGTATGGGTAATCAGCATCAGCAGCTCCGGGGCGCGGCAGCTGAAAACTGTCGACTCGGAGCGCCTCGTGCCGCTACATAAGGTCATTCTTGAAGCCGGCTTCTTGGCGTTTCATCAGCAGCGCCTGGAGGCAAATGGCAGTGATCTGTCAGCGCCGCTTTTTGAAAATCTTCGCGTGTATGGCGACCTTTCGCCCGGGCACACAGCCAGTCGCTGGTACCGGGGCTCAGACAAAGATGACAAAGGCTATTTGGGACAATGCGGACTGGGCGATGACGAACTCACCTTTCATGGCCTGCGGCATACGTTCATTCAGCAGTTCCGTCGACAAAAGCTGGACATGCTGATCGGCAAAGCCTTGGTCGGCCACGCCGACCGCAGCACCACTGGCGGCTATGGCGATTGCTACCCGAGCTATGTGCTGAAAGAGGAGCTCGACAAGATCGACTTTGAGGCCTCGACTACGCACATCCACTACAGCCACTACAAGGCGCTGCAAGCCAAGCAAGGCGTCTTTCGCATCGGCCGCCCAGCTGGAGTCGACAAGGCCAAGGCCACCGGTTGGGCTGAAAAACGGCACTGGCAATCCCGCATCACCCGATAGCTGAGGCGGCGCGGGGAGATCGCCCTCCCCGCACTGAAAAAAAAATCTATTGACAACTTGTCAATGGAGGAAGATAATTATATTATTTTGCAATTTTCATATTTACTGGTTACATAGCCAGTGATATTGTGGTGCCTCAATTAACTAGTGAGGCACCTATGAATGCTGTAAACACTCCGCACCTATCCGCTCCAATCCTCCACGGCCTAACCCTGGTGGCCGCCCCCGGGCATGAAAAAAGCCTGGAGCTGGCACTACCGCACCTCTCCAGTATTGCCGACGCGATTTATCGCTTTCATCACTCCCCGCTCCTCAGCGAATTTTTGGATACAGTTCTGGCTCGTTTCCTTCGCGAAAACGACTACGCCCCCAAGACTGCCTACATGATCCAAGCCCGGATGGCCAAGCTGAAGTCAGTACTCACCGAGGACAACCCACAGCGCCGAGTGTCGGAGTTGGGCAGTGCTGACATTGATGCGATCCGGGATAAGCTCCCGCTGCTACTCAGAAAAGGCAGCACCTCAGGAAGCCAGGGAGAAAACCTGCAGGCCTACTATCAGCTGTTCAATCGCATGATTAACGAGGCACTGAAGGGAAAGCTGATCGCCGATGAAGAGCTCAAAGCCGAGGGCTGCCAGACCACCAAAGCAAAGGTCACCAAGTTCTTTTTGGATTCCAATCTGGTCAGCCTCTTCAATAGCTGGCCCTATCAGAACTACGCGCCAGGCACACCGGCAGCGCAAGTTCGCCAAGACGCACATAGCTACTGCTTTTGGCTGATGCCGCTTGGGCTCTTCACCGGTGGCAGACTCAACGAAATCTGCCAGCTACGTGTTAACGATGTGTTCCATGACGCCCATGGCGTGCCCCTAATCAGTATCAACGCCCATGGCTTCAACAAGTCGCTAAAGAATGCGCAGTCGGAGCGCGAGATCCCAATTTGCTCGAAGCTGATCGAAATGGGCTTTCTGGACTTCGTCGAGGAACGCCGTCAGTCCGAAGGACCTGATGCTTTGCTGTTTTCAGAGCTTCGCTTTGACGAAAAGCACCTATATTCACGTGCTGCGAGCCGCTTCTTCTGCGGCCCAGTCACAGGAGCCGGCTTCATCGGACAGCATTGCCCAGTTGCACTCAGTGGCGGCTTCACTTTTAAAAGCTTTCGTCGCACTTTCGCGGTACAGCTTCAGAAGTCCGGCGTGCCAGCAACCGTTATTGCAAACCTGCTGGGTCATAACAGCGATATGCTCGAAGTCACCCGCGAGCACTACCTCGATAAGCCGCAGTCCGTGTTTTTGCTGGATACCTTGGAGCGATCCCTGAGCTACAACCTGCCCCTAGGCGCCATAAACTGGCAGCATTTCAAGAATTTGATGAGCAGCCAGAAAGGACGTAGCAAGCGAGGCCGGAAAGCCAAGAAAACGCTGCACTAGCCCCTTCATTCATAGCAGAAGGGCACCATCATCAGCTGGAGATGATGCGATGAAGGATCAATAAAGGCCGCCGTCAGTGCGGCCTTTTTGCATTTTTAGAAAGCTTTCAGACATCAGCGATACTACCAGCCTGTCGCAGAACGCTGATGCGACCAGAATGCCGCCGGCACTGGGTCATCACATACGGCTACCACCTTGGTTTTTTTGACCGGTGGCATATCACCTCATGTACTGAGACCCAATCGTGTATTAGCGACACCGCAATGCGACACACTTGGGCTGTCGCACGCTCACGCTGCGATACGCGCCCCCTGTCGCATGAACTGACTACGACACACCCAGCATGTCGCACATGCTCATTGCGACACCCATACCGTGCCTCAAGCGGTACCGGCAATGTGGTTGCAGATTTGCGACACAACCTTCGTGTCGCACGGTCTGGCCTGCGATATTCAGGGTGTATCGCAGAACATCAATGCGACACTCTCGGTCTGTCGCACGCGCGCATTGCGACACTCCAACCATGTCGCACTCAGTTGCTGCGATACACCATGCGTGTCGCACACACGTTTTGTGACACCCGGATCGTGCCACTAGAGGCAGTTTGAGTGCCACTAGTGGCACTGGAGGAAGCCGGGACTGACACCGTACTGGCCTCTAGTGGCGCAAAACGTGCCAAAACTGGCACTCCTTTTTTTGGTTATATTATCGCTGCAACCCTTGAAAACACTGACTTCGGTGACTTTTTTCATAACCAAATCACCACCGCATGGCGAGCATTTTGAATGAAGCTTCTTCTGCATGGCCATCAGCACTTTTTTGACGCCGAGCTCGTCACTGCGGCGCCACTAGCGCTGGCTACTTTTTGAATTTGATCGCAAACGGCATGAGCAGCTAAACGCCGCACCACCCGCAAGGCCGTCTTTTCAGCCCGGCCTGCCGGGCTGGCTAAGCTTTGACTTTGACAACAAATACACGGGAGGGGGCGTACTTGAAGCAGCCGTCCAGGCGATTCTTCAAGTACGCCCCCTCCCCCCATACTTGAAATCTTCAAGTATGGGGCAGTTGGGCGTTTTGATCGTTTGTGAGGTCAGCGTAACGAATGTGAAGCGAAACCGAGCAAAGGAGCAAAATGGTCGACTGCCTTCGCGCAGCGACAGGCTTTGTTGTCAAAAAGCAGCTTTTCACTCGCCGCAGGTGAGTGGCTGGTCATTCGATGCGGAGCATGGCTTGGCATGACTTAGACCGAGACCGCCAACATACTTCCACCGCTTCCACGTCAGCTTACGCTTGGTCAAATCGACCTCAACACGCTGAGGCACAACTACATCCACGCCTCACACAGCGTCTCCGCCTGCGCCAGTACCAGCTGCGCCGCCTCCTCCTGCTGATCCGGCGGGTATTTGTATTTGCGCAGGATGCGCTTAACCAAAAGCCTCAGTTTGGCACGCACACTGTCTCGATTACTCCAATCGACCGTTACGTTCTGGCGCAGGCTGTCGGTGAGTTCATGGGCAATCTTGGCGAGAATCTCGTCACCCAGCTCACGTACCGAAGCTTCGTTATTAGCCAAGGCATCGTAGAAAGCCAATTCATCGTCATTCAGCCCCAACTGGTCACCGCGCTTGCTGGCAGCGGCGAACTTCTTGGCCATCTCGATCAGCTCTTCGATGACCTGGGCGGTTTCGATGGAACGGTTCCAGGGTCGAGAATGGCCAGAGCATGATCAATAGTGGCGTAGGTTTTACCGGTTCCCGGCGGGCCAAAAAGGATCTGGTTAAGGCTGGGCTGCACGGTGCTAGCGCTTGGCGCATCTGCGACGGCGGCTGCCAACGGCATAGCGGAGTCTGAGCTCAAATAATCGTCCACTGTGCGCGCCTCTCCCTGTAAAGCCCGGCGATCATCGGTATCAAGCGCTTGATCCAATTGCTCCAGCCAGCGCTTTACCTCAGCCAGATCCGTGTGTTGCTCGGCCGACAGGCGCTCGGTGAACACATGCCCCCGATACTTCTCGTCAAACTGACCTTTACGCTGAAAACCGAGGTACGCCGTGTTGTTCTTGGCCACCAGGATCAGCGCATTTCTGCCAGAAGCGGTATCTGGCCGGCGCACACCGATGCCGATATAGATACGCGGCTCATCCTCACTTTGATTGCTGTGGTTGAGCACATAAAAGTCGCAGCGCGGGAATCGCTCACGAATGGCAGCGAGCACAGCCAACACCCAGTAGCGCACCTGCGGGCCATCGGCTTCCGCCAAAACGCGCTGCAGGGCGGCTTCGCTAATCAATCCTTCAATTTGCATACTGAAGCTCCTGGGCAGTGCTTTTCGTAATCTCCGCCATTGCTTCCGGCAGACGCAGCTGGCCGGAGATTAGACGGGGTAAGAGGGTGTCGCGGAGTTGGGTGAGGGTTTGGGCTTGTTCGTGGTTGGACAGAATCGACTCCAGCAAGGGCTCAACTAGTTGGCGTTGCCTTGCGGCGGTGTGCCATACACCCAGCGCGGGTCGCCTTCCAGGCTGCCGTGCCACCAGTCGCTGATATTGAACGGCGGGTTGGCCAGCACAAAGTCGGCGCGCAGGTCCGAGTGCTGGTTGCGCACACCTGTTTGGCGGCGGCGCGGATCGACTCCCAGCGCGCCACTTCCGGCACCCAGAACACGTTGACCTCGCGGTAGTAGTCGCGGTCTTCCAGCTCGGCGTTAAGCGCCTCCGGATCATCGTCGCCCAGATAGTAGTCGTCGTTTTCATCCAGCAGCTTGTGCGTAAGCTCGGCGCGGCGGCCGGCGAAGCTGTACCCAAACCTTGTTGATTTGTCTGCGGGTAATTAACAGTCGTGATGTCTCTGCCTCGCCTGCTCTTGGGCAAACTCAAGCTTTCGCTGTAGTTGCTCGACATGTGCTTTTTCCGCCCGCAGGCCGGCAGTCAGCTCGCGTATTTCATCCTCTTGCTGATAAACCCGCATCAGCGACTGCTTCAACTGGGCCTGTACGTTTTGCAAGCTAGCGAACGCTTCACGTCGCTTAAGGACCTGCCAATACAGGGCAATTCCAGCTCCTTGCACAAGCAGCATGCAAATACCCATAACGAGCCACGACACCCCAAGTCCAAACACGCTTTGCTCTCCCTTTACCAGCCCGCCCTGTTGCAGCGGCTTGAACGACAGCATCAAGATATGTAGCCTTAAGCGACACATCTAGAGTGTTTACCTGTACAGGTAAAGTTTTCGAGCAGATGGAGAGGCTATGAAGCGTAAGCAGGAAATCACGTCGGTTCGCTGGGATCTGGCACTGCGCTACCGTTTGATCGAGACGGTGGCCTGGTGGGAGGGGCGTCTGACTACAGGTCATCTGATGCAGAGCTTCGGCATCAGCCGGCAACAGGCGTCGAAGGACATCAACTCGTACATTTCCGAGTACGCGCCGCAGAACCTGGAATATGACAAGCATTTGAAGGGGTATGTACCGAGCTGCCACTTCAAGCCACTGTTTATTGGTGACAGTGCCAGCGCCTACCTACACCTGCTCAACCAAAATCATGACCGCGCCCCTCACATCGAAGGGCTGGCATTGGCCTATGCGCATACCGAAGTGCTGCAGGTGCCGGATCGCACGGTTCGCCCGGATCTGCTGCGCCCTCTTCTGCGCGCCTGCCGCGAAGGGCTGCGCCTGGAATGTGAGTATGTTTCGTTCACCACGCCTGACGCTGAAACGCGTCTGATCGCCCCGCACACGCTGATCTACACCGGCATGCGCTGGCATGTGCGCGCCTATTGCGAGAAGAACCGGGATTACCGCGACTTTGTGTTAAGCCGCTTTCGTGGTGTGCCGGAGTTGATGGACGACAAAACCGAAAATACCCGCGAGCAAGACCCGGGTTGGACTACCCAGGTGCAGGTCATCATTGAACCCGACTCCCGCCTGAAGCCTGAGCAGCAAGCCATCATCGAAACCGACTACGGTATGCAGGATGGCCGACTGGTGATCGAAACACGCGGCGCATTGGTGCAGTACGTATTGCAGCGCTATCAGATCGATCCAACCAAGGTGCATGCCAAAGCGACGGCGCAGCAGATTGTGGTGATCAATCTGGATGAGCTGCAGAAATGGTTGTATTTGTAGACCGCGTTATTCCGAGCTGGCTATCGGCTCCAGCATCCAACTACAGGCGAGATCCCAATGCTCTACGAAAACGCCCGTATGGAAACCTGTAGAACAACAGATGCCACCTTGGACCAGCCCTGAAAGGTACAAATCGAGGCGGGGTTTATCACTGTCGAATTCCCTCAGAGTGACGAAACCTCGTCATACCGAGGGCAAGAACAGACACCGGACCACTTCTTGCTAACTGCTGATGGCTTCGATGGCAAGGCCACTCTCCATATGTTCGAGGGCTCAAATATTCTTGAAGGTGGCTGGGTTGAGGAAGGGGTAAGGGGCATGTGGGTATTCGTCTCAACGGAGAATAATTGTCCATAACAAACACGCCAGCGACCCATTGTGTCGCAAGCGTGATTCACGATTGGTGCTGTCTGTATTTAGAGGAAGCACCATGGACCGCCTCATCAAGGAAAACCTCGAATCTCTTCTGCAGGAAACCTCAAATACCAAGCGTCTGGGTCGTCGAATTATCAGCCTGGCCGGTTTTCTCAGCCCTTCTGAACCACCCGAGCATCTACAGGAGCAACTGGGCAATCTGTCGCGCCTGCTGATTGCGGATTCCACGGTCATCTGGCCACCCATTCCATGAGCATCTGACCACCGATTCCACGCTGATCCGGCCACCCATTCCACGCGCATCCGGCCACTGATTCCACGGCCATCCGGCCA